>CBFDCQ010000001.1:0-180366 GCA_965603355.1 uncultured bacterium
ATAGAGGACATTTCTACCGAGTCCACCTGAGGACATTATCAAAGAGTTATGACACAGCATGCCTGGGGACTTGACGAGAAGCGCGGTTTCTGATAGGTTGTTGCACGCGTTCAGAGCACATTTCGCGTGGGCGGTATCAACGCATGGCTCAACGGGGCATTGATAATTTGAAATCAAACCAGTCACAAGTAGAACCGTACGTCCCCGCAGACAAGAACATCCCCGAGGTCACAATTACAGCTCTTATTCTCGGAGCGATCCTGAGCATCGTCATGGGCGCCGCCAACACTTACCTTGGACTTCGCGCCGGTATGACGGTGAGCGCATCGATCCCCGCAGCGGTCATCAGTATGGCTATCCTTCGCAAAGTCCTGCGTCGCGGCACTATCCTGGAAAACAACATTGTCCAGACTATGGCTTCCACGGGTGAGAGCCTTGCGGCCGGCGCGATCTTCACGGTACCCGCCCTGGTGCTGATCGGCGAATGGAAGGATTTCGAGTTCTGGCCCACCACTCTTATTGTTATGCTTGGGGGACTACTTGGAGTAGTGTTCATGGTTCCGATGCGCCGTGCGTTGATCGTTGGCCGGCCCGATCTTGTCTATCCCGAAGGGGTGGCTTGCTCAGAGGTGTTGATCGTAGGAGAAGAGGGTGGGGCAGGAATCCTATCGATCGCCTCGGGGCTTGCGATAGGTGCTGTCTTCAAGTTCATGGTGAGCGGACTCCACTTGATCCAGGATGCAGTCAAGGGCGCGATTGCGCGCGGCAGATCTGTTTTCTACCTGGGCTCGGACATGAGCCTCGCGCTGGTCGCGGTGGGCTACATCGTGAATCTGCATATCGCGTCGCTGATCACGCTTGGCGGAGTCATCGCCTGGCTGGTCGCAATACCGCTTCTAGGAGGATACGAACCCGGGATGGTCCCCATGGAGGTGGCGCGGGACATCTGGGCGACCCAGGTCCGTTACATGGGCGTGGGCGCGATGCTGGTGGGCGGTTTGTATTCCGTCTGGCACGTTAGACGCGGAATCGTAGCGGGCGTAGCCGGCCTTCGCGGCGTCACAAGCGGGGTCGGTAAAGGTTCCACCGAACGGCCGCGCACCGACCGAGACATGCCGCTTGGCTGGCTGCTGGCGGTCTTGCTGCTCACCACGTTCGCCACCTTCTTTTTCTATGACTACCTCGTCGGCAGCGTGGGCGTCGCGGCGATTACGGCAACGATCATGATAATCACCGCATTCCTGTTCGTCGCCGTTGCAACCTACATCGTTGGCCTCGTCGGGTCCTCGAACTCTCCGGTTTCCGGCATGACCATCTGCGCTCTCCTGATTGCCGCCGGGACGCTTCTGGGCCTCGGAATCAGAGGCGAGTCGGCGATTCTCGCGACGCTCGGCGTAGCGGGCGTTGTGTGCTGTGCGGCCTGCACGGCGGGGGACGTCGCGCAGGACCTGAAGACCGGTCAGCTCGTTGGTGCTACACCTGCCAGACAACAATGGACAGAGATACTTGGCGCGATCATTCCCGCGTTCTTTTTCGCCCCCATCATGTCGCTGCTGCACAACTCGTACGTCATCGGAAGCGACAGCCTCGCCGCGCCACAGGCCACACTGTTTGCGAGTCTGACAAGCAGCTTCTTCGGTGAGGGTCCTGCGTTACCGTGGAACATGATCGGTATTGGTGCAGCGATTGGCGTTGGGCTGATAGTGACAAACCGCCTGCTGGAGCTTTCCGGCAGCAGCTTTCGGACGCACGTGATGCCGGTGGCCGTCGGTATCTATCTACCTTTCTCTCTCGTCATTCCCATCTTCATCGGCGGGCTGATCCGCCACTTCTTCAGCCGCCGTTCGGTCGGGGATGGTCCGTCGGAAGCCCAGGACTCAGGCGTCCTCTTCGGCTCGGGACTCATCGCCGGGGAGGCGATTATGGGGATCCTTCTGGCGATTCCGCTCAGTCGCGGCTTCACGTTCCGTGAAGGGGAAGGCAACTGGGCGGTATCCCTCCTGACATTCGGCGCAATACTCGCCCTGTACGCGTCTCTGGCGCGCCGGTCGCGCCGCGCTGCCTCCTGATCACCCGTTTGAACGGCGCCGGTCACTCCTCCAAGAGAACGCCATCGGCATCCATGAAGCGCAGCTTTCCGAATCGCAGCTCGCGAACCTCCGCCTCGATCTTGCTGCGGTCGCCGACCACTACCCAGACGAGATTGTCGGGGCGAACGACATTTCTCGCGACATCGGAGACGTCCCCGACGGTCAGAGATCGGACCTTCCCGGGATAGGTCTCGTAATAATTGTCCGGCAGTCCAAACGACACTATGTTGGTGATCGAACCGCCGACGGCACCCATCGTCTCCCAGGCGCCGGGCAGTTTCAAGGTCTGGCCGTTCTTCGCCTTGCCGAGTTCCTCCTGAGTGGCGGGCCGGTCGCCGCGAATATCGCCCAACTCCCGTGCAATCTCCACCATGGTATCATCCGTCTTATCAGTCTGCACGGAGGTGGACACTAGGTAAGGTCGCTGGCCGCGTGCGGCCACCAGACTGCTGCGCGCGCCGTACGACCAACCCTTGTCCTCACGTATGTTCATGTTTATACGCGACGTGAAGCTGCCGCCAAGAATGTAGTTCATCGTCTCGATGGCGATCTCGTCCGGATTAGCTTTCGGCGGCGCGACGTGACCCGCGAAGATCACTGACTGCTGCGCGTCCGGCCGGTCCATAATGTATATCACGGATTCCGGTTGGTGCTCGACCGCACCGATGTTCTTCTCGGGCACGTCCGCCGCGTTCCACGACCTGAACAGCTTCTCCAGTTCCGGTCCTATCTCTTCCAGGGTGGTGTCGCCCACAACTATAAGCGTTGCGTTGTTAGGCTTGAACCACGTCCGGTGAAAGTCGACCAGCGCCTCAACTTTGAGACTCGAAACGGACTCCTCCGTTCCTGAGCCAGTAAGAGGATTCCCGTAAGCGTGGCTCTCACCGTACAAGATGCGGGGGAACACGCGCAGCCCCATCGTGCTCGGCGATGCTTTCTCCTGCTGGATTCCCGCCAGTTGTTCCTTCTGCAACCGCTCGAATTCTCCTTCAGGAAAAGAGGGATTCAGTATGACGTCGGCGAAAATGTCGAGCGATTCGTCCAGGTTTGCTTTGAGAGCGGAAAGGAACACGCTGGACATATCGAGGTTTGAACCGGTGCCCAGACCTGCGCCCAACATAGCCAGCTCCTCACTGATCTCCAGGGCCGTTCGGCTCTTTGTCCCCTCGTCGAGTATGTCCATAGCCAGCATAGCGGTACCGGGCAGGCCAAACTGGTCGGCGGCGTATCCGGCATCGATCAGCAGGTTGAAGTTGACGACCGGGATCGCGTGGCGTTCAGCAAGAACAACCTTGAGACCGTTCGAGAGGGTGGTGCGCTCCAGTTTCGGGAACTTCGCCGCCGGCGGAGCACCCGGCTCAGGCAGTCTCGATCGGTCCACGTCAGCCTCCGCAACCTTGTGTTCAGGGAAAGGATGAACTTCGAGGACGTAAACCCCGTCTGAGAGCCACTTTCGGGCGATGGCGCGCAAGCTTTTCACGTTTGCTTCACCGACGTGTGCAAGGGCCGTCTTGTAAGAGTCCGGGCTGCCTCCGTAAACTTCGCTCATGGCCAGAATATCGGACTTGCCGCCAAATCCGCCAATCCGCTCGACGCCACGGACCATCCTGCTGACGTACTGTGTTTTAATGCGTCTGAGCTCTTTCCGCGTGGGTCCCTTTTTCAGGAACCGCGCCAGCTCCTCATCAAGAGCCTTTTCCACCTCGGCTAGATCCGCATCCGGACGAGCCGTCGCCTGAATGGTGAACTGTCCGGCTATCTCGCCGAGGGCGACGTAAGCCGAGACGTTGGTAGCGATCTGGTCTTCGTACACCAGGCGTTTGTACAGCCGGGAAGTTTTCCCCGCTGAGAGAACGTCGCTGACCAGGTCTAACAGATTGGCGTCCACGGTACCCCATTGAGGGACGTTCCACACTTTGTAGACACGCGCTTGCGGCACGCGGTCCTGCATTCTGTGCCGGTGCGTGCCGGAACGTTTCGCGATCCAGACCTCCTGTTTGACGACGGGCGGACCCGATGCAATACTGCCGAAATGTTCCTCAACCTGCTCCTTGACGGTCTGCGTGTCAACATCGCCGGCTATCGAAAGGATGGCGTTGGCCGCGCCGTAGTTGTTCTTAAACCATTCATGCACGTCCTCGAGGCTCGCAGCATCCAGATCTTCCATCGACCCGATCACGGTCCAGGAGTAAGGATGCCCTTTCGGATACGTATTCTCGGTAATCGTCGTCCACACTTTACCGTAGGGCCGGTTCTCGCCCTGTCGCTTCTCGTTCTGCACGACGCCGCGCTGCTCGTCCAATTTCTCCTGCGTGATGGCGCCGATCATGTGTCCCATGCGGTCGGATTCCATCCACAGGGCAACGTCTATCGCGGTGTTGGGCACGTTCTGAAAATAGTTGGTGCGGTCCTCGTTGGTCGTGCCGTTCATGTCGGTAGCGCCGACCTGTTCCAACGGTTTGAAAAACTCATCGTCGTAATGCTCCGTCCCGTTGAACATCAGGTGTTCGAAAAGATGCGCAAAACCGGTCTTGCCGGGTTTCTCGTTCTTGGACCCGACGTGGTACCAGACGTTCACGGCAACGATAGGCGCTTTGTGGTCCTCGTGGACGATCAGCGTCAGCCCGTTATCCAGGACGAACTTCTCGTACGGGATGTCTATGCCCGCGCCAATACCCTCGGAGGCCGCCGGAAGCACCGGCATGACCGAGGCGAGAAACAATATGGCCGTCAGGAAACAAATGGTTTGCAGCGTACGTGCACGATTCGCGTTCATCGTTATTCCCTCCTGTTGTTGATTATGTGCGGCGCGTGTGTGAACCGGGTGAGCCGCCCGCCCCCCGGCACCGGGGGGCTCGACGCCCGCCATACCTCATCCCCCAAAAACAACCCACCCGCCAGCAAAACACGACTCTACGCTAAGCTAGCACACCATCCATCCGTTGTCAATTCTACTGGTAGGCCTTGTGGAGTAGGGGAGGGGCTTGTCCCCTCCCGCGGGAGGCCACAAGGGCCTCCCCTACGGTGGCGGATTAGGACGGGCGGTTCCCGAACCGCCCCTACGGCATTCGCGCGGCGGGGGAGGGCTCCGCTTCTGCGGCGGCCGCCTCGCGGTTCCACAGACAGGAATGTCTGCGCCACCAAACATTATGGAATAGGTGGGGCAGGCATTCCTGCCTGCCATGTAGGGGCGGGTCTCAGACCCGCCCGCGCGTGTTTTGTCGGGCAAGATGCCCGACCTACCTATGTCAAATGTGTCATCCTGAGCGAAGCGAAGGATCTCCTTGCGCTCACCTCGCAGACCTGGGGTTTCCGTGCGCTCATCACGATGACTTGCGCCCAGCGCACACCTTGCCGATTCTTCCTCAGTTATGTTATTCTATTAGTCGGAAAATCGCGGCCGGGAACGGTCTCGGAAGACTCAGCATGGAATCTGGATAAATGCCAGCGAATCTCACTCCAGAATATATGACAGCGGAGAAGCTCTACAGGGAGGCGAAGGAGCCGGAGGAGAAGCTCCGGTGTCTCCAGGAGATGCTCCGTGTGATCCCCAAGCATAAGGGTACGGACCATATGCAGGGGGACCTGAAACGGCGCATCTCGCAGCTTAAAGAGCGTATAGACACCAGGAAGACCGCGCCGAAACGCAGGCGTCCCTCGTACATTCTCCGCAGGGAGGGTGCCGGACAGGTTGCGCTAGCCGGTCCGCCGAATGCCGGGAAGTCGCAACTGCTCGCCGCGCTGACCGAGGCGACCCCGGATGTCGCGCCGTACCCGTTCACAACGCTAAAGCCGGTACCGGGCATGATGCAGTACGAGGACGTCGCGGTACAGTTGGTCGAGCTGCCGGCTATGTCCGACACGCATATGGAGAAGTGGGTCTTCGAGTGCGTGCGAGCGGCGGATGCCGTGCTCGTGGTGATAGATCTCGCCGCTCGCGATCCGGACGGGCAGATCGAGCGTACCTTGAAAATGCTCGAAGATGCCCGGGTCATGCTGTACGGCGATGCGGCGGAGAATATCGAGTCCAGCTTCATCCATAAGGCGTGTCGCGGTCATATCGTGGCCAACAAGCTGGATGTGGAGGGCGCTCGGGACGCGCTGGAGCTTCTTCCGGAACTGGTGAACATCAGCCTGCCCATTCTGGCGGTTTCCGCCAAGACGGGCGCCGGTCTCGACGAGCTGCGTCAGGTGGCTTACGACATGCTCGACGTCATGCGGATCTACACGAAACCGGTGGGCAAACGCGCCGACTTGGGAACCCCTTATGCCGTCAAGATCGACAGCACGGTGCTCGAGCTTGCCGCGGTTGTGCACAAAGATTTTGCCCAGAAATTCAGGTCCGCACGCGTTTGGGGCAGCTCCAAGTTCGGCGGACAGGCTGTCAGCGGCGATTACGTCCTCCATGACGGCGACGTGGTTGAACTGCACATGTGATTGTGCGTGCCGGACCGCGATTTGACTGGATATCGACAATCGTGCTAATCTGTCCTTGAATCCGGAGGTGTCCATCATGCCGATAACAGGGACTCGTGCCAGCGAACACTGCAAGGGCTGCGTGCGGGATAGGACGGAGTGCGGCAACTGCATGTACCTCACTCACGACCGGAGGCAGCAGGACCGGCGGCAAACGGACGAGCGTGACAACTTCATTGACACGTACGCCGAAACTGTCGAGAGTGGAGCGGACGCTCAGGAAGTGCCTTAGTAGGGTGTTTCTACGGTCTTGCGGGAATGTTCAGTCCGCGCGGAGTCCTATCTGAAGCTGCGTTGCGTGGCGGAACTGTCTTTTTTGTCGGGCGCGCTGCCGTCGAGGAGAAACAGTGATAATTGTCGGCGAGAGTATAAACACGACACGGAAGTCCGTTGAGTCCGCTGTCAAGAACAAAGATACCGGTTTCATCCGTGATCTGGCCCGCACTCAAGCTGAGGCGGGAGCTCATTACATTGACCTGAACGCGGGCACGCTCGGTGAAGATGAGCCCGATAGCCTGGCCTGGCTCGTCGAAACGGTCCAGGACGAGGTGGATGCCGCTCTATGTCTTGACAGTCCAAACCCGGCTGCTCTCGAAGCGGCCTTGACGTCCTGCAAGTCGAAGGTGCTCGTGAACTCGATCACCGGGGAGACGGAGAGGTTTGATTCAATAGTCAAACTCGTCACGAAGCACGGCACGAGCGTGGTTGCTCTGTGCATGGACGACCGCGGCATACCGGAAACTGCGAGTCAGCGTCTGGGCGTCGCGAGAGACCTCTGCGACCGTCTTGTCGCTCGCGGCGTCGCTCCATGCGACATATTTGTTGACCCGCTCGTTCAACCGCTCGGGGTATCTCCGGAAGCCGCGATAGAGGTGCTAGACTCGGTGCGTGCCGTGAAGGAACAGGAAACGGGCGTACACATCATTGCCGGTTTGAGCAACGTATCGTTCGGCCTGCCTGCCAGGAAGCTGCTGAATCGGGCGTTTCTGGTCATGCTGATTACGGCCGGACTCGACGCAGCACTGCTGGACCCCACCGACCGGGAGATGATGTCCCTGATCGCTGCATCCGAGGCGTTGCTCAAGGAGGATGAATTCTGTGGGCAATACCTCGCCGCCTTCAGGGCGGGAAAGCTCGAATCGTAGTGTACCGCAAGGCCTGTCAAATCCGTGCGGGCGACGGTCATCTCCTCGTCACAGCCTTCCGAGTGGTGCGGGCAAACCCTTGAAGTGGCATTATTTCTGGGAACTTACGGGGCGTTGAGGTGTTGAAAGTACTGGAAGGGCACAGGTGGAAGGAAGCCCTTTGTTATGCCGGACAGCAGTAAAGACGTTGCGCTTGTCCTGAAAAGCAAGAAGGGCGAACTGAGCGCTTTCGGAGAGCTGGTGGAGAAGCACCAGTCGCTTGTTATAAACTTCTGCTACCGAATGCTCGGCAACAGGGAGGATGCGGAGGATATCGCGCAAGAGACGTTCTTGAGAGCGTTCGCGGCGCTGCACAGGTTTCAACCGAGAGCCAAGTTCTCGACGTGGCTCCTCACTATTGCAAGGAACCTGACGCTGAACTTGCTGAGGAACAGACGAAAACGGGGGCAATCAGTCAGTTCAACCAGGCGGTTTGACGAGGAGAGGCAAACCGTGGATCTCCTCCCGGCGGATGAGCCGGGTCCCGGCCAGGCCCTTCTCGGAAAGGAGCGTGCTGAGTGGGTGCATCGCGCCCTGCAGGAACTCTCAGACACGCACCGAAATATCATCCTGTTTCGCGATTTCGAGGGGATGGCGTATGAGGATATCGCGAAGATTATGGGGTGTAGAAGAGGTACCGTGAAGTCGCGGCTGTTTCGTGCAAGGGAGCAACTGCGGGAAAAACTGCTCGAGTGCGGGGCGGCCGGTGATTATGGAGCAGGAATGCTGCGACGGGGTGATTAACGATGAAGTGCGAACGTGTCAGGAGAGCGTTGTCAGCTTATCTCGACGGGGAGATTTCCAGTTCGGCATGCACCGAGATCGAAGAACACCTTGCAAAATGTCCCGAATGCGAGCGCCGCAGGCATGAGCTGTCTCTGGTTGTCGAATCGCTGGGTCGTCTCGGCAGAATAGAGCCGTCACCAGAGTTCTATTCGCAGACGATGCGGCGAATAAGGGCCGTGGCAAAGGTGCCCGCGCCGCGCAAGGTAGCCGTTCGCAAGTTGGCGGCGGCTTTTGTATCATGTGCCGCGGTGGGTATGTTCATCCTGGGTTGGTTCGTCCTGTCCGCCAACCGCAGCGGACCGACCCGCCCCGATGTATCCCTGACCGAAAGGGTTGCGGCGACTCTTCTTGTGGACAATGGCAGTGACGCCCCGTTCGATGCAGCAGGATCGACGATTGGGCGGAGTGCGCCGGACGAACTGACGCTGCTCGTGACCGCGGCGTATTCCGACGATACCCCTATAGAAGACATGATCGAAATACTGTCGGATAGTGAGAAAACGGAGTTCAGGACTGTTCTTGTCAGCCTGGCGCAGGAGGAAAGATGACAATGCTCGGTAGATGCAGGCCATTGGCTCTATGTCTCGTGATCGTACTGGCAGTGTGTTTCGCAGTCTGTCTTGCGGCGGAAGCGCAACGAGAACGCCCGGAAGGTCGCGGGCGAGAGGCCGAGCCGGAAGAGCGGTCCATTCCACGGGAAGAGTGGGAGGGTTTTGGTGAGTTCGCCAGGCGCCATGGCGGCAAAGACGTGCGTGAACAAGAGATACCGGAAATAATAGAGCTGGTACGCGCGTGGCGAATGATGAAGGAAGTCGGCCTGACCGAAGAGGAATCGGTAAGATTCCTTGACCTGAGGCGTGAGATGAGAGAGAAACGCGCCGAACTCGCCGAACAACGCGAGCGGGCCCGCGATGAGCTGAGGGAGCTCGTTGATGATCCGCAGTCGACGGATGACGCGATCGCCAAGCAGCTCAAGGCGTTGCAGAAGATCGAAGAGAGTCGTGCTGCACTACGCCGCCAGCATGAGAAGACAACAGCCGAGGGGCTCAGCGTCCGCCAGCAAGCCGAGCTCAGGCTTTTCAGGTACCATTTTGACCGGCACGTCCGCGAACGGCTCATACAATACATCGAGGAGCGTCGCGACGAGAGAGAACGGGAGGATCGACCGAGAGAACGTCGGGGTCCTCGCGATGGAAGAGGCCGGCGCGAACGCTGACCGGATGCATCCGAACAGACAGACTGAGAGGGGCGCTACCGAGCAATTGCCCGTTTAGGGGCTCTCGAGCGCGTTGCTTCCGTCATCCGGGACCGAAGAGTCCTTACCGTCTTGCGTAGCCTTTTCTACACTTCTTTCACGCCTAAAGAAGGGCGTCTTCTCGAGCAGCCGACGCAACCGCCCCACGTTCGTCCCGTTGCCGGCCAGCGCGGCAGAATCTTCAACCGGCGCCATCAGGCGCATAGCACCTTTTACCAGAAATGGCGCAGCGGCGAGGACGATGATTATCACTGCCGCGACTGCCAGTCTATGCCAGGTCCTGCGCTGCCTCAGCCGGCGCCCTGGAACGACAGGTTTGTACTGAGGCTCCTCGGACTCCAACCGCTGTTTGAGATCTTCGAACCGGCCGCAAGGGTTGGGATGCTGCAGCGCCGCGCCGCACAATTCCAGCAGTCGTGCCAGCTCCTCAACGTTCTCCCTGCAAGCATAGCACCGGGCTATATGCACTTCGACGGCCAACCTCTCCTCATGTGACAGGCCGTCGTCAACATAGTCCACTAGTTTAGTCTTGATCTCGCCGCACCCTTCAACAATGTCGCTCATGTCAACTCCCGCCTAGCTTGATAAGCTATGAACACACACATACCCCTCACAAAACCAGCAAATTCTTGAGCGCTTCCCGCAACTTCTTGATAGCTAAGAGCCTACGTGATCTAACGGTGTTCATGGGGCACTGCATCGCCTCAGCAATTTCCTCAATGGAAAGCCCCTGGATAGTGCGCATCACGAACACCATTCTCTGCTCATTCGGCAAACGGTCCAGTGCCTCAAAGATACGTTCTTCCACCTCTGCACGGGCGGCAGCCTCGTCGGGATGATTTGACTTGGTTCCCGCAACGGGCTGCCAGCTTTCATCCATTGTCCCGGCCAGCCTGACAACACGGCGTTTTCTTAACTGTCTGCATCTCTCCAGCCAGATATTGCGCGCAAACGCGAACAGATACGCCGGGAACGAGCCGGTAGCCGCATATCTCGTTCTCAACTTCCACACCCGCAGGAAAGTCTCCTGGCAGAGATCCTCGGAAGCCTGGGAATCTCTGCTCATTCCATAGAAGAAATCCGTTATTCTTCGGCAGTACCGACCGTGTAGCTCACCAAACGCGCGCTCATCCCCCCACCGCACGCGGAGCATGAGCGTCGTGTCAGGTGTGCCCTCACAGGAGTTCATTCCTGACGGCATTTAGAGGTACCTCTGACTATGTCCATCTACTATATGACAGTTTGGCCGCATTTCGATCAATTCGGATAAGGTTTGCATATCTCCTCGAAGAAGCATCTCGTACATTGTACAGTGTCCTGCGTGCGTGAAAACGCCTCAATATCACGCGGAATGTTATGTTCGACGCTCCGCAAAAGGTTCATCATCTCGGACAACCCGGCACGAATGGAATCTTCCAGACGGGCCAACTTCTCTTCCGTCACCTCGATTTGCTCCACCTCGCCTTCCATGAGATAGACGGCGGAGGCAAGGACGAAAGGAGGTTTCACTTTCCACCGGTCGGCCGCGAACAGCGCATAACAGGACAGCTGTTGGTCCACCTGATCGTCCCGCTTACCGGTTTTCCAGTCGTATATGCACACTGTCTGTCCGTCCCTCAGTGCGAAGTCCGGCGCAGCATAGACCTTCACGCCGGCAAACTCGAAGGAGTCAATCTGGTCAATGGCCAGCCAGCATTTGACGCCGGCGCTGCGTATGGATTGAAAGATTTCAAGCGCGAACAGGTTAGCTATACACTTTTCCACTTTTTCCCTAATCTGGCCCCGCCGCTCCGGTGTTACCTCTTTTCCGTAGTAATGCTCGAACAGGTTCGCAAAACGCTTCGGGCTGCGCCGCCACATCTGATCCTTCGACTGTCTCCAGGCGTCGGTGAGCCTTGTTACCGCAAGTTTCTTAGCCTGCTCACAGGTCACGGGAGTAAGCTCATCTCGGTCGCGGTTGAATGTCTCGCGTATCACGTCGTGGACGACTTGACCGGCCAGCATATCAAGGTTGACCATAGACTTGAGGAGATACGCTTGCCTGCGGTCAGGTGGAGCCTCGGGCTTCCACCCTTCCCACGCCAGGTAATAGTGGTAGTAATAGCGGCGTGGACAGGTACGAAGCATCCTCGCCCGCGACGTCGACCATGAAAGTTCGCTCTTGAGTTCAGCCATGACAACCTATTGTAGGACAAACCTGGCAATATCGCAAGAACTTGCCCTCCGCATCCCAGATCTCTGTTCCGATTCCGCAGCGCGCCGTCAGCAGTAGAATGGCACCTGGCGGATTGACCATTTGGCAGCGATAGCATATAATCAGGCCGATTGACTGCCAACGGTGGCGATCGGAGAAAGTCGAGTTTGGGGTCCCTTGAAACGCAAAAGCGTTGTCGGTGAAGTGAGATCTAAGGAGGCGAACTCATGTTGACTCGAAGAAACTTGCTGGCTGCCGGGGGCGGTTTAGCCGCCGCCAGTTTTCTGCTGGAACGTCCACGGGTCGTGGAAGCCGTACGAGGGGCCTCCACAGAACTGGGCAAGGTCAAGGTACGCGACGTGAAGACGGCCTCGGTGACGTTGACGTATTACGACGCGCACCTGGTGAAGGTCACGACGGACGCCGGCATATACGGTCTGGGCGAGGCGTATAGAGGCGCCGGGACGCTTGACTGGATCGACACGATGAAGGAGCAGGTTATCGGCGAAGACCCGCTGCAGGTGGACTATCTGTGGCACAAGATGATGCGGGAGGGGTCGGGGTCCGATGCGCGGTCGGGCACGCTCACCGGAGCGATTGCGGGGATAGAATCGGCGCTGCTGGACCTGGCAGGCAAGATTCTCAATGTGCCTGTTTACACGCTTCTCGGCGGCAAGTTCCGCGACAAGCTGTTGATCTACCACGACACCGGGTCGCCCGACACGGTCGATCCCGGACCCTGGGTGGAGGAGGCGCAGCGCTCACGCGACCAGTACGGTTTCAAAGCGATGAAGTTCGACCTGAACCCGTTCCGAGGCGAACGATGGAACCGTACGCTGTCTTCGGTGGATATGAAGATTTGGGTGAAGATCCTCGAGGCGATTCGAGAAGAGCTGGGCATGGATTTCCCGCTGGCCGTCGATCTGCACTGGATGTACAACACGCGCGATGCGTTGCGGTTCACCCAGATGACCGAACACTTGAACCTGTGGTTCATGGAGGACCCGATACCGCCTGAGAACGCGGAAGCCCTGCGGCGAATTACCGACGCCACCAAGGTACCGATCTGCACCGGCGAGAACCTGTACACGCGCCACACCTGGCGTCCATTTATCGAGGGCCAGGCCTGCGACATCATCCAGCCGGACATGCAGAAGTGCGGCGGATTGCTGGAAACGAAGAGGATTGCCGACTGGGCTGACCTGTACTACATGCCGATGGCCTGCCACAACCTATGTTCACCCGTGGGCACGTTTGCTTCGGGTCACGTCTGCGCGGCGACCCGCTCGTTCATTACCCTGGAGTCAGACAGCGTCGAGCTGCCGCACTGGCAGGATATCATTCAACACGAGGGCCCCATCTACAAGGATGGATATCTTGAGATACCGGACAAACCCGGGTTCGGCATAGAGCTGAACGAGGAGGTCTGTCGCAAACATCTTGCTGAGGGTTCGGGGTTTTTCGACTGACGCGGCAACGCTGAGCAATGAGGTGCAATCATGCCGAGAGAGGGGAGAGATTATGGAACCAATGAACAGGAGAGATTTTCTGGGCGAGTCGATACGCGGCACGGCGGGGATCACCCTGGGAGTGGCGGCGGTTGCGAGCACTTCAACCCGGGTGCTGGGCGCGAACGAGAAAGTGGTGCTCGGCCTGATAGGCGCAGGTGGGCGCGGCTCACTCTTAATCCAGGGTATGACGAAGGACGCTGATAACGTTGAGACCAAGTACGTCTGTGAGGTCGACGACACCCGCGGGCACGGCACCATCGCCAATCTGGAGAAGATTCAGGGGTACGCGCCGAAACGCGTCGTGGACATGCGCGAGATCCTTGATGATAAGGACGTTGACGCCGTGGTCATAGCGACGCCCGGGCAGTGGCACGCGCTGGCGACCGTGTGGGCGTGCCAGGCCGGCAAGGATGTGTATGTTGAGAAGTGTATCTCGATGACCATCTGGGAAAGCCGCAAGATGATCGAGGCCGCCCGCAAGTGCAATCGCGTCGTTCAATGCGGTATGCAGAACCGCAGCATGCCGGAGAACATCAAAGCGCGCGACTACATCATGAGCGGCAAGATGGGCAGAATCGTGCACGTCAAGGTGAACAACTTGCATGAAGGCGAGCCGTGGCGGCCGAAACCAGACACCGAGCCGCCCGAAGGGCTCGATTGGGACCGCTGGCTGGGTCCTGCACAGGAAGTGCCGTACAACGAGAACCGCCACCAAGAGTATGCCCACTACTTCGAGTACGGCGGCGGTGTGCTGGCGAGAACCGGCTGCCATACGCTGGACCTGGCACGTATGGTGATCGGCGACCCGCCGCAGCCTGACTCCGTGTACGCAGCCGGCGGCAGGCTCGGGTTCAAGGATGAACGCGAGACCCCGGACCTTGTGGCCGCCGTTTACGACTACGGCGATTTCACCATGACGCTGGACCACACCGAGTTCATGCCGTATATGACCAGGACCATATATATCGGTGACGTAGTGTATGGCGACAAGTTTCCTCACTGGCCCCAATGTTCCACGCGGATAGAGATCTACGGCACGGAGCAGATGATGTACCTCGGGCCGCACGGCGGCGGATGGCAGGTATTTGAAAAGGACGGCGAGATCGTCGCGCAGGAGACGGGTTACTGGGCGCAAGAACCACACTACCTCAACTTCATCGACTGTGTGCGTTCGCGCAAAGATCCCAACTGTCCGATCGAGCAAGGGCATCTGAGCACAACGCTGGCACATATCGCGAACGCTGCGGTGCGCGTCGGGAACAAGCACCTGATACTCGACGCCGAAACCGACACGTTCGTCAACAACGATGACGCCAACAAACTGCTCAAACCGCAGTACCGGAAAAACTACCGCATTCCTGAACAGGTTTAGAAACGAACTGAATCGCTTCAACAAGGGGAGGAAAGGGGGACGATGAGACCTGGCAGAAACATCAAAAAGCTATCGAGATGGACGGTTCTTGCTGCTTTAGTTCCAGTCTTATTAACGGCATGTGCAGCCAATCGGGATACGGAGCGGTCGCCGACAAGCGGTCCCGTTCTCATTGAATTTGACATCCGCCAGGACGTGGACTTGATACGAAATTCGCTCTTTGGAGGACCGCCACAGTTCGCGATATGGCTCGAGGACCCGGTCAGTCATCGGCTGCAGACCGTCTTCGTAACGTATCGTTCGGCGGCAGGCGACTGGGTCGGAAAACTGGAGTGTCCGGCTGCGTTGCCGCGCTGGTTCGAAGTGTTCAAAGAGGAAACCGGCAGCTCAGGGTTGCCCTCGTTTGACAACCCGGCTCCCGACGCTGTGACCGGTGCCACACCGAGAATCGAGCGTTTCACTACCAGCGTCGAGGTGGAGCCGAACAGCAGATGGATATGTTGGATTGAGATGAACCTTGCTGGCGACTTTAATGAAGCGTATCAACACCATAACGCCGAGGAAAAGACCATTGACGTGCATTTCTCAGGCCAACCATCGCTTATCTATCGGGGAGAGATCAAGGCAACACCGGGTGAGAGAATCGTGCCGGAACTTTACAGTCAGGCGGTGGTCGACGCCCCGAACGGAGAGACGGTGCAACCGGTCAGTGACGGAGTGACAACAGCCAGGAATGTCTTCAAGTCTATAGAGATCCGCGTTCTTGGAGCCGGAGCTGGGCAGGATTCTACGGGAAGACGAGAGAAAGGAGTTTGAGATGAGCAGAAACGAGAGATTCGGATCATGCGCTTTGTGGAGGAGAGCAGTTCTTCTGTTGATTCTGATCACTCTGATCGGCGCCGTACCAGGAGAATGCGGCACGGAATCCGATGAGAGCTACCGCATGTGGCAGAAGGTTGAGATCACGCTGAACGCCGAAAAGAGTTACGAGAATCCGTACAAGGATGTCGAAGTCTGGGTGGATCTCGAGGGCGTGATGTTCAGTAAGCGGTGTTACGGATTCTGGGACGGCGATAATGTGTTCCGCGTCCGAATTCTGGCAGTTGGCCCCGGAATATGGAGCTGGAAGAGCGGCTCCAACCAGTCCGATCCCGGCTTGAACGGCAAGACGGGGAGTTTTATAGCCGGACCCTGGTCCGACGCCGATAAGAAAGCTAACCCGTGCCGTAGGGGAATGGTCAAAGCGTCAGCAAACGGGCATGCGTTCGAGTATGCCGACGGGACGCCGTACTTCCTTCTCGGGGATACTTGGTGGCCGACCGGAACGTTCCGGTACAGGTGGTACGAGGATGACAAGGACCGGCCGATCGGCCCCAAAGCGGGCTTCAAGGACTTCGTTAAGTTTCGGAAGAATCAGGGGTACAACTGTATCGCCATGGTCGCCGCGCTGCCGAACTGGGCCAATGACGATAAACCAGACGAGATGGAGACGCCCGACGGTACGGAACTGCGTCAGGCGTGGCACCAGATTGGCACGGATAGCGCCAAGGATATGCACGACGAACAGGGTAACCGCGCGTTTCTCTTTCCGGGGAAGGTGCCCGGCTATGAGAAGTATTTCCCGGATGTCGAGCGTATCAACCCGGCCTACTTTCAGAATCTCGACAAGAAGATCGACTACTTGAACGCGCACGGATTCATTCCGTTCATCGAAGTGGCCCGCCGCGATATAGGCCCCGCGTGGAAGAAGTACTATCCATGGCCGGAATCCTACACGCGCTATATCCAGTACATATGGAGCCGGTACCAGGCCAACATCTGCCTATTCAGCCCGATACATTTCGATTGGGACGGGTCGCTCGCGGCAGAACACTGGAACCTGGCGGCCAACGCCGTTACCGAGAAGTACGGGTCTCCTCCTTTCGGGACTCTGGCCAGCTGCAATCCCACCGGCACGTCGATTGAGAACTTCGGACATGTTGACAAAGCGAAGTGGATTGGCTTCCATCAGATCGGCAACTTCCATCGCAAACTCGGTCACGGCCACAGGAGCTATCCGCTTCTAACGGACATCTTCAACGCGTCGCCGCCTATACCCGGCATTAACGGCGAACCGTACTACGATGGGCAGCACGACACGGTCGCCGGTTCATCCACGGCGGCGCTCTACGCTCGCTCCGCAATGTATGGCAGCGTTCTGTCAGGAGGACTTGGCGGCCACATTTACGGCGCCGGCAAAGAGGGCGAGGAGGGTGGAGCCATGTGGGCCGGCAACGTGGAGGAAGCCGCTAATAACAAGATTTGGGACGGAATAAAGTGGGAATCAGGAGATCAATTACGGCACTTGCGGACCTTCGTCATGTCCGAAGGACGCCGATATCGAAATCTCGTTCCGAAGGTGGAACTGTTGTCGCCGAACAAATCCGGAGACGACAACGATTGGATGCAGTGGGCTTACTGTTCCCGCACTGCGAAAAAGGACCTCTTCCTGCTGTACTTCGAAAAAGGTTGCAACAAGGCGACCGTGTCCGGGGCCGCACCGAACGGCAAGTACCGCGCCCGCTGGTTTGACCCGCGCTCTGCCGCCTGGAGCGATGTGGGCAATGGCACATTGACCGCCGATGCAACAGGGAAGATCGCTTTGCCGAATTTCCCCGGCGGTTCAGCGAAGTCCGAAACCGACTGGGGTATCAAACTCACTCGCCAGGTTGCAGGCAACTGATCTGATGACGACATAAACGCGGCATTTGACGAAAGGAAGAACGGGCCATGGGTAAGATGACAGGTCTTGTGCTCCCGGGTAACAGCACGGTGGAGTATCGCGAGTACGACATTCCCGAGCCGGGCACGGGCCAGGCGCTCGTGAAGATGAAAGCGTCAACCATCTGTGGCAGCGACATACGCGCCATATACCGCGAGCACCTAGGCAAAGGACCCGAGGCGTATCAGGGGGTGATCGCCGGGCACGAGCCGTGCGGCCAGATCGAGAGGGTCGGACCGGGATGCAAGCGCTTCAAGGAAGGCGATCGAGCAATCATCTACCACATCTCGGGCTGCGGCGTGTGTCATGACTGCCGCATTGGGTACCAGATCAGTTGCACCGGCCCGCAGCGCGCTGCGTACGGCTGGCAGCGCGACGGCGGCATGGCCGAATACTGCCTGGTGGAGGAAACCGACCTCGTCGCTCTACCCGACGAGCTGAGCTACGTTGACGGTGCGTGCGTTGCGTGCGGCTTCGGCACTTGCTACGAGGCGATTAAGCGGATCGGCGTCTCGGGCGACGACATAGCGCTAGTCGTGGGTCTCGGCCCGATGGGTTTGGCGGCGCTGATGGTTGCTCGCGCACGCGGGGCGACCAGGCTAATCGGAGTGGAGGTTGTGGACGAACGTATCGAGCTGGCAAAAAGGCTCGGAGCGGCCGATGTCATCATCAAGGCTGACGACAACGCTCTCGCCAGGATCAAAGAAGCCACCGACGGCAAAGGCGCTGAGGTTTCCATAGACTGCTCGGGAAATCCCGACGGCCGGCTGCTGGCGATCCAGGGCACGCGCCCGTGGGGACGATGCGCGTTCGTAGGGGAGGGGAGCACCGTCGCGTTCGAGCCGAGCCCTACCATCATCCACAACCAGATCACGATCTACGGTGCCTGGGTGACAAGTCTGGGCAATATGGAGGACCTCGTCGAACGGATGGTGCGCTGGGATCTGCACCCCGAGACGACCGTCACGCACACGTTCCTGCTGGAGAAAGCCGCCGAAGCCTACAGCGTGATGAACGAGGGCAAGTGCGGCAAAGTCGCCGTCGTCTGGGAAGACTGAACTGCGGCAAAGCGCAGACTTAGCCGGTTCCCGCACCTCCGCAATTGAAGATTTGGCCCACTCTTCTTCCGCTTCGATACAGGCCGCCACACGAGTAGTGCCAAGAAAGCTGTTGCATTAAGGCGCAAGGTGGTGTATAATATGTACTTGCGGTAGATGGGCCCAGCACTCTGTAAGAAGTTGATGGAGCGGAAGCGTGAGGTTGTTGAAGAGACGGGGCAACGCGCTGCTACATTCTCAATCTCAAGGTTAGACAAAAATGCCTACTTACGAGTATGAATGCCAGGAATGTGGCAAGGTTTTCGAGAAAGTCCACGGGATGACGCAAAAACCGCGCGTCAAGTGCCCGAAGTGTGGTGGCAAGACGAAGAAACTTATCGGCACGGGTGCCGGTATAATCTTCAAAGGGGAAGGGTTTTACGCTACGGACTATCGCAGCAAGGAGTACAAGGAGGCGGAGAAAAAGGAGGCGGCGCCAGACAAGAAGGTTAGCTCAGAGAAGAAAGATAAGGGGAAATCGGAAACAAAGAAGGACGATTGAACTAAAAGCGGGGGATTTTTCAGTGGAACAAGGCAATACTAATGAGATCAAGAAACTTAGCGACATGTACCTAATGAACACGTACGGAGAGCGGAAGCTTGCGCTTGTGAGAGGTTCGGGCGGCAGGGTATGGGACGCCGACGGTGTCGAGTACGTGGACTTTTTCTGTGGAATAGCGGTCAACAACCTCGGCCACTGTCATCCGTCGGTCGTCAGGGCGATTCAGCACCAGGCGGAAACGCTGATCCACGTTTCGAACCTGTACTACATCGAACCGCAGGCGCGGCTTGCCGCGTTGCTGGCAGAACATTGTTTCGCGAAGAGGTGGTTCTTCTGCAACAGCGGTTCCGAAGCGAACGAAGCGGCAATAAAACTCGTGCGCAGGTATTGGAGCGAGAAGGGCGAGCGTAGACCCGAGATTATCGCAATGGACAACTCGTTCCACGGCCGGAGCATCGCGACAGTAACGGCAACCGGACAGCCAAAACACTGGAGAGGATTTGAGCCGCTTGCTCCCGGGTTCAGGCATGCTCCGTTCGACGATGTGGCTACGCTCGAGAGATTTGTGAACGATAGAACCGGCGGCATCATGCTCGAACCTATCCAGGGTGAGGGAGGCGTGAACGTACCCTCACCGAGCTATCTGGAACGGGTTAGGGCGCTGTGCAACGCGCGCAAGCTCCTCCTCATTTTTGACGAGATTCAGACCGGCCTCGGACGCGCGGGCAAGCTGTTCGCTTACGAGCATTTCAACGTGACGCCGGACATCATCACTGTGGCAAAATCACTTGGAGGTGGTGTCCCGATAGGCGCCATGGGTGCGACCGACGAGGTGGCCCAGGGTTTCGCCCCGAGCTCTCACGCGTCAACGTTCGGCGGCAACCCGCTGGCGACTGCGGCCGCAGAAGCTTACATAAGAGCGTTGCTCGAGGACGGCATCCTCGAAAGGTCGAACGAGCTCGCGGACCTGTTCATGTCGGAACTGCAGACGCTCGCCGGTCGTTACCCCAGCATTACGGGCGTTCGGGGTAAAGGATTAATGATCGGTGTCGAGCTGGATTTTGCGGCAAAGGAGATGGTCGAGCGGTTCCTCGAACAACGGATCATAGTCGGTTCCGCCGGTCAGCATGTGCTCCGACTCTACCCGGCGCTGAACGTTCCGGAAGATGACATTAGACTGGTTGTGAGTACGTTCGACCGGCTGCTGAAAGAGCGGCAAGATGGTTAAAGACTTCATCTCGATCGCTGACCTTTCCAAACAGGAGATGGAAAACATCTTCGCCTCAGCATCGGAGCTTAAGGAAAGGCTCGCCCGACGTGTGAGCCACAAAGTCCTGGACGGACAGACACTCGCGCTCATCTTTGAGAAGCCGAGCCTGCGTACGAGAGTCACTTTCGAGACCGGTATGTTTCAGCTCGGCGGGAGCTCCGTTCACCTCAGCCCGGAACATATTCAGTTGGGCGTCAGGGAGTCCGTTGCGGACACCGCACGCAACCTCGAACGGTGGGTGAACGGAATCGTAGCGAGAACGTTCGCGCACGAGACGGTGATCGAACTCGCTCAGAACTCGCGCAAACCAGTGATTAACGCGCTGACGGATAAGCTGCATCCGTGCCAGATTATGGCGGACCTCCTGACAGTAAAGGAGAAGCTCGGCAGGGTGGAGGATTTCACCCTGGCGTTTGTCGGCGACGGAAACAACGTGGCGAATTCGTGGCTTAACGCAGCGACGAAATTGGCTTTCTCACTGCGCATCGCCACTCCGCCCGGATACGAGCCGGATAAGGAGCTCCTGGACCAGGTGAACCTCGCTGCAAGCGACCGGGTCGCTTTAACGAATGACGCGGTGGAGGCTGTAACGGGCGCGGACGTTGTCTACACCGACGTCTGGGCGAGTATGGGACAGGAGGATGAGGCGGAGGCGAGGAAAAAGTCCTTCAAGGGCTTCCAGGTGAACAACGGCCTTATGAGCAGCGCTAAGCCTGACGCGTTGGTGATGCACTGTCTGCCGGCGCATCGAGACGAGGAGATAACGTCGGCGGTACTGGACGGACCCGGCTCCGTTGTCCACGACCAGGCTGAGAACAGGTTGCACGTTCAGAAAGCGATCCTGATCGCTTTGATGCGCAAGAAGGGACAGAAACGGCAGGCACCGCCGGTCATGACTCTGCGAGAACAAGACGTCTGAGGAGGGAGCGTACTCTACTCTGCCGATGTTGCGTTCTTATTCAGCGAAGCGCGGATCAACCTGCAGAGGTCTGCAACACGTTCGGAACGACCACCCAGTTTGACGTAGGACTCGTAGCACGCTAGCGCTTCCTCATCCTGTTCCAACTGCTGGTGGTAGATGTCGCCGAGCGTGGCGTAGAGTTCAGTCTGTTTCGGGGCATAGTGGATCGCCTCGGTCAACACTCTGACGGCTCTGGCAACGCGTCCCGCACGGAGGTAGTACTCCGCCTGCGCCAGAGCTATTTCCCTGATGTGAAACTGCGCGGTCCGGTCGTTCGGGTCGATGGCAAGAGCTTCCTTGAACAGGGCGGCAGGGTCGCCCATACCGGCAGTGGCTCCGTAATAGCCAATCTGCCCCTCGAGATCCTTAATGTGAGCGCGATAGCGGCGATCGAGCCGCTTCGTCGCTTCCTGAACGGAAGGGTTCGTCATACCTGGAAACACCACTATGCCCGCCGGGTTCTCGTAGAACCGCATCAACTCGCTAAGCGAAGCGTCAACGGTGCTGGCGTACACCTCTTTTGGTGCGACAAACTCAGCCCAC
This sequence comes from uncultured bacterium, assembly GCA_965603355.1. Classification (GTDB taxonomy): domain Bacteria; phylum Hydrogenedentota; order CBFDCQ01; family CBFDCQ01; genus CBFDCQ01. The sequence continues at coordinate 22,003 of CBFDCQ010000001.1, forward strand.
GGACGGTCGTCGGTCATGATCGAAGCGCCGCGCGAATAGGCGTCCACTTGATCTTTGGACATGAAGAAGCTGACCAGGAGTTCCTCAATGTCCCCGAGCTCGACCCGAGCCAGCTCCTGCTGGACGCTCTGCGGCGCGATCCGTCGCTGCAGAAGCCGATAGTTGACCAGGAGAGGTTGGTCGGAGCCTATCATGAACACGTCGGCGTTGATGAACCACATGCAGCACTCCGGGAAGGACTCGTAGAAAGTCCGAACGAGCGAACGGACTACGTCGGGGTTCAGGCTGTGCAGCGGTATCCACTGCGACACGATACCGCCCGGCGCGAGGTGGTCCAGACAGAGTTGATAGTACTCGCGCGTGTAGAACGTCGAGACGCCCGAGAGGGCCAACGGCATGGGAGAGAACGTGATGATGTCGTAGCGGTTTTTCGTTGTCAGGAGAAAGTTGCGACCGTCGTCCACGGTCACGTTGAGCCTGGGATCATTGGCAACATCGAGGTTGTCCACGGCAAAGAAATCTGAGTTTTCCACTACGTCCGGCGAAATTTCGACGGCGTCGATCCGCTCAATGACGTCAAACTGAGAAAGCGTTCCCGCGGTAACGCCCGTGCCGTAGCAGATATACAGAACGGTTTTGGGGTGGCGGTCGAAAAGCATCGGGAGGATACCTTCCATACGATACAGCTTGACGCCCCTGTGAATGGAGGCGCAAGCAGGGCTGGCGTTGATCCAGAGCGTCCGGTCCGAGCCGGGCACGTGTCGGGTCGGCTCGGAAATGACAACCGTACCCTCGACACCTTCGCGATACAGGATCATGTTCTCGTCCTTCGGCAGGAAGGACATGTTCAGCGTGCGGGCCATATCGGCGGGTCGAGTCTGCAGGCTGAGGGCCAACAGCAGTGTGACCGCCACCGCCAGAACGCCTCGGCCGATAAGGCGGCGTGTCGGACAGATGAGAATGAGCAAGATTCCGAGACCGAAAATGATCGATGCCACCAGCTCGATGCCTCGATGCGTACCCAGCACGCCGATCAGGATGAATCCGGCAACCAGCGAGCCCGCCACGCCGCCAAAGGTGTTGGCGCCGTAAAGCCGACCGACTCTCCGCCCCAGCTCCGGTCGACCGCCCGCTACGATCTTGACCGCAATCGGAAACGTCATGCCAAACAGGAACGTCGGGACGAACAGCACGGCGAACGCGAGGATGAACTTGATCGCGATGAGATTGGTCCATTCGTAGTCATAGTGTCTCTTGAAGAAGTCGAGAATCGGCGGTAGCCACGTGTAGACGGTTAACATGAGAATGCAGGCAACACCGATCAGTGCTTCGACCGTGCCGAACAACGACACCAGATGACGCCGCCGATCGACCACGCGCGACGCGTACATGCTCCCCAGAGCGAGTCCGCACAGGAATGTCGTCAGCATCGTGGTAAACGCGTAAGTCGTGCCGAGAAAGACTATCGTTAACGTTCTGAACCAGAGCACTTCAAGCGCAAGTGCGCAGAAACCTGACACGGCGAACGCCACCGTAACAAGTCCCGTCACCCGCCCCGAATATCGCGTACCGGCAGCAGCAGAGACGAGTTCCGCCTTGTCAACCTGGACTTGTCGGCGTCCGGATGCCTTGCCGGCAGAAGCTCTCGCCAGTGCGACGGCGCCTAGTCCGACAGCCAAACTCGCGGTCGCGCCGATCAGGGTCGTACCGCTGAATCCGAAACGCGGCAGCAGAACAAAGCCCGCCAGAAAACAGCCGAAAACAGCCCCGAACGTATTGACGGTATACAGCGAGCCGATTCGGAGGCCTAGCACCTTCTGTTCGGACACCACCGCCCGTGACAAGAGTGGCAGCGTCGCGCCCATCAGCGATACAGGCAGGATTAGAAGAATGAATGACAGCACCCCGCGTAAGCCGATACCGACTCCCCGAGAGATCGAAAGGGCGCTGATGAGCGTGACAAGCAACGATTCCCCAACGCGCAGCAGCAGCAGAAACAGCAGACCGTAGACGCCTATAGCGAGCTGGCAGATCGCGTAGAGCATAAGCGGACGGTTCGTACGGTCCGCCACACGCCCTCCCAGGAAGCTGCCGATGCCCATGCCGGCAAAGTAAACCGCAAGAACCGTGCTGACGGCGTACGCCGTCGTGCCAAAGAGCAGAACGAGTTTGCGCGTCCAGACGACTTCATAGAGCAAACCGCAGGCGCCGGATACCAGGAAGAAGAGCAACACGGACGTCAGCGCTGCCGCGCCCGACACGCGGGCGGGACGGGATAGAACGGATTGTCGCGCGGAATCAGTAGCGCTCATGCAATACCCTTTACCCCCGTCGTTCGATGCACCGTTCGTCGACGCATCGAGGAAGAACACGGCTGGAACCGACATTATAGCCCGTGCGTCGCCGATGCGTCAAGGGCGGGAGCGTTCTCCAGGAAGGGTGTCATTCTGAGTTCGCCCGTGCAGGCGTGACTGATGAACAATCTCAAGGGGGGGGTAGGGCAGGCATCCTGCCCGCCATTCGCTCATATCCGCCAGCCTGAGTTCCGTCGGGCAAGATGCCCGACCTACCTGATATTTCAGCGTGCAAGGCGCAGGCGCCGTGGAGGAGGGCGGGCCTCTCACTCAAGAACACAGGGTGGAGGACGACCCTGCTCCTGCGGGACCGTGCCATCGCGGAAACCGCACCCTATGCTCGAGCGTTGCGGCGTCAAACCCACCTTGCTAGACTTTACATGAGTATACGTCTATAAGTAACGTTATTATAAGCACTTAAGGAGCGTATCACTACGACGCGGGCCGTGTTGCACAGTCTGAACATCATTTTTGTCTTGACAGAACCCGGAAAATAGTATAGAATACTCTGCACAACAGAGCTCTCTGCAAGAAGGAATTGGGCGCATTTGCATTTAGAAAGGATTCAAGCCATGAACGTATCGCAGGATGAAGCACGTGAGACGCTGGATCAGATCGAGGACGTTAGACAGCGCACGAAGAAGATGGTCGCGTGCGCCGGCGGTGACATCTGTTTTATCGTATGGGGTGTGATCTGGTTTATCGGTTTTCTGAGCACGCATCTCTTCGGCTATGCCCGGATTACGTGGTCGGGTATCGCCATAGGCTCCATTTGGCTCGTCCTGGTAGCAACAGGCATTGTCGTATCCATAATCGTCGAGAAGCGTCGTGCAGCGGTCAAGAGCACAATCGGCAAGCGCGTAGGCGTGTTCTGGTGGCTGCTTTACGCGTACGTGTACTTGTGGATCGGCCTGCTGTTTCCCTTTATCGAAGTGCACGGTCACGCTGAAAGCGTGATGTTTTGGAACCGCTTCGGCGCCATAGCTGCGACTGTTCCTATGTTCGCGTACGTCGTGACGGGACTATGGCTGGAGCACTTCATGGTCTGGCTCGGACTTGCCGTGACGGCTCTGACCATCCTGGGCTTGTTCCTACTCCAACCATACTTCTACATATGGATGGCTGTTGTGGGCGGCGGAACGCTCGCCGGTACGGGGCTTTTCATTCGCAACAGGTGGAAATGACTATGTCGGGACTTGATAAGCTCATTCACCAACCGGTGCGCTTGCGTATCATGGCGTCGTTGGTCACGCTGGACCCGACGGACCAGGTGGATTTCACATACCTTCGGGAACTCCTGGACGTTACGGACGGTAATCTCGGCGCACACCTGCAAAAGCTCGAAGCAGGCGGTTACATCCGTGTCGAGAAGACGTTCATAGCGCGCAAACCGCGTACCTTCATTGCGGCGACACCTAAAGGGCGCGGCGCCTATGACGAGCACGTTGAAGCGCTCCGGCAGATCCTCGGCGGTGCTGACAAACCAGCTTCCCCGTGAGGTAGGGCGGGCATCTTGCCCGCCGGACGCTGACAGGAGGTCGGCGATGAACAGCCGAACGTTAAGACTGATCGTTACTACTCTGACTCTCGCGGTCACCTCGGGCATTCTCGCATCCGTGGTGGGCACAAGTGAATCTGAAAAACCGAATGATTCCCTGCCACAGACATTAATCATTCGCGGCGGAACACTCTTTGATGGCACGGGTGGGGAACCGGCAGAAAACAAAGTCATCCTCATTGAGGACGGGCGAATCAGCGGCATTGGAGAAGGTTGCGATATACCGGACGGTGCACGCGAAATCGATGCAACCGGTTACGCCATTCTTCCCGGGCTGATTGATCTTCACGTGCATTTCGGCGCTCCGTCCAAGGAAAACAGCGACATGTCCTTCGCCGAAATGATGGCGGACTACATGCGTCAGCGACCCGACGTCCGCAAGGCGCTCCACGAGGCGGGCGTTACGACAATTCGCTCCGTGGGGGACATGAAGTCCAGCATTCTGGATCTCAAGCGGCAAGTGGCGTCGGGCGCTATGGCGGGGCCGCGCGTTTACTGTGCCGGACCGATCTTCACCGCGCCGGGCGGCCACCCCGCCGGGACGATCTATAAAGGTAATCCGTGGCTTATTGCCGATGCTACCCGCCAGGTTGATGACCCGGAGAAGGCACGAGCCGAGGTGCAAGCATTGGCTCGCAAAAACGTAGACGGTATCAAGGCGGTTTATGACGGCCACAGGGCACCTCGGCTCTCACTGGAAGTTCTCGAGGCCATCATAGATGAAGCCCATAAGCACGACCTCTGGGTCGCAGTACATACGCACGACCTGCAGGAACTGCGCGAAGCAGTGAAGGCGGGCGCCGACTCGATCGAGCACGGTACTTACGACGAGAGCCAGCTCGATGCCGAAACCGTTGAGATGCTGAAAGAGGAGAATGTCGCTTACGTGCCCACACTTGCGGTGTTCGACACGTACGCCGGCCCGGAGGCGACCCCTCGTGAAAGGATGCAAAACGTCAAGACTGCCCACGAAGCCGGAGTACTCATTGGCGCAGGTACCGACGCGCAGGGACCGCAAATGGGTTTCGGAAGCAGCCTTCACCGCGAAATGGAATTGCTCGTCGAGGCCGGGCTGTCGCCCTCGGAAGCCATTCTTGCGGCGACTCGGAACGCAGCGGTGACGCTTCGTGTGGACAATGAACTCGGAACGATTGAAAAAGGGCAATTGGCCGACTTGATTCTTGTGAAAGGAAAACCGTGGGAGACGATCTCTGACATTCGAGAGGTCCGCGTCGCGATTCAGGACGGGAAGATCGTGGTGGACCTGCGAGAGCAAGGAGGCGCTACAAGCGAGGAGGCCGCTGCAGTCAATAGCTCAAGCTGAGCAGCTAGAATCTTCGAAGGATCTGCCACACATGATTGAAGTCGAGAAGTTGCGTAAAGTATACGGTTCGGTCGTTGCCGTGAATGACGTTTCGTTCGAAGTTCTTGAAGGAGAGATCTTCGGTATGGTTGGGCCGAACGGTGCCGGCAAGACAACCACTGTCGAGTGCATCGGCGGCCTGCGCCGACCCGATAGCGGCCGAATAAAGGTATTCGGCCTTGACCCGCAGCGTGATGAACGCGCTCTTCGACCGCGCATCGGCGTGCAGTTGCAGGAGGCTGCACTCCAGGACCGCCTCAAAGTGTGGGAGGCGCTCGATCTGTTCTCATCTTTCTATTCCGGCGGAAGGGATTGGCAGACTCTGCTGAAACAGGTAGGGTTGGCCCAGAAACGCAACGCGCCGTTCGCGAAGCTTTCCGGCGGCCAGAAGCAACGTGTCTTCACTGCACTGGCTCTGATTAACGACCCTGAACTGGTTTTCCTGGACGAGTTGACCACCGGACTCGACCCGCACGCACGGCACGCGATGTGGGATCTGGTCCGGGACATTCGTGACCGAGGGAAAACCGTTCTCCTTACCACACACTTTATGGAGGAGGCAGAGCGGTTGTGTGACCGCGTGGCTATCATAGACAACGGGCGGATCGTCGCTCTTGACTCGCCCGAAAACCTGATTCGCAGCCTCGGTGGGGACAACCGAGTCGTGTTCAGCGTGGAGGAAACGTTTGAGCCGGAACGGTTGCGCGACTTGCCCGGCGTGACTCGCGTCGAATCGCTAGGCGAGAACGTGGTCGTGTACGGTCGTGGAGATCGGTTAGTTGCAGATGTCGTCAATGCCCTGGCAGCGAACGGACTACGCTTACGCCAGCTCCGGACGGAGCGACCGAGCTTGGAGGACGTCTTCCTGGCGGTCACGGGGCGAGAGATGAGAACCTGACGGAGGTGTACGATGCGGGGTCTTTGGAAGTTGACCTGGACGGAGATCAAGCTGTTCATCCGAGAGCCGTCGGCGGCCTTCTTCACCCTTGCTTTCCCGCTGATGCTGCTTGTGTTATTCGGCAGCATCTGGGGCAACGAGCCGACGCCCTTCTACGGTGGATTCGGCTACGTGGACGCCTCGGTACCGGCGTTTACTGCCATGATTATCGCCACCTGCGCGCTTCTATCGTTGAGCACGGTTATGGCGTCGTATCGCGAGATGCGTGTTCTGCGTCGTCTCAGAGCTACTCCGCTGCGTCCAGAAGGCATTCTGACCGCGCAAGTGATCGTCAATTTCCTAATGACTGTCCTGGGGATGATGCTGCTGATCGTCATCGCTAAACTGATGTACGGTCTACGGTTCAGCGGCAATCCGATTAGCGTCATGGTGGCTTTCGTGCTGAGCACCCTGAGCTTCTTCGCCATTGGGTTTGTTCTGGCCGGCCTGATGCCGACTGCACGTACAGCGCAAGTTGTGGCAATGGTGCTCTTCTTTCCGATGCTTTTTTTGTCCGGTGCTGCGATGCCGCGCGAGATAATGCCGGAGAGGATCCAGCGGTTTTCAGAGGTCCTGCCGCTGACGCACGTCGTGACCCTACTCCGCGGCCTATGGGTGGGCAACGGTTGGGATGAACATTTCAAGGAGGTCGCCATTCTCGCCGCCATACTGGTTGTAGGGGTGTTCGTGTCGGCCAAAACCTTCCGGTGGGAGTGAGTCGGGGATGAGATGTCCCACCGGGACGTCTCTACAATCGATTTGCGGCAACTCGAGGATCAGAAGAGTCTTTGTCGAAGATGCGCCGTGGCGCAGAGTTCCCCCGTGGGGACGGACCTCACTGCAAGAGGGACAGTGCCTTCTCGGCCTGTTCCAGGTCCTGAGCGGCGCGGTCGGGTCGTCCGAGCCAGGTATTGACGTAGTAAGCTCTCTGGAAGTAGCCGACAGCTTTCTCCGGTTGGCCGAGTTTAAGATGCAGATTCCCGAGGTTGTTAAGGCCGACGGCGATACCCTCGACGTTGCCCGCTTCCTTATCCAGCGCGAGCGCTTGATTGTACTTCTCGAGCGCCTCGTTATACTTGTCTTGGGCTTCGAGGAGGGCTCCCATGTTATTCAGGCAGGCGGCCTGCCCCGGCTTATCGCCCAGCTTCTGGTAGATCCGCGCTGCAGCGCTGTAGTGGCGCATCGCATCCTCGTAGCCGCCGCGCTTTTTCGACACGAGACCGAGACTGTTGCGTTGGTCCGCTATGGCGCGTTCGTATCCAATACTCCGGGCGAGTTCCATCGCTTCGCGAAGGTAGTTCTCGGCCTCGTCGGTATCGCCCTGCGAGTACAACACGGTACCGAGCGTCGCCAGCGCGTCAACCTCATGTCTGGCAGCTCCAAGCTCACGCGCGATAACGAGCGCTTCGGCGGCGCATTCGGTCGCCTCGTCGAGGTTCCCGAGCTCACGGTGCACTACCGCGACGCTCTGCAGACATTCCACGGTATCCGCTCTGCTGTCAGTGCCTCGGTATATGTTGAGCGCGCGACTGTAGTAGAGCAGGGCCTTGTCCATCTCGCCGGCGGCGTGGTTTCTCGAGGCTATGGACGCGAACCGCCGCGCCCGCCGCATATGCAGCGGCGGTTCGGGCATAGTGGCGCACCCGAGTATTGTTGCACAGACAATCGCAACCACCGCTCGCAGCACGAAGGGAAAACATGGAAACATGCGTAGGGGCGCTGCTTGCCGCGCCCGCGTGTGGCGCGCGAAGGCGTCCGCCGGCGGGCAAGATGCCCGCCCTACCTTAGGTTGGGCCTTCTCTATCGACAAGGGACTCGATAGGAGTACCCCACCACGTGCGCTTCTGCCGCTCATTTTTCACCCCCTTCAGAATAGTTCGTATCTCTGAGCGTGTGCGCGGCCGGCTCATGCCGCGTTCCCTTGTCCAGGTATCCCCGCACAACCCAACTTTTTCGCGCAGCCTCGACCAACTCCAACCCCTGCTCGACACCTTCGTGGCCGGTCGTGACCAGGTCCGGCAACCCTATCGACGCGGCCTTAACGTTCTCGGTAATTGCCTCAAGATTCTCCGCGACACGGTTGGTCCTGTCAACGAGATCGGGGAAATTCTTCGAGGCCAACTTAGCGTTGTCGACAACGTCCTTTCCGGAGTCCACCAGCTCCGACATCTTTGCCATTGTCGCCCGGGCCGAGGCGGACAGTCCAGGGAAGTCCTTGGATGCAACACGAATATCGGCTGCGACTACCTTCAGCTCTCTTATGGTACCGTCCGCATCGTCGATCAAAGTGACAAGTTTTGAGTAGAGTTGCGGGTCTTTGAGAATTGCGCCCGCGGTTCCCTCGCCGGCTTCAAGCCGTTCGGCGATTTGACCGGCCGAGGCCAGCATTTTATCCAGCTTGCTCACGGGTGCATCCAGCGATGCGAAAAAACCGGACATACTATCGAGGACGTCCTTCATGTTCTGGAGCGCCGGGCCGACCTCGTCCATTACATCGGTAAGCTCCATGTAGCTCTCCGTGGAAATGACGTCACCGTCCTCGACGCTTCCGGCTCGGCGCGTGCCGCTAACGAGTATTATGATCTTGTCGCCCAGCAGACCCATCGTTGCGATGCTCGCCATCGCGTCCTTGTAAACGCGTCCTCTGAACGTGTCCCTTATCTCCAGCAAGACGTCTGCCCTGTTCTCTTCATTGAACTGAACCGACCCGACGGATCCGACATCTATGCCGGCAAGCTGGACGGCGGCGCCCGGCTTCAGCCCGCTCACGTTATCGAAAGTCGCCACCAGGCGGAATCTCCTCTCGAACGCATGCTCCTTGTCCAACAGCACGAAGAATGTGGACGCGAGAAGGACCGTCCCGATCACAGCAAACAACCCGACAGAAGTTTCAATAAGCCTCGTCCTTTTCACCGCTATTCACCTCCAACAAGACACTCGGCCGACTTGATAAGCCTTCGAACGCGGGGATCCGAGCTGTGCGCCAGTTCCTCCACGTTCCCCTCTTCAGCAATTATTCCGTTGTCGAGAAACGCGATATGGTCGCCGACGGTAAACGCGCACGCCATGTCGTGCGTTACGACGACCGCAGTGTTGCCAAGTTTAGTCTGGAGCTCGCGGATGTGCCGCGAAATGGATTCAGCACGAAACGGATCGAGCCCCGCGGTCGGCTCATCGTAAATGACGAGGTCGGGATCGAGCGCCAGCGCGCGCGCCAGGCCCGCTCTCTTCCGCATACCGCCGCTGAGCTGCGACGGCAGCTTATCCACGGCGCCTTCAAGCCCGACAAGCTGCAACTTTGCCATGACGCGATCGTCGATCTCGTCCACGTGAAGATCCGTATGATGTTGAAGCGGGAACGCCACGTTTTCCCCGACGGTCAGCGAGTCAAAGAGCGCCGCCCCCTGAAACACGAAACCTATCTTCATTCTGAGCTGGTTCCAGTCCGCCTCTGTGCTGAACCGGGTGACATCCTCGTCAAAAACGAGTATCTTACCGCTGTCGGGCGCGTTCAAGCCGACGAACATGCTCACGAGGACGGTCTTACCGCTGCCGCTGGCGCCAACGATCACGAGGGTCTTGCCGGTCTCGACGGTCAGACTTACACCACGGAGCACGTGTTGGCCATCGAAGCTCTTGTGTACATCTTCCGCCACGATAGGGTGCGTCGCACCCTGCTCACTGTCCGGACTGTTCACGATAGCTGCAACCCTCCGACCAGACGCACCAGAATACGTGTGAGGATCACGTCGCACAACACCACGGCAATAGCCGCGCGTTGAACCGTCATAGTTGTCGAGATTCCTATCCCCTCGGTGCCGCCCTTCGTTCGGAACCCCTGGAAACAGGCCAGAAGACCGATGACCAACCCGAAGAAAAGCGTCTTGAGCAGACCGGGAAACACGTCTATCAAGCTGATGAACTGGTACGTTGTGTTGCGATAATCTATGGTAGAGATATTCCCCATGGTGACTCCGATGATCCAGCCTCCGATAATCCCCAGTATATCAGCAATAACCGTGAGTATCGGCATGACGATGATGCACGCGAGCACACGCGTGGCCACGAGGAACTTCATCGGGTCAATCGCGCCGACCCTGAGCGCGTCAATCTGCCGGGTTACCTTCATCGAAGCGATCTCGGCGCCGATCCCCGCGCCGGCGCGAGCGGCCACCATAATGCCCGTCAGGACAGGACCCAGCTCGCTCACGATCGCCAGGCCCACAAGCGCTGCGAGGAGCGAGCCCGCGCCGAACCGTTTCAGATGGTTGACGGTTTGCATCGCGAACACGAGCCCAACACAGAAACCTACGGTACTGGTGAGCAAAAGTGAACGGATACCTATCGCGTAGACCTGCCGGACAAGCTCGCCGAAAAAGAAAGGACGGGTCACGGACGCAGCAACCGCACGTGCGGTGAACAGCACGAACGCACCGCTGCTCCGCAACGATTCGAGCAGGGAACGACCTATAGTGTTAACAACTCTTTCGCCATTCACGTCTGCTATATCCCCACAATACAGCAATATGCGGCGACCACCTCGCTTATTGTATCGGCTCGCACCCGCACTTGTCAAACGCAACCTTGACGAAAGACGCGTAGGGGCGGTTCGCGAACCGCCCGTGCAAGCTCTCCGCCCCATTTTCCCCTTGCGTTCCGGCGCGGGTCGGGCGTAGAATGTGGAGCGGTGAGCCGTGCGACCATATGGGTCTCTTTTCCTCCCCGAAAGGAATACCCCTCATATCCACGGCTCACCGCACACGCCGATCAACATTGCTGGGGCGAGGCATACCTCGCCCCTACGCAATTCCTGCGAGGTCGGGCCTCCCAAAGGCAGACGCCCCACCGGCGCGTCTCTACCAAACCCGCTCAGGAAGATGGTGGGGCAGACATTCCTGTCTGCCATCCGGGCGAAACGGCAGGCAGGGCAGAGCAAGCCCTGCCCCCACCACTATGCTCGCAAGGACAGTGCCCACTGGATAGCGTCATTCCCGCGGAGGCGGGAATCCAGGGAGAGTGCAGAGCGTTTATCTTGCAGTCTGGATCCCCTCACTGATTGTCTGTCCTAATGCCCTCTACGGAATGCTCGGTGCTGGTCGGAATCTCTTGACACTGATCCGGTGTGTTGGTAGAATGATTCAGGTGAAGGAACACCGAGTCGGGGACGACATTAGCTACGTTTTCTTGAAGTCAAGAACAAGTGAGCGGGTAGGGGGACTGGTGAAATGGCTGAGAACGAGCGGGAAACGTTGCAGGACTTGCTCAACACCGTGATTTCCGAGCTGAAACAGGGCGAGTACTGGACGGAGCGGCGTGATACCGCGGAGTTTCTTGCGGAAGCTGCCAAGCAGATAATGACAGCGATACAGGACGTCGCCAAGAAAGAGGAGGACGTTGACGTGCGCGGAGTGTGCGAGCAGGCTCTTAACGGCGTGCGCGAGTTCCTCAAGCTGCAGCCGGTCCGTGTGGAAGCTTCGCCTCCGACGGCCGCTCCAGCCGCGACCGTACTCGCTCCGGAATCGCTTGCAGCCTGCAAGAAGGAACGGGTTTCCCTCGCGGACATGGTCCGCGAAGATCTGGCAGGACCGAACGTGACCGTGGCAGAAACCGACGACGGTTACGAGCTGATTGTAACATTCGAGGATGGACGCCAACAGACTGTCTACGCCGCCGAGGAGCGCGACGAGAAACACGAATTAGATCTCATACGTATATTCACTGTATGCGCTCCGGCGAACAGCAGCGCGTTCAAATGGGCGCTGGAGACTAACGGCAAGCTCACGCACGGCGCCATCGCCATAAGGCGGGTGGGCGGTAAGGAAGTGTATGTGATCGTTGACACTCATCCGGCGGAGATGGTGAGCAGAGAGCACGTGCGCGAGGCAGTGTTCTCGATCGCCGAGATCGGTGATACGGTCGAAAAAGGTATGACGCGTGCGGACAAGTTCTAGTTCGGCGGCGATACATCGGTTCGGGCCTCTCCTCATCGCCCTGCTGACTGTTGCAGGTACTGCGCTGGCTGCCACTACCGCTCCGCAATCCCCTCCTGCCTCGCAACCTCCTCCTTTCGTTACGCGATTGGATCGACTCGCGGCAGACGTCACCGTTTACCGCGACACCTACGGCGTGCCGCACATCTTCGCGAAGAATGAGGAGACGCTCTATTTCGCTTTCGGTTACGCCCAGGCTGAAGATCATATCGTACCGATGCTGAGGAACTACCTGACCGCGACCGGCAACATGGCGGGCGTGTTCGGTGAGGAGTTCCTGCTTTCTGACTGCCGTGCTCGGATATTCAGGCTTCGCGAGATGGCAGCGATCAATTATACCAACCTCGACCCGAGCGTCCGGCTCATGCTGGAGAGCTTCGCCTCGGGCGTCAACTACTACATCTCGACTCACCGCACGACCGTTCCCGCCTGGACGCGTCAGGTGGAGCCTGCCGATGTCATCGCGCTGATGAAATACTTTGTCCATCTCTATTATCAGCTTGACTTCCAGAACGTGGTGAACCAGATTCCGCAGGGGTCCAACGCCTGCGTCGTGAGTGCCGGCAGGTCGGCGTCGGGCAAGGCGATGTTGCTTGGCGACCCGCATCTGCCCTGGTCCGGTCTGACACAGTTATACGAGGCGCACCTTCGTTGTCCCGGGCTCAACGTCTCGGGAGCCACGTTTTTTGGCCTTCCCGTCATCCTTATCGGGCACAATGAGCGTATAGCGTGGACGATCACGGGCAACCGCCCCGAAGTCGCCGACGTATTCGCGGAACAGTTGAGCCACGCTCGACCGAACTACTACCGCGACGGGATGACCGAGGTACCGATAGAGCGCGTCGAGGAGAAAATCCCTGTGGCAAACCCGGCCGGACCACGTACGGAGACAAGAATCTTTCTGTACACGCGTCGCGGCCCCGTGATCAATGTCGTCGGGGATGTGGCCTACGCCGTGAGTCTGAGTGGGTGGCGGGACGCGAGCCCGCTTACGGGCTGGTATCTGATTAACAAAGCGGCCGGTCTCAGTGAGTTCAAAACAGCGCTGGCGACGCAGAACATACCGGTGTTCAACTTTCTATACGCGGACGTGACCGGCAATATCTACTACGTGTATAACGGCAACGTCCCGATCAAATCCGAGCTCTTGGCGCGCGACGCGCCCGTACCCGGATGGACGCTCGAGTCGCAATGGACGGGATTCATGCCGTTCGACGAACTTCCCCAGACGGAAAACCCGCCGTCGGGGTTCCTTATGAACTGTAACAACCCGCCGTGGTTCAGCACGAGAGACTCCGACATTTTCCCGGCGAGGTTTCCGAAGTACCTTTCCAACGATCCTGTCACGTACCGCGGCCAACGAATGATGGCGCTGCTCGCCGACGATACAAGCATCACCGTCGATGAGTTGAAGGCTTTGCCATGGGATGACTACGTATTGATTGCGGAAATGGCGAAACCCTTTATCTTCGCCACTGTTAAACAGCTCGAGATGGCAGCGCCCGCGCGAGCCACCGGTCTGAAACCGGCAGCCGATGTTATAGCAAAGTGGGATAACTTGTGCGACGTTGACAACACCGGAACAGCGCTTTTCCACGCATGGTTCGCAGCGTACTGCCGGTTCTTCCCCGCTGTGACTCCCGCTGAACTCGTACCGCATATGGCTGCACCAACGCCACAGGAGATGGATGCGGCGGTCCGCGCGCTCGAAGAAGCCATGGCGTTTCTATGGAAGGAGTACGGCAGACTTGACGTTCGTTGGGGCAACATTCACAGGATGCGACGAGGTTCGTTGGAGACGGATATCGGCGGTGCGGGTCTCATCGATCCGCTTAACCAGATCGTGGAAGGGGACTTTGTGGAACGTGTATCGTACGCGGGCGGCGGTCACGCCTTCGTGATGGTGGCACATATGACGGAGCCGGTGGAGGCGTTTACCATCGTTCCTTTCGGCTCGAGCGAGAACCCCAGATCCACACATTACGCCGACCAGATGCCGCTGTTCGCAAGAGGTCGGCTCAAGCCGGCTTTTTTCACTGAAAACGATGTTTTCATGAACCTCGACTCGGCCTGGGGTGCGAGTATCCGGGTGGAATTTCCGAACGAGGCATCATCTGCGCACATCTCCACAACCAAGCCGGTAACCGTGACCGCAAGCGTGATACCGCGTGCCGAAGGATTGCCTCCGCCAACAGGGCTGAAGGCTCTTGGCGACTACTTCTACCTCAGCGGACCGGTACCTTACACGCCCACCATCGACCTGGTATTGAAGGTCCAGCAGGACGATCAGGCCGGCGCCATCTCGGAGACTGAACCGCCGGAGATCTTCCGTCTTCCTATGCGCGGAGGGAACTGGGAGAAGTGCGAGTCGAGATTCGATCCCGCCAACAACCGGGTGATCGGCGTCGGCACGGAGTTCGGCACGTACGCAATCTTTGGGAAATGAGCCGGTCAAAGCGGCGGTGTGTGGGGCTGCTTGAGAAGTCCTTTTAATGAAGTCCCACAGGTTTTGAGGAGAGAACCTCGTTAGCCTCGTCAATACGATTCAACGCAACAAGTAGCCTGCCAAGCGTGTCGTAGGTTACGCCGTTATCGGGGAAACGCGCGACCGCATCGCGCAGGACGTCTACCGCCTCATCGACTTTCCGCTCGTTCAGCAACAGATCGGCGAGTTCAAAGTGCGGCTCAGGGTTCTCGCAGCCGATCTCAATCGCTCGCTTGAAGCATTCAGCCGCAGCCTTCGGATCGTCCGCGCGGTGGCGTCTTCCCTGATAGCACAGTTCATGGGCTTCCCTAGACGCGCCAACCGTCTTGTCAATGAGAATGAACGCGTACCGTCCGACCTCCGGAAAAGAGGCCTCGCTGCAAACCTTTGGACAGTACCGGGCAAAATCCTCCAGCTCCCATACCGACACGTGGGCTTCGTACTCGTTCTCATCCGTCCCTTTTCGAAGCCAACCTTCACCCAGAGGAATGTTAATCAGGACACCTTTGTTGGCTTTCCGATAGGCGCGGTCCAGAAGCTCTACGCCGCTCTGTTTAGGCAGATGTTCCAAAACATCGCCAAAGATGTATAGATCGAATTCGTCAAGTTCGTCAAAAAGGGTCTCAATGTTACCTATATGGATCTTGTCGTAGAGAAACTCCTGGTGAGGCATGATGTACTTTGGAAACACCTCAACACCTTCGATCCGAATCCTCCAATTCTCCCTGTAACGTCTTCCCGGGAAAACGTCAAGATACAGTCGGCACAGGAACCCCCACAGGCCGAAACCACACCCCACGTCCAAGACCGATTCCGGCCGCAGTTTGTCAATCTCGGTTAAGGCAGGTGTGATAAAGACTCCGGTACTCGCCGGCATTCGCCCCCTCCTTTCGCTTAGGAACCACGCTCCTGGTAATTGTCGCTCCTGACTATATAGACGCGCGTAGAGGTTGTCAAGCGACTCCCTGACGCTGAAGGAACAGGGCAACGGCCTCGCCGTTTCGAGTTGCTCAGGAAGTTGGAAAAGGTTAACGCGTACGGTTTTCTGTTGACAAACGGCGTGCGCCGCAATTACTATTGAACGAAGAAAGGGGATGTCGTAATGCCGGTGAAGGTGGCGAAGACTGCGGGTTTCTGTATGGGTGTGCGCAGAGCGGTGAATATAGCGCTCGACGCCGTGCACAGAGGCAGCGGAAAGGTCTCCACGCTTGGCCCTCTGATACACAACAGGCACGTCGTGGACATCTTGTCCAACAAAGGCGTCAATGTCATAGATGATATTTCAGAGGCCGGCAGCGCCACGGTGGTCATCCGCGCGCACGGCGTCGCCCCGGAGGTGCAGGAGCAACTCAGGCGAACCGGCGCAACCGTCCGCGATGCAACCTGCCCTCACGTCAAAAAAGTACAGTCCATAGTCAAGAAACACGCTGCACAAGGGTACAAGATCCTGATAGTCGGCGATCCGGGACATGCGGAGGTGGAAGGATTGCTTGGGTACTCCCATGGCAAGGGAATGGTGATCAGCAGTCTCGACGACCTTGACGGTCTCGGCGAGATGGACAAAATCTGCGTCGTGGCGCAGACCACCCAAGACGCGGAGAAATTCGAGCGAATAAGCGCTGAGGTCGCCCGGCGCTACAAGAACTCAGTCGTATTCAACACGCTCTGCGACTCAACTCATCGAAGACAGACAGAGATGCGCGAGCTCGCGAAGCAGGCGGACGCGATAGTGGTCGTGGGAGGCCACAACAGCGCCAATACGCGCCGGCTGGCGGACATAGCTCGATCGACCGGCGTGCCGACGTTCCACGTGGATAGCGTCGAGGATCTGCGCGGCGTACCGGTCGACAAGTTCAAAGAGGTGGTCGTAACCGCGGGCGCGTCCACACCTAACTGGCTCATACGCGGCGTCGTGGACTGGATCGAACGGGCTCAGGAACGATACACGACTCAGGCATCAAGAGCCCTGAGACTCGCGGTGAAGTTCTTCCAGGACAGCGGCATTCAGGTCTCGATAGGGGCGGCGCTGCTCACGTATGCAAGCTGCCGGCTGCAGGAAATCGCCGTTCGTCCGGAATACCTTGTGCTTGCTTTCGCTTACGTATTTGCCATGCAGCATCTGCTCTACTTCACCGATCGGGAGGCCGCCGCGTTCAACGAGCCCGCGCGCGCAATGTTCTACGACAGACACAAGCCGTTCATCATCTCACTCAGCGTGGCGGGCGTGGTGGCCGCGTTGGCTCTGTCAGTGCCGCTCGGCCTAAAAGTGTTCGGCCTGGTTCTCCTGGCCTCGGCAGCAGGTGCAGGGTATAACGTCAGGATCTTGCCGGAAGGATTCATGCCCGCGCTGCGCTACAGGCGTCCGAGAGACATTCCAGCATCGAAAGACCTTTTCACAGCGACGGGATGGGCCGCTGTGGCGGTTGTGGTTCCGCTGCTGCACGCTTCAACGCCACTTTCCGGTCGGAGCGCCGTTGCGCTCGTTTTCACGTTCGTGATCGCGTTCATCAGGTCGGTAATTACGGGAGTACAACACATTCAGGGAGACCGCATCGTCGGGAAGGAGACTATCCCGATCATAATCGGGAAGTATAGGACGAAGGTGCTTCTGGCTGTATTGGCCAGCGTGGTGGCGGTCTTACTGTTCGCGGCAGCATACTACGGAGTAGTGTCAACTCTCGGGTACTACTTGATGGGGTGCGTGATATACGCGTGCGTTTATCTCTATTTGTACCACGAGAGGATCATATTTCAGGGCATGCTGTTCGAAAGCGTGGTTGACGGCAGCTTCTGGCTTGCGGGAATAGTGGCCCTGATCTGGTCTGCGACCCAAGGAGGCTGAGCCGGGAGCGGCGACGAGAAACATGGAGACCCAATCTAGATTGAAACCGAGCGACCTCAACTCCCTGAAAGGAATTGTGGGCAAAGAGCACGTATCGACGGCGATCGAGGACCTGATCTGCCACTCGTACGACGCGACAAAACAGATGGCGCTGCCGGCGGCTGTCGTGAGACCCGCGACGGCACAGGAGGTTTCGGGAGTTCTCGCGCACGCCAACGAGCACAGGATACCGGTTTACCCGATGGGCGCCGCGAGCGGTCTGACTGGCGGCGCCGTGCCGGTGAAAGGCGGTATCGTGCTCGATATGACACGTATGAACCGGATTGTCGCGATCGACGCGCAAAACCTTGTCGCCGTCGTTGAACCGGGCGTCGTCTGCGCGGAGTTCCAGGCTGCGGTAGAAGAGGTGAGCCTCTTCTACCCGCCGGATCCCGCGAGCAGCGAGTTCTCGACACTGGGAGGGAACGTTGCGGAATGCGCCGGCGGCCTCAGAGGCATGAAGTACGGTGTCACCCGCGATTACATCCTCGCCCTTGAGGCGGTTCTGCCATCGGGCGAGATCATCCATACCGGGAGCCGAGCCATGAAGAACGTCTCGGGATACGATCTCACCAGACTTCTGGTCGGTTCGGAAGGCACTCTGTGCGTGTTCACACAGATGATCGTGCGTTTGGTGCCTTTGCCGGAATGTATCAGGACCGTGCTCGCATATTTTGCCGGTTTCGACGATGCCGCGCGAACCGTCTCGAAGATAATCGAGGCGAGGATAGTGCCGAGGGCGTTGGAGTTCATGGATGAGGATACCCTTGAGGCGGTGCGCGACTACGGCGAGTTCGAATTTCCGCCCGAGGCACAAGCGGCTCTGCTCATCGAGGTTGACGGAGACGACGCCGTGACGCAACGCGAGACGGAAACCGTCGCGACGATCTGTCGCGACAACGGATGCAGCACGGTTTCGGTGGCCATCTCAGCCGAGAATAGGGAAGAGCTGTGGAAAACGAGACGAGCTGTTTCACCCGCCCTCTACAACCTCGCACCCAAGAGGAAGATCGCCGAGGATGTGTGCGTGCCGAGAAGCCGGCTGGCGGACCTGCTGCGGGAGATCAAGAGAATCGAACAGGAGAAATCGCTACGGATCGCCTGTTTCGGCCACGCCGGCGACGGCAACGTCCATGTGAACTTCCTAGTCGAATCGGACACACCCGAGGTTGTCCGCAGAACTGAAGAAGGCGTCGAGGAACTTTTGAGGACGGTCGTGTCGTACGGCGGCAGCATATCCGGCGAGCACGGTATAGGCACCACGAAAACTGAATACCTCGGCCTTGAGATACCGCCGCGCGAATTGGAGCTTATGCGCCAGATCAAACAGATCTTCGATCCAAACGGCATCCTTAATCCCGGGAAACTGTTCCCGGATACTGATTAGAACCCTCGCCAGCGCCTCCTTTCATTACGTGTCGTGCCGGAGGGAAATGATCTTGACATCCGTGTCCTAAACGTGTAGGACTGTCTGCACAGCAAGTGCACATAATCCCGAAGACAAACAGTTTCGCAAGGAGGTATACCATGAGTTGGGTTACGATCAATATGGATAAATGCACAAATTGCGGTTTGTGTGTGAAGAGATGCGCGTTATGTTTCCGCAAAGTCGGTGACGAGATTTTGGTAGATGCAAATGCAGAAACCTGTAACATATGCGGACATTGTATTGCACTCTGTCCGGCAGACGCACTTGTCCACGAGAAGATGAACATGGACAATTTCGTCGCGATTGACCCTGATCTCAATATCGACAAAGACACGTTCGTTGATTTTGTACGTGCACGAAGAAGTCACAGAGCTTTCCACGAGAGAAGAATCCCTCGCGAAGATCTGGAAATGTTAATCGATCTGTGCCGATACTGTCCGACAGGCAGCAACCGGCAGACCCTCGAGATCATCGTTATCGAGAACGAAGAGAAAATCGCGCGCCTGTCGAATCTGACGGTCGACTATTTCGAGCAAGCGATCGATAAGATCGAGAATGCGGTTAAAGAGTATGTAGATCAAGGCAAAGATATACCCGAAGATTCGGAGTATCATCATGCCCGCCTCGGGTTCTTGAGAATGCTAGTGATGGCCCGCGGAATGGGGTGGGACGTGATCCTGCACAAGGCGCCCGCGGTTATGGTGTTCCATTCGCCGGTACTCACCAGTACCCCGAAAGACGATTGTGTGATAGCGGCACATACGGTCGCGTTAACCGCACGCACCATGGGGTTGGAGACATGCTACATAGGTCTTCTCGCAGGGGCGTCTAAAACGTATCAACCCATCCGCGAAGAACTGGCGCTGCCCAACGGCCATGAAGTCGGCAGCGTGCTCGTCCTCGGCTACCCCACGATGAAGTTCCTGCGAACAGTCGATCGGTTCCCCATGAGAGTCAGGTGGGAGTAAGCAGCCCCGTGGACTCGCTCCGATGAAGCGCTGGCGCGGGCAGATCCATAAGTGAAATCCCGGCTTATCCCACGAT
The DNA here is from genome assembly GCA_965603355.1 of uncultured bacterium. GTDB lineage: Bacteria > Hydrogenedentota > CBFDCQ01 > CBFDCQ01 > CBFDCQ01. The sequence continues at coordinate 42,044 of CBFDCQ010000001.1, forward strand.
AAGGCGTGCCGCCGCCACTGCCGCTAAGATGAGCACGGTCGCGTTAAATACTTTCTGCGGTATACGCGGCAGAACCCATTTACCGGCAATTGCGCCTAGAACGATTCCCGGGATCGCCATGATATCGAACCGGATCGTATCGGCGGTGATCATGCCGAGATTGGCGAACACGGGAACTTTGACGAGATTGACGATACAGAAGAAGACTGCGGCTGTACCCATGAACTGATGTTTTGGCATCCCTTTGCTGATGAGATATATGCTCATGATCGGACCGGCAAGATTACCTACTGTCGTTGTGAATCCTGCCAGGAATCCGGCCGACAGTACGAACCACCATTTGTGAGGTACCTCAGTCAATCCGAACCGTTGCCGCAACAACTCGAGCGCGAGCATACCAAGAACCAGCCCGCCGAGCATAGGTTTCAACGTAGCGCTGTCGATTCGCGACAACGTTAATGCGCCGGCAGCTATGCCAACCGCCACGGCGGGGAACAATCCCCATAGCCGATCCCATTGCGTATACTTCCGGTAATAGGTAACAGCGAACATATCGCCGACGATTAGCATCAGCAACAACGCACCGACAGACTGTTTCGCCGGGAACAACATCGCCATCAACGGCACGATCAGTATACCCAGACCCGGCACGCCCGTCTTCGTTAACCCGACGAACAATGCTGCGACTAGTCCTAGAAGTAAAGACGAGATTTCGAAATCCACCATAGGATCGCGCTCACCATGTGTTCCTTACCAGTATTCGGATATGCCGACGATACGCACGATGAAGACATATTGTAACAGAATCAGCGTAAGGAATCGACAGAATGAGACCTCGAGGTTGAGAACTCATTACGGCAGTCCTGGTCAAGCATTGACAGCCAACGCCACCGCGCCTACAATAACTCAAGACCTGCCCGTGGTGGTCGCGGGCAGGTCCATAGGGGAAATCAGGGCTAACCAGGGTTGCGAGTATCGGGTTTTTCCAGGCATTGACAAGACGGGAGGATTGAACCATGAGTAAACGTGAAATGAAGAAGCTACTGGCCGTTGTGATGACTGTGACACTTCTTTGCGGTTGTGCCACGCTTCTGGGGGGTCCGTCTGATGAGGAGTCGATTCAGACCATGCTCAGCGATTGGAAAGCCGCGCTGGAATCAGAGAATCTCGACGACATTATGGCGTTTTATTCCGAAGACTATAAGGATGAGCAAATCGAGAGCAAGGATGAGCTCCAAAATTTCATAGGTCGTGCCATCGACCAGGGCTACCTGGCGAGCGTCGACATATTCATAGAAGACGCGATTATCGAGGTAGACGGCGATACGGCGACGGCCGGACCGGTGCAGCTCGCAGTATCCATGTCGGTCAAGTACCAACTCAAGAAGGAAGGGAAGAGCTGGCGTATCGTCGGCGCCGAGCAGGACTACTAGCTTCACCCGTGTTCCTACCGTGATATCTGCCCTTGGCATTACCGGCGTCCTTGAAGGACGGGGGCGGTTTAGCGTATAATATGTTGCAGCACATAGGATTGTGCTGGGAGTTGGCGAGTCGTATCCGGCGTTAATTCGTTTGGGCCCGATAACATTGTTGATGCATCTTCTTCTTCACCATAACCGTACCGGCTGTCCCTCGTTAGGCCGCCGGATGGTGCTTGCGAGCGTGTGGGTTGCCGCTCTGTCCATCACAACCGGCTTGTGTGAGGCTGCGCCGCGGTTGGACGTTCAGCTGCCTGCGCGCGATCCAATAATCGAGAGGTCTTTCCCGTTAAGAGTTATTGTGACGTGGGAAGGTAGCGCGGACGCTTACCGGTTCCTGCCGCTCCGACTGCCGGAAAGGGAAGATGTCACTGCCACGGATTCAGCGATGTCCTCCTCGACGAGCGGGCAGAGGAACCGTGTGCAGTATGTGGTACATCTCACCGCTGCCAGAAAGGGCGAGATGACCCTGGGCAGCGTCACCGTGCCGTACCGTGTTGCGGGTTCCGATGAGGGCCAATCGTTGCAGTCCGATTCCGTCACATTCAACGTGCGTGGCAACCCTCTGCCGATGCAGATTCTCATGGGCGGTGTGTCGGCAGGGAGCGTCATCGGTCTGTTGCTGCTGTTGAGGAGCATCGCCGCGTCACGTCGCGAGCGGCGTAAAGAGCAGGAGTGGATTGACGAGGATGAGCGCGAGAGGGATTCGCTCGAGAAGCTTGAGGAACTCAAATCGCTGCGAATAGCCGGCGATCTGGGCGAGTACCTGGTGGGTCTCGCGGATATCGCGTCGGGATGCGGTCGGCTGGTTTGCGAATCCGCCCGGTTCAAGGAACTTAAAGAGGTTGCCGAGAAGACCAAATTCAGCGGGTATCATCCGAGCGTCGAGGAGCTCGATTCGAGTTACAAGAGGGTGGAACGGTGGGTCAAGCGCAGTGCGGAACAGCCTGCAAGAGATGCAGGACCCATTTCAGCAACGAACGGTTGAGGAGATAGCGCCATGGCTTTTGACGTTAGAGAGATAACGGAACGCGTGCGGGAACAGAGCCGGTTCGTCAAGGCGATTACCGATGAGATCGGCAAGGTTATAGTCGGCCAGAAGTACATGATCGAGCGGTTGTTGATAGGTCTTCTCGCCGACGGACACGTTCTGGTGGAAGGCGTGCCGGGACTTGCCAAGACCACGGCGGTCAGGTGTCTGGCGGATGCGGTCAAGCTGAAGTTCCAGCGCCTGCAGTTCACCCCGGACCTTCTTCCGGCGGACCTGATCGGGACGCTGATCTACAATCCTAAGACCGGCGAGTTTACCACTCGTAAGGGCCCGCTCTTCGCCAACATAATCTTAGCGGACGAGATCAATCGCGCGCCCGCCAAGGTCCAGAGCGCGCTGCTCGAGGCAATGCAGGAAAGACAGGTGACCATCGGCGAGAACACGTTCCCGCTGGACGAGCCGTTTCTCGTCATGGCCACGCAGAACCCCATCGAGCAGGAGGGTACGTATCCGCTGCCGGAAGCGCAGGTCGACCGGTTCATGCTGAAGCTGCGAATCACTTATCCGAACAAGCAGGAAGAACGTCAGATAATGGAGCGGATAGAGGTTGGGCGGAAGTTCACACTCGAGCCGGTCATCTCGCCCGAAGACATAGTCCAGGCCCGCAACATCGTCAATGAGGTCTACATCGACGACAAGATCAAGGATTACATTGTGGACATCGTCCTGGCTACGCGCGAGCCGAAGGAGTACGGGTTGGACCTGGAACACCTTATCGAGTACGGTGCATCGCCGCGCGCTTCGATCTACCTCAAACAGACAGCGCGCGCGTACGCTTTTCTTCAAGGACGAGGGTACGTGAGCCCGCAGGATGTGAAGTCCGTCGGGATGGATGTCCTGCGCCACCGTATCATCATCACCTACGAGGCGGAAGCGGAAGAGATGACAAGTGAGGACATAGTGCGGCGCGTTTTCGACGGGGTGGAAGTACCTTGATATCAAGAGAGCTGCTAAGAACAGTACGTAGAATACAGATCCGGACGAGCCGGCTTGTGAACGACGTTCTCGCGGGCCAGTACGAGAGCGTGTTCAAGGGCAGGGGTATGGAGTTCAAGGAGGTGCGCGAGTACCAGCCGGGCGACGAAATCCGGTTCATTGACTGGAACGTCACGGCGAGGATGGACCGCCCGTACGTGAAGCTCTTCGCGGAAGAGCGCGAGCTGACCGTGATGCTCGTGGTTGACATGAGCGGGTCCGGCATGTTCGGCACGGGCGACAAACTGAAGAACGAACTGGCTGCAGAACTGTGCGCGGTGCTGGCTTTTTCCGCCATCAAGAACAACGACAAGGTCGGACTCATAATGTTCACGGACGAGGTCGAGAAATATGTGCCGCCCAAGAAGGGCAGGACAAACGTGCTGCGGGTCGTGCGCGAAGTGTTGTATTTCAAGCCGCGCGGCACCGGCACCAACATACCTGCGGCGCTGGAGTTTCTCGACAGGGTAACGACACGACGGTGCGTGCTGTTCCTGGTTTCGGACTTCATGGCGGCAGGGTACGAACACGCGATGCGGATCGCTAACAAACGGCACGATCTTATCGGGGTCACCATTAACGATCCTCGAGAGAGGGAACTGCCGGATGTCGGCATGATCGAACTGAGAGACGCGGAAACCGGCCAGTACGTGTTTGTGGACACTCACGACCGGCGCGTACGTCAGGAGTACCGCAGCAAGAACCTGAAGCGCATCGCAGAGCGCAATGGACTGTTCCGGTCAACGAGCGTGGATGTGATTGACGTGTTCACGGACAAGCCGTATGGAGAGGCGCTCTACAAGTTCTTCAGGATGCGCGAACGGCGGCTGGCGTGACTCGGTATGCAGTAGACCGTAGACGGAATGCGGGAGAGGTAGGCCGGGCATCCTGCCCGGCGTTGCAGGTGAGCAAGAACCACTGTGTTGGGTGTCAATCGATCAAGACCAATGGAATCTAGGGCGCGGCAAACAGCGCCCCTACGGATTACGATGTTGGACAAAAAACAGTTCGCTCTGATTCTCGGATCTTGCGCGGTGTTCCTGACCGCTTTCTGTTGGATTCAATCGTCATCCTCCAGCCAACCCGTGCGGAACGGGGCGGAAGAGGCAGCACCGATAAAGGTGACGGCTCAGCTCGACAGGAACGTCATCACTATCGGCGACAAGATCAAGTACGAGCTGATTGTCGAAGCACAGCCGGACGTCGAGTATAGCTTTCCGGAGTTCGGCAGTAACCTCGGCGGCTTGGCAGTCAAAGATTTCGGGCACACGCCGGAACGAAGAGAGCGCGACGGAACCGTCCTGGCAAGCAGGTGGTACGTTTTGGACACCTACGTCACCGGCACTTACGAGATTCCTCCGGCGCCGTTCCGATACAAGCTGGAAGGCCAGGATACGGAACAGACCATCTACGCGCCCCAGCTCTCGGTGCTCGTGGAGAGCCTCCTCGAAAAGGAGGTAGATGCTACGGATATCCGCGACATAAAAGGCCCGGTGGAGTTGCCTGCTGACCGCACCAAGATCTACATTGCGGTCGGCTCAGTCCTCGCCGCCGTGATGGTTGGTCTCGTTACTATATTCCTGCTGAAACGGCGCCGGCGGCGTATAGAGATCGAGTCGGTCGAGATGCCGTGGGAGACCGCTTTGAGGCAGCTTGACGCGCTCAGGTCGTTCGATCCCCTGAAAGAGGGTCGTATCGAGGAGTTTTACGTTAGCCTTTCCGGCATAGTCAGACACTACCTGGAAAGGCGGTTCGGGCTCAGAGCGCCTGAGATGACCACGGAGGAGTTCCTTGACCTGATGTCGCGCGACGGTACCCTCGCGGGTGAGCATAAGCAGCTCATGCAGGAGTTCCTGGCACACTGTGACCTCGTCAAATTCGCGCGTTACGGACCGTCGCGTAACGAGATAGAAGGAGCTTACGGGTCGGCAAGCCGTCTCGTCAAGGAGACGATCCCTCAGGAGACCGAGGAGCCGACGAAACGGGCGGATGGGGCAGAGGGGGCAGAATGACTTTCAGAGACCCGATATTCCTCTTGCTCCTGCTCACGGTGCCGGTGATCCTGGCAGGCCATTTTCTGCGCAGGTCGCGCGGGCACGTGCGGTTCTCATCCGTACGAGTGTTGCGGCAGATCAGGCAGCCGGCGTCCGTCAAGGCGCGGCGATTCATACCGGTATTCGCAGCGGCCGCCGTGGCCCTTTTTTCGCTCGCTCTCGCAAGACCGCAGAAGGGGATCGAGTACACGTCCATAACCACCGAGGGGATAGATATCGAGCTGGTAGTAGATGTTTCCGGCAGTATGCTCGCGCTCGACTTTGAGATCGACGGGGAGCGCAGAGACAGGCTTTACGTGGCGAAGGAGGTGCTGAAGGATTTCGTTCAGGGACGCATCGGTGACCGGATAGGCCTGGTAGTTTTCGCCGGACTCCCGTACACGCAATGCCCGCTGACGCTGGATTATGATGTGCTTGTCTCTCTGCTGGACCGCGCACAGATCGGTATGGTGCAGGACGGGACCGCTATCGGGTCAGCCATAGGAACCGGCGTAATGAGGCTCAAGGACTCGCAGGCCACGAGCCGCGTCATAATCCTGCTCACCGACGGCATCAACAACAAGGGAAAAGTTAGCCCGGACACCGCCGCGAATCTCGCGAAGGAGTTGGGCATAAAAGTCTATGCAGTCGGTGTAGGCAGTAGGGGACTTGTTCCTTACCCCTGGAGGAAGGACGTTTTCGGCAACATCATCTATCGCAACAGGGAACTGCCTGTTGATGACGAAGGGCTCACGCGTGTTGCCGAGACGACCGGAGGAAAGTACTGGCGGGCAACCGATTCAGAGGCTTTGAGAGAAATCTACGCTGAAATAGACAAGTTGGAGAAAACCGAGGCTAAGATCGACAAGTACGCGGAATATGACGAGATGTTCTCGTACTTCGCGGTGCCGGGATTAGTTTTACTCGTTCTCGGCGCACTGCTCGAGAACACCAGGTTTGCTCGGATACCATAAAGCAATGGAGATCACGTACGGTAACCTCAATTTCCTTTATCTGCTTTTCGCCGTAGCGGCTGTCGGCGCTCTGCTGCTCTGGTCCTTCATGCACAGACGCAGGCTCCTGGAGCGATTTACGGGCGAGGCGCTGGTCGGGAAGCTCGCGGTGGGGACCGACCCGCGCGGCTACAAGGTGAATGCTGTACTCCTTCTGGCGGGTATGACGTTTATTATATTGAGCCTGGTGGAGCCGAAATGGGGTTACCATATCGAACAAGTTCAGAGGCACGGTGTCGACATAGTGGTTGCCGTCGATACATCAAAGAGTATGCTGGCGGAAGACGTCAAGCCGAACAGGCTGGCTTATGCCAAGCGCGAGATCGAGGATCTTCTGAAGGTAATGCAAGGCGACAGAATAGCTATCGTCGCGTTCGCGGGGACGGCGTTCGCACAATGTCCGCTCACGCTCGATTACGCTTTTGCGCGGATGGTTCTCAACGACATCGACACCAGGTCCATTCCGCAGGGAGGCACTGCACTTGCAGAAGCGATACAGAAGTCGCTGGAGGCGTTTCAGGACCCTCTCAAGAAGCACAAGGCTATCATAGTCCTCACGGACGGGGAGGACCACGAGGGATGGGTCGACACGGCGGCCCTGTTTGCCAAAGATGCGGGGGTGAACGTATATGTCGTAGGTATAGGCGAGCCTGAAGGTTCGCTTGTCCCTGTGCAGGACGAATCCGGTGCCCGGACGTATATCAAGGACGAGGGCGAACCGGTGCTCTCCAAGCTGAACGAGGAAATGCTTCACGAGATCGCCTTCGCGACCGGCGGGGCGTACGTTCACGGAGGAGGAGCGCGTTCCGCACTCCAGGACATATATGAGGAGTGGATTGTAGGGATGGAGAAGAAGGAACTGGCCAGCGGTGAGGTAAAGCGGTACGACAACCGTTATCAGATCCCTCTGGCGGCCGGTACCGTGCTTTTACTGTTGCAGCAGGGTTTTCTCGCAAGCCTGATAGAGGCAGGACGAAGGTCGCTGCGGTTGAAAAGAGCGGCGTAACGAGGAGTTGGCAGGTTTTGGCTGGGAATCACCATAGCAGGGTGTTGAATAGAAGGTGTTGGGCGGCGTGTATCGGCGCGATTGCGCTCCTGCACGCTGCGACGTGTGTCGGGGAATCTCTGCGCGCCAAGATCCACGAAGGCAATGCCCTCTATCATGAGGGGCTCTATGACGACGCGCTTGAAGTGTATACCGACGCGCAGATTGATGCGCCGGAATCGCCTGAGCTGCACTTCAACATAGGCAACGTGGGTTATCGTAAGGAAGATCATGAAAATGCAATAGAAACGTACGGGAAATCGTTCAATACTGATGATATACATCTGGAATCCAGGGCAGACTACAATATCGGCAACGCCACGTACAGACTGGGCGAGAAGGCCGGCAACGACGTAGCGCTGTTGCGGGAGGCGGTTGAACATTATAGAAAAGCCATAGAACTTGACCCAACCGATGAGGATGCCAAGTTTAACTTTGAGTTTGTCGAGAAGAAGATTAAGGACGAAATGAACAAGCAGAAGGAAGAACAGGAACAAGAGCAGGAGCAGGAGCAGGAGCAACAGCAGCAAGAAGAACAGCAACCGCAGGACGAACAACAAGAGGCAGACGAGTCCTCCGAGCAGGAGAGGCAAGAGCAGGCCAGCGAACAAGAGCAGGAGGGGAAACCTGAAGAGGAAGAGGAAGAGGAAGAGGAACAGCAACAGGAACAAGGCGCCGAGCAAGAAGAGGGCGACCGATCCGAACCGGCGCCTCAGACCATTCCTGTGGCGCCTGGCCAGGAACAGGCCGGGCCTGCCCCGGAGGATGAGGGGCTTGCGGAACAGGAGATTTTTAGTATACTTCAGGGGGAGGAGAAGGCTGCACGGGAGCAGGCACCTGCTCTCATGGTGCCCTATACGGGGCGCGTTACAAAGGATTGGTGAATGAGGTGGCACCACGACGTCTGTAACGGGCGTCGGGGATAGTCGAAGAGAAGGTATCGCATACATATGGCACGCAGGTTTCTAACGTTGGCTTTGCTGGCGGTGTCGGCGCTGCTATGCGCAAATGCCGCAGCCCAGATCACGTTCACCGCATCCGTCGACAAGAACGTGGTCGCCATTGGAGATACCATAGTCCTGACTCTGACGATGGGCGGTGCACCGCAATTTCCCGAACCCGAACTGCCTCCGCTTATCGGTTTTGACCTGCTACACGACCGCGCGACGAAAATCAGCAGCACGTTCATAAACGGCGTAAGGACCTCCTCGGTAGCCCGCCAGTATACACTCGCTCCCAGGGAGAAAGGCAAGTTCGTGATAGGCGCCGCAACGCTCAGGCATGACGGTGCAGTCTACCGCACCGAGCCCATTCAGGTACAGGTTGTGACGACTCGTGAGCTGCCCCAGGAGGTACCTACCCAAGCCGAGAACTTGTTCACAACGCTCAGCGCGGACAAAGACGAGGCATTTCTGGGCGAACAGGTTAACCTGTATTTGCGATTGTACTTTCGACAAGTTCAGCCGGTTGGCGAACTGAAAGTCGAAGGCCCCGATACTGACGCGTTCGTGAGATACGACCTGTCTTCCAGGCGATTCCGAACCAGGCGAGACCGTTTCATATACGAGGTCGTGGAACTGCCTGTGGTGCTTTTTCCGCTAAAGACGGGCGAGATCACTATACCTCCGGTCGTCATAACAGGGCAGGTCAGGGTGCAAGCGCGCCGCAGGGGCAGGACCGTACCGCGCGGGTTCGACGACTTCTTCTTTGACAGATACACGGAGAAGCAGTACAGAGTCTCCACGGACCCGGTAACCATCCTGGTGAAACCGCTGCCCGAGGACGACAAACCTGAAGATTTTTCCGGCAATGTCGGAAGCTATTCCCTGGAAGCCTATGCAAAACCGTCACAGGTCAGGGTTGGCGAGCCGATCACGGTCACGATGAGGGTTACGGGCTCAGGCAATCTGGAGGCGGTGAACGCACCTGTCTTGAGCGACATAGAGCACTTCAAGACGTACGAGCCGGAGATTACCACCGACATTGAGGGAAAAGAACCGATATTCACGGGACAGAGGAGTTTCGAGACGATACTGGTGCCTCAACGGTCCGGCAGACAGGTCATTCGTAACGTCAAGGTCAATTTCTTCGACCCGAAAAAAGAGAAGTACGTGACGTTGGCGAAAGGTTCGTTCGAGTTCGATGTTTTGCCCGCGCCTGTCGAGCCTATGAGGCGCGTGGTACAGGTGGAGACCGGTTCCGGCAAGACGGAGATAAGGGTCGTCGGAGAGGATATCGGTCCGATTTTCACTGAAATCAGGCGTGCCGGGAACGTCGAGCCACCTGGCACAATAGCCTTCTCGTTCTCGTTGACCGTACCGCCTTTGGCGTATGCGATGTTGCTTGCATTGGTCACGCGGAAACGCCGGCTGGCTTCGGACGTCGCGTACGCAAGAAAACAGAGGGCGACCCGTGACGCCAGGAGAAGGCTGGCCGCTGCAACCAGAGCGCTCAACCGGGGAGAGGGGGCCAGCTTCTACGGAGAGGTGACGAAAGCGATGACCGGGTTTGTGGCTGACAGGACCGGTATGCCTCGCGCAGGGCTGACTGCGGGCGACGTCAGAGAGAAGCTGGAATCCGCCGGCGTCTCCGTGGATCTCGTGAACCGCGTTACGAGCATTCTGGAGGCATGCGATTACTGGCGGTTTGCGGCGTCCGCGCACAAGCCGGAGGAGATGAAATCCATGTTGGATAGCGCGAAGTACGTGCTCTCGGAACTCCAGAAGGTGCTCGGCCGCCCTGGACAGGCAGGGCGGGCATCACGCCCGGCAATGTAAGGCCCCGGAGGTACGGGAGCTGTTGGAAACGGACATGATTCGGAACAAAAGAAAAGAGGTTGTCGGGCTCGCGCTCTTGCTGACGGCCATCGTGACGGCCGGTGTGTTCTTACACACCGCGGACTGCGAACCGCTTTCTACCGCTGAGACAACCCTGTTTATCGAAGCAAACATGGCTTACGAGAAGAACGATTTTGCCACGGCGGCGCAGAAGTACGAACAGATCGTCGCCGCCGGACTCGAGCCCGGCGAGATACTTTACAATCTCGGCAACTGCTATTTCAGAATGGGCGAGCTGGGTATGTCGATAGTCTACTACGAGCGTGCCAGAACGGTAATGCCTAGAGATCAGAATCTGCTGACGAACATTCTCCTCGCAGACTCGCGAGCGCTGGACAAGATCACACCGCCGAAGGTATGGGCGGTCGCCCGGAAGCTCTTTGTCTGGTGCCGGATGCTGACGGCACGCGAGATTTCCTTGATCTTCATTGCGGCGAACGCGGCATTCTGGGCGAGCCTTGCCGCGTTTGCGATCGCGAAGAACCGTTTTGTCAAGATAGCCGTCGTACTAGCCGGTATTATTCTTATACTGTCGGGGACCTCTTATGCACTCGGCTGGACTGAGCGTCGCGGTCTCGGCACAGCAGTCGTCGTGGCCGATGAGGCGGAGGTCCGGACAGGTCCCGGCAACTATGCGGTTACGTTCAAGCTGCATGACGGCACGCGGCTCAAGCTCGTTGATTCGCGTGAGGAGTGGTATCAGATCAGGTTGGCTGACGGCAAGAGAGGGTGGATACAAACCGGAGAAGTCGAGAGGATATAAGTCTGGCTGTTTGTGACGCAGCGAAGACGTCCCGACGGGACGTCTCTACTGTCTTTACACCGCACGGAGGTTCTTGGTAAGATTATTGGTTCAATTGAGAGGATGCGCGCCGCATGGGCGGCGCGCCAAGAAGGGAGGTACCTGGAATGACGAGAGGGATTGGGAAATCAACCGTGGTCCGCTGGATACTGGTTCTGGCGGTTTTGACCACACTGTTTGCGTTTGGGCTGCGCACGGGAGCGACGGCGCGGGCGGCAGCGCGAGGTGTCGACTTGCTGAAGCAGCTGGATGAAGCCTACGTGGAGATCTGGGAGAGGGTTGCGCCGGCTGTTGTTAATGTTGACACCAGCCGCGAGATAACTCTTCCCGGACCTTCCCCTAGTGTCAGGCGATTCTTCGATGATTTCGGCATCGACCACCCCGATCAACCACGGACCATACCGAGGCTGGGACGGGGTTCAGGCTTCGTTATTGATAAGAAGGGATACGTTTTGACAAACCTTCATGTCGTCGAAGGGGCCGACAAGATCAAGGTCCGGTTCTCGAAAAAGGAGGAACCGTACAAGGCCAAGCTCGTCGGTACGGACAGTGATACAGAGATCGCGCTGATCAAGATAGAACCGAGGGGCGATCTGCCGGTTGTCGCGCTGGGCGATTCTGGCAAGCTTCGCGTTGGTCAGATAGTTATGGCAATAGGTAATCCGGCGGGAGTGCTTGAAAGGACCTTCACAGTGGGTCATGTCAGCGGGCTCGGTCGTTTCCTGCCGGAGTTCGCAGCACAAATGCGATTAGCGGCCAGCAATTTCATCCAGACGGATGCCGCAATCACCTTCGGCAACAGCGGCGGACCACTGGTCAACGTGGACGGCGAAGTTATCGGGATCAACACGGCATGGGCACCCGGCGGAGAGAATATCGGGTTCGCGGTGCCGATAAATTTCGCAAAGGAAATCCTGCCCGACCTCAAGAAAAGGGGAAAAGCTTTCCGAGGGCATCTCGGCGTTGAGGTCAAGCCGATAAAACCTGGTGCGGGAAAGTTGCTTGGTCTGCCGGATGATGGAGGAGCGCTCGTTCAGAGGGTGGTACCTGGTTCTCCCGCGGATAAAGCCGGACTCCAGCAATACGACGTGATCACCGAGGTAAACCGGCAGAAGATCAGCTCATCGCCGGACCTTGTTGAAGTGGTAACGCATCTGCGACCGGGAACCACCGTGCGCGTGACATTCTTCAGGAACAGCAGGCGGAGCAGTGTCCGGGTGAGACTCACCGACCGGTCAGATGAAACAACCGAAAAGGAAGTAATCGCTGAGGCAAAGACCGAAGAGACGCTAGGCATGACGGTTGAGGAGATAACAAGCGACGCAGCGCGGCGCTTCGACATAAAGGAGGAAAAGGGCGTTGTCGTTACGGACGTTGACTTGTCGGGTCCTGCAGCGGAACAAGGCGTAAGACCGGGTGACGTCATACTGGAAGTCAATCGCAAGCCCGTGGAAAGCGTGGCGGAGTTCCGCAAGGCTGTCGGAGAAATCGAGCCGGGTGACTGGGTCATGCTGCTCCTGAGCCGTAAGGGAGAAACGTCGATCGTGTTCGTCCGGAAACCCCAGGCTGACAAGTAGCACGGCGTTCCGCTCGGCGCAAGTGAAAGTCGAAAAGGTAGGGCGGGCGTCTCGCCCGCCGGACGAGGGGAGGGAGAGGAGCGTGGCGGACCTGTTTGAGGAGGAGGAGCGCGTATCGGCGGCGGACTTCCCGCTTGCGCGGCGGATGACTCCCCGTGACCTGTCGGAGTTCGTCGGGCAGGAGCACCTGCTGGGCAAAGGCAAGATACTGCGCCGCGCTATCGAGTCCGACCGGATACGTTCGCTGATCCTTTGCGGCCCGCCCGGCAGTGGCAAGACAGCGCTCGCCAGAATCGTCGCCAGACGAACGAAATCCGCCTTTGAGACTCTCAACGCAGTGACTTCCGGCGTGAAGGAGCTCAGAGATCTCATATCCGCCGCAAAGCAGCGGAAACGTGCCGCCGGCAAGAGAACCATCGTCTTCATAGACGAGATACACCGGTTCAACCGCGCGCAGCAGGACGCGCTGCTACCGGACGTCGAGATGGGCTCGATCACGCTAATCGGCGCCACGACGCAGAATCCCTTTTTCTCCATTGTAGCTCCGCTCTTGTCGAGGTCGCAGATCTTCGAGCTTGAACCGCTGACGGAAGAACAGGTCGGGACGATCCTTCGTCGCGCAGTCGGGGACAAGCAACGCGGCTTCCCAGACGCGGAGGTCGATCTCACACCTGAGGCTTTGGACCATCTCGCGCGTTACGCCAACGGGGATGCGCGCGTCGCGCTGAACGGCCTGGAGATAGCGGTTCTTACCACGCCGCCGGACAAACGCGGCAAGATCATGATAACGCGCGAGGTAGCGGAGGAGTCCATCCAGAAGAAGGCGGTCGTCTACGACGGCACAGGCGACGACCATTACGATACCGCCTCAGCTTTCATCAAGAGCTTGCGCGGTTCGGATCCGGACTCCGCGCTTTACTGGCTTGCGAAGATGCTTGATGCCGGGGAAGATCCTCGGTTCATCGCCAGGCGCATAGCGATTGCCGCCGCCGAGGATGTTGGCAATGCCGACCCTCAGGCGCTGGTCGTCGCCAACGCGGCCTGGCAGGTGTGCGAGTTCATCGGCATGCCGGAAGCCCAGATACCGCTCGCTCAAGCCACCGTCTACGTCGCGACCGCACCGAAAAGCAACGCCTCGTACATTGCTCTCGGCAAGGCAAGGAAAGAGGTACAGGAGGAAGGGACTGTTCCCGTGCCGCGCCACCTGAAGGATGCCAACTATCCCGGTTCCAAACGACTCGAACGCGGGAAGGGGTACCTGTATCCGCACAACCACGAGGGAGGGATTGTGGAGCAGTTCTACGGTGTCGAACAGGGGCGATACTACTCGCCGACGGGCCGAGGGTATGAGGCGGAAATTGCAAAGAGATTAGAGGAAATTAGAGAGAGTATCAGGAAGAACAAGCCTGAGACTCCCTGATTACCGTCGGCGGTTCTTCCTCTTCTTCGGCCTGTAAGATAGCTGCAAGCCGATTACGATCAGCAGCAGACCCACCACGTCGGCCACCGTCCATATGTTCGTCAGAAGGTAGAAGAGGTCCTCGAAATCCGGACCCAGCACGAGGTATCGGGCCAGACCGTCGCCGATAAGGCTTATTAGCGAACCAAGCATTATCACGACGAAGCCGAACGTGGCGAACAGCATAGGCTTCGACTCGACACCTCTTCTAGCAGTGACGAGCGCGCCCCACGTACACAGGCACATCTGCAAGAGCCACAGGCAAAAATAGTAGCGCGCCATCGGGATGATCCCCCTCGTTTCTGCGCGAAAGACGACCCGGTCGCAGATTATACCACCTCACTGCGCACCTCGCAACACCAAATACGCGAGGGACAGGGCGCGCGCCTTGAAATATGTCATCGCAGGGCTTACAATCTTCACAGACGGTGGGTGGAGTCTGATCGTTTGCGCGATTCAGAGTGATGGATGACCTGGGTGCGAGGTTCGGATCGCTACTGATCTTCTCTGGAGGTGGATAAACATGGTGGTGACGCGAAGAATTCATTACGCTGCGGCGTTGGCTCTCGCCGTACTGACGTGTCATGCGTGTACAGGCCGGCCCGAGCAGGAACGTGACGTGACAACCTTGCGGTACGGCACCTTCGCCGATCCGGCGACGCTCGACCCGGCTCATTCCACGGACACGGGGTCGGGCATTGTCGTTCTCAAGGTCTTCGACGGACTGGTGCAGTTTGAACCGGAGACTATGGAGATCGCCCCTGACATTGCCGAGAGTTACGACGTTTCCGCCGATGGTACGACGTACACCTTCCGGTTGCGCAAGGGAGTTCTCTTTCACAATGGCAGGGAGGTAACAGCGGAGGACTTCCGGTACTCTCTCGAGCGGATCCTTGATCCGAAGACCCGGTCTGAGCGGAGATGGGTGCTGGCGGAGATCGACGGTGCGGAGGAGTTCTCGAAAGACGAAGCCGACTCGGTCAGAGGTATAGAGGTGCTGGACAAGTACGTTTTGCGCATCCGGCTGCGCCGACCGTTGGGGCCTTTCCTGGCGCAACTGTGCATGGAGGCAGCCAGCGCAGTCCCGCGCGAGGAGGTTGAGAGGTGGGGTGAGAATTTCACGTCTCATCCCGTTGGGTGCGGACCGTACAAGTTCGTGTCGTGGAAGCACGATGTTGACCTCGTGCTCGAAGCGTTCGACAGGTACTACGGCGGTTCGCCCAAGATTCCCCGGATCCGGATCCGCATCCTGCCCGATCTGAACGTCATGTTGGAGGAATACCTTGCCGGTGGGCTTGATTTCGTCGACGAATTGCCTCCGGGCAGGGTCAAGGGCCTTCGCGAGCAAAGGCCCGATGAGTTGAAGATCTGGCCGATACTCGCAACCTACTACTGCGGATTCAACCATCAGAAACCGCCTTTCAAGGGCAATCTGAAGCTGCGTCAGGCGTTCAATTACGCGATAGACCGCCAGGGTATCTGTGAAAGCATAAGAGAGGGCATTCCAATACCTGCGTCCGGAATATTACCTCCGGGCATTCCCGGGCACAACCCGGACCTTAAGGTGTATGACTACGCTCCTGAGAAGGCAAAGAGACTTCTCGCCGAAGCAGGGTACCCGAACGGCGAGGGGCTGCCGGAAATAGCCTTGTGGTACAACACGCAGATCGGCCACAAACGCATCTGCGAGTACATACAGCATTGTCTTAGACAGATTGGCGTGCAGATAAAACTGAAGAACCTCGATACAGCAGCGTACTGGCTGGCAATGTACGATGGCGAGCCGGCCTTCTTCCGCAACGGCTGGATAGCGGATATTCCGGACCCGGATAATTTCCTGTACACATTGCTTCACAGCAGCCAGTTCGGTGCAGCGGGAAACACGTCCAGGTACAGCAACCCGAAGTTGGACGAGCTGGTCGAGCGCGCTCGCCTTCTCACCGACTGGTCTGAACGGGAACCTCTTTACCGGGAGGCGGAGCGGATCGCCGTGGAGGACGCCGTCTGGCTGTCCATTTACTATTATCGCGACCAGGCATTGGTGAAACCGTACGTGAAAGGTATCCGATACTCGGTGCAGGGCGATTTTGCCATCCCCTGGCATGAGGCATATATCGAAAGTGGCGAGTAAGACGGCACAGGTTTCATCCTGTGAAACAAACAACACACGATACATCCTATGTCACCAAGGGGTAGGGGGTGGCTCTGAATGTACGGATTCATTCTGAAAAGATTGGCGTTGGCAGTACCGGTGATGCTCGGCATAGCGACCATCATCTTCCTTCTCATGTTCTTCATACCCGGCGACCCGGTACGCATGCTGATGGGTCAACACGGGGATCCGGAGACGGAGGCGGAGATACGCGCCGACCTGGGTCTTGACAAACCTCTGCACGTTCAGTACTTTCGGTTCCTCGGAAGACTGCTCAAAGGCGACCTCGGCAGGTCCTATCGCCAACGCAGACCCGTCAAAGAGATACTCCTCGAACGGTTGCCCGCGACGCTCAAGCTGGGAACCGCCGCGTTGTGTCTCGCAGTGTTCTTTGGAGTAACCGCGGGCATCATAGCTGCGCTGAACAGGAACAAGCCCCTGGACGGTGCAGTTATGGTAGCGTCGCTCGTCGGAATATCGACGCCCGTGTTCTGGCTCGGGCTGATGCTCATGTTGGTATTTGCGTCACGTCTGAAATGGCTTCCCGTGGCTGGCTACGGTACCAACGGCGACCTTCGTCATCTCGTGCTTCCAGCCGTCTCGCTATCGCTTGTCTATCTCGGCTATATTGCGCGGATAACCAGGTCTAGCCTGCTCGAGGTCATAGGAATGGAGTTTTTGAGGACGGCCAGGGCTAAGGGTCTGGGAAAGCGCGTCGCGGCAATCAAGCACGGCCTCAGAAACGCACTTATCCCCATCGTGACGGTAATTGGGCTGAACTTCGCCGGTCTCCTGGGCGGTGCGGTCGCCACCGAGACCGTGTTCGCATGGCCGGGTATAGGTCGCACTATGGTTCTCGCCATCGGCATGCGCGACGTGCCTGTGATAGAAGGAGGGGTGATCATCCTGTCGCTGTCGTTCGTGTTGATCAACTTGCTCGTTGACGTTTCTTACTCGTTTATAGACCCGAGGATCAGGCTTGAAAGTTAGGAACGGAACACACGCTTGCCGCATATTGGCCGATTATGAGATTGATTAGAGAGAGTTGGACGCAGCTACGGCGCAGCAAACACGCAACCGTCGGCGTGTCAATTGTCCTTGTGCTGGTTCTGGCGGCGATACTTGCGCCTGTCATAGCGCCGTACGACCCGTATTACGCAAACCTGGACGAGGCTCTTGAACCGCCGTCGTCTCGCCACTTGATGGGCACGGACGATCTCGGACGGGACATCTTCAGCAGGGTGCTCTACGGTGCGCGGATCTCGCTGCAGGTGGGCGTACTCGCCGAGGTGATATCGCTCGCAATCGGCATAGCCGCAGGTGCATTAGCGGCCCATTATGGCGGCTGGGTCGACATGACGCTCATGCGCGTCGCCGACATGTTCTTCGCGTTCCCGACGGCGCTCTTCGCGATGGCGGTCATAGCTGTGTTTGAGGAGCCGAGCGTCACCAAGATCTTCGTTGTCCTCGGTATAGTGAACTGGGCAGGCATAGCCAGGCTAGTCCGCGGCAGCCTTCTGTCCATCAAAGAGCGTGAGTTCGCTGAAGCGGCGCGGGCTCTGGGTGTCGGCTCGCCCCGGCTCATGGTAAGACACCTGCTTCCCAACGCGCTGGCGCCGATACTCGTCGTCGCGACCATAGGCATCGCGGGCAACATCCTTACGGAAGCGTGGCTCAGCTTTCTGGGTTTGGGCGCCCAGGCACCGCTGGCAAGTTGGGGCTCGATGATCACGGCCGCCCAATCCTTCATCTACACTCAACCGTGGATCTGCCTCTGTCCGGGTCTGGCTATCGTCATCACTGTGCTCGGCTTTAATCTCCTCGGAGACGGCCTGCGCGACATACTCGATCCGCGCCTGACGCGCTCACGCCTGTGAGCGCAAATTCCGACTTCCGGCATCGGTTGCAAACGCATTGCCCCCTGGTATAGAATCTGGAATGTGGGTAACGGGCCGGGATTCATTGCACGACTATTTACTGTCCTCGGCCGGGACTGGAAGGAGATGGTTCTTCGCGATTGAGGGAGGCGAAAATGAGGTCTAGACCGAAGAGACGCCGCTATTTTGTTGATCCGAAATTCCAGCTATCGCATCTTGCTGGCTACGCGGTCTCTACAATAGTGATAGCTGTAGTGGTCGGTGGAGTCGTCGCTAATCTGTTTCTGCCCAAATTGCCCAAGACGAGGGTGGAAGAGGGGCTCTGGAGGCCGGAGTTCTTATCGCATCTGATGTGGGTGATACTGGCAGCGACGGTCGCTGCATGCGTGCGCGCGGTCTTCGTCTCGCACAAGATCGTTGGCCCGCTGTTCAGGTTGAAGAATGTCATGCAGGCGGTCGGTGAGGGCGATCTGTCCTACCGAATGCAGTTCCGCGCCCGCGACCGCCTCCAGGACGTTGGTGTGGCGTTCGACGGGATGGTTCAGGGACTCAGGACTCTTGTGCACCTGGACCGTACTTTAGCGGGACAAGTGGCCGATACGGCCAAACGAGCCGGCCAAATGCTCGAAAGCGGGGATCTCACACCGGACCGCGTGCAGGAGTTACGCAACCTGCTTGACCAGATTACCCGCAAGGCGGAGAGTATAGCCGCCGCGTTCAAGACCGAGGACAACATGTATGATGCTACATTATAAACGCCATGGAGATGTTCTGCATCTTTGGGCACACGTTCACGGGAACCGTGCTTTGATTGCGGCGTTGTGCATGGCACTTCTATGCTCCTGCGGCAAGAGGGAGACCGCTCCTTCGGATCTCCCACCTTCTGCAACGGCACCTGTGCGTGTCGGTATAGTCTTCGACGCCGGCGGTAAGGATGACAAGTCGTTCAATACCGCCTGCTGGCAAGGCGCGTTAAGGGCCAGGGATGAGTTTGGGATCGAGCTGAGAGATGTCGAGCCGGATAACCCTTCTGTCGTCGAATCCGCCATACGAGGGTACGCTGAACAGGGGTTCGACCTGGTCATAGGAATAGGCTTTGCAGCGGCACCGTACATCAACGATGTTGCGAGTGAGTTTCCGGAAAAGAAGTTCGCCGTCGTTGACGATACGGGAAAGGTCGTCGATCAACCGAACGCGGTTTCTCTGACGTTCGACGAACACGAGGGCTCGTATCTCGTAGGTGTGATCGCCGCCGCCAAAAGCCAGACCGGTACCATAGGATTCATAGGGGGGATGGACATCCCGCTGATCCGAAAGTTCGAGCTCGGTTATGAGCTTGGTGCTAAATCGGTCAACCCGGATGTCAAGGTGCTGCAGAACTATGCCGGTGTGACTCTCGCAGCGTGGAGCGATAGGACACGCGGCAGGGAATTGGCCATGTCCCAGTACGACCGTGGCGCCGACATCATCTTTGCCGCCGCAGGCGTCACCGGCCTGGGGGCATTCGACGCGGCGGAGGAAAAGGGCAAGTTCGTTATCGGCGTCGATGCGAACCAGAACTATATCAGGCCGGGACGCGTCCTGACAAGCATGCTGAAACGGTCCGACCTTGCCGTGTACGAGACCGTCAAGGCAGTCGTGGACGGCACGTTCAGCGGTGGACGACGCGTCATGGGCCTCGAGAACGACGGCGTGGGGTACGCCGTTGACGACTACAACCGCGACCTCCTGACGCCGGAAATCATCGAGAAGGCGGAGGAAGCGAAACGCAACATCCTGGAGGGCACAATCGTCGTGCCGGACTATGCGGAGCAAGAGATCGAGACGGAATAAGGGCCGTTGGCGAACGACGGCTCATGAGTCGGGTTTTCATCTTTTTTGGCCGCGCATGACCGTACGAGGTGGAGCATTATCTGTCATGAAACGCGTCGTAATGAAGGGGATAACCAAGCGATTTGGCCACGTCGTGGCCAATGACTGGGTGGAATTCAGCGCTTCTTCCGGCGAAATTCACGGGTTGATCGGTGAGAACGGCGCCGGCAAATCCACTCTGATGAAGATTCTCGCTGGAATGTATCGTGCAGACCACGGCGAAATCCGTGTTGACGGAAAACCAGCGGCCATCACGTCGCCACGTGCCGCCAGACAACTCGGCATCGCCATGGTTCACCAGCAATTCAGTCTCGTGGACGCTCTTACGGCACTCGAGAACGTGATCCTGGGCTCAGAACTGGGCGGTTTCTTTCTGCGCGACCTCGCTGAAGCGGAGAAGTCGGTACGCGATCTTTGCCGAAAGTTCAACTTCACACTCGATATGTCTAGCAGGGTGAGCGACATGACGGTCGGTGAAAAACAGCAACTGGAGATCGTGAAGGCTCTGGTCAAAGGTGCTGAACTGCTTATCCTCGATGAACCAACGTCATTACTGGCCCCGCCTGAGGTGGAACCTCTGTTCGACGTGATACGCACCCTGAGGACAGAAGGGACGATCGTAGTTTTCATAAGTCACAAGCTCGAGGAGGTAATGCACGTCGCTGACCGCATAACGGTGATGCGGGAAGGTTGTGTGGTGGCATCAGGGCTGAAGAGGGTCTTCTCTCAAGACACCTTGGCCGAGCTGATAATAGGAGCCAGGCTGGAGCACAAGGAGGGGCGGGCTCGCCGGAGACCTCCGCCTCGCCGCAGGCGCCCCAAGCTCAGCGTCGAGCGGTTATGTCTCGCAAAGAACGGCCGCCAAGTGTTGAAGGACGTGACCTTCTCGCTGCGGCCAGGTGAAATCCTTGGTGTAGCCGGCGTGTCGGGCAACGGTCAAAGCGAGCTTGCCGAAGTTCTGGCGGGACTTGCAGTACCGACGAGCGGGAAGGTGATCATTAACGGCACTGCTTTCGCCAGACTATCTCCCGCGCAAGCGCGCCGAGCCGGTATAGCCCACATACCCGAAAACACACGAGAACGAGCGTTGGTGCCGGAAATGACTGTCGCTGAAAACGCGTTTCTGGGTAGGTGCGAAGCCCCCGGACAGCATTGTCCAGCCCTTCTGAGGTCGAAGGAACTGAAGGATACGGCTTCTCTCCTCATTCGGCGGTACAATATTAAACCGCCAAATCCCAACGCGCCTGTCGGGGACCTGTCAGGAGGCAACCAACAGAAGGTTGTGCTCGCTCGCGAGCTATCCTGGGTACCGAGTATAGTCGTTGCGGCATATCCGACGCGCGGACTGGACCTGCGAACGCGGCTCTTTCTCCACGAGCAGTTCTTGCGGTTGCGGCGGAAAGGTGCGGCTGTACTCCTCATCTCGGCTGACCTGCCGGAAGTGCTCGAGTTGAGCGACAGAGTCCTGGTCTTCTACGCGGGGGAGACTCGCGGCCCGTTCGATTTGAAGGAGCTCGATGAACGGCGTCTTGGGCTGCTTATGACAGGTTCGCGCGGCGAGTAGCGCCCGAACCGGGACGTTTCTTGTTGACAGGTCGTGGTTGACGATGCTAGTATCAACTCGACGTCGAGAACCCCGTTGGGGGGATTGGGAGGGTCCAAATAGCTTCTCCGTTATCCAGAGCGGACGCCTACCGTGGAGAACGCTGTGGGGCAAGCTGATGATGGAGTCCGGCAGTCTCAGTACAGCCCGCGATGAATTCAGTACGCACTCGGCGCGTGGCAAGCGCAAAGAACAGTCATTTCCGCAAGAGTGCGCTTCTTCGAGAGATCTCTTTCTTGCATCGCGATTCCCGCGTGATCTTCTGATGATCGGTCGAGGGACGATACAGAATTGAGGAGAATAGCCATGACGAGGGGGATACCGTTCAGCGTCCGTTTTGTTCCTGCGATTTCCGTTCTGATGCTGGTTATATTGTCGCTTGGCGTTGCCGAAGCTCAGGAACCTCCGGCCAAGTGGACGTTCATGGTTTACATGGACGGGGACAACAACCTTGAAACGGACGCTATCCAGGACTTCCTCGAGATGGCGCAGGTCGGCTCGAGTGACGACATTGACATAGTGGTTCTTTTCGACCGAATAGACGGGTATGACTGGACCCACGGGGACTGGACCGCCGCGAGGTTGTTCCATATAGAGCAGAACGAGCTGCCTGAGGCCACCGAGGGGGTCAGTTGGGGAGAAGTTAACATGGGGGACCCGCAGACGCTGGTCCAGTTTGTTACTTCGGCGGCGGCAGACTACCCGGCCGACAACTATGCACTTGTGCTGTGGAACCATGGAGGCGGGTGGCGTAACCGCGCAGAGCAAAAAGCGGGAAACGCACCTTTCAAAGACGTATGCTGGGACGATACGAGCATGGACGTCCTTCATACGTATGAACTCCGACAAGCCCTCGAGGAAATCCAGACGACCGTGGGCACGATCGACCTCATCGGGTTCGACGCCTGTCTGATGGCGATGCTCGAGGTCGCGTACGAGCTCCGGAATCACGGCGATGTTATGGTTGCGTCCGAAGAGGTTGAACCGGTTGCCGGTTGGGCGTACGACGACGTGCTCCGCGACCTTGCCGCTGACCCGCTGATGACGGCAGCCCAGCTGGGACAAGTTATAGTGAACCGGTACGCCCAAGAGATGGCGTGGTTCTCAGGACACACAGTTTCCACGATCGACCTCAGCGAGGTACAGGATCTCGCTGACCGGGTGGACACGCTTGCGGAAACGCTCAGCGCTCACTGGGAGGACGATCAGGACGCAGTCAAAAGCGCGGCAACTGATGTAATGACCCAGGTCGAGCAGACGGTCATTCACGAGCTCCACGGAAGCTCGTCGCCGGGCAGCCACGGTCTGGCGATCTACTTCCCTGAAGTGCAGTACATGTTCGACCCGAGCTACACTGGAACGACGATCTTGTTCGCGCTGGACACGCAATGGGACGATTTTCTCTCGAGCTTTTACGGTACGATGCAGCGCTCATGGGTGAGAACCGCAAGAGTCCTTGCGCAATTCTACGAGTGCCTGTACTACGAGCATGTCGACCTGTACGATTTCTGCTCTCAGCTCGTGAACTACGCTCCACCGACCATCGAGTACGAGGAGTCGCTCGTCACAAACGAGTTCATCGGGGGCGGCGAGCCACAATTATGGTGCGACGATGAGTGGTGCTGGCGTTACGTTCTCCCCTTTCCGTTCCCGTTCTTTGGGGAGGAGGAAACAGCCGTATGGATTTGCTCCAACGGATACCTCGATTTCACAAGCAGTGAGTCTGAATGGGTAAACTGGGCTCGTGGATTAGTCGAGAATAAGCGCATTGCACCATTATGGACGGACCTTGATACGACGTCTTGGGGTGATATTTACATTCATCAGCCTACACCGGACTCGGTCTGCATTCGTTGGGAAACGGAGGAATATGGTGCCTTCGGTCTCGTCAACGTGGAGGTTGTGCTTTACCGCAACGGGACTATCAAGTTCAACTATGGGTCTGACAACACGACTCTGGGCGAATCGTTCGTCTGGACGTGGGGTGCCTACTGGGCGCCAACCATAGGGCTCTCAAACGGCGATGGCCTTAATATGCACTATTCCGAGTACGACTCCCGCTCCAATCTAACAGGAGTCGACACCGTGGTATGGACGCCCCCTATAGTGGATTCAGATGGCGACGGTCTGCTCGACTCGGTGGAAACCAACACTGGCGTGTACGTCGACGAGAACGACACCGGCACGGATCCTGACGAGCCGGACACCGACGGCGACGGTCTTACCGATTGGGATGAGGTGCACACTTATCCCTGCGACCCGAACGACGCGGACACCGACAACGACGACCTTGAGGACGGCGAGGAGATTAACACGCACGGGACCGACCCGGACGACGACGACTCGGACGACGACACTTACACTGACGGAGAGGAAGTCGCAGCGAACACGGACCCTCTTGACGCGAGTTCGATGCCTTCCGGCAGACGCGCCGCGCCACCGCCGCCGCCGCCCGCACCGGTACGTGGTCATCACAGCGACAGCGGAATAGAAAAGCTGAATCCGTGCTTCATCGCCACGGCGGCGTACGGCACACCGACGGCCGACCAGGTGCGCACGCTCCTAGAGTTCAGGGACACTTATCTGTTGACCAACCGCGCAGGTTGCGCTCTTGTGAGAACATACTATAGGCTAAGTCCACCGGTGGCAAGATTCATAGAAGGTTGGCCGTCAGGCAAGAAGCTGGTACGCGCCGCTCTGACACCGGTTGTCCTGGTGGCACGCGTGGCACTCAATTCACCAGTCGCTTGCGCGGCAGCCTTCGCGGCGGCGGTCGCGCTGTCCTTCTCGCTGACGGCATTCCCGGTTTCGCGCGTCCGGCGCCGGCGACGTATACGACGCAGTTGACCAACCGCGCCTCTCCCGACTCTCATCGGGGGATCGCGATAAACAGGAGTGTTGTCGAAGACTCGATGGGGAAAGCCTGAGTAGAGCCAGCGTAGCATTGATATGCGGGTGGGAACACCGGAGTGTCCTATTGCGCCCCGCATCCGTTCCGGCTCTCCGCGTGGCTTCGTAGTCA
The DNA here is from genome assembly GCA_965603355.1 of uncultured bacterium. GTDB lineage: Bacteria > Hydrogenedentota > CBFDCQ01 > CBFDCQ01 > CBFDCQ01. The sequence goes on from CBFDCQ010000001.1 coordinate 66,840, forward strand.
ACCCTGCACGGTGTATAGTTGTGTTAGCGGGCCTTGCACGTTCTTAACTGAAGCTTAAGTGCCCGAAGCCCAGACATAAGGAGTGACCTCCGGAGACTGTCAAACAGAATGAGACTTGCGCTCGTTAGAATGTCCCTCCGCGCGAAGCTGGTGGCAAGCTTCCTCATCGTCGTGCTGATTACCGGGACTACCGCGATATTGGTGGGCGTCAGCCTAATCGCCAACGGCGTCATCAGGCAAGCTGAAGATAACGTGCGTCTCGATCTGAACTCGGCCCGCGAGGTCTATCAGGAAAGAGTACGCCAAATCGACACCGTCCTGCATTTCACTGCGATCCGTTCCGTCATGGTGCGAGACGCGCTCATCAACAAAGACAGAAAGACACTTGGAACGACGCTCGAAGAAGTGCGGCAGGCCAGTGCGATGGACATCCTGACCATAACCGACGGTGAAGGGCGCGTCCTCCATCGATGTCAAAACCCTCAGGTTTATGCTGATGATCTAAGCCAAGACGAGTTCGTGAAACGGGTCCTGCGCGACCGGGAATGTGCAATGGGAACCACCCTTGTGCCCGCAGAGCAACTGGTGAAAGAGAGCCCGGAACTCGCGGAACGAGCGCGGGTCAAGTTCGTCCAAACCGAGAAGGCGAAACCCAGACCTGGAACTGAAGAGACGACAGGTATGATGATGAAAGCGGCAGTCCCCATCTTTGGCGACAGCGGCGATGTTGTGGGGGTGCTTTATGGCGGAGACCTGCTCAACAAGGATAACGAGATCGTGGACCGGGTCAAAGCCATCGTGTATCGGGGCGAACGGTACAAGGGCAAAGAGACCGGTACCACGACGATCTTCCAGGGAGACTTGCGCATATCCACTAACGTCAGGAACGATGACGGTAAGCGGGCGATTGGAACGCGGGTGTCGGCGGAAGTCAACGATACCGTGCTCGTGAAAGGTTTGCCCTGGGTCGGGCGGGCGTTCGTCGTGAACGACTGGTACATCGCGGCGTACGAGCCGATACGGAACGTAAACGACGAGATCATCGGTATGCTCTATGTCGGTGTGCTCGAAGAGAAGTTCGCGGACATGAAGAAGAGGACGCTGTGGATATTTGTAGGCATAACGATAGCGGGCGCGGTGGCCGCTCTGGCGGTGTCGTACCTGCTTGAGCTGAGCATTCTTAAGCCGATCAGGGAACTGGCCCGAGGCGCCCATGAGCTCGCCGGAGGAAATCTCGAGTACCGGGTTAAAACGGCCTCAAAAGACGAGATGGGTGAACTGGGGAAAACATTCAACCTCATGGCCGAGAGCATCAAACAAAGGGACAGGGAGCTTAAAGATAGGACGCGGATGATGGTCGAATCGAAGCGGCTGGCAACGCTCGGCCAGCTCGCCGCCGGCGTGGCTCACGAGATAAACAACCCGCTCGGAGGCATATTGGTGTACGCACATCTTCTGCTCGAAGACACGGGCATCGACGATCCCAGACGCGAGAATATGTCGAGGATCGTTAGGGAGACCACCAGGTGCCGTGACATAGTGAGGAACCTGCTCGATTTTTCGCGGCAAACCAGCCCCCGAGTCGAGGAGGCGGATATTAACGGAATAGTCGAAGAGGCGCTCGCTATGACGGTCCAGCGGCCGCGGTTCAGGGACGTCAGAGTCGAGTTGGACTTGTGCAGGACGCTGCCGCATGTTATGGTAGATGTATCGCAGATCGAACAGGTCTTCAGGAATATCATTCAGAATGCCGCCGAAGCTATGGACGGTGAAGGCAGCATAAGCGTGAGCAGCAGGCTGTCCCGTGAGGATGGCATGGTGGAAGTCTCGATAAGCGATACGGGACCAGGCATAGAGATCGAGCATATGGAAAGGTTGTTTGACCCGTTCTTCACCACCAAGGAGGTGGGGCACGGTACGGGTCTTGGTCTCGCTGTCAGTTATGGTATAGTGGAGAGGCACGGGGGGCGAATCAAGGTCGAGAGCGAGCCGGGAGCAGGTGCTGGTTTTATCGTGCAGCTGCCTGTCAAACAGGGGGGTAAGTAGATGTCAGCATCGTTTTCTATCCTTGTAGTAGATGATGAGGAGGTTATGCGCGACTGTTGCGTGCAGATCCTGTCCCGAGACGGATGCCGCGTTGAGGTGGCCCACGACGGACTTTCCGGGCTTGAGAGAATAAGGAAGGAGCCGTTTGACGTAGTCATACTGGATTGGAAAATGCCGGGCCTGAACGGACTGGACCTGCTTGACCGGATCGCGCAAACAAGCGCGGATACTGTTGTGATAGTAATGACGGGTTACGCTTCAGTCGAATTTGCAGTAGAGGCAATGAGGCACGGCGCGTACGACTTCATACCGAAACCGTTCCCGCCACGGGTACTTCGCGGGATAGTGGCGCGCGCTCTGGAAAAGCGCGGCTTCGCCAGGGATACGGTTTGTCCACCGAGCGAGCTTGAGACGTTGCGCGGCGTAGACTCTCTTGTTGGAGAGAGCGTCGTCATGAAAGCTACAAAACAGCTCGTTAAACGCGCCGCTGCCACCGACAGTACTGTGCTGATCGCCGGCGAGAGCGGTACGGGCAAGGAACTGGTTGCGCGCGCACTGCACCATCACAGTGCGCGCAGAGATGGTTCGTTTGTCACGGTCGATTCCGGCGGGTTGGTCGAGAACCTTATCGAGAGCGAACTCTTTGGTCACGTCAGAGGAGCTTTCACCGGGGCCACGTCTACTCGACAGGGCAGGTTCGAACTCGCTCATGGCGGAACACTGTTCCTGGATGACGTATCCACCCTTGGCTGGTCCGTCCAAGGAAAGCTCTTGCGCGCCTTACAGGAACGTGAGATTACAAGAGTCGGCAGCGGCCAGGTCATCAAGGTGGACGTGCGAATTATCGCCGCGACAAACAGCGACCTGCTCTCCGACGTGGCCGCGGGAGGATTCAGAGAGGACCTTTTCTACCGGCTAAGTGTAATCCCGATCAATCTGCCGCCACTACGGGAGCGCAAGGAGGATATTCCTCATCTCGCCAGCTTCTTCCTGAGAAAGTACAACGCCAAGCGTGCCGCAACCAAGGTCAGGAGCATCTCGGAAGAGGCGCTCAGGATGCTTGCTGACTACGATTGGCCCGGCAACGTGAGGGAGCTCGAAAATGTCATAGAGCGCGCGGTGGTAATGGCCGATAGCGAGACGGTCCGACCGCTCGACCTCGTCTGGCACCAGTTCTCATCCGCGGTTAGCCTCCGCGGCGCGCGGTCGGCCGGCGCGCGCCTTGAGGATATCGAAAAAGAACATATCAAGAGAACCTTGGCAACGTTCAACAGGCACAAGGCCAAGACGGCTGACGCTCTCGGTATTGACCGCAAAACGCTCCGGAACAAGATGCGACGGTACAATATTGAGGAAGATTAGCCTTCTGGCGTAGCGTTTTTCCCCGCCAAGGGGAAAAACTCCCCCAAAAACCTCCCCTTGTCAACCTTCGCAGGAAACTCATCCCGGGCATTGAGATCCGACGTTAGGGCTTGTCCTGAGCCGATTTGGCCCGATGCCCACATTGCTCCAGCACCCTGCTGGCACAAAAAATGCTAATACTGATGAAACGAGAGGCCACAAGGACAGGATGCAAACGTTGGGGACCCAATGGAGATTAGTGGTGCAACTGTCCTCGTCATTGACGACGAGGAATCGATGCGCGATTCCTGTTATCAGGCGCTGACGAAGGAGGGGTATCGTGTCGAGACGGCGGTGGACGCGGAGAGCGGCTTGCGCAAGGTGCGCGAGTTATCTCCCGACATCGTGCTCGTGGACCTCAAGATGCCCCGCGTTGGTGGAACGGAAGTGTTGAAAGAGATAACCGCAATAGACCCGACGATCGTTGCAGTAGTGATCACGGGTTACGCAACGGTCGAATCGGCGGTCGAGGCCATGAAATGCGGCGCATACGATTTCCTTCCCAAACCTTTCACTCCGGACGAGCTCCGAATCGTCACGAAAAGAGGCCTGGAAAAGCGACGGCTGAGTGTCGAAATGGAGGCTCTTCGCAGGGAAAATGAGAGGATGAGAGAGAACTTCGTGACGGTTGTCACGCACGAAATGAGAGCGCCGCTGGTCGCGGTCGAACAGTACCTTGAAGTGATGCTGAAAGAGATGGCGGGCGATGTCACCGAGAAGCAGAAGGAGATACTCGAGCACAGTCGCAAACGAGTCGAGTGGCTGCTTACGCTGGTGAACGAATGGCTGAGCATGTCTCGCATCCAGCGGGGGAAAATAGTCGAGAGCCTCGAGACGGTAAAGATGCGGGAACTGCTCGAAGAATCGGCCGCCCTGGTCAAGCCCCAAGCTGACGAGAAGGATATCAATATAGAGATCGAGGTGGCGAACGGAGCCGAGTCAATTGAAGGCGACATGGACGCTCTGAGCCACGTTTTCATGAATCTGGTGAGCAATGCGGTTAAGTACAACCACGAGGAAGGTTCTGTTTGCGTCAGAGCGATTGACAAGGACGATAGCATTGCCGTGGAGGTTGAGGACACGGGCGTGGGGATTCCCGAAGGTAGCTTGCCGTTCATTTTCGATGAGTTCTTCCGGGTAAAAACCGACGAAGGGCGGCGCGTGACGGGCACGGGTCTGGGATTAACGGTTGTCAAGAGGATTGTCGAGGCCCATCGCGGTCATGTGACCGTCAAGAGCGCTGTAGGACAAGGCACCACGTTTGTTGTGTTCTTACCGAAGAAGCAAACGATAGCGGAGCCGGGCATGGCAGAGAAGACCGGCAGCGTGAGTGAATCATAATGAATACGCGGTTCATCTCTGAAGGCAATTTTGTCAGACTACTGGATCATCTGGCCGAACGCGGTCGAGTGTTCGTGGCGGAGCCGGTCGAGGACACCGGAAAGATAGCTTTTCGCGCCCGTCAAGAGGGTGAGGGTTTCGATTACACCGGTTTTCGCGCGACCCAGTCGCTCAAACCGTTCTTGTTTGTTGCGAGAGAGAAGGTGGCGGAATATCCCTGCGCGGCTGGGTCCGAGACGGTTCCTGCTGCGGAGCACGTGACCGTGGTAGGGGCGGCGGCGTGCGACCTTGCGGCGTTGAAGACCCTCGACGCAGTCTTCATCTCTGAGGATTTTACGGACTGTTTCTATGCGGAGCGGAGGGCAAACACGCTGATCATCAGCATGGAGTGCACGGATCCACGCGACAGCTGTTTTTGCACGCTCATCGGCAATAAGCCGTATCCGGAAGCCGGATATGACCTGAACCTGGCGAAGGCCGGTGCCGGATATGTCGTCGAGGTGGGGTCCGAGAAGGGAGAAAGCCTCATCGGTGAACAGGCGTCTCTGTTTAAAGATGCCTCTAAGGAAACGCTCGCCGCGCGGGACAAGGCTCGCGAAGAGGCGGCGCGTCGAGTCGAGGATATCAATCGCGGCGTTGAAGTGAGCAGGTCGCGACAAGAGATCCTGAAGCACGCTCCGGAAGATGAGGAATGGCACTCTCACGTGCAAACCTGCGTCGAGTGTGCAGCCTGCCTCTTCTGCTGTCCGACGTGTCACTGCTTCTTGCTTTACGACCAGAAGGGCGCGGAGAACTTCGAGCGGTTGAAGGTCTGGGACGCCTGTGTGTATGCAGGATACTCGCGCATGGCGGGTGGCGGGACGCCTAGAGCGTTTCTCGTGGAACGGTTCAGACACCGCTACGCGCACAAGTTCGACCAGATTGTCGAGAGGCACGGTATTGAAGGTTGTTCGGGCTGCGGCAGGTGCATAGAAGCCTGTCCCGGCAACATTGACATGCGCAAAGTGTTCAAAGCCCTTGACTCTGCGGCGTTAACCGAGAAGGTTGCGAGATGAACAATCTGTATTCCCCGATTCAGGCGCAAATCGAGGAAATCATAAAAGAGACGCCGACCAACAAGACGTTCGTCATTCGGCCGGAAGCGCCGATACGTTTCAAGGCGGGCCAGTTCATGCAGCTCACGGTACCAGGCATGGGCGAGGCGCCGTTCACCCCCTCATCGTCGCCGGCCGTGACCGAGAAGATGGAGATCACCATACTCAAGACCGGCACGGTGACCGATGTGCTCCACACGATGCAAGCGGGAGATAACGTCGGATTGCGCGGCCCGTTCGGGAAAGGCTACCCGCTGGACAAGTTCGAGAACAAGGAGGTCCTGGTGGTCGGTGGCGGAGTGGGACTGGCCCCTCTGAGATCACTGATTCTGGCTATGTTCGAGGATATGGGAAAGTATAAGCGGCTCTCGATAAAATATGGTGCGAAGACGCCGGAGGAGCTGCTTTTCAGGACGAGTTTCGACGAATGGTCCAAGAAGCCGCAAACGGATCTTACCGTAACCATCGACGTTCCGGCGCCCGGATGGGAGGGCAAGGTAGGGCTCGTCACGAGCCTGCTGGACGATGTCGACGTGGACAAGCCCAACAGCTATGTCGTCTCCTGCGGGCCGGGCATCATGCTGCGGTTCGTGACGTATAAGCTTCTCGAAATCGGATTCGAGCCGGAACAGATATACTTGTCGATGAACAGGAAAATGAGCTGCGGTGTCGGCAAGTGCGGCAGATGCGAGGTCGGACCGTACTATCTATGCAAAGACGGTCCGGATATGAACTACGCGAAGATTAAGGACGTGCCAAACGTTTTCAGTTGAGGGAACCTCGAACAGGTAGTTGAGATGGTTGAGTCAAGAAAAAACATTTGCCTTCTCTGCTCGCTCGGTTGCGGCCTGATAGTTGATCTGGAATGCGACGAGCCGGTCAACCTCGAGTATGACACGGAAAATGGCGTGAACCGAGGCAAACTGTGCGCGAAAGGTAATTACATTCTGGAGCTGCTGAACGACCCCTTGCGTCTTGATGTGCCCAAGAAAGACGGCAAACCGATCAGGTGGGAACAGGCGGCAGATGAGGTGGCGGATGCCCTGCGTGCCGTTCAGGGCGGCAAGACTGCGGCCGTCGTGCTCTCCGGTGATGCGTCGTGCGAGGACGTCGGGTTGGCCTTTGCGTTTGCAGCCGATTGCACCGGAGCCGGCAAAGCTGCGATAAGTCTCCCCACCGGCGACGATAAGGTGGTGTCAGCACTCGCGGAAACGTCCGGCGGCGTTGCGCAGGCCACTCTGGACGATGTCGAGAACTCCGTGTGCACGATCGCCGTGGGGGATCCGTTTGCCAGATGTCCCGTTATAGCCGGGAGAGTTCTTGCCGCGCGAAATGCGGCCCGCGAGAACTCTCTCAACGTGGTCTCTCGAGAGAGCAACATGACGTCGCGGTTCGCTGCGACCCACCTCCTTGGACCCGAGCGAGATAGCATGCTGGATCTTGTTGCCGCAGTGGTGGAGGCGCGGGGCGGCGCGAAGGAAAAGTGGTTGAATCAACTGGTCAAGGGCGTGGATGCCGGTTCGGACGCGCAGAAATTGGCGAAGAGCTTCGTTGAGTCCGAGCGGGCGGTAGTGGTGTTGTCCACGGACGATCCGGTGGTCGCACAACTGGCGAACGCTCTCGTCAAGGCTGCCGGCGACACGAAGGGACTTTTCGCGCTGCACGATTACGGTAACGCGCGCAGTATTGCGGAGATTTCATCCGGTGACGTTTCGGCCGAGGACGTGATCAAGTCTGCGGCCCGTGGGGAGATAGAGGTTCTGCTCGTACTGGGGGCAGATCTCGTGTCGTCATATCCGAACCTGGATGTGAACGGAGCGCTGTCTGAAGTGCAACTGCTTGTTGCGGGAGCACCGTTTCCGAACAAGACGACATCTCTGGCCGGCATGGTTCTGCCGACTGCGCTGTGGATCGAGCAGGATGGCACGTTCAATGGTGCTCAATGCCAGCGGGTCGTCGCCCCACCTGGAGGTGCAATGTCGTATGGCGACATACTGAAGGCCGTCGCCAAAGCGACGGGCGTTGAGTTGCGTGCACACGAAGCGCCAGAAGCGCTCGCGGAAGCGGCCCTTGACGAGGGCAAGGCGGCGGCAATTGCTAAAGCGGCTCGCGAGGAGGCAGTGACATCACCCGTCGTGTCGACGGCAACGTGTTTTGCGGACGGTTCCCTAACGGACAGAGTGAGTTGGGTTAAGATGGTAGAAAGAGTTCCGTGAATGAAGAAGCTGTTTGTAGATCTCGATCTCTGCATAGGATGTCAAGCACATAGCGTCGCCTGCAGTCGCGTAAACCACGACATCCTGACGATGCAGAGCGGCGAGATACCGGAGGAAGGCACGCTGCCTGTCGTGTGCAGACACTGCGAGACCGCCGCGTGCGTCGCTGCTTGTCCGAACGAGTCGATGAAGAAGCACGAGGACGGCATCGTTAGGAGAAACATGGCGACATGCACCGGCTGCATGAGCTGTACGCTGGCGTGCCCGTTCGGGACGCTGACTCGCGGCATGAGACTGGCCCGGCACTCGTCGAGCAAGTGCGACCTGTGCGCGCCGAGGGTAGAACGCGGGCTTGAACCCGCCTGCGTTGCGACGTGTCCCACAAGCGCGCTACAGTTTAGAGAGGTTGAAGAGGTCTACGAGGCGAAAGACGTTCTCGTGGTGGGAGCACATACAATCGGACATAGCCCGTACATAAGGAGAGCCTAGCGGGAGAAGCCCGCGTGAATTGGTGAGGATGATGAGTGCATTTGGCGTACCATATTTCCTGGCTGTGTTCGCCGTAACGGCTGTTGTAGGACTGGTGACGAGCTGGGTGGACAGAAAAGTCACCGCGCGGGTGCAAGCGCGGGTTGGTCCGCCGTGGTTCCAACCGTTTGCGGATTTCGTGAAGCTGCTAGGCAAAGAGACGCTCGTGCCCGAAGGCAGCCGTCAGAAAGGCTTCCTCGTCGCGCCGCTGTTGGCACTCGTTGGCGTGTCGCTTGGCGCGGCGGCGCTCGTGTCAGGAGGTGTACTTGGCAAGGAAGGCTTTATCGGAGACATAGTAGTTGTGCTGTACCTGCTCACGATACCGTCAGCGGCGCTGATACTCGGCGCGGCCTCGACCGGCAACCCTATGGCGTCTGTCGGGGCGAGTCGCGAGATGAAGCTCATACTCGCGTACGAGCTGCCGTTCCTTATCGTAGTGCTTACGGCCGTGTACAAAGCGCAGGCCGGTTTCATGATCGACAAGATCGTGGACTACCAGGCTCAGAACGGCGCGTTCATATGGAGCATTTCGGGAGTCATCGGGTTCATCGTTGCGATACTGTGCATTCAGGGCAAGCTGGGGTTGGTGCCGTTTGACGCGCCGGAGGCTGAGCAGGAGTTGATGGGCGGTGTTCTTACAGAGTACTCCGGCGTCCCGCTGGCGCTGTTCAAGCTCAGCAAAGCGATGATGCTGAGCGTTCTGACAGTCTTTCTGGCGGTCATATTCTTTGGCGGAATGCAATTCAAGGGCATCGATATCCTGTGGAGTATCTTGAAGTATCTCGTGCCGGTAGTGCTGGTGGTCTTGATCAGAAACACGAACCCGAGGTTGAGGATTGACCAGATAATGAAGCTGTTCTGGGGTCCGCTTACGGTGCTGGCCCTGATCGCTCTGTTGCTGGCAAGGTTCAACCTCTGATCTTTATGGAGTGAAGCGTTATGAGCGTTAAGATGTGGGGACTGAAGAAGTCGCCCTGGGTGTACCACGTAGCGCTGTCACCCTGCAATAACTGCGACATAGAGATACTCGACCTGCTGACTCCGAGATTCGATGTGGAACGTTTTGGAATAAAGCTCGTGGGCAGTCCCAGACACGCTGACGCCCTGCTTGTTACCGGATCCGTAAACCGGCACGTTCTCCCCAGGTTTGTCGAGCTATACAAGCAGACGGCGAAACCGTGCGTGGTGTTCGCGATAGGCTCCTGCGGTCTGTCATCGACTATGTTCAGAGATAACTACAACATCGTCGGCCCCATTGACAAGGTCGTGAGACAGATCGATCCTAACGCCATCATCGCGTACGTGCCGGGATGTCCGCCAAAACCGGAGGCGATGATCTCCGGAGTGGTCAAGGCGCTGAGCGTGTTATAGGAGAGGTGAAGTATGAGTGGTAGCGTCGCGCTGACAGCGGTCAAAGAGAGCATGCCGGCAAAGATTTTGGAAATCGTGGAGAGATCTCCCGCGCGCGCATACGTATACATTGCGCCGGAGGAGATAGTCGCAGCGTCGCGGTTCATGTTCGAGGAGTGCGGTGTGCGGCTCGCCACGGTGTCCGGTGTAGACACGAGGAGCGGCATCGAGCTGGTTTACCATTGGATGAGCGCGAAGGACCATCAGTTCATCATGATCAAGACAAAAGTCAAGAAACCGTTCCCGGAAATAGACTCGGTCGGCTCGTTTCTGCCGGCGGCGGTTTGGATTGAGAGGGAAATCCACGACATTCTGGGTGTGGTTTTCAGAGGGCACCCTGATTTCAGGAAACTCATTCTTTCAGATGATTGGCCTGAGGGAATCCACCCCTATAAGCGCGGCGTGAGATTCGGGGAGTTTAAGGCATGAAAAGGACGATAGTACCGCTCGGCCCGTTTCACCCTCTGCTGGAGGAGGCGGAGCATTTTCAGCTTTACGTCGAGGGTGAAACTGTCGTTGACATAGACATGCGCATCGGCTACATGCACCGTGGAATTGAGAAGATGAGCCAGTACAAGACGTTCGACCAAGTACCTTTCACCGTCGAGCGCATCTGCGGCATCTGCTCCACCTCCCACCCGATAGCCTATGTGAACGCCGTGGAGGACCTCGCGGGAATAGAGATCCCAGAGAGAGCGAAGTATATCAGGAACATCGTCGCCGAGCTTGAACGGTTGCATAGTCACATGTTATGGGTGGGACTCGCCGGTCACTTCATCGGGTACGATACGGTGTTCATGTGGGCCTGGAAATATCGGGAGCCGATTCTCGACATCTTCGAGCTAATAAGCGGCAATCGCAACCATTATGCTATGATGAAGCCCGGCGGTGTCAGACGCGACATCAAGGAGGAGGATTTCCCTGCGATAATCTCGATGCTCGACACGCTGGCTAAGGGCAATGAGCTTTTCACCGGCGCGGTCGTGGATGACCCGGTAATTCACGCGAGGACAAAAGGCGTCGGAATCCTGAGTAAGGAGGATGCGATTTCCTACGGTACTGTCGGGCCCACTGTGCGAGGTTCGGACATATCTGATGATATTCGGACGGATGACCCGTACGCGGGTTACGACCTGGTCGATTGGGACGTGATCACGTACGAGGGAGGAGACGTGTTCGCCAAAGCGGCAGTAAGGTTGCTGGAGAACTTCGAGTCGATCAAGATCATAAGGCAAAGCCTCGAGAAGATGCCGCCCGGACCGATTGAGACGGAAGTCAGGGAAATACCGCCCGGCGAGGGCGTCGGTCACGCGGAAGCGCCGCGCGGCGAGGTGTTCCATTATGTGCGCAGCGACGGGTCGGCCTGTCCCGTGCGACACAAGATTCGCGCGCCAAGCTTCGTGAACATACCGTCGTTCAAAGCTACCTGCATCGGCGAGACTATAGCCGATGTCGCTCTTATCACGGCTTCGGTTGACCCGTGCTATTGCTGCACCGAACGGATGGCGGTGGTTGACCGACAAACTGAGGACGTTCTCATGTCCGGCGAAGAGTTGGTGCGCATGAGCCGGGAGAAGACCAAAGAGATCAAGGAGGGGCTTGGGCAGGAAACGCCCATTGACAAGCTTGCCCGTAAACTGCAGAGAGGAGAGTTGTAGGGGCGGTCGCCTCTGGCGACCTGCGCCCTCGCGAGGGTGGAACAAATAGAATGAACTTGCTCCTTTATCCGATACTGGTTCCGCTTGCGGGCGGACTGTTGGCGCTACTGATGCCGCGTGCGCTCAAGGGGTTGAGAGAGCTGGTCTGCATTGTGGCGACCGGCGCGACAGTCTACCACGCCGCGCAGATAGTGAGGATAAGCAGCCTCGGCGAGCGCCTTGACTTCTCACGTCCCTGGTTGAGCATAGAGAACTTCGTGTTCTCGATTAGCCTGCGCGCGGACGCGCTTAGCCGGTTCATCGTCCTGGCTGCCTCCATATTCGGGCTGCTAATTGTCCTGTACTCCATAGGATATATGAGGAACAAGGACAGGCTCCCCGAGTATTACGCTTACATTGTCTGGACAGTCGCCGCGGCTAACGCCGCATTGCTGGCGGATAACCTCATACTGCTGCTCGTTTCGTGGGAAGTGGTCACCGTGCTGCTGTTCTTCCTAATCACGATAGCCGGCGAAGGGTCGCCGCCGGCCGCCGGGAAGACTTTTGTAATGATCGGTGCGGCGGACTGCGCCATGCTGCTCGGAATAGTCCTCATTTGGCGGGTGATGGGCACTCTCGAGATCAGTGCATTGAGACACGTACCGATGCAGACCGGTATGATGCATCTGATTTACGCGCTTCTGCTTGCCGGGGCAATTACAAAAGCGGGCGCTATGCCGGGCCATTCCTGGATACCGAAAGCGGCGGAGATTGCGCCGACATCTGTCATGGCGTTTCTGCCGGCGGCGCTCGACAAGCTGCTCGGCATCTATCTGCTCGCCCGCATGTCGCTATACATGTTCGCGCCCAGCGAGGCAATGAAGCTGGCGCTGCTTATCATAGGCGCTGTCACTATCATATTGGCAGTGATGGCGGCCCTCGTGCAACACGAGCTCAAGAAGCTTCTGTCCTGTCACGCAGTAAGCCAGGTCGGCTACATGGTAATGGGTATCGGAACCGGCGTCCCGCTCGGCATCATTGGCGGCCTTTTCCACATGTTGAACAACGCAATCTACAAATGTTGCCTGTTCCTGACCGCCGGCGCCGTCGAACGTAAAGCGGGTACCACTGAGCTTGAGAAGCTCGGTGGACTTGCCTCGGCAATGCCCGTCACGTTCGGCGCATGCGTGATCGCGGCGTTAGCCATCTCCGGAGTGCCGCCGCTCAATGGGTTCGCGTCCAAATGGTTCGTCTACCAGGGGGTGCTCCAGGTTGGTCGTCCGGTGTTCGTCGTGGCGGCGATGTTCGGCAGCGCGCTGACGCTTGCGTCGTTTATAAAGGTCATCTATTCGGTGTTCCTCGGCAAGCGCCCGGAATCGCTCCGTTCCATCAAGCCGGTAGGTTTCTCGATGACTTTTCCGATGATCTTCCTCGCGCTATTGTGCATAGTATTCGGTGTATTCTACCATCTACCAGTCAAACAGTTCATAGCCCCCGCGCTCGGAAGTCAGGCGCTGGTATTACCGCAACTTGGATTGTGGGACTCGACTCTTGCTACCGGGCTGATCGTTATTGGGCTCGTGATCGGGATCATCATCTATCTGTTTGGGACGGCCTTCAAAGGGCGCACCACGTCTATCTTCGTGGGCGGCGAGACACTGGACGAGGAAGAGAGCCGCGTACCTGGCACGGGCTTTTACGAGACGGTAACCTCCATGCGCGGTCTCGGCACGATCTATCGGGACGCGGAACAGGGTGCGTACGACCTGTACGTGCTTGGGGCACGGTACGGACAGAAGATCGTTGACGTGTTCAGGGGAATGCATACGGGTATAGTGTCGACGTACGTCGCTTTTTGCGTGGCTGGACTTGGCATAATACTGTTCTTACTGTTGAGGTAACGCAGACCATGATATTCTTGCTATATTTGCTGCTCCTTTTCATGATCGCCGGCGCGATAATCGCCATTGAGACGAAAGACCTGCTCTCGAGCGTGATATGTGTAGGCGCGATCGGACTGGGACTGGCAATAATCTTTCTGTTGCTTGGCGCACCTGACCTCGCCATCGTACAAGTAGTCGTGGAGGTTCTCAGCCTCGTGTTGCTGCTGCGCGTGGTGGTTAAGCGTGAGGACGTTACCATCGCTCACCGGTACAGGTATGGCGAGGTGTTCGCGACCGCGACCGCGCTCGTGTTTTTCGGCGTATTCATTGTGCTGGCCTCCATGGCCTACAAGGAAATGCCGGCGTTTGGTCAACCGATCCTCAATGTATCGCAGCGTTACATCGCGGAGGGTATGGACAAGGTGGGAGCGCCAAACCTCGTCACAGGGATCTTGCTGGATTACCGCGCCTACGATACCCTCGGTGAGGCAACAGTTATTTTCACAGCAATCATTGGCAGTTTGGTCATCCTGAGAAAGAGAGGCAGGATACGTCATGAAGGGGATGAGCCTCATAGTTAGGACTATAACCCGGCTGCTTGTCGGGTTCATTCTCGTGTACGGCGCCCACATCGTGCTGTACGGGCATCTGACGCCGGGCGGCGGTTTTGCCGGCGGCGTTATGCTGGCGTGTGCACTGATACTTCTCGTCCTGGCTTTCGGCAAGGAAGCGGCGCTGGATATCGTGAGCGAGAATGCCGCATCGGCGTGGGACTGCATAGGAGCTCTTCTGTTCCTGCTTATAGCCCTGCTTGGGCTGACGGGAGGCTATTTCTTCAGGAACGTCCTCGACAAGGGCAAACCGTTCGACCTGCTCAGTGCAGGGACTCTTATGTGGAGCAATATCGCGATCGGGATCAAGGTAGGCGCGTGCTTGTTCCTGGTATTTCTGGTGCTGGCGGCCTTCAGGATACGCGACGAAGGGTAGGGAAGCGATGGGACCGTATATTCTGTGTTCGATAATTCTCTTGCTCGGTGTGTACGCTGTCGTGGCGAAGAAGAACCTGATAAAGATCATCATTGGACTCCTTATCATCGAGTACGCCGTGAATCTTATGCTTGTGCTCATCGGATACAGGGCCGGCGGAGAAGCTCCGATACGTACGGAGGCAGCTCAGGATGCGGCCCGTATCTTGGTCGATCCGCTACCGCAGGCGCTGATCGTAACCTCGATAGTCATCGGTCTCGGATTGACCGCGATGGTGGTGGCATTGTGCATTCGACTATACGAGAAGTACGGCACGTTTGACGTGCTTCTCATCAGAAGGTTGAGAGGATGAATGATAATCACGTTCTGCCGTTGTTTGTAGCCCTGCCGTTAGGGGCAGCGTTTCTCATCGTGCTCGTTGGCAGGTTGCGTGAGTCGCTCTCGGATCTCCTGGGCACGCTGATTGCGGCGATTCTGGTGGTCTGCTCCCTGCAACTGGTCGGCGCACCGGAGCAGGTGTACCACATGGGAGGGTGGGAGCCGCCGCTGGGCATCAACCTGGTCTCAGACGCGCTGAGCACGCTCCTGCTGGTTATCGTCAGCAGCGTCAGCTTGCTCGTGTGCATCTATTCGATCACCTATATGAAGGGTTACACCAGCAAACCGAAGTACTACGGCCTTTTGATGCTGATGATAGCGGGTATGAACGGCGTAGTGCTGACCGGCGACCTGTTCAACATGTATGTGTTCCTTGAAATCGCTGCAATCGCATCGTACGCGCTTGTGGCGTTCGGCACTGAGCATGAAGAACTAGAAGCTTCGTTCAAGTATCTCGTGCTCGGAAGTGTAGCCTCGAGTTTCATCCTTTTCGGAATAGCTTTAATGTATAGCGCAACAGGTACGTTGAATCTCGCTGACATCGCGAACACAATCGACAAGAACGGGCTCAACGCCGTCATGACTATGGCCTCGGCAATGTTCATAGCCGGTTTCGGGCTTAAGGCGGCCATGGTGCCGTTCCACGCCTGGTTGCCGGACGCACATCCATCTGCGCCCGCGCCCATATCGGCCATGCTTTCCGGGCTGCTGATCAAGGCGCTTGGCGTGTACGCTCTGGTAAGGCTGTTCTACAGCGTAATCGGCGTTGGCGGAATGTATACGAACATACTGATCGGCCTTGGAATCCTGTCAATGGTGGTAGGGGTAATTCTTGCGGTAGGCCAGTGGGATTTCAAGCGGCTGCTCGCCTATCACAGCATAAGCCAGATGGGATACGTCATGCTCGGCGTGGGCCTCGGCACTCCGCTCGCGTTGGCGGGAGCGTTGTTTCACCTGCTCAACCACAGCATGTTCAAATCCTTGCTGTTCCTGTGCTCCGGTGCGGTTGAGCACAGCACGGGTACGCGCCGACTGAAGGAACTTGGCGGGCTATGGTACAGAATGCCTGTGACCGGTACAACCTGTTCTGTTGCATCCCTATCGATTTCTGGAGTCCCGCCGTTCAACGGCTTCTGGAGCAAACTCCTGATCATCGCCGGGGCCGTACAAGCGGCGGACCGGTTTGGTCCTGTGGCATACGTACTCGCGGCCATCACTGTGCTCGTGAGTTTCCTTACGCTTGTATCCTTTGTCAAAGTGCAGCGTTACGTTCTCTTCGGAGCGTTGTCGGAGAAGCTGAAGAAGATACGGGAAGTTCCGGCGGCGATGTGTATCGCGCTTGTCGCGTTCGCGATACTGTGTCTCGCGCTGGGTGTTTTCTGTCCGTTCGTTCTGGAAAAGCTGATCTATCCCGCGCGGGACGTCGTGCTGGATAAAGCCGGTTATATAGGTCTGGTACTGGGGAAATAGAACGAGGTTAGACCTGATGAGACGGATCGTACATTTCATTGTAGCTCTGATTGTCTGGCTACTGCTCACGTGGAGCGTGACCGTCCAGAACGTGATTGCCGGCGTCATCGTCGCGGCCCTGAGCGCAGCGCTGTTCGGTCACTTTTTCCCGAGTGACTCGAGGCTCATGCTGAATTTCAGCCGAGTCTTGTGGTTCCTTTACTACATCCCCGTGTTTCTGATTCACTGCTTCAAAGCCAACCTGGATGTCGCGTACCGAGTGCTGCACGTGAACGTGCCTATACGCCCCGGCATTGTGAGGGTTAAAACGACGCTCAAGAGCGATATGGCGTTGACATTCCTGGCAAACTCCATAACGCTGACGCCCGGCACGCTGACGGTGGACATCATCGGTAATGACATGTACATCCACTGGATAAACGTGGCCAGCGACGATCCGGAAGAACAGACGCTTATTATCGTGAAGAGGTTTGAGGATATTCTCAAGAGGGTGTTCGAGTAATGATGATTACCGCACCGCTGCTATTCATGGCCCTGCTCGTGTTCTCGTCCTTCCTGTGCCTTTACAGAATAGGTGCCGGACCCACTGCGCCCGACCGCACGGTAGCGATCGACATTCTCGGCACGCTCGTGGTGGGCTTCTGCGCGATCATGACGTGGCAAACAGGCAAGGCGTTCTACATGAACATAGCAATAACATGGGCGCTGCTCAGTTTCATAGGCACAATAGCGCTGGCCAAATACCTGGAGGGGCGTGGATTCGATGAGTGAAACCGTGGGGTTGGTCATAATCGTCGTGGGCGTCCTGTTTGATCTGCTCGGTTGCATAGGACTGGTTCGTCTTCCAGACATATACAACAGGCTTCAGGCGGCCACAAAGTGCGTGACGCTCGGTACGTGCATGATACTTGTCGGTGTAGCGATCAAGATCGGGGTCGGGGAGGGCGGCGCTAAAGCGATCATCTGTGCCATCTTTGTTCTGCTCACGTCCCCAGTTGGAGCACACGCACTGGCGCGCGCGGCCCACAAGTCCGGGATAAGACTCTGGGAGGGCAGTGTGGTTGACAAGTACCTTGAAGTGGATTCCGGCAAGGAGGTCCCTGGAGCTAAGGTGTAACATATGAAGAAACCGAAGTTAAGAGAGCTTGGCGAAGCGTTAAAGGTCTTATTCATTGAAGGACCGTATACTTCCAAGTTTCCGAAAGAACCATACATACCACCGGAGACATTCAAAGGCAAACCGCAGTATGACGAGGAGAAGTGTATCGGTTGCGGAGCCTGCGCCCAGGTGTGTCCGGCGCGCGCGATAGAGATCATTGACGACACGGAAACCGGCAAACGAAAGCTGGCGCTGCGTTATGACATCTGCATCTTCTGCGGTCAGTGTCAAGCGTATTGCACGACCAAGGACGGGATAACGCTCAGCAACGAGTACGATCTGGCAACCCTGGACCGGAGCGGTACCGTGGAGACCGTCGAGAAAGACCTTGTCATGTGCGAGGTGTGCGGTTCAGTTGTCGGCGCGCTCGACCATCTATGTTGGATTAGCAATAGGCTGGGCACATTGGCCTACGCGAATCCCTCGTTGATTCTCGCCTCGTTGAGCAAGTTGTCCCTGGCAGAAACAGGTACCCCACGCAGTAAGGAGGTAATACCGGCCAGGTCTGACTTGCTCAGGGTTCTGTGCCCAACGTGTAGGCGCGATATTTACCTCAAGGAGGAATGGAAATAGCGGCGTCTCGTTCTCGATCGAATGGAGTTGTGCGGGAAAACCATCGGCGGTTCTTTCCGCAGGGAGTTTTGCAGCCAAGAGGGGGTGTTTGAAGTGAGCGCGAACCCGAAAAGAATCCTAATCGTTGATGACGATCAGGATATAGTAGATTCCGTAACCATCATGCTCCAGTCTGAGGGATATGATGTGGTCGCCGCAAGGGGCGGCGAGGACTGCATGAAGATTGTCGGGGAGAAACGTCCCGACCTTATCCTGCTCGATATAATGATGGAAAAACTCACGACGGGACTCCACGTCGGATACGAGTTGCGGAAGCATCCCGAGTATAAGTCGATCCCGATCATCATCATGTCTGGCATCGGAGAAGCGACGGGTCTCGATCTCGCCGCTGAAAAGGAAACCGACTATATCGCCGCGGATGAATTTCTCGAAAAACCGGTCAACCCGGAAGTCCTGCTGAAACGAGTCGCCGAGTTGACACAGGCAAGCTGAGTATCCTGAACAGCTTGCGACGTCGCGTCAGACCAGCCACTCAACGGTACAACTGAAGATAGTTGCCGTACGTACCGAGCACTTTCTTAATGTAGTTTCGGGTTTCATCGAGTGGGATGCTCTCAATGAACGCGTCAACGTCTCCGGAAACGTTTTCCGCATTGAGCCACCGCCTGACGTTGCCCGGCCCTCCATTGTATGCCGCGAGCACGTAGATGAGATTGCCGTCAAACTCGTTCCATAGATAGCCTAGATACCAAGTACCAAGTCTCAGGTTGACATCCCGGTCGAACAGCGAGCCGTCGTCGTAGTCCCCCAGGGCAAGCCGAGATGCTATCCACCGGCCGGTTGAAGGCATGACCTGCATCAACCCCACCGCACCCGCGCTCGACACGAGCCCGCCGCTGAAGTGGCTCTCTTCCCTCATGACAGCATGTACGAGAAGCGGATCCAGGCCGGCGGTTGAGGCTAGCTTATCCACGCGTTGAGCGTGGGCGAGCGGATAAAGGTGCGGCAGCAGGTTCGCGACCCGCGATTGCCCGCCGGCGCTTGGTGTCAGGCCGACCGCCGCGTTCACGCATCTGTCGAAAGCTCCGACATGAAGAAACAACTGCGCCAACCCGTGCACGTCAGAGGCAGGGTTCATCACCCCCAGCTTATCCAGATCCCAATCCGCTTCCGGCAGTTGATGTTCAAGGAGAAACGCCGCCCGTCTGGCGAGTTTAACCGCCGGTTCGCCTAACCCGGTCGGGGGAGACGCGGCGAAAACCGCTTTCTGGCGGGCGGAAGCCGTCGACAGTTTTGCCGGCAATATCATCAGCCACCTGTCGCCGAGCGGCACTCGGTGCGCGCGTTTGAAGCCAATCATGCTCATCTCGCGCAGCGCTGCCCACGCCCGGTAGCTATAGAAACCGGCCGGCCGGACCTGCGCCGAGCGGGATAGATAGTGTGCAGCGATGTGACTCTTGCCCAACGCCAGGTGCGCCTTGCCGGCCCAATAGGAGGCGTCATCCGTCAGCCTGTCTGAAGCTACGTTGGTTGCTTCCACAAGGAGTTCAGCGGCCCGAACGTAGTCGCCGGAAAGGTACGATCGTACTCCTGCTCGAAACAACGCGTCGTCCGCCAGGAACGATGTCGGATGGTCCCGGGCGAACTTCGCGTACTGTGCTATCGCCCCTTCAAGTACCCCGTTTCTGTCGTAAGATCGCGCCAGTTCCCATTGCGCCTGGACGGCCTGTGGCGTGCCGGAATACTCGTTTCGAAGGCGCTGCCACATCCAGACAGCGTCCTCGAGATACCTTTGCCGTGCACTTAACCTCGCTGATTCAAGAAGGGCCCGCGCAGCGAATGAGGAGTCCGCAAACTGTTCGGCGACAACTGCGTAGGTTTCGAGCGCGTCCGAGGGGCGTTTTGCGCCGGTATACGCCCTTGCCAACTCCAGCAACGCCTGAGCTCGGTGCACGCTGTCGGCTCCTGCATCGTCGCAAACCCGCTCGCAGACATCTATAGCCGTCTCCCATTCTCTTTGCGCCACGTAGACGCCGGCGGCTTCAAGTTTCTCAGAGACGCCTCCGGTTTCCGCAAGGTATTCGGCGCCGGACAACGCCTCGTCGGTTCGCGCGGCCGTCCTGCATATCCGCTTGAATGCCTTGAGCGCGTCTTCCTGCCTACCGATTTTCAGGTATGTTGAGGCCAGTAGTTCCAACACTTCCGGTTTGTTGATAGAAGACGGTTGGACTCCCAGCGCCCGTTCAAGTTGCACCACGGCCTCATTGAGCACACCCAGGTCGGCAAGCGTTCCGCCCAATTCAACGCGCGCATACGGTACAGCCGGACTCTGGGGAAAGTCGTCGAGCAGCTTCTCGAGCGCGACCCTCGCTTGCTCCGGCTTCCCGAGCTGCCTGTAACAGCGCGCCATCCCAAACAAAGCGTAATCGGCGAACTCAGCCCGCGAGGAGGTCAATCGCTCGAACATCTCGAGCGAATCCGCCCATTCAGCAGCCTGCTCGAGCTTGCGCGCCTCCAGATATGGTCTGCCTTCCCGCGCGTCAAAAGTAGCGCTTCGCAGAGACAGTGCCGAGAACAGGCTTACTGAACAGACGAACGAAACGATTAAAGTCAGAACGCTCACTTTGTATCAGATACCCTTCACTTCTATACCGTGTCGTGCAAGAAGGGCGGTGGTCACCCCCGTGCCCTCCGCCAAGCCGGCCTCGCAATGAACCTGCGTCACGCCGCACGAGGGACTCCTATCCTTGAAGACCGCTCTATGCGCACCCAACGAGCGTGCCAGACGCAAGACCTCTTCAGCGCCTCGCAGAAAATGCTGCGTAACATCTCTGCCATCTTCCGTGACGACAAATGCGTTGCCGTCGAGCACGTCCATTCCGTCACCGCCCACCAGGTGAGCTGTCTCACGCGGTGTGGGCAGACCGCCGAGCTGTTCCGGACAGACGGGCACACATGCGCTTTCCTTGCAGACAACGTTGTCCTCAGGCGCCGCGCTTCCGTCGTACCGGCAGCGAACCCCGAGAAGACAAGCGCTAACGAGTAACATCGTCTGACATCTCTCCATGCTTACTGCGCAATTGCGCGCGGATGAACCCTGCCTGAACAGATACTGCTCCGAAAGCATCCGCGACGATATCGCCCGGGTCACAGCTGCGGTACGATACAAGCTTCTGGACAATCTCGTTAAATGTGCCAAAGGCTACTGAGAAAACGACAGGAACAACAATAAGTTTCACGGCACGATACGGGCGCTCGGCCTTTCTGAGGCTCATCGCGGCCAGCCAGCACAGCAGCGCGTAGCCGCAAAAATGGACTATCTTGTCGGCAAAAGGGATGTCAAACAGCCGGTCGCCCGGCACCTCCGCAGCCAGCGACGCCCAGAAAATGATTCCAGCCCACACGATGGTGGCAAAGCCGTAACGCGGTTCGAAAATTCTAATCGCCAGTGTCCCTTTTTTTGCGTTCGTGTATGAATCCTTCCCGCCGCGACGCACACGCCCCGTGCACATTTGAGAATCGGACCTGAAGGACCAGTCCGCAACGTGGCTCTCGAGCGAGATATCGTGGTTACTCTTTCCACATCGGGAAGAAGGTCGCAAATTGTCCCGGATGAGCGCCCACATATTTCTCGCACACTTTCGCGTAAGCGCGGGTAAGCTCGCTTACGAGCTCGTTTCTATCGCCGCCCTGCCGTGGGTGAATCGGTTCCTCGAATATCAGTTCAAACGTGTTATCGGGCTGCCTGATCATAAACCCGGGCACAATGGGAGCGCCCGTCGCAATGGAGAATCTTGCGGGCCCCACCGGGAACTTCGCACGCTTGCCGAAATACTCGATCTCAATGCCGGTCCCCGTGGGGTCCCTGTCTCCCACAAGACAAATCAGCTCGTTACGTCTTAGTGCTTCCAGACAGTGCCGTCCACCGCGCGTCAGCGAGTACATCTTGACCCCTTTCCGGGCACGCTGCCTGTTGAACAATCTGTTGACGCTGTGGTTGTCGTGATCAAGCGCCAGACCCGTCACCGGGTACCCGGCGTCAACCATCTTAACCCCGCCAAGCTCCGTGTTACTCAGATGAGCGCTGGTTAAGATGACTCCTCTTCCAAGGCTTCTCGCCTCGTCAACATTTTCTAAGCCCAGTACCTTCACACGATCTTCGAGAAAACGTCTGTCTATCCGCGAGTAACCGAAGAACTCCAGGATGGATTTCCCAAAGTTATTAAACGTCTCCCTTGCAACCTTGTCGATCTCCTCCTCGCTGGCTCCCTCGCCGAGGATGACACGCAAATTCGCTCTGATCCCCGCTTTGGACGCACGGCTGAGACGGTAGTTCAACCACGCAACCCTGATCGCCAACCAGTATAAGGCCGGCCACGGCAAGGTTATCGCAATGAGTTTGACCACAATAAGAGTGAGATACTCAACCATTAAGCGCCGCCACCAAGGTCGATCATTCCGTCCCGAAAAAGAATTCTCCTCTACCATTTATCTTACCAGAAGTAGGCAAAAAACGCCAGACTATGGAACGTATCGTCGAGGCCATGGCCGAGAGCTACGGAGAGAACGGGACCCGAGATGGCGGCGCGAATGCAGGTGACTTGTGGAACTTGTCATGAAGAAAGTAGCGTTGGCGCGCTCGCGAGCGTGAGCCGAACTGACTCGGATTCGTTTCCGTCTTCCGGACTACATCCGGTCGGGATGTCTTCTTGCGCCTGGCCTATTTCGGACCGGCTTTGTCCTCGACTATGT
Organism: uncultured bacterium; assembly: GCA_965603355.1. Classification (GTDB taxonomy): domain Bacteria; phylum Hydrogenedentota; order CBFDCQ01; family CBFDCQ01; genus CBFDCQ01. Next base: position 89,715 of record CBFDCQ010000001.1, read on the forward strand.
CGCGCAGCGGTTGCCAATCCTTCGTGGTCTTGAGGCCTTCAGCAATCTCCCGGGTAGCGACCAGGTCGTCCTCCGAGCTTCTGAGGACGGTGGGCGTGATGAAGACGACGAGTTCCACTGTTTCGTGTATGGAATCCTTCTTTCTGAACGGTATGCCGAGCACCGGGATATGGCCGAGTATCGGAACCCGCCGGATTTGCTCGGTGTCGGTATTTCGTACGATTCCACCGACGACCATCGTGTCACCGCTCTTGACAGCCAGCTCCGTGTTGAACAGTCGCTTATCGATGACCGGGGCGCCTCCGATGTCCTCGCCCGCCCGAATCTGAGATGCTTCGAGTTCCACCTTCATTACCGCTTTGTCTATGTCGTTTATGTTCGGAGTGATTTTCAGCTTGGTCCCGGCCTCCTTCGGCGAGAACGACTGAGTCACGCCACCCTGTGGAGTCGCCTGACTGGTCGTGGGGTACAGGAACTCGGTCCCCGCAAATATGTCGCCCGGCTCGTTGTTGTTCATGACAAGAGTCGGCACTGCGAGGACGCGTGTATCAGAGTGGCGTTGCAGAAACTGAACCAGCAAGTTAACGCTGACATCGCCCCTGAGGATGGCGTTTCCGCGGATGTCCTCCCACGTTACACCGAACGTGGACATCAGACCGTTATCAAAGTCGCTGCTCGAAAAGGCGCCCTGGCTCGAGCTGAACCGAGTGCCGATCCGAGATTCCCTGGTTGTTGTAATTTCGACCAGACGCACCCGGACCTGGACCTTCGGCGATTCGACATCAAGTTTCTGGATCAGTTCCTTCAGCAGTTCGAAATTCTGGACCGCGGTTGTAACGAGAAGAGAGTTGGTGCGCGTATCGGGTACGACACGGACCTGTCCGATCAGATTACTGATTGCGCGCTCCTCCTTCTTCTGCGGAGAGCCGTAGAGCCAGGCGAACTGCGTGCTTCGCGCCTCTTCCTCCTCAGTCTGACGTCTTTCGGGCATGCGAGCGCCCTCACGGGCAAACAGGCCATTCAGTTGGTCGGCGACAGCGCTCGCCTTGGCGTTCTTCAGAGTCACAACCATCGTGTTGGCGGCATCGGGACTGAACTTGTCCAGATCCGTGATGAACTTACCAATTATCTTGAAGTTTTCCTTGTTATTCGTCGTCACAATGATCGAGTTGGTTGTGGTTTCAGGCACGAAACGCACTTTACCGTACAGCCTGCCCACCTCCTCCTTTGTGCCTCCGTACCGCCCGAACATATAGTCGTAATACCCACTGGTACCCGCCGTATCTTCCGCACCGAATATCTTATTCAAGACGTCGGTCATCTCCTTGGCGTCGACGTAGCGTATCCGGAAGATGCGTGGAGCCACCTGCTCCGCATCGATCGGCTGATCGAGCTTTTCAATCAACTTGCTGATCTTCTCGAACTCGCTCGGCTTAGCTATTGCGATGACCGAGTTGGTACGACGTTCCGGGACAAACCGGGTCTTCGCCTGCTGCTGCCGCCGCGGGTAGTAAAACATCATGGAGTAATAGTCCTGCTGCATGCCGCTATAGAGGCTGTTCATCTGCTCGGAGATATCCTCGGCATCGGCGTATTCCAGCGGGTACGTCTTGGTCATAGTCTGGACCGACTCCTCGGTGTCCAGCTCGTCAACGACATCCTTGATCAGCGCGAAGTTCTCTGCCGAACTCAGCACCAGCAGAGAGCCCGAGCGGTCGTCGGCCGTGATCTCGACCATATCCCGCACACGTTTTTCAGGGCGCCTCCTGAAGAGAGACGTTAGTTGCGACGCCAGGTCCCTGGCATCGGCGTACTTGAGCATCAGGGACCGCATCTGCAACTCCTGCGGTCGCGCTCTGTCGAGCTCATCGACAAGGCTCTTCGCTTTGCCGGTCAGCTCTTTCGGGACGACCACGACAAGCCAGTTCGCGGCCTTATACGGCACGACTTCCACCCCGCCGCCGCCCGGCGGCGCACCGCCCGGTTTGCCTGGCTGGGGTCTTCCGTCCGGCGGCTTGCCTTGTTTGGGCTTGCCCGGCTGTGCACCACCGGCCTTCTGCGCGAGCGCGCCGAGCACGGACTTAAGGATTGGCGCAATGGCTTCGGCATCGGCCTGCTTCAGCTCGAATATCTGCACCTGCCTCTGATCGCTGGTCAGGACGTCCAGTTGCGCAACCACAGCTTCGATGTTAGCGACACGATTGGCGCTGTCAGTAACGATGATCTGTTTCGATGACGGATGTGCCAACATCGACCCGGTCCCGCTCAAGAGCTCTTTGACGAGTTTCTCGATCTCCGCGACATCCGCGAATCGAATCGGTATGGATTTCCTGACTATTCCCCCCGGCAGCTCTTCGACTCCTGCCGGCAGAAGTTCAACGACAGTCTCTTTGAGGAGCTCGGCGGGTATTAGTTTGATGGTGTCGTTGCTCGCGACGACCGCCACCTTCTCCAGGAGCAATGCCTCACAAATCAGCGCAAACGCTTTCTCCTTGCTCACCTTCTCCGGGCTGAAGACGTTTAGTTGCGCCTTGACGTCCTTATGTTTCACGACGAACTTGCCGGTGATCTCGGCTATGAATTTCACCACCTGGTCGACGGGTACGTTATTGAGATTCACTGGAACCTTGTCAGGGTCCGTCTCTTCAGCGGCGGCTTCCTCGGCCTCCGGGCTCTCCGGCAGGGCGGTTTCCGGGGTTTCCCCAGTCTCGTCGGCGGCAACCGCCTCGCTCTCAACCTCACTCACCTCCTGAGCGAAGATAAGTGTGGGCGAAAGTGACAAGAACCAGGCCATTATCACGAACAGCACGCCAAATCGGTGGATGTTTCTTCTGGCACGTTTCATTGTTATCACCCCTCTTGCTTGCTCTCTGCCATCATTCCTCTATGGTAGAATACCTTCTCAAGGATCTTAGACCAACCGATCCGCCGCGCCTGGGCTGGACCGGTTCCGTACTCGCCGCGTCCGGCGAAGTTTGTTGTTGCACCTCAGCGCCCGGGGGACTTTGTTGCGGCGGCTCAGCGACGGCTGGCCTCGGACCTCCGGGTCCGGGTACCGGCCCCGGTCCGGGCATCCCACGCGGTCCCGGCGCCCCGGGCGGCCCTCCTTGTTGCCCCGGCGCCCCCTGCTTGAGTTCCGGAAAGACCGTTATAGTTTTCTGCTTGCCCTCGATCTCGACGACCACCTTATCACTGCCGATCTCGACGAGCTTGCCCCCTTGAGGAAGCTGCGTTCCGACCTCATACAATTTCGCGTCTTTCGGCGAAGTGCCGAGCAGCGCGCGGTTGCCCATCACGCCCATCAGCATCAATTTTGGCGGCCGCGCCTGCACCTTTGTCCCTATGACACCTTTCTCGAAGATGACATCGTATGCCTCGATGGTCCTCGCTACATTTCTCTCCGGCGGCGCACCGCTGCTACTTCTCAAGTACTGCGCCAGCCTCCTTCCAAGAGGCAGCGTGAGGCCGAAACGCACGCCCTGAACAAGCAGCAGGACCGCCATAACAGCGGCGAGCGCCAGCAAACACTTGTCCGGGCCCCATTCTCGCAACTTCGCTAATGCTCGTGCAGCAACGTCCCTCATGATCACCCCGCTATTGCCTCATATCCCACGACATCGAGGGTGGTCGCGACGTTACCACCCTTCTTAAGATCACGACGCAACTGGATACTCTCGACTCGGATGAGTCGTTCCCCCTTCTCGATCGCGTACAGCAGTTTGATTAGGTTCTCGATGTTGCTCTCGATATTGACCTTCAGCGCTACCGCACCAAAATGCTTGTTGCTTTTCCCGGCGCTGGCACGTTTCCTGGGCGAAATCCGTTTGATATTCACTCCGGATGTCTTGGCAATTCGTTCAAGATGCGCGGCCAGACAAACGCCGCTCGATCCCGTCCCGGAGTTCTGTTCTACGGCCACTGCCGCAGGATCGGCAGTCTCCTCGGCTGGAGAAGGTTCTTTCTCGGTTTCTCCGGGGTTGCCGCCTTCGGCGTCCGCAGCCGACTCCCCTGACCCGGGCATCGCCGCGTCAGGACGCTTTTGAACCGCCAAGTCCTCCGGGCAGGTCAACGCGCCGAGCCTGCTGACCAGAACGTTCCGCGTCCTCACGAGAGAACCCTGTCGGCGCGCACGCTCGCGAAGCTCTGTTATTTGCCGAAGTCTTGGTTTGAGGTCGTTTCCCCTCCAGGACCATGCTCGTGCCAGCGGCGCAACAACATACGCGTATAGAACGACCAATCCTACAATTATTGCTCCGATAACAGCCGCCTTCTTCTCTCTACCCGTGAGATTCATCGTCACCTACCTCCCAAGCCCCCTCTCAACTCGCACGTAATCTGAAAATTGAACTCTTTTTCTCCCCGCGTCGCTCCCCGGAAGCTCGGGTTTGCCAGCAACTTCGATGCGCGCATTGCGGATATCGCTTTGTCCGACGCCTCCTCCACGGATTTCGTTTTTCCCGCAATCGTCACCTCTCCCTTTGCAGTGATCTTCAATATTTCAACCTTAATACCACCCGGCAGCGCCTCCGTGATGGGAATGAGCGCATCCAGGATCGATCGCTGACGCCTGCTCTCGTACTGGAGGATGTCCACCTCGTCCTCCACGCTTGTCAGGTCTTGCAGGAGGGGGCGGCTATCTTCGATGGTACGTTTGGCAGCACTCATCTGAGCAGCCCGCACACCGAACGCCGCCGCAATCAGTTCCACAAGAAGCAGAGCGTTTGCGCATATAAGCGCGACCCTCTTATTGCGCAGGTTAACCTCTCTGAATCTCCTCGCCTGCCGACGCAGCGCAGGGGCAGCCGCTCGCTCACCACGCAACCTGTGGTGCGCCGCGATCAGCGCACCGACGCACTCGGGGTATCTTTCAAGCAGCTCACCACCCACAGTCGCAGATTCGGGTACGTGCACGATTTCAGGAAGAGCGGCCTGTTCAACGGGTCGCTTCAGACGTGCCCCCAGTGCGTCAACGAACCCTTCGACACCCATCCCCTCACCGGCGACAAGAACGCGTTCAGGCCCATCTCCTCCCGTGCGCAGCAGATAATCGTATAGGGACTGGTCCAGCTCATTGACCAGCCCGGAAACCCACGTGGCGTCCGGGCGTCCGTCTCCAGTCGGCGCCATGTCCAACGAAATACGGCGCACGTAGCGCAGCTTGCCCGCATGCGCTATCGCCAGGGTAGCTCTCTTTGCTCCGACACTGACCAAGGCGACGGTATCGACCGCCGGGCCACACGCGACGGCCAACTCAGCCAGGCACGTCCCATCGAACTCGACGCTGGTGCAGCGCTTCTTTTTCGCGCGCAGTTCTCCCTCTGCCTCCTCAATCTCGGCGTTGCGGGTAGCGATCACCAGGACGGTTCCGGCGTCTGTACCCCCGTTGTCCTGTCGCTCCCACACCCACGTGCTTTCTGCGACAGGGTAGGGGAGTTCTGTTTCGAGACGCAAAGCCACCATCCGGCGCATCTCGTCGGACGACGCATCCGGCACTTCGATCGATCGGCAGACCGCCGTGTCGGAACTCGACACGAGAACCACGTCGCCGTTGTTTGCAAACTCCGCGAAATCCGGCCCCGAGGAGGCGGCACTCGCTTCGTCAGCGCTTTTCAGGATCTCGGCTCGCGATACGGTGACGCGGTCGCCGCCTACCTCGGCCTCAACCGCTTTCCACTCCTTACCACTGGTCCGTTCCAGGACCAGTACGCGGCGATTCTTCACAGTCTGCAAAGCTCACCCCTCTCGGTTCGTCCCGTCGATTCTCCTCGGACTATTCCAGTTCACGCCAATACCCAATCTTCACCTGATTCTCAGTTCGGTCAATAACGGCGCTAACACAGCAGTACGTATTTCCGGTCCCAACAACGCCGAACGATCGGACATTGAATACGTCCGATCTGGCGCTAATGTGCGGCCATACCTCCTTGAATACCTCCAACGTTATCCCATCAACATCGAGCAGCTCTGCCTCCGTCTGGAAACCGGTCTTGCGCCCTTGTCGCGACTGTACAATCTGCCGCGCGAGAGCATCATCAAGCCCGGGCAGGCAAGCGAGCACTTCGCGGGGTGCGGTGTTGATGTTGACAACGCCTTTTCGCACTTCGCCCTCTGCCGTCGTTACCAGGTCGGCGATCTGCCGGAACTTTCCCATGTCGAAAGCTTTCTGGCCGGTTCCTTGCGTGGCCGTCTGCTGTTGTCTCTGTTCGCCGCGCCCAGCGCGTTCCGACTCATCCGGTTGCTCTGGCCTCGGCCGGCCGGGCTCCGACCGACTCTCAGGTTCCCCCTCGGTCTCCTCCTCCTCGTCGCCATTGCCCTCGGGCTTTTCCTCTTCTCCCCCAGCCTGAGGAGGCCCACCCCTCGGCCCTTCCCGTTCCGGCCCTCCCTCTCTTCTTTCTCTCCCGTCCGGCCTGTCCGGCTGCTCCTCGGGCTTTTTCTCCACGAGTTCGACATCCAGCAAGTCCACAATTGCGGCGAACTTGTTCTTCTCACGATGCGCCACGATGGACTCGGCTTCCTGAGAGGATATGCCGGTTACCGATTTGGCGATATCCTCCGCGCCGGCGCTATTCAGGTCGACACGTTTGTTTCCGTCGGCGGTGACGTTGCGTGCCGCGGACCACGTCGTGAGATACGCCGTAAGGCCCTCGTCGAGCACGCCGTCAGCGTCGTCCGGCGGCCAACTCTGGTCACCGTCATTCTCGTTCGGGTCAAGAAGACCGTTACTGTTCTGATCCTCACCATACAATACAAGAAAGTCAACGTTCTCAAGCAGGAGCAAGTCATTCAAATCGTGAAGCTCTTCCTGCTTTCTCAGGGCCAATATCCCGGCCACAAGATCCGCATCCATCCTGGGCACCACGTCCAATATCGACTCCTCTGCGGTATTCACATTGATCTTCGCCGCTTCGTCCCCAATACCATAGACCGGCTCGCCGGCAGTATCCATTCCCACGTAAAGAGTGTACGATCCGTCGCCAAGCTCGACGTTCTGGTAGACGCGCGTCTGGCTTTCCCGGAGGTCCGCCTGTGCTTGCACCTTGTTCCTCCCTTCAACCAACTCGGCGATAGTCCTCTCCACGCCTGCTCGAGCCAGGAATAGGGCCTTTGCAGCACCGCTCGTGCTTGCCGTCACCTGCATGCGGAGGTGCGACGAGAACTTCAGCTCCAGGGCCACCGCGCAAAGGATCGCCATAATCCAGAGCACGAACACCAACGCCATACCGCGCTCGGACGGCCCTCTATTGAGCCATGATCGGGACCGTTGTATTGAACACCATCGGGTTTTCGATCTCATCTTCGTCCACCACAACAATCTGAATGCGCACTGCTTTGGGAAAACCCGGTTTCTCTTGCCAACCGGACTCCCAATACAGCCCGTCATAGAATTCCAGGTTAAGCTCGGACACTTGCGGGCCGGCGAGCGAGACCGCACCTCCCTCAAGCGGGTCGTCGTCAAGCGAGCCGTCCTCCCGGCGCAGCAACCACTGTGCGTCGGTTTTGGAATCGTTCTCAACATAATAGCCTATCTCGCAACGGCCGCTCACGCCGGGTTCCCCCTTGGCCAGTCGTACCCGGTCGGCGGCGACAAAATCAAGCGTATCGGCGGTCAGGCCTTCGAACTCGGCATCAAGTGAGGTCATTTGAGTATTGCCGTGTTCGACGGCCGCGCGGATGTCGGTAGCCATCGCCTGGAGCGCCGCCTGTCCGTGGGTTATCATAGCGCCGTAACGCCTGGCTTTCGCCGCCGATCGAGTCCCCGTAGTAAGGGCTGCGAATCCAGCTGCCGCCAGGAGCGCCAACATGCTCGTAGTGACGAGTAATTCAACAAGTGTAAAGCCGCGTCGAAACCTCATAGTTGAAGCCGCTCCGCGACGAGCGTCGTCAGCACGTACTCCTTCTCGCGCCCGCGCTCGTTCCAGGTAACCAGAATACGCAATAACATCAACCCAACCTGATCCGTGTCCTCGATATCGTAGCTCCACGAGTGACGTGGGTACTCCTGGCCGAAGTCGCCGCTGTCGCTGCTCGCGTAAAGCTCTCCCTCGGCGATCACCTCCTCGACAAGCCCTTGCGCCAGGTAGACGGCCTGCGTGTGGGCGAGCGATGCCGAGGTGGATTGCAGGCACGTCGTGAACAGCTCCATCGTGCCCAGCACACCGATTCCGAAGATGGTCAGCGCAGCAACCATTTCGACCAGTGAATATCCTCCCGACCGGCGCCTGCGCATCATCATAAGAGCACCTCTCTGCCGCGTACCTCGCCGGTGGCACCGAGAATATTGATCTCAAAACGCTCGCCACGCATACTCGTCAGCTCAATCAGTGCATCTTCCGTTCCACCGTCGCTCCGGAACGTTATTACCTCCCAGGGTTGGGACTCAGCGGTACTGAAGGGAGATGCCTCTCCGCGGGTGACGATCAGTTGGGTTCCCTCCGGCAGTTCCATAGTCGCCAGGGTTTGCGTCTCCGACTCATTTGGCTCAGCCAACCACGGCAACGAGCTCCTGTACGCCGAAACCCAACACAATCTCCGGCCGGCATCGAGATTAACAACCACAGGTCGGTGCCGTGTCACGGCGGACATGTACGCGAAGTTCAGAACCTCACAAACCTGATTGCCCGTTCTCCTGAATCCGGTCCCTCGCAAAGCGGCAGCAATCGAAGGCACGATCATGGCGGAAAACATCGATATGATGACCAGCACCACCATCAACTCGATGAGCGTGAAACCGCGCACCGGTCTTGCTCCATTTCCGCAGCCGTCGGTCCGGATTTCGAAACGACTAATACTCTTCACCTTCAATCTCCACCCAGCTGACTACATCGGCGTTCTCGCCCTCTCCGCCTTCTTCGCCGTCCCTGCCACACGACATGACCTCGTACGGCAGCGCCGAATGCGTGCCGGGACTATCGTAGATGTAAGGATTGCCCCATGGATCGTTCGGTATCGGTTTCTTCGAATACGGTCCCTTCCACTTCTCCGTTTCTTCATCGGGCCTAAAATAGAGGACTCGCAAGCCCTCCTCCGGGCTCGGGTATCGGTCCATATCAAGATAGTACTGATCGAGTAGGCTCTCGATCATAGCTATGTCGGTTTGCGCCTTGGTCCGCATGGCACCTTCCTTCTTCCCGACAACGTTGGGGAGAATTGTCACCGCAAGTATGGCGAGTATTGCCAGAACGACCAAGAGCTCGATCAACGTAAACGCGCTTTCTGCCCGACGTCTTTCTCTTCTCATAGTTTTCACTCCTATCTAATCACCGTGCTCAACTGGAATATCGGAAGCAGCATCGAGATAACGATAAAGCCCACAATGCCCGCCACGAACAGGATCATGGCAGGAGCGAGCAGCGAAGTCATCACCTTGGTTGAAGCCGTTGTTTCCCGATCATAAGCGTCCGCCACGCGCAGCAGCATCTGGTCCAGGTGCCCCGTCTCCTCACCGACTGCAACCATCTGCACCGGCAGCGGTGGGAAAATCTGCGTCTCCTTCATGAGAGCCGCAAGCGACTCGCCTGTGCGGATGCGCTTGGTCATGTTCCTGACACTCTCCGCAATCGCCTCATTAGCCACCGCGGGCCCCACGATGTCGAGCGCTTCGACAATAGTTATGCCTCCGTGCGTTAGCGTGCCGAGCAAACGCGTGAAACGCGCGATCTCCAGATTGCGGACTAATGTGCCTAACCACGGGATGCGCAGTTTGTACTGATCGATAAAAAGGCGTACCTCTTTGTTTCGCGCAGCAAACTTCACCGCCGCGACTGCCACCAGGACGCCCACCATGAGACCCCAGCCATGTCCCGTTAAGAAATGGGAAATCCCCAACAGTATCCGCGTCGGTGCCGGCAGATCTTGTCCCACGTCCGCGAAAAGACTCTCGAGCCTCGGTATCAGAAACGCAACGAGTACGACGGCAGACGCCACCCCCAACAAAAGGACCAGCATCGGGTAGGCGAGTGCGGCACGTATTTCTCCCTTGCGGGATTCCTCTTTCTCGTAGAGATCCGAGAGCTCCAGCAACTCCTCGTCGAGCGTGCCGCCCATCTCTCCGACGCGCACCATGCTGGTCATGAGCTTTGGGAACACCCGAGGATGTTTGCCAAGCGCGTCCGCGAACGTACTGCCGCCCTGGACGGACCCCCGAATATCAGTGAGTATTTGCCGGGCTCGCGGATCCTGCAACTGTTCTATGAGGACGTTGAGGCTTCTAACGATCGGTACGCCGGACGCCGAGAGCGTGGCAAGTTGGCGCGTGAAAGTGGCAAGTCGGATAGACTGTCTCTGGAACTGGAACCGGAACCCGGTAGCACCCGCGCCATCCTCCGCCCCGCGCTGGCTCAGATCCAGCGGATGCTGTCCGCCGTCTATGAGCCGCTGAAGGGCCTCACGGCGGCTCGCAGCGACAATCGTCCCTTCCGTAGGCCGGTTTTCCACGCCGAGCGCTCTATACCAGTAAGTCGGCACTTGCTGTCTCCACTAGTAGGCCTTGTAGATATGAATCAGACCGTCCCCCATACAGTTGCGCGCGTCACACGCCAGGCGGTTCACGGCGAAGTTCTGCACGCTGCTCCGCCGCACATGCCTACCGTCCGTCGTCAAAATCGTCGAACTGCTCCTCCATTTGAGTAGCCCGTATTACCTCCTCCGGGGTTGTGATGCCCCGAACGACCTTCAGCCAGCCAGCCTCACGCATGCTCTGCATTTTGCCGGCCACCTGCTGGCGAATAGCCGACGCCGACGCCCGTTGCAGGACAAGGTCCCGAAGGTTATCATCAACGAGCAGTAACTCCAGGATAGCCGTTCGGCCGCGATAGCCTGTACCGTTGCAGTCAGAGCAGCCCTCGCCGCGATACAGGATCACCTCCTCCTCTGCATTCAGTTCGCGCCTGATCTGCGCGAGTTGTGCTTCGCTTGGCTCGACTCTCTCACCGCAGGCAGAGCACACTTTGCGCACGAGCCGCTGCCCCAGGATGCCGCGCACCGCCGAGGCGATTAGATACGGCTGCACGCCCATATCCAGAAGTCGCGCGATCGACTCGGGGGCGTCATTGGTGTGCAGAGAGCTGAGTACAAGGTGGCCGGTCAGCGCGGAGCGAATGGCGATCTCCGCCGTCTCGCTGTCGCGTATCTCCCCGACCATGATGACATCGGGGTCCTGCCGGACGATCGAGCGTATCCCGGTCGCAAAGGTTAAACCTCTCTTGGGCCTCACCGGAATCTGGTTGACACCCACCAGCTCGTACTCAACCGGATCCTCGATGGTGATGAACTTGCGCTCAGTCGTGAAGATCGCGGTTAGCGACGCGTAGAGAGTTGTGGTCTTGCCGCAGCCGGTCGGTCCGCACACAAGCACTATACCGTGCGGGTTTCGCAGGAGACGACTGAACCGCGCGAGCGTCCCTTCCTCGAATCCCAACCCCTCCAACCCGAAAAGGAACGATGTCTTATCCAAGAGGCGGAGCACGATACACTCGCCGTATATTGTCGGGATCGTGGCGACACGCACATCTACCTCGCGTCCCTCGAAGTTGAGCTCAATGTGCCCGTCCTGAGGAATATAACGTTCCGCGATGTTCATGTCGGCCATGATCTTGACGCGTGAGATAATAGCGTCCTGCAAGTGTTTCGGCGGAGCGGGCATCTCGTGCAGCACACCGTCGATGCGGTACTTGACTTTCAGCATGTTTTCGAACGGTTCGAGGTGAATGTCGCTCGCCCGGTCGCGGATGGCCCTCACGACAATGAGGTTGACCAGGTTGACGACCGTGGGCTCGCTCGCGATCTCCCGGAGGTGACCGACCTGCGCATTGTCCGCGGCGTCCTCCTCGGGTACCTCGAGGTGCTTTATCATCCTCTCCACCGAGAAACCGTAGAAGGTCTGCATCGCGGCCTCCATATCGCTCTCGGTACAGATGGCACGGTCGATATCCTTGCCGGTGAGTATATGAATGTGGTCCACGGTTTGGAAGTCGAACGGGTTCTCCATAGCCAGAAGAAGATTGCCGTCAATCTGAGCGACAGGTATGACGCGCGCTTTGTGGATGAGTTCGGAAGGTATGTCGGTCGCGGCCGTCCGGTCAATCTCCGTCTCGGACAGCTCCAGGAAACGGATCTGCAGGGTCTCCGCGAGCGCCTCCAGGGCGCTCTTCTCGTCCGGCCAGCCCAGCGCCGTCAGACACCGCCCGAGACTCTCACCGGTGCGGCGAAAACGATCCAGCGCCTTATGAAGCACCTCCTCGGAAAGCTTGCTCAAGACACGTTCTCCCGGCCCTCCCCCGTGTTGCGGCTAAGTCCCTTGGCGCGTCTTAAGGCGACGTTTGCAGCGCGGAACGCGGAAGACCACTCGCGAGCCGCCCTGACAACATCCCCCCATTATATGTATAACGTCCGAGCCGGCGATTTCTTGGCACTAATGTACTATTCCGTCGGTTATGGCAGTACCGACGGCGAAACTGCCAAATCCAGCAGGTCGCACATATCCCGGAACTGTACTATAGCACCAGCACAGCGCCCTGTCAACAGTAAAAGGAGCACTGCTCTGTCAAAAAAAACCCTCGGTATAGGGTATCTGTATATAGTAACGCCAGTAAGTGCCCTTATGTTTACACGTTAGAGCTTTCTTTGCCATCGTACCTCAGCAATATCTTCTGCGCCGCTGCGCTCCGTCGACGCTTGAAGGTCTACACCACTCTATACTACGCACACCTTCTCCATAAGTTCATATGACATATATGGGATCGAACGATCAAAAGAAAAGTTCCGCGTCGCGGGTCACGGGCAGTATCCTGTGCCACATCCGGGAGTCAGCGGCTGGAACGCCAGACGATATCTCCCTCGCGCGCATCCGGTTTGCCACCGTCGTCAACCAGGTTGACGGACACACTGTACAAGACGAAGCCCTCGCTCTCCTTGCGGTAAAGATAGGGTGCGCCGGTGAAAGGGTCGACAGGCAATTCTTGAATGTACTCGGGCACGATCGCGTCGAGCTTTTCCGGGTATGAGCCGGTCTTCTTCTTTAACTGCTTCAAGTATATCGCCATTTCAGCAAGGTCGCACTGAACTACGATCCTATCCTGTGCAGGCAGCGCCCGCGAGAAAGCCGGTACGGTTGTGCGGGTAGCTACCTTGAGTTTTGAGATTGTGCTGACCTCATCCCCCAGCTCTTTGAGGGCAAGTCGCGATTCATACGATGGTACAGCCGCAAACTCTATTACTCTCGGCATGTACTTCAAATATGCCTCCTCGTCCACAAGACGAAACGGCCGCCCTACATAGCTTGCGCCCATGAGCTGGCGGTCGCGCGCCAGGAAAAAGCACAATTCGCCTTGCAGACCCCCTGCAAAGGGCCTTCTGTCGCGCAGTTCATCGAGCTCCGCGATAATCTCGCGCAAACGTTCGTCGGGTAGATAACCTTCCTCCAGCGTCTCGTACATGGCGCCGATAGCAATTCCCCCTATCGCCATCCGGACTAACTGGGTAATGAGCAGCGGTTCCCTCTTGAGAGCGTTTGCTATATGGAGTCCCGCAGAAATCAGCTCGGAAGCTTCTTTCATATTGCCCTCGCGCGCTTCAAGAATCGCCGCGTCTCCCACGTACCGCGCAAGGGCACGCATTCTCGCCAGATGGGGCAGAATTGACCGCGAGGCTGCGTCCACTCCGATGTCATAGTCCACGAGCATCTGTGCCTGGTCCAACGCACGAGCATCCTTAACCACCTGGAGGCCAGGTTCCATCTTCGTGAATATGTGCCGGGCGGCAATCTCGATTTCTCTGCCGTCCACCTCGACACCCGACTGGACCTTCTCGAGATACTTTGTCGCTGCCTCAACTCCACGCTCGTACTCATGTCCTACAGCCCGTGACCGCTCCCTCTCCGACATCATGGAACTCCTCGGCAAGGTGTGAAACGCGGTGTAGACATCGTACCCCAGACCGTCGTATTCTGCCAGAACGGGCCCCATGATTGACAGAGCGTACGAGTAATGTATCATGGCATTCTTCTGGTCGGACAAGAGTTCACCAACCAGCTCGGAAAACGTCATGGCACCGCCCGCTTCCCTGATCTCGGCGATCTTGCTCTCGACACGTCTCTGCAGCACTAAGGTAAGTGCCGTATCTAAGATCAGAAGGACTATCAGGACGACGACTACGATGAGGGCGCCTCGTTTCGCCCACCGCAGGAATGTCGGGAACGACCTCTTCACCCAGTTTCGTTGTTCCATGGGTTCTTATTCTCCATAAGGCCCTCGATCCACACGTCTCGGTTCTGTCGGGCTGTGCTCGTGGCCCTGAACGACGACCCGGCACCCGACCGGCTCAGCGACCGGGCGAAGTACTCTTCAATTTCTACTGTATAATCACCGTCCAGCGTCTCGGCAAGTTCTCGCGCCAGTTCCCTCGCCGTGGCATCGACCTCGCGAGCCGCTGCGGGTGAGTGAATCATCCGCTGGAGCCGTTTGGACGAGGCTCGGTCCGCCCCGAACGCGATAATGACGACAACCCCCAGAGCTGCAAAGGCGACCTTCAGTGCAGGATTGTACCTCTGGTGTGCCCAACGCTCCGCTCTCTCCGGTGCGGCGGCCAGCAAACGCTCACGAACCGCATGAGCCGGTTTTGGCAGCGCGAACCTTTTGAGCAGTTCCTCCATCCGTTCGTTCTTCACCTTTCGTCACCTAATAGCAGCTTAAGTTTATCCAGCGCGTACCTGTACCGGCTGGCGGCGGTATTCGGAGACGCACGGACCACCGTTCCAATCTCCCTGAACGTCATTCCATGGAAGATCTTCAGTACTACAACCTCCCTCTGCTTCGTAGGCAGTTCTTGCAGCGCTGCATTCACCCGGTCAACATCCTCTCTCTCGATCTCCTCTCCCGATGCCGGGTTCAGCAGACTTGCCTGTTGGCTCAGTACCTCCCCAGCACGCTCCCGAACGTTTCGGCGACGCAGTCGGCTGAACGCCTCGTTGCGCGCCGCGCGGAACAGGTACGCCTCCGCGTTTCTCAATTGCGAGTACTTCCTCCGCTTCGACAGGAGCCTCGCAAACAGTTCTTGCAGCGCGTCTTCAGCCTCTTCGGGCGAGCAAAGCAGTGCGAACAGGTAGCCGTAAAGCGCACTCCCGTACGCATCGTAAAACGTTCTCAGCTCTTCCATCCACTTATCGTCGACTAACCGACGCTGCGGAGGTCCCGCCCGTCCACTGCTCAAATTTCCCCTGCCTCCATAGGAAAAGACGCATCTGGTCGCGGAATTTGTCTGAAAAAGTGTTCGATCCCCCTAGATCACGTGAAAAAAGCGCTGAGAACAAGAGTGCTGAGGCCCCCCAGTCACGTCATTCTGAGCGCAGCGAAGAATCTCACTCTTCCCATGACATAACTGATGGTAGTGTGGATTGACCGGCAGTGTCAAGGAACCGCGCTCTCCGCATCGGGTGTCCCAAGAGGTCATGCCTCGACCACGGAAGCGGCCGCCGGAACGTTAGCCCCCTGAGAACGCCGGGAACCGCGCTCTGGAGTAAACACATTGCTATTGATGAAAAAGTGCGAATATTCCCTTGACAAATGTCTGCGAACAGGTTAGAATATTAGGGTTGCACCACGGAGGGCTTTCTCGTACGTCTCTCGGTGCGCATATCAAGGGGGGGAATTCGAGTTCGATAGATGGACCGCCGGGACAGTGCAGTTGGCTACTGCGAGTGGGATAAGTTAGCTGAGGCTTGATCGGGTTCGAGCGTAGGGGTGGAAACCATGGGCGTACAGACGAAGACAAGCGTTACCGAAGCGGCTGAGAGAGCGGCGAGAAGGGCGGCATCTCACGGGTTGAAAGTCAAGCGGGGGCAACTCAACGCGGTTCAGCGCGGATGTTACGGGACCGGCCCGGCTCCGTTCGGGTATCGAAGGACCAAGGATGGCGAACGTTCTCTCGAACCTGACGACATAGAGTCCGGTATTGTAGAACGCATCTTCCGGGAGTACCTGAGGATGAAGAGCACCGGCAAGGTAGTCAAGCTGCTTAACTCGGAGAACATACCAACCCGCAAGGGAAACAAGTGGTCGCGCCAGGCTGTCTCAATTATCCTCACAAATCGCACGTACCGTGGACGTGTTCGTTACGGCGACCTCGATATTCGCGGGCAACACGACCCTATAGTCGAGGCGTCCGTTTTCTATAAAGCGAATGCTCTTAAGCGGAAGAGGAGCCGAAGGCGAAAGCGCACCGAGGCCGCCACGTAGCCTGAGGAGTATTTGACGGCGCCGGCATTTAAGGGGTGGCAAAGACAGGCGTCTTTGCAGGGAAGCTGTGGCGCTCACGCGTCTGCCGCATGGAGAGGATTGCATGGCGAAAGCCTCCCCGAACGAACGCGTCCTCCTTTATCTTAAGTCGCGACTGTGGGTAGAGGGGCGCGTACACATCCCGTCGAATCAAGGCGTGCTGGACTACGCCAACGATCGAGATTGTCATTTCATCCCGCTGACCGACGTGACCGTATTTGGCGAAGCTGAAGCGGACACCGTGACGATAGATTTTCTTGCCGTGAACGTCGAGGAAATCGGCCTGATGACAACCTATACCGGCAAGAGCGATCCGGTTTTCAGGGAACGGATAATGGAGATGGTCCTCCGGCAGCCGGAGCAGCCGCTGGACGAAAAGCTGGAGTCCGCGGTCGGCGATCTCGTGGGATGGCTCGGGGACGACGTTGTCGGACGACTTAACACGTGCCTTGCGCTGCTGGGTAACGGCAGAAGTGACGACAGGATCTCCGGCGTCAAGCTCGTCGTCAATCAGCTCGTTTCAGACCTGCAGGAACGCACGTCACCGTTTGGCAACAACGAAGAGGGTCCACACACCGAGGAAGCGTCGCCGGAACCGGATTCGGCTGAAACGCGGGAGGAGCCTGAGCAAGAGGAGATTCCTCCGCCGGACCTCTAATCGCCTCTTCTATTCTCACCAGCGGAGATGGTTATCCTCTCCGACCAGTTCCTTGAACCGGCCCGTGACGATGAGCTCCTTGTTCTTCTTTCTTTCCGCGACCCTTTGCCGCAACCTCTCGAGTTCACTTTCTATGGAGCTCATCTTCTCCGTGTATCCGTTGAGCTTCAAATCGAACAGTTCATTGAGGTTCGCCTTCAGCTTTGAATGCGCCTCCGTTCGTTTAGCTTCATCGTCGGCAGTTCTATACTGCCGTGCAAGGTCGCGGCTTTGGCTTTCGAGCTCAACCGCCCGTTGACGGTCCTTCTCCGCGTAAGCGTACCGCTCCGGTGCGAAAGAATCCAACACATATGAGCCACGGCGGCCCACAACGGTCCTTCCATCGACCATCATGGCAGGTAGTTTGACCATCGAACGCTCAAGCAACTCGCGAGCGTTGTCCCGACTCTTCCGCATTTGCATATACGCCTGGGCAAGATTCTCGCCAGCATGTTCATGGACGACCTCTATCCTCCCGGTACGTTCGTTCATAAGTGCGCGGGCCTTCTCGAGAAGCTTGGCCAGTTCTTCGTCCATTGCTTCCGAGGTGATAACCAGACGGTTAAGCTCTTTCCTCAAGTCAACGTCCGCCCCCTTCAAAAGCTTCAGTTCGGTTTCGAGATCGTCCAGGAGATCTTCGCCGTCAATAGTGATCTTCACCCTGCTGGTTTGTTTCACTTCGGGCACCTTCTCCTCCACAGCGGCGTAATAACGAGTTACCCCCATCTTGTCCTCGACGCCAATTGTCAGCCCTGAAACGGTGACCAGCACTGTGGCGGCTTTCATCAATGCAGCAACACTAATCATGATTCGGTTCCTCCTCTCCTGGTTACTCCTGCTCTAAATCCAGCGCTAACTTGAAAACAGCGTTCTCCAGCCCATGCACGCGCCTATCAAAGACGGGCATCATCTCGCGTGCCATCTGCTGGTCCATATAGAAAGTGTTGGCCTCGAGGCTGGCCAGCCGTGCCTCGAGATCTGATGGTGCGCGCATCGGCCCGACGAGTCCGTCGCGTCCCTCGGAGAACACGACGGCATGTAAGGGGAGTCTCTCGTCAGTTTGCGGCGGAACCGGAGGTTCCGCAACATACACCGGCGGCTCGTATGGAGGCGGTGATGAAGGTCGTCCTACAACATACACCTTGAACGCTACCGCAGCGAGCAGGACGATACAGGAAACCACCGCTGCTATGCCGACGCGCGCACCATACCATCTGTTTCCCCACAGCGCACCTGCAGCTCGTCGACCGGAGTCCGTGACACCGACCTCGGCGGCCCGACGGATGGATTCTATCGTTCGAGCGGTCGGCGCGGGAACGTCGCGGTCTCCTGCGCGTTCAATCACGGCTCGAAACGCCTCGAACGTTTCCCGGCACGTCACGCATCGGTCGAGATGACGTTCAAGCTGTCGACGCGCTTCATCCGCCAGCTCGTCGTGCAGGTACAGTACGATCAGCTTATTGTATCTACGACATCTCAATATGATTCCTCCTCACTCTTAAGTTCCGCCCGGAGCTTCTCGAGCGCGTAATGCATTCTGGCCAGGACGGTGCCGATAGGACGTCGCTGAACCAGCGCTATCTCCTTGAAAGGCATACCGGCATACTCTCTGAGCACAAAAACCTCCCTTTGCGCTGCAGGCAAGGTCTCGATAGCCCTGTCGATCCAGTTCTGCTTCTCGCGGCTGACTGCGACGTTGCGAGGGCTCGGTTTGCTGTCCGGCAGGTCCAGCACCGGTTGTCTCGACTCAACGTCGTTGGAACTCATCGTCCCGATCCTCACAGGGTTGCCTCTGACCATCAACTCTCTCACTCTGTCACGTGCCAGGTTTCTGGCGATCTTGTAGAGCCACGCGCGGAACTTGCCTCTTGCACGGTACCTTGGCAACGCCGCGATGGCCCTTAGGAATGCCTCTTGGAACAGGTCTTCAACATCCTCGCGTGAGCCGACCATCGAGTACAGATACGAGAATAGCCCTCGCTGATGACGCTCGAACAGCTTGTCAAACGCCGCAACATCTCCCGCGAGATAACTGGCGACTAAATTGTCGTCGTAATTGGGCTCCATATCGCTGCTTTCTATACCTAACTAACGGCAAACTTCCGATTATATTGTATAACGCGGCGCAGTTTTTTCAAAGTCTATCGTAACCTCAGGGAGGGGCGACCTCAGAGGCGAGTGTCCCGCGGCGGACATTCCTCTCACAATTGACATCACGACCGGCCCGCTGCTAGACTCTTTCCAATGAAGGATGACGATGAAAGTAGCTAGCGTAGAGTTCCAGAATTACACCCGGTCTGTCGCGGAAGCGCTCGACCGGATCGCAGCGGCGGCGACCATCGCCGTCCAGGGTAAGATCATACTCAAACCGAATGTGATCACCGACTCGCCGCCTCCCATCACCACGCCGGCGGCGTGTGTTGAGGCGGTCCTCGACTACTGTCGTGCAAACTCCGACGCTGAGGTCGTCATCGCGGAAGGTTGTGGCGCGCTTGACACGCATGAGGCTTTCAAGAAGCTCGGCTACACCGATCTCGCACGACGCAAAGACGTCCAACTGATCGATCTCGACGGCGAAGACACGGTCAAGTTGAAAAACCCCTCTCTGAAGTACCTCCCCGAATTCCATATGCCGCGATGTCTCACGGACGGGTTTCTCGTCTCAATACCGGTGCTCAAAGCCCATTCCATGTCGAAGGTGACGTTGACGCTGAAGAACATGGTTGGAATAGCGCCCGCCGAACACTATTGCGCGAGCTACTACAGGAAATCGGCCCTGCACGGCAGAAACAACCGCGAGCTCCACCGGTACATCGTCGAGCTGAACCAGTACCGCAAACCCGACCTGACCGTGATGGACGCCACCGTCGGCATGGCGGAATCGCATCTTGGCGGCAAACGATGTAAACCGCCAGTGAACAAGATCCTTGCCGGCTTCGACCCCGTGGCTATAGACGCGGCCGGCACACAGCTTCTAGGTTTCGACTGGCGCAAGATAGACCACATCCGGCTTGCGAACGGGTTGTTGGGGACTGTCGAGGGACTTTCGGGCGGGTGACAGGAGTGCCGCTTACCCTCCAACCGGCACGATCAACTCCACGGTGTTGTTCAATCCGTTTATCTCTTGAACTGCGTTGTCCGGATCGACGATCACCTTGAGGTGACACGTTCGGGCACGTTTCGGTGCCCAGATTATCGCGACATCTGCGATCTTCGGTTCCAGATCGTTCGGCGCGTCGAGCTTCTCTATGACCGCTTCGCCCAGACGTTGACCTCCCTCTTCAAGCACGACGCTCACGTTTTCGGCACCGGCAGAGCCAATGTTATGGACCGCGACGCGTACAGTAACGTTGTGCCCGGCGCGAGGCTCAAACGGCCGAACCTCCACATCGCCGTCGGTCACCGCCAGATCAGGCAGATTCTGAGGTGGAGGTTTACCTTTCTCGATCTGGGCAACCTGTATGAGGGTCATCTCGCGACCTGTCAGTTCCACCTGAACGGGAGTGCCCCGTTCCTTGACCTCGACGACCTGTTCAGGGACCTCCTGATCGTGTTGGCCGTCACCGTCCCGGTCCGGTCCGACGCGCAACTGGTACTTGCCGGGCTCCAACCTCCACAGTTTCAGGTACACCTTTCTGCCAACCGGTTCAAAGTTGTACGCAAGCACTTTGAGCGACCGGCGCGTCGCGTTCGTGACCAGCGCGGCAAAGTCCCGTCTGGTTCCCGACCAGGTTACCGCATAGTATGGGTACTCCGCGCCCGAGCCGCATCCGCCCGTGTACATCGACAGGAGATCGTCCACCCCGCGAACGTTCACGGAGTCCGTGAACTTAACCTCGCTCGTCAGCAGCGGGAAATTGTATTTCGTGCTGTTTATGGAATCCCGACAGGCCTGCACCAAGTGCGTCTTATCGCCCGTCAGGAGGAATCTCGTGTACGGGGCACCTCGCGCCGCCAGGTAATCATCAAACGGTGTGACTCGCTTCAGCAAGCGGAGCTTGCACCCGAATCGGGCAAACCCGCTTTCGTCAAGCATCTTTGCCGCCCAGCCCGCAGTGCCTTCCGCCGCGTCCCCGGCCGGGTTTTGCCAGTGCCCCTGCGCGATTTCCAGCCCGGAGTCGATCGGATACAACAACTGCAGGTCGCCCGTCAAGTCGTACGTCGCGAGTAGCTGATCGTATAGTGGTGCTGCCGCGCCGGAGCCCCAGTTGTAATCGTCCGAGCGAAGACCGGCGCGGTGCCAACTGTCCGAGTACCCGCCGATCTCGTCTCGCGCGAAAGAGACCGCCGCCGGAACGACACCCTGTGGTTTACCTTTTTCGGTGCGCAGCGCGTCCTCCACCCATGCCTTCCCCCAGTCCTCAAACAGTCTAACCAGGGCCGGATTGTGGTTGTACCAACACAACCATCGTCCCGGCTCGGCGGCACGGGCGTTCATGGGGACATCGACCGCGCGCGGCCGTCCTTCATCAACGTTCTTTGAAGAGAACCACGCGGACTTGAAATGTAGATGCCCGCGCTCGTTTACGCCTGTCCAGACGTCGCGCATGTGTCTCATCGTTTCCATACAGCGTTCGATGTAGAGCGGGTTGCCGTAGTCCACCGCGACCATAAGGGGCAGTGTGTTGCTCGTGAACCTTGCGCCGTGCTTAACGTCCCGTACGGTCGCGCAATAACCCTCCTCTACAGCGTCCGAAGCCCAGATCTGTTCCGCCAGCCTGCGTATGGCTCCGCGAGCGCCGTCGTCGTCCGCAACGAGCACGGCGATCAGCCACCAACGCAGCAACTCGCTGTCCTTCTCAAGCCCGCTGCCGAACTCGCCGTCTTGAGTCTGTGCATCACCAACCCAGTAGTCGATCACTTCCATGACCCTGCGAAGCGCTTCCCTTTGAGCGGCCGCCCACGGCGGCGCGCCTCCCGCCTCCACGGAATAGGCCGTGGGATGCGCGATCTGCTTGCCTCGATACATCGCGAGCAAGTCAAAATCGGGATAATCGTCAGCGAGCATCCTCAAAACCTGGTCCGCCTCCCGACGCTGGTACCCACTATGCTGGTCACGCCACATCCAGTACCATATTCTTCCGAGATACCATACGGCCTGATCGTACAGCGGATCCCGAGGATCAGCGGCTATCTGCGCCATGAGGTCCGCCGCTATCGTGAACCTCTGCCGAACCGATAAACCGGTCTGCTGCTCGGCATAACTCCATGCGCCGAGATCGTAGTAGTAGACGCCAAGCAGGTACTTCTGCACCAGATCGAACCGGTTGGCCAGTTGCGTTTCATACGATGCGGCATATTGCGTGAGCGACCGTGCAGCATCCCGTACGAGCGATTTGGCGTTGTTTGCGTCCAACCTTCCGCCAATCGCGAGCTTGCAGTACGCCCGAAGCGTTTCATCAGGTATGTATCCGAACTGTTTCATGGCCAACTCATACTGGCCGACGTCGAACAGCTTCTTGCCCCGCTCGTAAACCGGAAAACCAAGCGGCGCGTCCGAAACCAGCTTCCCTTCTTCCACCCTGAAAGGTTCGTACGCAGGTACCTTGAAAACGATGCCGTTAACTTCGACACCTTCATCGCAGGTCACGCGGATCGTCGTGGAATTCGCCTTGACCTCCAGGGGAAATCGCAGTGTCCTGCGCGGCCGCCCGGGCAGAGCATCGACGAATCTGCCGGATTTGGCCATGAGAACACCCTCGGCGTAGACGCGCACATCCATGCCTGCCCGGCGGCTTTCTCCCACGGTGACCTCCACGAAGTACGTGCCAGACGGAACGTCGGCGCGGAAGTCAACCTGGCGCGACCCAACAACCCCATCGCGACTCAACTCGTCGGCGGTGAGGTCGTTTCGGACCTCCACCTCTCTGTCCGGTGCCTGTGTCCAGCCGTACCGTTTCGTCGGATCGTAGAGGCTCTCCTTGGTTACCTTCGTGTATCCCTGCTTAAGAGTGCTGTTGACGTCGCCCATGTCGTAACCGTAGTTGGTGGCTGCGTCAGCGCGTGAGATGTGAATGCATAATGCCGCTGCAAGAACAGAGGTTGTTGCACAAGCAACTGTGAGACTTGACTGGAATAACCGCATCTTTGGCCATCCTCCTCGAATTACGCCACCAATCGTGCTCTGGCCCACTCAGATCTTACCAGAATACCCGGCACATTGGCAACAGATCGCGCCTAACGTACCGAAATCGCTATATTTGGGATGCAATTCAAACGGTTTTGTGCTAACGTACCGGAGAAAAGCGGCTCAACGGAGGTACTCGACTATTGTTGCACCAGATTGACTGGTGGGTAATCGGAGCTTACTGCGCGCTTGCACTCGCCATAGGCGTCTACTTTTCCAAACGTGCGAGCAAGAATATAAGCGAATTCTTCATTGCCGGCAGGAACCTGCCGTGGTGGATCGCGGGCACATCGATAGTGGCCACGACGTTCGCGGTTGACACACCGCTGGCAGTATCCGGTCTCGTGCGAACGCAGGGAATTGCGGGCAACTGGCTGTGGTGGAACATACTCATGGGCAGTATGTTCGCGACCTTCTTCTACGCGCGGCTGTGGCGGCGCGCCAAGATACTCACCGACGTCGAACTCATCGAGCTGCGCTACGCCGGCAAACCGGCTTCGATACTGCGTGGCTCGCTTGCCCTTTACCGGTCCATACTGCTGAACTGTATCACAATAGGCTGGGTTATGCAGGCTATGGTCAAGATCTCGGCGGCGTTTCTGCCGTGGTCGAAAGGTGTGCTCATACCGGTTGCGCTCGGATTGGTGCTTCTATACAGCGCGTTGAGCGGTTTCTGGGGCGTTGTGATGACCGACCTTGTGCAGTTCGTTATCGCGATGGTCGGTTCCATCACGCTGGCAGTGATCGCGATGAACAATGTGGGAGGTGTCGCTGTCCTCAAGGAGAAACTGACTTCAGAAACACTGAGTTTCGCGCCGCAAGTTGGCGCAGGACAGTTGGCACTGTTCACGTTCGTGGTGTATATAGGCGTCCAATGGTGGGCTACGGGAACTGCCGAGGGCGGCGGCTACATCGCACAGCGGTTATTCTCCACAAAGAACGAGCGTCACTCCGTCCTGGCAAGCCTCTGGTTCACTTTCGCGCATTACGCGCTGCGTCCATGGCCGTGGATCATCGTAGGGCTCGTATCGATGGTTAAGTTCGTCGATCTGCCCGCTGACCAGGCGGAAAGCGCCTATCCCATGATGCTCATGGAATTTCTGCCGGTAGGTCTGCGCGGGCTTACCATCGCCAGCCTGTTCGCGGCGTTCATGTCGACGATGGACACGCAGCTCAACTGGGGCGCGTCATACCTCATTAACGATTTCTACCGCCGGTTCATCAGGAAGAACGCCTCCGATCGGCACTACGTCCTGGTGTCGCGGATAGCCATGGTGGCAATCGCGATCGTTGGCGGTACCGTCGCTTACTTCACCACATCCATAGCGAACGCATGGCGGTTTCTGTTCACTCTGACCTCCGGCGTCGGACTGGTTCTCCTGCTGAGATGGTATTGGTGGCGGATAAACGCATGGTCGGAAATGTCGGCGCTCGTCGCGAGCGGCATTGTTGCGACGGTTCTTAACCTGTGGCCGCGATTCAGCGGGACAGATCTTTTTGCCATGCGGCTGCTCATCACGACTGCTGTATCCACCGTGGTCTGGGTGACCGTGACGTTCCTGACACCGCCGGTTCCAAGGGAACATCTGAAGAGCTTCTACCGCAGAGTGCGTCCCGGCGCGGGTTTCTGGGGCCCCATAAAGAGACTGCTGCCCGAAATACATGTCGAGAACCGCGGGTGGCGCGATTTTGGATGCTGGATCGGCGGGGTCGTATCCGTGTACAGCGCGATGTTTGGTATCGGCAAGCTTCTGCTCGGAGAACCTTGGCTGGGGACCGCGATGCTGATCGTGTCGGGCTTCACCGCGGCTATGGTACTTCGCACCGTCGCGCAAGGTGAATCGACAGAAACGCACGCCGACACGAAATGAGAACCGGCGGAAGGGTAGGGGAGGGCACCATCCCGACCCGCGCCCAGAGGCTGCGGCCACATCCCAGGTAGGCCGGGCATCCTGCCCGGCACACGCCGTCCCGCTACTCGGGCACCCAAATCTTCTTCGCCTCGATAATCTCAACCGTCGGCTTCAACGACAGCGGAATGCCCGATTCCGTGAAGAAGATCAGCCCTTTGTAACTAGTCAAGTACAGATACTTGGTGGAAATGAACCGGCTCGTCGCACAGACTACCAACGGCGTTTCAGACCGGTCTATTATCGCTTCGAAACTGTTCGGCTCAACGCTGACGACAGCGCCCGACGCTTTGATAGCTTGCGCGAACGACTCATCATCTCCTCCCAAAGGAATTCCCGCTCCAGGAACACCGAGAATACCCATGCAGTGCACCTCCTTTCCGTTAGCTTCAGCCTGTCCGTCCTAGAATCTTTCCGATCGCCTCCGCGAGCTCTTCCGCTCTCTGCGACCCAATCATTATATGTCTGCCGGTTCCATAGTTCAACCGCACGCCGCGGTCACCGCTCACGTTATATGCTCTTCCTCCCCGGCCCCCCTTGATACCCCAACCACCGTACTCGCGGATCGGCCTGTACGTCAGCGCCGCAAAGCTCTCGAGGTCATCCAGCGGTATCCTCCGAAAAGAGAGGTGAAAAGGCACCAACCGGATGTACAGCCCGTCGGAACGCACTTCCGTTATCAGCTTACAGAAAGCGAAAAGGGCGATGATTCCTAAGTGGAAGAGAATGCAAAGCGTGCCGGTTACGGCAAGCCCGGTATCCGACATCGGTCTGTCACCCCACGTTTCGCCAAACACGAGCTGCTGGACCATACCCCAAACGAACAACCCGACCGCAGCCAACACGGCAACCACAATGAGCGCCCATAACCAGCGCTGCGTGAACCGCTGCACTTCCCGGAAAACCACATCCCTCTCACCATTCATTCTCGGTCCTCCTTCGTCATTCCAATCTCGCAGTAATCCGGCCGACAATCAAATGCTACGCTTGTTTGCACGGTTGGATCTGGTATCGTCCCCTTGTTGCCCCTCGCGCTTGGCCTGCGCAGCAGGCTTCTGCAGCTGTCTTCGCTCCCGTCTATATTTGACGAGCCACCAAATCGCGGCTGTGGTAAGCATCCCTAACAAGCTTCGCTCAACCGCATTTGCCAGCAGGCGCGACGTCGAAGATTCGCGTCCTGAACCTAGGATCGTCAGATAAATGTAAACGGCAAGTGTGCAGACGAAGAACCCAGCCGCAAATATTGCGTTCCTCCATTCCTGAGCCCGGCGCAAGTTGTCTCTCACGCGTGCTACCTTCCGCGGACCAGACTCCGGCTCAGGCCGATCAGGAGTGAACCAAGCTGCGCTCGTCGCCCGATATCGGACGTAGGCAATGAGCCTGTCATAACCTCGCGTCGCAGATGGTATCTCGAGAGTAGTGCCATCCTTCGAGACCAACTCAGTCACCTCAGACGATTGAGCCCCATACTGGTCATATCTCCAGCTCTGACTCACACGCTGTAGCGCAGTCAAGACTACCTCGCGCTGTTTTCGACCGCGTTTGTGAATCAGTTTGTCGCCGCGTACGATGAAGGCGCCCCACGGCAGCGCTCGGAGTCCGAGTGGGAAACGTGCTTCACCCACGGCTTCCACCTCTTTCGCCAGGGCTTCTTCAAGCTGGGTGAGTTTCTGCGTCAGCATTCCGTGCACAGGCGACTCCGCACGCAGGAGATAGGAGTATACTTTCAACCGTTTTCCCCAGGCGTCGCGCAGAATGATGACCTTCAACCCGCCTAGAAACCGTCGCACATCGTACTCCGCGATCTGATCCCACCGCATGGACCGGCTGCCCGACAAAGTGATGTAGCGAATCTCGTCATCGTTCCATAGATATACCCCATGTGCTCTCGCCAGAACGTAAATGCAAAGGCAGAGTACTGCCAGCGCCAGCATCACACCTGGCAGGTGCTCGCTGATTTCTCCAGTTCGAATCTGCGTTAAAAAGAAACGTAATAAGGACAAATAGAGTACCAGGACACCGAAAGCATAGATCCTGAAATTGAGCATCGGTTTCGCCACTCTTATCCGCTTTTCCGCGTTGCTACTCATGCCCCACCTCGTGGCTTTCGTATTCGCCCCGCAGGGAAATGTTCCCTATACTCCTATAATAATACCACTATTCTGCGGAAAATATTCGAGAAATGGGCGGAATTCTCCTACGGGCCGATATTGGGAGGCGCTGTTCCAGCCAACGCGCCCCACGAGCGTCATTCCCGCGAAGGCGGGAATCCAGGAGGAAGCAAAGGGTTCATCTACGGGCGTGGTTCCCCGCCTTCGCGGGGATGACGACAGGGGCGGTCGCCGTGGCGACCTGGGCTCCGTTCCGGAGTGACTATATGGGCAGAGCAAGCCCTGCCCCTACATTGTTGTCCGTGGATTGGGCGTCTTGTCCGACAAAACCAAGGCGGGCAGGATGCCCGCCCTACATTTGGGCGTGGCATTTTGGCGCACGCTGAACACGAGACTCGGCCCTACGGAAGGCATTTCTGACCGGCACGGGCGGTTCGCGAACCGCCCCTACACCGCACTGTTCGCGGCTCGTCCTTATCAGCCCGGCTTTAGCGGGCTCCTCTTTGCAGCCCGCCGGGCACATAATGCCAGAGTCGCCACAACGATAGCGGTAATCGTTCCCGCAAGGACAGGGTAACGGACGGCCAGTCCTACAAAAGCGACTGCCGGTTTCAGAACGAAGCGCACCGCTGCCCTGAGAGGCGCTCGGATCGACATGAACCGCGCAAGCGGCGGGCTATGCCTGTAGTACGCTCTGACGAGCGCACATCCTGCCCGATTCGTCAGCAGATACTTGTCCCTGAACTCGCGTAAGGCAGCTACCTCGTCAACCGAGGGCGTGCCGTACGCCGCGGTTGCTATGAAACAGGGCCCGCTGCTGCTGCCTCCACCGAGGCGCCGAGGAAGTGACGGTATGGAACCCGGGTTGAGCGGGTTCGTTCCCTGTGCGACCTCCGTTCCGTCTGAGTAACCGTCGTTGTCAGTATCACGGTCAAGCGGATCGGTACCGCAGACATTGACTTCCTGGCCGTCGGTAAGCCCGTCTCCGTCGGTATCCGGGTTGTCTCGGTCCGTCCCGATCACCGCCTCCTCATTGTTGGTCAGACCATCATGGTCAGCATCGGGAGACTGGGTAGATAACAGGAGCGCCAGCAACCCGCCCTCTCTGCCGGCTGCAAGATCGGGGTATCCGTCCTCATCGAAATCCCCCGCAACGAAACTACGCAGGTTCGCTCCCACCTCGTAGGGGAAGGCCGCCTGAAACGTGCCGTCACCATTGCCAAACAGGATCGAGACACCCCCCCCACCATAATAGTACCAAGAAAACCAGTTTGTCACGGCCAAATCGCTATGACCGTCCTGGTCGAAATCCGCTATGATTATGCCCTCAGGAGAAGTGCCCGCCGTGTAGCCGACCGCTTCCCCGAACGTGCCATCGCCGTTGCCGAGCAGCACAAGAACTTCGTTTCCGTAGTCGTTGGCAACCGCGAGGTCGGCATGCCCGTTGAGGTCGAAATCCCCGCTCGCGATGCCTTTGGGTCCTCCCCCTGCGGCATATGAAAGTGCCGGCTGGAACGTGCCGTCACCATCGGCCAGGAATATGGACACTTCGTCGCTCTCCGTGTTGGTCAACGCCAGGTCGGTGCGGCCGTCGCCATCAAAGTCGGCAACCGCCATGCCCACGGGTCCCTCTCCCACGGCATATGAAACGGCGGACTGGAACGTTCCATCACCATTGCCGAGCAGCACAGAAACGATGCCTGCCTCCCAATGCTTCACCAGCAAATCCGCGTAACCGTTGCCATCGAAGTCGCCAGCCGTTATGCTTCCGGGTCCTTCTCCCACAGCATATGAGACTGCCGATTGAAAGGTCCCGTCACCGCTGCCCAGCAATATCGACACGTCGTCGCTGTCCCGGTTGGCTACAGCGAGGTCGGTGTGGCCGTCCCGGTCAAGGTCAGCGGTCGTCAAGCATAGGGGATAATCACCAGCGGTGTAGTCTATGGCGGTCTGAAACGTACCGTCTCCGTGACCAAGCAGCACGGATACGCTGTCGTCGCCACCGTTGGCCGCGGCGAGATCAGTGTGGCCGTCCTCATCGAAATCGCCGACGGTGGCATCGGACAGGCGACGTTCTACACTCTGACTCAACGCCGCCTGGAAGGTGCTGTCACCGTTCCCGAACACTACTGAAACGCTCCCGTCCCAACCGTCCGAATCGTAGCTGCCCCACTCCGCCATGATGAGGTCCGGCTGGCCGTCGCGGTCAACGTCCTCCATCGCAAGGTGATACGGGTGCGTGCCGGACGCATAGCTCAAAGCTGTCCGGAATGTACCGTCACCGTTGCCTAGCAGTACCGTGACGGCGTCCCTGGACATGCTGCTCACCGCCAGGTCCACGTGCCCGTCGCCGTCACAGTCCCCGATCGTGATACGCGTTGGACGGAACCCCGTATCGTAATCCATCGCTGTCCCGAACGTGCCGGTGCCGTCGCCAAGCAGCACAGACACTGCGCCGCTTATCCCCCTGGTCACCGCGAGGTCAGTGTATCCGTCCTGGTTGAAATCCCATGACGCCAGGCTGCCAACGTACTCTCCGACGGGGTACTCGACCGCTTCCTGGAACGTCCCGTCACCGTTGCCGGACAGGACCCAAATGTCGCCAGCCTGAGTTTCCCAGTCTCCTTCGGCTACAACCATGTCGGTATGGCCGTTCCCGTCAAAGTCACCCGTGGCAATATCTTCAAAGTGCATGTGCGCGAGCCCTTCAAGCACTTCATACTCCACCGCTTCCTGGAACGTACCATCACCGTTACCGAGACAAACCAAAACGCCCCAGTAGGCCGAGCTTGTCGCGAGGTCAATATGGCCGTCCTCGTCAAAGTCTCCTGTCAGAATGATGCCCGGGGAGAAGGCAGCATAATTGACCGCTGTCTGAAACGTACCGTCACCGTTGCCGAGCAGCACGGAAACGTCATTGCTCGTTATGTTCGTCACAGCCAGGTCCGTATGGCCGTCTTCATCGAAGTCCCCCGTCGCTATATGGTCCGGCACCGACCCGGCATCGCAGTTCCACGCTGTAAAGAACGTGCCGTCGCCCCGACCGAGCAAAACGGGAACGATGTTCCACTCTTGGTTAGTCACGATCACGTCGATAAGGCCGTCCTCATCGAAATCTCCCGTGGCCATACGGTGCGGCGAGAAGCCAAGCCAGTTGCCCACCCGACTGGGAAACAAGGGGTGTTGTGCGGCGGCTGTGGCTTGGAGGCCGACCACCACCGCGAGTGTGACGAATATCAAAACCGGGCTATGCAGTTTTCCACCAACTCCCCCTTCATCGTGCGCGTTTCTCATTGTTCTTCCCTCCGTTATTGATATAACGACCTTGCCCCTCTTGCCGAGCCGTACAGGCTCCCTCACACTCCTAATGACGTGAAAGCGGAATTACGATCAAACAGAATGCGTTTCTTCTTGGCCCTGCCGTGCCGGAAGCCCCCAGCCGCCGCAGCCTTACAAAGAGAACCACGGTCGCGTGCGCTCTAGTAGGACACCCCCAGGACCGGAGCTGTCGTCCATCCCCACTTGATCAGTATCTTATCCGGCGGCAGGAGTGACGTGTTGCCTAGACCGTACCATGGGCCGAAATAGTCCGTATCGCCCACGCACCCATACTTCAGCTTGAAGTTCTTCACGTAACCGACTTCGCCGCAGATGTGCAGTTGCGTCTCCGGTCTGCCTTTAAGGATCATCATGTTTATCGACGCATCCGGCGCATCGATGTAGATATCGCAGTAATCCTCCCAATCCAGGTAGGCCTCCTCCCCGCAGGCCACAATCAGGTCACCGCCACTGTCAGTAACCTGAATCGTCAGCGTGTTCGTATCCAAGTCGCGGTAGGCAACACAGCCGGGTTCGGTGTAAGTTACCTTTATGTCTCCGATATACTCCCTGTACGCCGCTCTCGTGCTGGCTGGCGACTCGCCTGCAACGGCACGCTCCCCGATATCGTCGTCGTCAAACGGTACGTCGAACGGCTTCGGTTTGAGCCCGACCGGCAGTTCGAGTTCTCCGAACCGCTCTTCGCCCTGCGCAGGGACGGAACGAATGTCCGGGTACTCCACTCCGAGCACAGGCGCGGTGGCAGCGCCCCGCTTTATCAGGATCTTCTTCGCCGGATCCTCAGCCGTGCTGCCCAGGCCGAAGTCCTCGCCGTAAGAGAGCGTGTTGCCTACGTACCCGTGCTTTAGTATGAAGTTCTTAACGTAACGGACCTGCCCGCAGACATAGAGCTGTGTCTCCGGTCGCCCCTTGAGGTTGATCTTTTTGAGCGACGCATCGGGCGCGTCAATCACGATATCGCACCGATCGTTCCAGAAGAGAGCGGCCTCCTCCCTGGCGACCACGGTCAGGACTCCCGGCTCGTCGCCCCATACCGAGATGAGGAGCGTATCGGCCAAGTCGTCATAGCACGCGAAACAGGTCGGCTGGCTATAAACCACTTTAACGTCATTCACGAAGGCCTTGTATGCGCGACCCTCTGCCGGCAGCGCCTGGTTGACGTGAACTACGGTCGTCGCGCTGTCGGATCCCGTCGGACCAGATACAGTGAGCGTGACCGTGTAGTCGCCCGTGAAGTAGTAAGTATGCGCCGGGTTCTGCGTCGTGCTCTCGTACCCGTCACCGAAATCCCACGACCAACTCGTGATCATGCCCGTCGATTCGTCCGTGAAGTCTATGGCCAGCGGTCTGGTGCCGCCAGATACGCCGGCGCTTAACGCTGCAACAGGCGATAGCAGCTCCACGTCACTGTACTCGTCGGCGCCGATATCGTACTCCGTGCCGGTGCCGTCCGCGCCAACACCCGGCACATCAACAGGACGCGGCTCGCCGTCCATATCGGTAGACGGCGCGCCATCGCCGGTGCCTGCATCAATGCACGGAGACGTGGCGCCGAGGTGGTAGTTGCCTGCTCCGGGGTCAACGAATTGCGGGTCGCCGTCCAGATTGTCCTCGGCTTCAGCCAAGACTGCATTGAGCCCGTTCGGGCCCGTTGCATCGGTGATGGTCACAAGACCTTCATTGAAATACACCCCGTCCGGATTGTTGTAGAACAGGCAGTTCTTCACGATGGGATCCGACTCGTCGTCGTTCTCGTAAATCGCGTGGTTGTTGTTGTTCGCGAAAATGGTGTTGACGACCATCCCTTCACTGTCATGGAAAAGCACGCCTCCTGCGCGGTCGTCAGCGGAATTATCTACAAGCGTGCAGTTTGCGACTCTGACGTCCGTTTGGAACTCAAAATTCAGTGCGCCGCCGTGGTATGAAGCATGATTCCCTACAA
Source organism: uncultured bacterium (assembly GCA_965603355.1). Lineage (GTDB taxonomy): Bacteria > Hydrogenedentota > CBFDCQ01 > CBFDCQ01 > CBFDCQ01. The sequence goes on from CBFDCQ010000001.1 coordinate 122,109, forward strand.
TCAGACAGTTGGCGATGACCGTGGAGAAACCTTCGTGACATTCGATCGCTCCCCCTTTACGACTCCGATTGTTCAAGAAGGTGCACCGGTCGACCTCAAGAAACGATTCATAAGAACTGATTCCGCTCCCCAAGGCGTCCGTCACGTTGTCCTCGAACAAGCTGTCACTTACGGACGCACTCCCTCCCCACACCTGGAACCCTCCTCCTTCGAACCCGAAGTTATCCCGGAACTGGCACTGGACAATAACTGCAGAGGATTGAACCACGGCTATGGCGCAGCCATATCGGCCTTGGTTTCCCGTGAACAGGCAATTCTCGATGGTGATACCCCAGGCGCCGCTGACGCACTTGATTCCACCGCCGCCCCAAGCTTGACTACTGTCCGCGTTGCCGCCGGTGATCGTGAAGCCGTCGATACCGACGTTATACAGGCCGTCGCAGACAATCACGTGAGGCGTAGCACCCTGCCCGTCCAACGTGGTCACATGCACATCCGGGTCGCGGTCCCGGAACAACGCGTCGCCCGTGGCCGGAAATCCTCCGTATAGCGCCATAGCGCTCTCCAGCATGACTGGGGAACCGATGTTGTACGTATCCGCCGCCACCCATACGTCCTTCCCCTGAGCTGAAGCCGACGCTACTGCATTGTGGAGGCTGTGCAGCGCCGTGGCCCAGGAGTTCCCGGTCGTGTTGTCACCGTTCGGCGACACAAACACCGGGTCACGCAACTGCTGTACCGGATCGGTTCCGTTGTCGACCTCCTCTCTGTCGGTCCATCCGTCACCGTCCGTATCCACCTGCTGCGGGTCCGTGCCATGAACGTACTCCTCGCCGTTCGTGAGTAAGTCGCCGTCCGCATCCGCGTCGGCATCGTCCTCAAGCGGCAGGAGGTCGTTTGCCTGTTCCCACCAGTCCGGCATGCCGTCCTCGTCGGAATCGACGAGTTCATCGAAGCCGATATCATAGCCTAGATGCACCGGCCGTTCCTCGCCGTCGAAATCGCCCGCCGGCGCATTTTCGCTCGTGCCCGCGTCAATGCACGGCGAGGAGGCCTGCAAGTGGTAGCCACCCGCGTCAGAGTTCACGAATAGGGGATCGCCCTCGATGTTGCCTTCCGCTTCCGCCATAACCGCATTCAAACCGCCAGGCCCTTCCGCGTTAAAGATGGTGTCCGACCCGTTATAGAAATAGACGCCGTCGGGATTACCGAAGAACAGGCAGTTCTTCACGGAAATGTCCTGTCCGGAGTCATTCTCAAAGATAGCGTGGCCATTGTTATTCACCAGGACCGTGTTGGCTATTGTAGCGTCGCAACTGTGGGCGAACACACCGCCTCCCTTGGGGGCGGAGTTGTCGACAATGGTGCAGTTCATGATTGTGATATTCGCTTCAAATCCCAGGCTTATACCGCCGCCATGATCGGTCGATGTATTCCCAACAACCAGACAGTTGGTGATGTTGATCTCATTGCTCTGGTGAATATCCACCCCGCCGGAGCCGTATGAACCTCTGTTGTCAGTGAAAGTACAGTGATTAACGGTTATGGAGCAGTCGTACCCGCTGATACCTCCGCCGTCGCGCGCTGAGTTGCCATGGAACAGACAGTCAGTGACCGTAGCTTGGGCTCGGTGCAGTTTAAGCCCTCCACCTTCGCTGGCGCTGTTGTACCGAAACTCACATCCCGTGACAGTCGCGCTGGCGTTATCGACATTCACTCCGCCGCCAAAGCCACTTATCCTATTGCCCTCAAGAACGCAGTCCACTATCGTGACATCCGAACTCCCGCCGACACAAGCAATCGCACCGCTGCCGGCATACCCAGGACCTCCCCCTATGCAGTCTGTAAGCGCGAGTCCGTCGATCCTCACACCGCTCACATTATCGCAGACAATCAGGTTGTCGGCGGCGCCCTGGCCGTCCAACCTCGTAGCATACTCGGAAGGATCCCGGTCATCGAATCCCGGGTTACCCGCCGACGGGAACCCGCCGTACACAGTGACACCACTCTGCATCGTTATTGCAGAACCGATACTGTAGTCACCCGCCGCTATCCAGACATCCTCGCCCCCGGACGCGGCCTGCGTTACCGCGTCATGGATGCTGAGAAGGGCAGTGGCCCACGAATCACCCGTCGTGTTGTCCCCGGTCTGGGCCACGTACACCTGGGCATAGCACTCTCCCGCTAAGACGAGGCACAACGAAAGACAGAGGACATATAAAAGAGGCCGAAGGAAGCCTGAATGCCGTTGGTGTTTCATGATTTCCATTTTCTGAACCTCCCTTCTTGCAGACCGCTCTCACCTGAATTGCCTTGCAGTTCTTCGAGATTGATGGAAGATCGTCGAGTAACATACTCGACCGGTATGAACATGTTGACGTCTTTCGTATTCGGCGACGATGAACGGGGCTTCAGGAGGGTAGGGAGGATATGCTTGTCGGGCAGGACAATCCGCAACCGCAGAATGCCGTGGTTCATTGCCTCCCCCTCCATGCCTGTCGGCACGCGTAGAAGGTCCCAAGCACCATGCAGCCAGAATCTAAGCTCTAACGTGAATCTGTCACGATCTTGTGTGACAGCGATCTAAACACGCAGGCTCTCCCCGACGAGTATAGTGTAACCTAAATGTCGTGGGCAATCAACAAGAAACTGCCCCGGAAACCTGAGTTCAAGTCGAACGGCGCACGCAGGTATTGCACAACTGCATTCTGGGGGGATCGTTTCTGACAAGACTCTATTACTACGTCATCTAGCGGAGGTCTGCGGTGGCTGCGCGTCCGGCGACTGGAATTCGCCATTGCGATGCAGCTCCAACATGATGCCTACGACCTCAGGATCGAACTGCTTACCGCTATTCCCGGTCAACTGAGCTTCTATCTCCGCATCGGTCAGGGCGCCGCGGTACGCCCTGTCAGAAGCCATAGCATCATAAGCGTCGGCGACTATGATCGTGCGAATACTCATCGACAAAGTATCGGCTTCGATACCGTCAGGATAGCCTCTCCCGTCCTGCCGTTCATGATGATGCCTGATAATGGGTATGGCCGGAGTCAGGAACGTCACCGGCGCCAGGACTTCACAGCCTGCTACAGGATGACGCCGCAGCATATCCCATTCTGCATCGTCCAGCGGACCGGGCTTGTTGAGCACAGTCTCCGGTATGGCGATCTTGCCGATATCATGAAGGGTCGCCGCCGTGCGCAGACAGTCCAGATCGTCGCTGCTCATGCCCAACATAGTCCCGATCCGCTCGCAGATGGCTGTAACGCGCTGCGAGTGACCGTGTGTGTAAGCGTCTTTCGCCTCAAGCGCAAGGACCAGCGACCGAATGGTCATCAGGTATGCGTCCTGGAGGCTGGCAAACAGTCTCGCGTTGTCGAGAGATACCGCGGCCTGGTTGGCAAGAATGGACAGCGTTTTGAGGTCGCTTGCAGTGAACGGGCGACCGTTTCGTTTCCTGTTGATGTTGATGACACCAAGCACCTGCTTGGAACTCTTCACGGGAAGCGAGACACCCTCCTCGTCATGCGTCTCGATCGGGACGGACACGAAGGATTTGTCCGGCAGATCGTTGGAGGCATCCTTGAACTGCGCGTCCTGCTCGACGTCCGCGATGAGCAGCGGCTTGCCCTCTTTGGCCACCCATCCGGAAATCCCCTCGCCCAGTTTCACAACCGCTGCGCTTTTCACATCGTCCGGTATGCCTATTGACACGGCTATCCTGAGCGTATCGCCGTCCCGGTCGCGCAGCATGATCGAGCCTCGTGTAGCCCCGGCTTTTGCCAGAGCGGATTTCAGCACGAACTCGAGCAGCGATTTCTCTTCCCGAAGCGAGTTTATCGTCTCGCTGATCATGAACAGCTCGCCAAGCTCGCGCAGCCGCGCGTTCTCGTTGAGCAACCTCTTTCGCTCCAGAGCGCCGGCCACAGCAATTCGCACCTCAGCGATATCGAACGGTTTGAGAACGTAATCGAACGCACCTCCCCTCACAGCAGCGCGCGCCGTATCCAGGGTGGCGTTTCCCGTCATGACGACCGGGATAATGTCGGGCAGAACTCGCATCGCCTCCCGGATCAGTTCGATACCGTTCATTCCGGGTAACCTTATGTCGGTAATCAGCAAGTCGAAGTGATGGTCGCGCATCTTCTCCAGCGCACTATCCGCTTCGGCGGACGATTCGAGCGCGTATCCCTCATCGCTCAGTATATCCACCAGCAGTTCGAGCACCGCCGGCTCGTCGTCAACGACGATTATTCTCTCTCCGTTGGCCATCATTTTCCTACTGCGCGGCAGATCCTACCCACCGTAGAATTCCTGCAGCGCTTTGACATACGCCTCGGCAACCCATTCCCGAAACCTAGGATCCTTTATCCGCTTACAGTCAGTTACATTGCCGAGGTTGACGATCTCCACCAGGACCTTGACGGGGATCTCGTTGTATCGAATGACTGCCGGCACATAGATCCGCCTATCGCGTATGACGTAACCTCTCACAGCAGGATCTTTGTGCACCTTCAAGTTCTTGCTATCGAACGCCTTCCTAATCTCGTACGCAAAGTCGCGCGACAGCTTCTCGGAACGGTTTCTCTGCCCGCTGGAGAATTCGACGAATGGTTGCTCTCGCACCTCCCTGTATCGCCTGTATTGGGCATCATTCTTACCGTTCTTTCCGCTGCAGTAGTAAGCGCTCGGGACGTACACCATGAGACCGCGCAAGCTCGACCACAAGGAATCGGCGTGAAAACTCGTGAATACTATCTTTTCTTTCTCAACACCCTCCCGGCGAAGCTTTCGATAGAGCGAGTTGGCAAGATACCATCTGAGATTGGCGGAGACACTAGGATCGTTGTTGTAGTACGGCGGGTCCGTCAGTAGATACTCGTCCTTGTCCATCCTGAATCTCTGCGTATCAAACGCCTGATACTTGCTGCTCTTGTCGACGATCGTGGTGAACACGCGAGCCTGGGTTTCCTTCTCGAGAAGCCTTTTCACCCGACACATGACATCGTACACGTAGTCGTCCTCGTGAATCCTCTGTGATTTATTGCGAGTACCGGGATCCTGGCCTCCATGACCTGCATCCAGTATCACAGCGACCCCGACCAGGTCCTTTGCCGTATACACCGGCCGATGCTTCCTCGATTCTTTCCTAAACTCCTCATATATGGCTCTTCTCGGGTCCGAAAGCGGCCTGTACCTCGCTGAAAGAAGGTCAACGGGAATCATGATCTCCGTTCCCACGGGTATGTCCTGCGGGTCGCGTACACCGCTGCGTTTCACTATTTGCTCGGACGCCCAGACAACGTCTTTGCTGTCCACCATGTCGGTGAAGTGGGGGACTACGTCGCCGTATATCGATTCGCCTTTCCTGAGCCTGTAGGTCGCGTGATCTCCCCTCAGGACAAGCTCTCCGTTGTCGGTAACCACGCGGCGCTTTTGAACGAACGGCAGGAGCAGGAGCGACTGAGGGATCTTTATCTTCTGACCGCGTTGGATTGTGTCCCTTCTGAGTCCATTGTACCGCTTTACCTCTTTGAAGGCGGTTCCCTTGCCCGTGAACCATGTCGCGATCCGCCACAAAGTCTCGCGCCCCTGTCGTGGGCTCGCGTATGTCACTACGTGTGTCCAATGGTTGTCCGACGGGGTGTCTTTAGGGAAAAGAGTACGTACTGACAGCAGTTTGTACTGGTCGCTCAGTTGCGCGTAGGGGACTCTGAGCTTGCTGCCCTGGAGGAAGTTGCGCCACAGATCCGGGCGGATCAGAAGCTCTTGTCCAAGGTCGTCGAAGCTCTGTCTACCGGTCTTCTCGGCCTCGACGTACACGTCTTTTCCACCGACTATGCACGCCGTTGCGTACGAGCTGATGTTCTTTCTGATCTCAGGAGGTTTGGCGGCAATGGCGTTCGATGGGAGATACAGGTGTCCCGCGCTCAGCCCCGCGACCAAACACAGCACGCCTATTCTGGACCTCCGGTGAGGAGGAAAAACATTTAGCTTCATTGATAGTAGTGCAATCGTGAGTGGAACTTAGCTGGTAAGTACCAGGCCCTCTCGATATCTACCGCTCTCATTACTTATTATACCTGATCCTAAGGTGTTAATTCAACCCGGAGCAGCCGGTCTCCATAGTAACAACGCACATCTTGGACCGATTGGAGACGCAGAGATCACGTTTGACCTCGTTTTCTGATATAATTAGTGTCCGAGGTACATGGCAGATGCGGCAAACGATAATGCTGCCGGTGACAATAGGGGGCGCATCATGAAAGACAGTGTCCAGAACAAGACGACGCCAGAGGTTGTCGAGGAGTTATGCAGGCAGGACTCTTACGGGCCGGTCTGGCACAAAACCAACCAGGATGTACCGATGCTGGCCGGGGACCTACTGGCCGAGATCGTTGAAGATCTCCGTGCCGTCCTGTTTCCGGGCTACTTCGGTTTTGCGGAGGTAACGCCTGAAACCATGCCCTATCATATCGGCGCAACGCTGGACAGGATCTTTCCGCGGCTTGTCGAACAGTTGCAACGCGGGATATGTTTTGCCACCGAAGCGTGCGAGCGCGAGAACCACGTAGCCTGCGAGAGTCGCGCCAGGGAGGTTGCAGCCTCGTTTATATCGAGCTTACCGCGGATCCGTCACCTGCTTTCGACGGACGTGCAATCGGCCTACGAGGGAGATCCCGCCGCAAAAGACCCGAGCGAAACCATACTGTGCTATCCCAGCATCAAGACACAGACGAACTACCGCATCGCCCACGAGCTGTATCGATTGGGCGTACCGCTGATCCCGCGCATCATTACCGAACAGGCCCACTCAGAGACCGGTATCGACATTCATCCTGGCGCGGATATAGGCGAGCGGTTTTTCATAGATCACGGGACCGGCGTAGTCATCGGCGAGACCTGCGTGATCGGGCAGAACGTCCGTCTGTATCAAGGTGTCACCCTTGGAGCAAAAAGTCTTCCGCTGGATGAACACGGTAAACCCATAAAGGGTATCGCCAGGCACCCGATCGTGGAGGACGACGCGATCATTTACTCGGGCGCCACGATCCTCGGCCGGGTGACGATAGGCAAGGGGTCGGTTATTGGAGGTAACGTTTGGCTGACGCACAGCGTTCCGCCGGGCAGCCTGATCACGCAAAGCAGACCCTTCGAGGAACAGTTCGAGGCTGGGGCGGGCGTATGATACCTGCCGTACGTCTGAAGGCGTGGATTATGAGCGGCGAAAGGCAATACCGCGCGAGTGCGTTTCGATATTCTCACACGCCAGAATGACATTGACAGAATCGGCCGTATCTGTAACCATAATGGGGCCGACGTTGGCTAACAGAGACCGGAGACTCAATAAAGCGAAACACGGGAGAAAGCTCCATGTGGGATTACACTGACAAAGTCAAAGAGCATTTCAGCCACCCTCGAAACGTAGGGCTTATCGAGGAACCCGACGGTGTCGGTGAGGTCGGTTCATTGGCGTGCGGCGACGCCCTTAAGCTCACCTTCAAACTGGACGACGACGGCCGCATCGCCGACGTGAAGTTCCAGACGTTCGGGTGCGCGAGCGCCATCGCATCCTCCTCCGCCCTGACCGAGATCATCAAGGGTATGACCCTGGATGAGGCGGAAAAAGTTACCAACAAGGACATCGCCGAATACCTTGGAGGGCTGCCGGAACAGAAGATGCACTGCTCCGTAATGGGTCGCGAGGCGCTGGAAGCGGCCATCAGGAACTATCGCACCGGACAAACGGGAACACGTGAACTTGAGGGCAAGGTTGTTTGCACGTGTTTCGGTGTCACCGACAGTGAGATAGAACGGATCGTACGTGATAACAACCTGTCATCGGTCGAGGACGTCACCAACTACTGCAAGGCCGGAGGCGGCTGTGGCGGGTGCAGGGAGGAAATCGCGAAGATTATCTCAGCCGTTCGAGGGGAACCTATCGAGGTGGAACAACCTCAACCGCAGCCCAAGCGCATCACCAATATTCAGCGGATAAATCTGATCGAGGAGACGATCGAACGTGAGATTCGTCCACGACTGCGCCAGGACGGCGGCGACATAGAGCTGGTGGACGTTGAGGGGAACCGCGTCCTGGTATCGTTCCGGAAAGCCTGCGCCCAGTGTCCCGCCGCCCCTTTCACGATGAAGGAGATCGTGGAAGCGCCGCTGCGCCAGTTCGTCTCGCAGGACATAGTCGTTGAGGAGGTAAAACCATGAGGAACGTTTACCTCGACAATAACGCAACGACAATGGTGGCTCCCGAGGTCAGAGACGCCATGGCGCCGTTTTTCGAGGAACTATGGGGGAACCCTTCCAGCATCCATACGTTCGGCGGGCAAGTGAAACAGTACGTCGATGAAGCCCGCGCAGGTGTCGCGGCGTTGATCGGCGCCGACCCGTCGGAGATAGTCTTCACGGGTTGCGGCTCGGAAAGCGACAACATGGCGCTGCGAGGCGCCGTGGAAGCCGCCGGAGGTTACCCTCACATTATCACTACCCGCGTCGAACATCCGGCCGTCATGACGGTATGCCGTTATCTCGGAGACCGCGGCTCCAAGCTCACGGAGCTGCGGGTGGATTCCGAAGGGCGGCTCGACCTCGACGAACTTCAAGACTCCATCGGTTCAGACACTGATATAATAAGTATCATGTGGGCCAACAACGAGACAGGCGTGATCTTCCCTGTAGAAGAGATCGCCGAAATCGTCAAACAGGCCGGGTGCGTCATGCACACCGACGCCGTGCAGATGGTCGGCAAGATGCCCGTTGACGTTAAGGAAACCTCGGTCGATTTGCTCTCTCTCTCTGGCCACAAACTTCATGCGCCCAAAGGGGTAGGGGCGCTTTACGTGCGAAAAGGAACGAAAGTGAATCCGCTGATCCTCGGCGGACACCAGGAGGGCGGCAAACGTGCCGGCACAGAGAATGTGCCTTATATTGTGGGTCTGGGACGCGCCTGCGAGCTTGCGGCCGAGAACATGGAAGAGGAAAGGGTTCGCGTCAAGGCGATGCGCGACCGGCTGGAGGAGGGTATCCTCGCCAGCTGCCCGGACGTGCACGTCAACGGCGACCGCGACAACCGTCTGCCTAACACCCTGAACGTCGGGTTTGAGTTTATTGAGGGCGAAGCTATTCTCCTGATGCTCGACGAGGTTGGAATAGCCGCCTCGTCAGGTTCCGCCTGCACCTCCGGGTCCCTGGAGCCGTCGCACGTCATGCGGGCAATGGGTGTACCGTTCACGGCGGCGCACGGCTCGATCCGTTTCAGCCTGAGCAGGTACAACACGGATGATGACGTATCTCACACGCTGGAACATCTTCCGAGGATAGTGAACCGTCTGCGGGAACTGTCTCCGTTCGTGAAAGATTGAACGCGCGCGTCTAGTCATCGTGGGGCGGCGACACGTCTACTCCGCCGCAACAAACGTTTGCCGCATCTGGTGCTGTGCAGCACGCACGGGAGTAGTCCGGCGATACTCGGCGCAGTCGTTCGACGACTTCCGGCAGGGCCCCGAGCACGTAATCTACATCTTCCTGAGTATTGTCTCGTCCCAGAGAGAATCGGATACTCGCGTGTGCCGTTGTAGGCGTGACGCCCATCGCGCGAAGAACGTGAGAAGGTTCGACCGAGCCGGACGTACATGCTGAACCGGTGGACACCGCGATACCTTTCATGTCCAGACCAATAAGAAGCGCTTCCCCCTCGGCACACTCGAAACTCATGTTGAGCATGTTAGGCAGCCGGCTCGCGACCGAACCGTTTGTCCGCACGAGATCGATCCGCTCCTTTATACCGACCTCAAGCCGATCCCGAAGCGCCGCGAGACGAGCCGACTCAGCAGCCGCATCGCTGCACGCAAGCTCGATCGCTCTGGCGAAACCGACTATCCCCGGCACGTTCTCCGTACCTGCGCGACGGTTCCGTTCCTGATACCCCCCGTGCAGCAATGGCGCGATCCGTGTGCCTTTCCTGCTGTACAGCGCGCCTACTCCTTTCGGACCATAGAGCTTGTGCGCCGATATAGTCAGCAGAGCCACGTTGAGCCGGTTCACATCGACCGGCATCTTTCCAACAGCTTGGACGGCGTCCGTATGGAAGGCAATTCCTCTTTGCCTGGCGATATCAGCAAGATCATCAATAGGTTGAACCGTGCCGGTCTCACTGTTTGCGAGCGTAACGGAAACCAGGGTCGTGTCCGGCGTGAGAGCTTCTCGCAAGCTTTCCGGATCGACCAGCCCGTCACCGTCAACCGGCAGATAACTTGACGAGAACTCTCTGTCTTCCAGTTCACGAAAGCAATTGAGTACCGAGTGATGTTCGATCTGGGACGTCACGATGTGCCTGGCCCTCTTCTCGTATGCGCGGGCCGCACCCTTGACCGCCATATTGTTGCCCTCGGTTCCCCCGCTGGTGAAGTATATCTCCGTGGGATCGGCGCCGATGCAGTCTGCAACCGTGTTCCGCGCGTCCTCGACGGCCTTTCGCGCCTCCTGCCCGCAAGTATGTATGCTGGAAGCGTTGCCGAACGTGCCGGTGAAATACGGCAGCATCGCCTCCAGCACTTCTTCCCGGACGGGCGTCGTGGCTGCATGGTCCATGTACACTTTTCGCATTGTTTCTCTCCTACGTGTACAACCTATCGGGGCCGTGTCGGATTCCCCGGAGACGTAGGGGCGAGGCATGCCGCGCCCCGACAAAGCATCCATGGCTTGCGCGAGATCGTCGATCAAGTCTTCAGCGTCCTCGAGTCCCACCGAGAGTCGAACCAGCCTGTCGTTTATGCCGAGGCGGTCGCACTCTTCACGCGGATAACTCAGATGCGTCATACGCGCCGGCAACGTTACGATGCTCTCAACGGCGCCCAGGCTCACCGCGAGCGACCAGAGCTTCACCTTTTGCAACACCCGTTTGGCAACATCTTCGTCACGCGCCAGGAACGATACCATCGCGCCGCCGCCGGAAGCCTGTCTCGCGTGGATATCGTTATCCGGATGCGTATCGAGACCCGGGTACAACACCTGCTCCACGTCGGCTCGGTCGAGCAGCCACTCCGCGATCTGTCGCGCGCTCTCTTGCTGCACGTTCATCCTGGCTTTCAGTGTCTTCATCCCCCTCATGAGAAGCCAGCAATCGAAAGGGGAGGGGACGGCACCTACTGCGTTTTGACGAAAATGTATCTTCTTCGCCAACTTATCATCATTGACCACCGCTAATCCGGCAATGAGATCGCTGTGTCCCCCGAGGTACTTCGTAGCGCTGTGAATCACAATGTCCGCGCCGGCCTCCAGAGGCCGCTGAAGATAGGGCGACATGAACGTATTGTCCACCATAAGAAGGATGTCCTTCTCGCGCGATATCGCCGACAACTCCCCCAAGTCGGTGATCTTCATCATCGGATTCGACGGGGTCTCGATCAGGATCGCGCGCGTCCTGTCGCTCAGCGCCGTCTCGACCGCCGCAATGTCCCCGGTATCCACCAGGCTGAACTCTATGCCGAAGCGCGGGAACAATCTGGTCAGGATCCTGTACGTGCCTCCGTACAACCCCTCGGTGGCTATGACATGGTCGCCGCTCTCCAACAACATCAAGCATGTTGAGATAGCCGCCATACCAGAGGAGAACGCGAATCCGCACTCGCCGCCCTCCAACAAGGCGATGTACTTCTCAAGCACGTCGCGTGTCGGATTGCCGGTGCGCGAGTAGTCGTATCCACCTTGCTGATCGGGGCTCGTGCGCTTGAACGTCGAGACCTGATATATCGGTGTACTCAGCGCCCCCGTATGCGGACACGTGCTACCGGGATGGTGTATTAGTCTCGTACCTATTCTCATTAACGGCCTCCACGATGTTCGTGCTAACCCGTTACCTTTGCTGGAACAGCCACGTCGAGAGGTATCTCTCGCCGGTGTCCGGCAAAATGACTACGATCATTGCTCCGGCATTTTCCGGGCGTTTGGCAACCTCCAGCGCCGCGTGTGCGGCCGCACCGGACGAAATCCCAACAAGAAGTCCTTCCTCCTTGGCGAGTCGGCGTGCCGCGTTACCCGCGTCCTCGTCCTTGACCTGTATCACCTCGTCAATCAGCTCCGGCCGCAACACGTCGGGGATGAACCCCGCTCCTATACCTTGAATCTTGTGCGGTCCAGGTTGTCCGCCGGATAGCACCGGCGACCCTTCCGGCTCAACCGCTATAGCCTTGAACTCCGGCTTCCTCGGCTTTATGGCCTCGGCGATACCGGTGACAGTTCCACCTGTGCCGACTCCCGCCACAAGGATGTCCACCTTGCCGTCGGTATCCCTCCATATCTCTTCAGCGGTCGTCTCACGATGTACGAGCGGATTAGCCGGATTCTTGAACTGCTGAGGCATGATCGCGTTCGGCGTTTCCTCGACGAGCTCCTCAGCTTTCCTCACTGCGCCGGGCATCCCCTCAGGTCCGGGAGTCAGGACGAGCTCAGCGCCAAGCACACGCAGAAGGTGTCTGCGTTCAACGCTCATCGTCTCGGGCATCGCCAGGATCAGCTTGTACCCCCGTGCGGCACAAACGAACGCCAACGCTATACCGGTGTTCCCGCTTGTGGGTTCTATGACCACCGTATCCTTCTTTATCGAACCTTCCTCTTCAGCCGCGTCTATCATCGAGACACCTATCCTGTCCTTCACGCTGCCGAGCGGGTTGAACGATTCAAGCTTGGCCACTAACGGCGCCTCCAATCCTGCACTGAACCTGCTCAGCCGAACCAGGGGAGTGTTCCCTATTGTTTGCGTCACATCGTCGTATATTGTGCCCATCGTCGCCTCCGTTTCACCGTTTCCACAGTCAGATGTAGTACATGCTCTGACCTACACCATCAAGCTTCTCCTGCTGTCGCTCAACCAAGTCCTGCAGTGTAGTCGACTCCAACACATCCCTCATCGCATTCCTGACATTCATCCACACGTCGCGCGCCACGCACGACTTCTCCAACCGGCAGACTTCAGGGTCGTCCACGCAGTCCACCGGCGCCAGTGAACCGTCCAGCGCCGCGTGTATCTCGCTAAGCTTCATCTCGGACGGCGGTCGCGCCAACAGGTACCCGCCGTGCCGACCGCGCACGCCGAGCACAAGACCTCTCGCCTTGAGCGCCGCCACGAGATGCTCCATATACTTCTCGGATACCTCTAATCGTCCGGCTATGTCGCGCAGGCGTAACTGACCGCGTCCGTGATTCAGCGCCAGTTCGAGCATTAACCTGACGCCATAACGCACTTTAGTTGTGATCTTCATCCCGACAACCTTACGAAAACCCTAATCCCTACTAGCTTGGTAGGATTATAGCGCCTTTTTCCCACTTTGTCAAGCCGGCTCCTGTTTCGGCGGGGATGGAGCGGATCGATGACGGCCGTTGCGACCACATTAACGGAAATGTTGACCCACTGCGGTTATGAAAGCGGGTCGGCCCTGACTTCGCGAATCGCCGGCTGTTCGAGGTAACTAGAAGGAGGATTCCAGAAGTGCCGATTCCGCTTGACGAATGATCTCATCCCACTGCAGACCTTGCTCTGTGGGGGCAACGGCGGACGTGCCGGTACGTATCGCAGCGGTTTCGGCAATGCAACGCTCGCAAACGTTACATGATTCCAACTTCGATCTCAGTCTCTTCTCAACAGTCTGCGCGCCTTTGGCGTCGGTGTTCGGCAGAAGAACGATGAACCCGTTCTCTCCGTAACGAGCGGCCGTATCGATCTCACGTATCTCGTGCCACATTACTTGTGTGCACTTCTCGCGTACCGGTGCTTCAACATCCTTCAAAGGAACTCTAGTGTCGTCGGGTGCGGGTTCCAGGCTGACAATGAGGCACGACACGGGCTCTGTAAACCGGCCCGCCCGCTTAGCTTCAACCCGGACGCGTTTCTGGAACTCATCGTAGCTGACGAAGTTGTCGTAACCGCGCCAGGCGTCCGGCACAGGTGGCGCCGGAGCGGCTGCCGTTGTGCGGACGGCACCCGCGGTGCGGACGGTCCCCGGTATACAGGTCTGCTTGATCCCTTTCTCGACATCCTCAATCACGCGGCACGCTTCGGGTCCATAGCAGTACTTAAGGGTCCTGTCAGATATGTCAACCGAGATTATCGGGTGACGCCGCGCAGCTATAATGCCGGCGATCCAGTAGCCAACGCTCGTTACGGCGAGCACGAACAAGAGTCTTATGCACCCCGTGATCATTCCAGCGTTCTTCGCGCCGAAATCGCCCAGCCTCTCGCACAACGCATTGACGAAACCGAAGGCGTTCATGCGCGGGCTGACCGCGTCTATGATCACGAATGCCGCCGATGTGATCGCCACGCTAACTGCCGTCTTGATCGCAAGCCGGTGCCTGTTCAGCAACTGCTGCCAGCGGGAAGGATACAGTCTGCGCCAGGCAATCTGTACCAGACTCTTGGTTACCTCAGAGAATGCCTCTCGTTCGAGCCCCGCATTAACCTTTTCGGTCGCATCGGCGCGACGATGGAAATACGTGCCGGTAACCAGCAAAGGATGTGGTCGCGGTTTCTCGTCAACGGCAACGAAGCTGTAGGCGCCGTCTAGCTCTGAAGTGTATATCCGGAACTCCTCCAGGAGCGGGAGGTCACTGGTGTCCTCCTGCCTATACCTGAGCAGGGTGAGACGCCCATGGAGATTGTCCGGCAAGGTGAACGTTCTTAGCTGAGCCAATCTCTCTTCGCTCACATCCTACTCCCTTCGGTTCTTGTACAAGACTGGCAGCCGTGCTGGAGATTCCCCGAAATGTCCGCCGCCAGACAATGTACTAGCTCCGGCACGTGAATGTCAACCCCGTTCGGCCAAGGTTCACCGACCGCCAGCCCCCGAGGAGCAGCGCAGTATCAGAACCCCATCAACCCGCAGCACCGCGCGCAGATCGGGAACATGCCGTGCTCCCTGAGCGCGTTGCGGAACCGCCAGTACGGCTCGCCGTGGAAGATCTCGAGGATGCTCTCCTCCTTGATGTTGCCGGCCACATAGTCCGGATAGTCGCGGCACGTTGCCACGTCGCCGTTGGGCATCACCTCGGCAACAAGCCAGGGCGCCACGCACTTGTCGTAACCGAAAAAATTCTGAGGTTCCACGTAGTAGCGGGGTATCTCCTCGATCTTCAGTTCCGGCAGGAACAGGTATGGAAAGCTGTACCGCTTCCCTCGGATCCTTCTAACGCTCTCCTGCACGGCGGCGACATCTATTCCGCCGACGGGAATAAGATAACCCTTCCATGCTTTAGGCTCGCATCCCAGCACGCGTTGCATAATCTCGCAATGTCTCTGACCGATCTCCTCCGTCGTGAACCAGGAGTAGTACACGATGACACAATCCGCCCCAAGCTCCTCAGCCACATCGAAGATCTTATCGAGCACGTGGGCGTTGTCCCTTGAAACCGTGGACAGGATCATAATGTAGGGTTTTCTCTTCTTCCGGTCCGCCCTGACCGTCTTCAGCCTTTCAATACTCCCGGCCAGCGCTTCGAAGCACCCGGGCATTCCGCGAATTTCGTCGTGGATCGCCGGCGGACCGTCCACCGACAGCATCAGCGCATCCCATCCCGTATCGACGATCTCCTCCGCGTGCTCCTCCAACCTCGTCGCGTTCGTGACAACCGCAACGTTGAAATCCTTCTCTTTCATGTAACCTACCAACGGCATCAGGTCCTTGTACAGAAAAGGTTCCCCTCCCCAGATGTAGATGAACGGCTTGATCCGGGCAACATCGTCCACCATCCTGCGGTACACGTCCAGCGGAACCGTTTCCCGAATTACCTCGGTAGGTTTCCCGAAGTTGTACCCGCTTTCACCCCACTGTCCGCACATCTTGCATCGTAGGTTGCAGGCGTTGGTGATCTTCATGCTGATCTGGCGCAGCTTAGCTTTCGAGCCATCGAAATCGCGATCGAAACGCGTGAAGAACTTGCGTCTCGCAAGGTCCCGGATCGCCCGGTACAGAACGTCCGGTGTTGACGTCATCTTCCACATGAAACTCAACGGAATTCTACTGTACACGGCTATCCTCTTCCGGGGCAGGCGTTGTCCGCCTGTCACGCTCTGTTTTCTGTACTGCCACCACGCGCCCGTCGCCATCCAACCTGTATGTCGCATCACCCCACCTGATGCTGCTCATGAACGCGGTTTTCACCAGACTGAACGCACCCATCAACTGCAACACCGGGGTCAGGACAAACCACCGAAGAACGCTCTGTCCGTCACGGCAGGTCAGTTTCAACGACGTGTGTGCACCCATTACAACAAGCGAGAAGCCCAGACATATGAACCCAAGAGGTCTAAGAGGTTCACAGAACAAACCCGCGACGATCAGGGGTCCGGCCGCTAACATTAGAAGAGCGGTCGGAATGTGTGCGGCCAGTGCGGCAAACCAGAAGGGGCGGACGCAGAACTTGAGAAACAGAATCTGTCGCGTGAGCCACTCGACCACCTCGCGCACGGATGACACTGCGTTGTTCGACACCACCAGACACCGAGGATCGTAAACCACACTCATCCTCTTCCGACGCAACAGGTGCAACAGAGTCATATCGTCCACGACCGTCCGGCTCCATTCGTCCGCTACCCCCAATTTCTCAAATGTGCTCGATCGAATCGCCGTAGCGCCTCCCCACACGGCCCTCGTCGAAGTGCAGGACATAAACGCCCCCTGATACGCTACCACCATCGAGTGCAGCGTGCCCGCAAGAGTCCGACGAGCCGGGGTGAGCCAGCGAAAACCACTGGCGACCGAAACGTCGTCCGCAGTCAGAGAGCTCACCAGCATGGACAGCCATTCTCGAGGTGGGCGAATGTCCGCGTCGCAGAACACAAACAGCTCGCTTCCGGAGTCCTGCGCAAGTCCTTTCAGAAGGTTATGGTTCTTCTGCCCGCACGACACCGCCGGACCGGCGACCACATGGCGACAATGAGGGTGACGACGCACCACACGCTCGATTGCCCGGATGGCGGGATCCTCGTAGCTTTCAGATATGTATGTGACGGTGAAATTCTCGTACTCCTGGCACGCCACGGCTTCCAGGTTGTCCGCAAGCTCCGGGAACGCGCCCTTACAGGGCACGAACACACCCGCGCGCGCAGGACGCGCCGACCGCGCCGGCCGACTACGCTTCTCGAACAGCACGTGCACATAGAATAGATTTCGCAAACCGGGGACAATGTGCACGAGCGCGAGAACGAATGTTCCTATCAGAAAGTAGTGCCAGTACACGCTCCGCTCTCTTCCGAATTAACGCCGTTCTTGTCAGAAAGGCCTAATAACCCCCAAGAATCCGGTATCTCTTATAGCACACTTGAGATTAAGAAGTCGATAGGGTCACGTGCGAGGGTGCTCAAAACGCGTGCCCATGCAGCAGGGCGCAGCACGCACGCGAAACTGGACAGCACGAAAAGACTTAGACTAGACCGCAATCTTTATAGCGGCGGTTCAAGGCGGACAGGCAGGCTGACTAAGACAGATTTCAGTGTCACCCGCGCCCGTTGGCAGCCCCGCCCGCAGCGCTTCCGGCTACGCGGTCACCCACCGAGGCTCAGGACCGCGCACTTTCCCGTCAGCCGCTGAAACCAAGCGCAGTGTTCTCCAAGACAGTGGCCTGTAGCCGCCTCGGCAAAGTCCGCTCCTTCCTCCGTGAAGTCGGCGATATCTCCCTCCTGTTTCTGGACTTCCTTTTCGCTGCACAGGAGTAGTGCCCTTACTATGCTGAAGAACGGACAGGCTTTGCTCGTTACCATTCTACCCCCTCCTTTCGTGCCCGCGCCTATCCTTCCCCCACCATTCTACGCCCGAAACGCCTCTAATCGCAAGAAGAAAATGGCTCGGGAGTTTCCGTTCCGCCCGGTCCCCGCCGGTTTCCGCAAGAGGGCTGGACTTCCCGGCAGCGTTTTGCATGAAACCTGCCGATCTGATATACTCTGGTTGGTTTTGGCTAACTGAGACGGCACGACGCGCATGGAATGCCGCGATATCATGGGATCTTCGCTCTATAGTCGTTATTTCACACGCTCTGTAAGGGGATCGCCCGCATGAATCGGGCTGAGAATGTTGCATGCGTTGGACATGCCGAAACGGAGCGTCAGTGGCAACTGAGTGGATAGCGCAATGAAGCTGAAAAGACTTAGTGCAACCCTGTCCGTTGGGATAATCTTCGGTTTTGTGGTGGGCGGTATCGTTTCCTTTGACTTCGTCCGATCCAACCGCTATGTCCAGTATGACATGCTCAGGTCGGTCTTTCTCAGCTTTCAGGAATCATTGAACAGATGGGTGTTGTGGTTCGTTGTTATCTCGGTTGTTCTGTCACTTCTCGCGCTCGTTGCAACGGTTGTAGCGAGACGTGTACTGAAATCGTTTCGCTCAGCTGCGGCTGGGATTGACGGCCAGGAATATCTGCTGAAATTTCATTTGGTCTGTCTCGTCTGCTCCATCTTCTTTTTCTGCGGCGGATGGGCGATCAATCATTACTGGCTGCCTTCCAGACTTCACCCCCTAAGTTTGTTGGGCGACGCGGGTATCCTGCTTCTGACGATCCTGATGTGGCGGGCATTGCTGAAGGCAAACTGGGGGAATCTGATCCGGATTTTGAGGGGAACAGCGTCCATTCTGGCGGTTTCCGTACTCGTTCTAAACCTCTCGATAATGGTCGAAGGAAAGATGCACCGCCCAACCGGGCCCAACGTGATCCTGATAGTGGTAGACACTTTGAGGGCTGACCATCTCAGTTGTTATGGATACAACAGAAACACCACACCCGTCATTGATGAGCTGTCAGAACAGTCGGTACTCTTCAGAAACGCCATTTCGTCCGCTCCATGGACCACCCCATCTGTAGTGACGACATTCACGTCGCAGTATCCGGCCGCGGTCGGCATTGAAGCGGAGCCGATAGTGTTGGGCAATGAGTTTCTGACCTTGGCAGAGATACTCAAGGGCGGCAACTATGACACTCAAGGCATAGTCTCTCATATCCTTGTCTCCTCCACCTTGGGGTTCGATCAAGGATTCAACTCCTACGATGAGGAAAATGCAAGAGGAGAAGACCACATCTCTTCCCCATCCATCACAGAAAAGGCTATCTCCTATATAGAGAGGCGCGGGAACGACAAGTTCTTCCTGTTCCTGCATTACTTCGACCCGCACCATTCATACATCCTACATGAAGACTACGACTATTACCCGGACTATGACGGTGCGTTGTACAGCGGCCAGAACGTGGAAGAATTAAGGAAAAAGGCGCCGGACATGGCGGCCGATGATATTGAGTTTGTGAAGGCGTTATACGATTCCGAAATTGCATTTACAGACGGCTACATAGGAGTCCTCTTCAACAAGCTGAAGGATTTGGGGCTATATGATGACACGCTGATCGTCGTTACTGCCGATCACGGAGAAGAGTTCCTGGAGAGGGGAGATTATTGGATCGGGCACGCCAGGAAACTCTATCAAGAACAGATTCACGTTCCCCTAATCATAAAGCCGGCGGGGGAACGCAGACAGGAAATCATGGAAGAATATGTGAGTCTCATGGACTTGATGCCCACCATTGTCGATAGCGCGGACTTGACCATTCCTGCCAGCTACCAACACGAAGGGGAGACTCTCCGTATGGACGATGAGCGCCAGCCGAGAGACAGTGTAATAGTCAGCGACACGAAGAGTTTCTCCGATCTGCGGTCGCTGATATTGAACGGATGGAAGCTGATCTACGACGCAGAGACGGATTCAAGAGCACTCTATGATTTGAGAAAAGACCCGGCAGAATCCGGCAATGTCGCGATGGAGAACCGGGAGTTTCTGACGGAAATGGAGGCAATCCTGCGAGATTGGAACGACCACGTCAATTCGGGAAAATCACAGACGGACGCGCGGCTGCCCAAGTTCACGGAAGAACAGCTGGAGCGCCTGCGGGGATTAGGTTATGCCCAGTGAGCGCGCGACCTCGATGAAACTTAAGCTCACAGATCAAACGTCTCGCCTCTATTGGGAACAGTAACGTCCTCGAATCCGCCGCCCCGCAGGTTGTCGGCGCACGCGAGACACTGGTCCTCGTCTCCATGCACGACGAAAACTCGCAACCTGGCCCCGTCAACACTCTGCGCATACGTGAGCAGGCCGTTCTTGTCGGCATGAGCGCTGTACCCGTTCATCACCCTGATCTCAGCGCGCACGTCGTGCTCTTCGCCCAGTATCCTAACGCGTTTGTGTTTTTCCACAAGACGTCTTCCCAACGTGTTCTCAGCCTGGTATCCCACTATCAGCATGGTATTCTTGGGATCGCCGATGTTGTTCTTCAGATGGTGCAATATTCTGCCTGCCTCGCACATGCCCGACGCCGAGATAATGATGCACGGCGTCTCTATATTGTTCAGGCATTTCGACTCCTCCACGTTAGCTATATACTGGAGTCTGCCGAAACCGAACGGGTCCTTGTGGCCCCGGAGCATCTCAATCGCCTCCTCATCGTAACATTCGGGGTGCATTCGGAATATCTCCGTCGCGTTCGTGGAAAGAGGGCTATCAACGAAAATCGGTATCGCCGGAAGCTCGCCCTTGTCGAAGAGCCCGTGCAGTGAGTAGACGATATTCTGTGTTCTTCCAACACTGAACGCCGGGATGATGATCTTTCCGCCACGGCTGATGGTCTGCGAAACCACCTCGTGCAGTTTGCCCTCCATGTCGACGATATCATCATGCAGCCGGTTGCCGTAAGTCGCCTCGGTTATGTAGACATCGGCATTCTTCACAACCGTGGGATCCTCGAGAATGGGCATGTTCTCACGACCAAGGTCGCCCGTAAACAGTATACGCAGCGTCCGGTCGCCCTCCGTCGCCTCTATGAGTACAACCGCCGATCCCAGAATATGTCCCGCATCGTAGAAAGTCGCTTTCACACCGTTTGTCACGAAGAAAGGTCTGCCGTACTTCAATCCGACGAAATTACCCAGCGACCGCTTCGCCTCCTCCATCGTATAGATCGGTTCGACAAGCGGTTCGCCCCGCTTCTTCTTGCGTTTGTTGAGAAACTCGGCATCTCGCTCCTGGATATGCGCGCTGTCCCGAAGCATGATGCTGCACAGATCGCACGTGGCCATGGTTGCATAGATGTTTCCCTCGTAGCCGTCAGCCACCAGACGCGGAATGATGCCGCTGTGATCGATATGCGCGTGTGAGAGTATCATCGCGTCCATCTTGCCCGGCTCGAACGGCAGGTTGCGGTTGATCTCGTTGGCAACCTTGCGTTTGCCCTGGTACATACCGCATTCCAGCAACACCCTCTTGTCGTTCACGTGCAGGATGTGCATCGACCCGGTCACCGTCCTCGCTGCACCCCAGAATGTGATCTTCATAGAGTTCTCCTTTGCCCTTGCCGACCTGGAACCCCGTCGTCCATTGCGTTAACGTGCCACAGGTTACAACACTTCCGTCCGGTGAGTCAAATCAGCGTCTCGGAGGGCAGGGAATCTGCAGACCGGGGCCGGCAGCGTGGCCGCGGCGGCACAAATTGGCGGCCAAAACGGCCTTGAGCATCCGTCGCAGCCGCGTACGAGAGTGCCCGCATCGCTCAAAAGCGACACAGCGGCTTGATATAAGGGTAACGGGAATGTTATAATTCTTAGTGGGAGAAGTGCGCAAGGTGGCAATTGTGTGGTGCATTTTTGGCGTCCGTTCAGGTAAAGACAAACTCCGCCTATGCAACTTCAAGTAAGCGAAGACGAGAACAAAGCCTTCGTGCTTGCCATACCGAAGGATTTTGGTGGCGGCCGAGAGGCGACTGTCCCGGATCTGAAGGCGGCTCTAAACGAGAAAGGAGTCGTGGTCGGATTCTGCGAGGATGCACTGCAGTTCCTGGCAAAGATCCTCGCGCAGGGCGAAGGTTACTCTGGCGACCCGATCCTGGCGGCCCGCAGCAGGCCTCCTGGACCCGGCCGGGACGGCAAACTCGTCCTGTTACCTCCCGAAGAGGTTGACCTTGGAGAAGGCAATCTCACGTGGCTCGTGTTCCCGGGTGAGAAAGTCGCCAAGATAATACCCCCATCTCCTGGCGAGCCCGGTGCGACCGTGTGCGGGAAGAAGATTGCGGGCAAACTGGGGAACAAGGCCCAGGTCAAGCTCGGCGCGGGCGTCGAGCTCGGCGCGGACGGCAACGATGTCGTCGCTAACGTTGCAGGATTCGCCAAATTTGACTGGAAAAGCATCTCCGTCCAGTCGCCCGTCACAGTGTCCAAGAACAAGATGACCGCATACGTGGACGTGATCGTCCCGCAGAGAGTCATTGGCAATCTCGATGCTCAGGATTATCATAAGCTGCTGCGAGCTTCGGGTGTTGTCCACGGTATAGAAGAGCAATCCATCAAGAAGACGGTCAAGGAAGTCTGTGACACGGGCAAAGGCAAGAAGGGTGTTGTCGTGGCGAAAGGTACTCTGCCGAAGCCTGGAGATGATGCGAAGCTCGAGTATACGTTCAACCTGGATATAAAACCAGGCCTGCTGCTGCCGGACGGAAGCATGGATTATAGAGAACGGAGTCTCATACAAAACGTGGCAGAAGGTCAGGATCTGGCCATCAAGACGCCCGCGACTCTCGGAACGCCTGGAACAACAGTCACCGGCGATCAACTCATTCCGCGTCCCGGTAAAGACTTCCAGCTCAAGGCGCTTGAAAACGTGGAGCTGTCTGAGGACGGACTGAGGCTCATCGCGAAGCGGGAGGGGATGGCAGTACCGGATATGAAAGGCGGTGTGCGCGTAGTGTCAGAGTTTGTCGTTGGCGGAGATGTCGCCTACTCCACCGGTAACGTGCGCTGCAAAGGTAGCTTGAAGATTGAGGGATCCGTTCTGCCCGACTTCAGCGTTGAGTCTGAGCAGGACGTGTTGATCAACGGCGGACTCGATTCAGCTAACGTGAACGCCGGGGGCAACCTGATGGTCGGGCACGGTATACACGGGAGTGCCGGCACCGAGATTAACGCCGGCGGTGAGATACGCGCTGTCTTCATAGAGAACGCAACCGTCAACGCGATGGGGGACATTGTCCTCGGACAAAGTCTACGGCACAGCCATGTGCGCGCGGCGGGGGCCGTAAAGCTCACGGAAAGAAAGGGGACTATAGTCGGAGGCAAGGTATTTGCGACTCGCGGCATTCTCGCCAACGAGGTCGGCTCGGAGGTCGGTACGCGAACGGAGCTGATCGTCGGAGTCGACACCGCAAAACTAAGCCAGATCGAGGGGCTCGAGAAGCAGATTGACGAGTGTGAGGAGAACTTGCGCCGGCTTGACACCCAGCTGGGCCCCGCCGCCCATGAATCAAGGAAAGCGGAATTACACGGCAGCAAGAGAACCTGGGTCGCGAAATTGCTTAAGGAGCGCGCTGAAATTGTGTCCGGACGAGATAAGATCCTGGAACAACGGGATGGGATCGTCGCCGAAATGCAGTCTGACCTCAGCGCGAAGGTGAGGATACTCGGGACAGTGCACTCGGGAGTCGTCATCAGGATTGGCGAGGCAGAGTACTCGCTTGGAACCACTAAACGCAACGTCACATTCGTATACAGCGAGCAGGGCAGGGAAATCGTCTGCGTCGAAGAGGGCTGACAGGTGACGCAGGCTGTGGTTGCGCGAACCGCGGATAGAACCTTTCTTCTCCCATCCTGGAACGACCGATCCCGCTGACATCTCAAACCGGGTGGCCGTCCCACAACAAGGCGTACCGCCCGGGCTGTCGACGCGGTCTCCCACACGCTGCGCGAGTTTCGTTCCGTCCATAACGCGCGGCCGCTCGATGCGCTCAACACTTAAGTTGACAAGCCGATCAAGCCTCCTTATAATACTGCCTGCTGAACGCCTTGCGGATACGCTATGAGGCGTTCGTGCAGCCTGCGCGTGTCGAGTTCAGAGGTTGCAGGTATCCCGCGGTAGCGGTGGATCGTGGTTGGGGGTGGGTCCCGCAGTCCCTACTGGATCTCGTCTCCTGCTTAACGGGCGGTGGTTCAAATGGCGGAAAAACACGTCGACGGATTTGGGTGGCGTATTGCAAACGCCATTCTCTGGTACATGGTGCTCGCTGTCGGATTGTGCTCTCGCGAAGCCTACGAGTTGATTCGCCATTTCGCTCGCGTCAGCCGGTCTGAGGCCTGGGTGAACAACCCGTGGTTCTTGTCGATAGCCTTATCCTATGTCGTGGGACGATTCGTTCGCAACAAGGGCGTATCAAGCGGGCTGAATGCTGTCAACGCGCTGTACGAGGGAATAGGTTTCGGACTCATATCGTTCGTCGCGTTCTTGGCGTTTCCTATGGACTACCTCAGGGATCCTCTGCCTTCAGGCGCTCGCATACTGTATCTGGGTTATGCTCTGAAATTCGGTTGCTGGCTCTACCTTGCGGGTTGCCTAACGCGCTACCTTGTACTTGGCAACGATAACGCTTTCTTCCGTGCACGGGCATGCCGGCGGCCGATGCCTGACTCCACGCGCGACGAGAGTTAATCCATACAGCGACCTGTCCAAACGGAGCACGGCGCCGCAAGAGCAAAGCACATGAGCTACCTCCCCAACCGCGGTCCCGTGCGAACGAGCACGTGACCCACGCCGCGGCGTCCGATACACAACAGGTAATCTGCATTGACAAATCAGCTTGTGCTTGCCATACTGCGTGTGAGACGCCTCCAACCGGGCAAAGGTGGAAACCACAGGGTGAGATTCCTACCATGGAGAAACTGAATTGCAGACCGCTATATGACGAACTCAAGGCGGTCGCCGTATCAGAAGGTATGACCTTGTTCGGTGTGGCGTCCCTTGAAGAGATTCGAGCGTCGTTCCACGAGACCATCGCGGGAATTGCGTCGCAGTTTGACAGGGCAATCTCCGTTGGCTATCGCCTGCCGGACGCCGTTGTGGAGGATATCGAGGACCGTCCGACACTCCTGTACGCAAGGGCGTACAAGACGGCGAACTGGTTGCTGGATCAGACGGCCGCACGGCTGGCGGCGCACATCCATCGCGCTGGAGGTAACGCCGTGCCTGTTCCAGCATCCCAGATCATAGATTGGGAAACACAGCTAGGTCACCTGTCGCATAAATCGGTCGGCAGGGAGGCGGGTCACGGGTGGATAGGCAAGTCGGGATTGCTCGTGAACACAGTTCATGGCGCGCGGGTCCGTTATGCGACGGTGCTCACGGACGTGCCTCTGCCGCCGGACGCGCCCGGCAAAGGCGGCTGCGGTGAATGCCGCAACTGCATTGAGATGTGCCCGGCGGGGGCAATCAGCGAAAAAGGGTATGACAAGCAGAAATGTCTCGACAAACTCAAGGAATTCGTCTCAGTGAGAGGAATTGGACAGCATATTTGCGGCGTCTGCGTCAAGGCTTGCCCGACCGCAGCGTCAACTACGTTCTCGCGCTTGGATCCGAATGAACCGCGTTCTAGTACAGACTAACAGACCGATTCGCTCCAAAACGCACCGAGGTGCCCGAGCATGAAGAATGTCATGACTGTCTGCGGAAGGGTAGGGTGGGATAGGATTGACCGGGCGCTGGCGTCCGAGAACGACGCAAGCTGGATAGTCGTAAGGGAAATCGAGGACATACCGCCGCGAGGGTTGACAGACACCTTCGACCTGAGTCTGAGATCAGCAGCACAATACCGGTCCCCTCCGGAAACCCATCAGAAGTCCTCCCTCGAGGAAGCAGCAGACGTCGTAACCTCAATAGGCAGCGCGGAAATAGCTTTCGGGGTCAACTTGCGACTGCATCTACTGTATAAATGGTTCTCCTCCTGGTGGATACTGGAGCCGGCTCTGCGCGAGCACGTAGCGAACTTGATCGAATCGGTACGGCTTGCCCGCAGGATTCTGAGAACGGAGAGACCGGACAAGGTTTACGTTTTGGGCAAGGCTTCTCCCAGGACGTTCGCTTCCGAAACGGCGACGTTGCACCCCGAGGTTGTCGCTGCCGTTGCACGACAGGAACAAATCGATGTCGCGCGAATGAAACCTATGGCGAGAAGGATAAGAGTGCCACTTACACTAACCCCTCCATCCGTCGTGCGTTTCTGTCTATGGACCGGTTCGAGGGCCAGACGCATCGTCTATAGTGCGAGCAAGTGGTTCAGGCTCGTCGGTCAGGATCGGGTATCGCACGGCACGATTGCCGTGATATCCGATCACGTGAACTGGCAGTCGATTCGTGAACTGCGCGCTTCGGTCGCCGGGAAGAGCGATACCGTACTCGCCGGTGTGTTGAACGAGCTGGACGGTGAGTTGCCCAGCCGGGTACTACTGCTCGACTTTCTGAGTTTAGGGGGGCTCGGGTTACGTGCCGTTGCGGAGAAGACCGGGCGGTTCGCACAGATAGATTATAGGCCGCTGGAACTCTACGTCGGAAAACAGGTGCTCAAAGAGGTCTGGATGCACGCCCATCTGTTAAGGACAAAGTGGGACGCACTCGAAGATTCGCACGCGCTGCATGAGGCGGCTTCGTTCGACGGCGTGCGGTTGTGGGACGCCATGCGACCGAAGATGGAGTCTTTCTTCCATTTCTTGTTACCGCTGGGCGTATACTATACGGACGCGATGGACTCGTTTATCCGCCGCCAGAAACCCGACCTGTTGTTGGTCGTCGATGAGCAGGGGATGTACGGACGCTGTTTTCTGGCGGCTGCGCAAGCTCACGGAATCGCCACTGTCGGCTTACAGCACGGTCTCGTATCGCAAGAGGACGCGCGGTATACGCACTCCGCCGGCATGGTGCCTGCCAATGGACGGTTTGTCGGTACGACTCTGTGTCCAATCCCGGACGCGACAGCAGTGTACGGCGAGCTCTACAAGCGCGTGCTCGTCGAGAAAGGAGGATACCCGCAGGACAGCGTCATCGTAACAGGCCAGCCGTCGTACGACTTCCTGCACAACATGAGAGACGACGGCGCGAAAGTAAGAGTGTGCCGCCAACTTGGCATCGAACCGACTGAACGGATCGCGCTGTTGGTGACCCACCCGTACCGCGAGTCAAGAGATGGCCACAATAGGCGGGTCCTCGAGATAACCTTTGAGGCAATACGCAATTCTTCTCGCAATAGGCTGGTTGTCAAACTCCACCAAGCGGAGGAACCGTCTCTGCATCGTCAGATAGCATCGGAGAAAGGCGTTATTCACAACGTTCTCATCGTCAAAGACGTACCTCTGTTCGACCTGCTGCGGGCGTGCGAGCTGGTCATAACGGCTCACCCCAGAGTTGTATTGGAGGCGGTGCTCTTCGGAAAACCAGTCATCACCGTGAATGTAGCGGAAGGCCGCCACGGGGCACCATACGCGGGAAGCGGCGCGGCCGTGAGTGTAAGAGACTCGGAAGAACTCGTCAAGGCAATCGAGGCCGTGTCGGCGGACGACGAGTTGCGGGCAAAGCTTCAGGAGGCGAGACGGATACTCCTCGCCGACTGTCTGCATCCCCTCGATGGGAGAGCGGCGCAGCGCGTGGCGGACCTGGCGGTCAGTATGACACGCGCGCGTCTCAATAAGACCGATGGAGACCGATGCACGTAAGCCTGAGACGGCACAATACGAGGGTTGTTGTGACCCTGGCAACGGTTATCGCACTTGCGGTTGCGGGGTCTCTGGCCTTCCGGAAGATGGACTTCTCTTTCGTGCGCGGGCTGAGCGCGAGAAGTCTCGTATATGTTGTACCGCTCTTTCTCGTTTACCAGATCGCGGCGGTACAAGCGCATGCCTTGCTGATGCGCGATCTGGGGTACCGCGTGAGCCCGGGTCGCCTCGCGATCGATCTGTTCCGTGGCTACTGGCGGCAGATTGCGGGCGTGACGAGAACCGGGGTTGCGGCCCGCGCGTCAGCGACGTCGGTTCTTTACTCAGTCGAGTTGGGGCTCGCGATCGCAATTGCATTGCCCGGGCTCCGCTACTTCCTTCCGGACTCAACGTTTGGAAGCGTGATCTGGCTCGCGGTCCTCGCCGTTTCGATAGTGGCCTTCAGCGTGCTGTTCCATTTGACGGGCAGAAAAGAGAGGCGGCTCCCGGGCCTTGGAAGGCGGCTCACCGGTTTTCTGGCCGATCTCCGCGACGGTATGCGAAAGACCACTGTCGCAACGTTTGCGGCGCTGGTAGGTTTAGTTCTCACAAAGCGCGTTGTGCTCGCGTGCGTCTCGTATCTGCTCCTCAAGGATTTCGGCAACGATCTGCCGTTTATGGAAGTGATATTCGTGCAATCGTCAGCTATCCTTGTTGGGTTTGCCTCGATGATCCCTCTGGGACTTGGCACTAGAGATGCAACTACAATCCTCCTCTACACGCATCTCGGCCTCCCGCCGGAAGTCTCAGCAGCAATGGCAGCGATGGAGAGATTGGTCTGGACGTTAGTCCCGTTTTGTCTGGGAATAGCATGCGCCGCCTTGAGCGCCGTATTCAGGAAATTGTACGGGGACCGCGCCACATGATTCCAAGATGGAATTGCGATTCCCGACTCAACAAACGATTCAGCACGTACGACAGAGTGTCAGGAAGCGCCATCCTCACAAGCGCTCCAACCGATGTCTGCCGGCCGGCTGCCTGCGACTCTCTCACGCGGGCCGGCAGCAGCGCTTCTCGGCGCCCATTCCACGGACACTTAGTCCGCTGCTGCAGGGCGTCAATTAGTTGTTGACATTTCCGCGCACATTTAGTAGGATGATAGATGGACGCAATACATAGCATAGTGAGACAAAGATTGCGTGCTGTAAGGTAGATTAGGGGGCTAAATTGAAAATGCGAGCGAGACGGTTCATTTCAGTGTGTTTGCTGTTGGTGTTGGCGGGCAGTGCGATAATGCCGGCCGCCATGGCGTGGGGCCCGAGGGCAAGCCGAGCGATATGTCTCTGCGCTCTTCAGGTTCTCAGACGCGACTTCCAGGATGTATTCAGGGGCAGGGAAGAGGACTTGGTTGCCGGAGCCATGATCTCGGACCGGGATATGGCCAAGTACGCGTTGCAAGGAGGTCAGATCGAACCGTTCGAGCCAATCGTGCGCGAGATATCTTTGCTCAGGGAGGTGAACGAGCGCGGCATGACCGACTACCTCGTGTACCGGTTCGGTGTTCTCGCTAAGATGTCTTCCAACGTCGTGCAACCATACGGAGTCCCTCAGA
Organism: uncultured bacterium; assembly: GCA_965603355.1. Lineage (GTDB taxonomy): Bacteria > Hydrogenedentota > CBFDCQ01 > CBFDCQ01 > CBFDCQ01. Next base: position 151,259 of record CBFDCQ010000001.1, read on the forward strand.
ATGAAGAGGAGAAAAAACTTAAAGCGCGACTCGACGCCGATATTGAGGAACACATTGGCAAGTTGAAGCTCGAGTACCGCCCCGAGGATCGAGAATCCATCTACTATCCCGCGCGGTATTTCGAAGAGCGACTGAGATTCATCAAGGATGACAAGTACTTCATCAAAGTGGAATACACGGATGGCGATGGATACGGTGATTATGCCAAACGCGCCGTGGCCAAACATTTCGAAGACGCGGTCAATACCGTCGCTGACGTTGTGTACACGGTGTTAAGCGAACGGAAATACTCCGGCGAGACACCGCCCTCGCCCAGGGATGTCGCGCTTTATTACGTGGGGCAGGTAGAGTATTTCCTCAATAAATCCCATAACGAAGAAGCGGAAGAGTCTTACGCCATATTCACCGAGGTGAATCCGGGTCTTGCCTCGCCATACGAGGAGCTTGGCGATGCGTACTACCGCGCCGGCCAATACGAGCGTGCCATGAGAGAGTACAGGCGCGGACTCCGTATGAAAGGAAGTTGGCCCGAAGTTGAGGATAAGATCGTCAGATACTACACGCAGCAGGGTGCCATACTCATCTCTCAAAGGACGCGAGAGGGGCTCCAGCAGGCTCGACAGCTCTTTGAATTGGCGCTCGAAGTGTCTCCTGGAAACCCGATGGCCGTCAGCGGGCAAGAGAATGCCAAGGCGGAAATCCAGGCGATGGACGCAAGGCTCGAGAGGGACCGAGAGTTGCTTACCGGAGCCGACCGCCTGTTTGCAGAGGCGCAGAGAGCCCAGACTGGCCAGGATCTCGCTAAGGCGTTAGACCTGTACGAAAAAGGCATCGCCGTGTACAGCCTGGTATCCACCGAATTCGAAGATACGCGTGAGGCCGCGACTACCGGCGGCGAAGACTGTGCGATCGCAATCCGTAACATGTTTGCCAGCGCGCTGCTGGAAGTCCGGGACGTTATGAACAAAGCTTCCCAGGCCGAGCTTGACGGTAACTATGAGCAAGCTATAAGATTTTACGACCGCGTTCCTGGGACGGTGTCGGTCATTACTGAGAAGTATGCCGAGCAGTATAATGAGGCCCAGAAGTCAATCCAGAGCGCTGAGATGAAGAAGACCAATGCTCAAGTCAGGATCGAGGAGCTGAAGACCGAGAAGCCAACCGCGCGCCCTTGAGAGCGACACGAACGGATTGAGCCGGAGCTCTCCTTCCTTTGGGTCCGCCTGATCAACGCGGAAATGTCATCTGCTTTCGCACCGGACTAGCTGGTGTAGAATCAGCCCGGCTGTTGCATAGCAGGCGCATCTCAAGACGCGAGCTAATAGACGTTGCGACTCAGGCTCGTTCTCCGGATAAGGATGCCTTCCCTCGTCAGCAGGCTTTCCGACAGGCTGCTGCCAGTTTGGCAATCGGACTAAACCACTTGTCATTGTGGCAGAACTGTGGTACAATGAGCGCGTCGTCGGACGTTTCTGTGTTTCGCGCCGAAGCCAAACCCCTTTATCAGTCGGGTTTTGCGAGCGTCGCCGCTTTACCGCGTTCGACAGAGTGGCTACAGGCGCTACGCGGTGCATCGCGCTGAAGCGTTTGCCGAAACGGCGACAACCGCATTGTGCAATGAGACAGGCAAAGCCTGGACCTGGGCGATGGAACCCGTTTGTTCAAAGGGTATTACACAAGGGTACCGCCAACATTGCGGCCGTTGGCACAAGGTTTGCAGTAATAGAGTGGGATTTAGTGCGTCTGGTGCGTAACGTCGCGAGAAGCAGATCACGGTTAAAGGCTGAATAGTCTGCGTGAAAGGAGGCAGGAGCGACGATAGGAAACGATTGGAACCGAGCACAAGAAGTTGTGAGAAACAGAACAGGCGAAAGGAGTGGATGACAATGAAGGTACGACCATTGGCTGATCGCATCCTCGTCAAGAGGGTCGAAGCGGAAGACACGGTGAAAGGCGGGATCATCATTCCCGACACCGCAAAAGAGAAGCCCCAGGAGGGCAAGGTCGTCGCTGTCGGTCCGGGCAGACTCGGCGAGGACGGCAAGCGTATGCCCATGGAGGTCAAGAAGGGCAACCGGATTCTCATGGGCAAGTACGCCGGTACTGAAGTGAAGATTAATGATGAAGAGCACCTTATTATGCGCGAGGATGACGTTCTTGCCGTAATAGAGTGACCGGATCGACGACTCGCATCCGGCGAGAAGAAAGGAGTGATGAACGATGGCAGCCAAACAGCTTGTTTTTCAGGAGGAGGCTCGAACGAAGATCCTCAGAGGGATGGAGCAGCTCAGCAGGGCGGTCAAGGTTACGCTTGGCCCCAAAGGCAGAAACGTCGTGCTCGACAAGAAGTGGGGCGCGCCGACTGTGACGAAGGACGGTGTCACTGTTGCCAAGGAGATAGAGCTGGAAGACCCGTATGAGAACATGGGCGCCCAGATGGTACGTCAGGTAGCCAGCAAGACGTCCGACGTGGCTGGCGACGGCACGACGACCGCGACCGTGCTCGCGGAGGCGATATACAAGGAAGGGCTCAGAAGCGTCACGGCAGGATGCAACCCGATGGCGCTGAAACGTGGCGTGGACAGCGCCGTTGAGCTCGTCGTCGAAAAACTCGAGAAGATGAGCAAGAAGGTCAAGGACACCACGGAAATACGTCAGGTCGCCGGGATCGCCGCTAACGGCGACGACACCATTGGCAAGAAGATAGCCGAGGCGATGGACAAAGTCGGCAAGGACGGGACGATCACCGTGGAAGAGGGCAAGACGATCGAGACCACGCTCGACATCGTGGAGGGGATGCAGTTCGACAAGGGGTACTTGTCTCCGTACTTTGTCACGAACGCGGAGAACATGGAAGCCCTTCTGGAGGATTGTTACATCCTCATCCATGAGAAGAAGATCTCGAATATGAAGGACTTGCTGCCGCTCCTCGAGCAGGTTGCCAAAGCGGGCAAGCCGCTGCTGGTTCTTGCGGAGGACGTCGAAGGTGAAGCGCTCGCTACTCTGGTAGTGAACAAGATTCGCGGCACGTTCCAGGCGGCGGCAGTGAAGGCGCCCGGATTTGGTGACAGGCGCAAGGCGATGCTCGAGGACCTCGCCGTCCTAACCGGCGGCAGGGCTATTACCGAAGACCTCGGGATAAACATCGAGAACATAAAGATTCAGGATCTCGGTCGCGCAAAGCGCGTCGTCATCGGCAAGGATGACACGACGATCATCGAGGGCGCCGGAAGCACGAGCGCGATCAACGGTCGCGTCGCCCAGATACGTAAGCAGATCGAGGAGACCACGTCCGACTACGATCGCGAGAAACTGCAGGAGCGACTCGCGAAGCTCGTCGGCGGTGTCGCCGTGATCAACGTGGGCGCGGCCACGGAGGTCGAGATGAAAGAGAAGAAGGCGCGAGTCGAGGATGCTTTGCACGCTACGCGTGCCGCCGTTGAGGAAGGTATCGTCCCGGGCGGTGGTGTGGCTCTGCTCCGTTGTTCTACGGCGCTTGACAAGACTGACCTTGAGGAAGATGAGCTTATCGGAGCTCAGATCGTCAAGAGAGCTCTCGAGGAGCCGGTACGACAGCTCGCTTACAACGCCGGTAAAGAAGGTTCCGTCGTGGTCGAGAAAGTCAAGGCCGAAAAAGGCTCTGTGGGCTACAACGTCGAGAGCGATAAGTACCAGGACATGATCAAGGCGGGAGTGGTCGATCCTGCTAAGGTCGCCAGAACCGCCTTGCAGAATGCTGCGAGCGTGGCTGGTCTCATGTTGACAACAGAAGCGCTCGTAACCGAAATACCGGAGAAAGATAAGCCTGCTGCTGCTCCGGCGGCACCGGGCGGTTACGGCGGCGACATGTACTGATGGCGCCAGCAGCGTAGTGTCATCAGCACACGCATATGACAACACAAGGGCGCGTTTCGCCCGGAGAACTGCACGTGAGTGAGGTCTCCGGGCAAACCGCCTTGTTTATAGCGTCGCAAGGATCCCTGTCAGACTCACGCTTCGCTGAGAGACAGGCCCGGAACGCAGATTCGAGCTGCGTACAATAATGCGACGAGTGGAAACGTTGTTCCTGATGTAACACGCACAGTGAGCCGGGCTCGCTTCGCGGACCTCGCAGGACTCGGGGTCTTGTAAGGGCTGAACGATGATAAAGACCGAAAACCTCACCAAGTACTACGGTAGATTCCCGGCCATCGAGAATGTCAGTTTCAGCGCTGAGAAGGGCGAGATTCTCGGATTTCTCGGACCGAACGCCGCCGGAAAAACGACGACAATGCGGATCCTGACCTGCTTTTTCCCGCCGACATCCGGCCAGGCGACGGTCGCTGGATATGATGTGTTCGCCGACTCGCTCGAGGTTCGCAGGCGGATAGGCTACCTGCCCGAGACCGTTCCCCTCTATTTGGAGATGGTCGCGTCCAGCTACCTCAGCTTCGTTGCTGAAGTGAAGGGCTTGAAGGGAAGCGAGCGAAAAGCGCAGGTTGGCAAGTTGATCGAACAGTGCGGTCTCCAGGACGCCCAGCACAGGATCATCAAACATCTCTCCAAAGGTTACCGTCAGCGGATCGGGATCGCGCAGGCGCTGTTGCACGATCCGGAAGTGCTGATCCTCGATGAGCCCACAATCGGGCTCGACCCCAAGCAGATCATTGAGATACGGCGGCTTATAAAAAGTCTCGGTGGTGAACGCACCGTCATTCTCAGCACCCACACCTTGCCCGAAGCCAGTATGGTATGCGAGCGCGTCGTGATCATCAACCGGGGACGGATCGTCGCGCAGGGGACCCCGGAGTCATTGAACACGCAGCTCGAGAAATCCGCACGGGTGCAGATTCAAGTCGAAGGGCCGACGAGCTCTGTCCGGGAAGGTCTTGAGGAGGTTGCGGGTGTTACGGGTGTCACCGTTCAAGAAGAGGGCGATGGCCGACCCGGGTCTTTCCTCGTGGAATCGAGGCGAGACAAGGATGTGCGCAAAGAACTCGCAAGAATGGTACACGAGCGCGGATGGGGCCTCGTGGAGATGAAATCCGTCGGCATGAGCCTCGAAGACATATACATCAGAGTCCTGACTCGCGACGAGGAGGTTTCCGAGCGATGAGTAATCTGTTCTCCATATATAAGCGCGAGCTGAAAGCGTACTTCGCGTCGCCGGTCGCTTACGTTGTGTTAGTTATTTTCCTGATCATCACCGGCTACTTCTTCACGTCGGTAGTACAGGCTTTCGCCAAGTACTCGGTGACATCACAGTACAACCCTTACGGTGCGCCCGAGATGAATCTGACGGCGATTCTCGGCGACTATTTCTTTGGGAATATGACGGTATGGATACTGTTCGTGCTACCTCTATTATCAATGAGGCTGTTCAGCGAGGAAAAGCGACAGGGGACGATGGAGCTGCTGTTCACCTATCCGATTCGCGACTGGGAAACCGTGCTTGGGAAGTACTTCGCGTGCGTTACCGTCTTCGCGCTGATGTTGGTGATGAGTATGGTAAACATGGCGATCCTTGAGAAGTACGGAGAGCTGGAATTTGGTCTTATCTTCAGCGCATATCTGGGGCTGTTTCTCATGGGGACGGCATTCCTCGCGACAGGCACGTTCATCTCCTCGCTCACCGAGAATCAGGTTGTTGCGGCCGTGGGAACATTCGGCACTTTGCTCCTGTTATGGGTATTGCACTACATGTCGGGCACCGTCCGACCCGGACTTGGCCGTTTCCTGGAGGAAGCATCCATTATCAGGCGCTACAGCGATTTCGGAAAGGGCATCATAATGATCGAGAACGTTTCATACTACATATTGTTTGGAGCCTTCTTCCTCTTTCTGACGTTGAGAGCGCTTGAGTCGAAAAAGTGGAGGGGTTGAACCCATGAAGGAGATGTCTCGCGCGGCGGGCATTGTTGGCCTGGCAGCACTTGTGGTTGGCGGCATCTTGTACGCTTTGCAGGCGCGGTTCGGCCCGGCTGTGATTGCCTTACTCGTAGCGGGAGCGGCGCTGGTATTGGTATTTGTCGTGCTCAACTTCGGCCTGGTGATAGCGGCGCTGAGGAAACGCTCGACCGTGTACGGTATTAACCTTGCCGTCGTTATCCTGGTGGTGTTGGCTATCCTGGTCTTCATCCAGCTCATAATCATGCATACCAAAGCGCTCAACCGTCGGTTCGATCTCACCGAAGCGAAGGTATACAGCCTTTCCGCTCAGACTATAAAGATTCTCCAATCGCTCGGACAGGACGTGAAAGTAACCGGATTCTACCGCGAGCAGAGTGACAAGAGTGAGATGGAAGATCTTCTGGAGAACTATAGCCGGTACTCACCGAGCTTCACCTACGAGCTTCTTGACCTTGACCGCTCGCCCATGAGGGCCCAAGAGCTCGATATAAAGAGTTACAATACGGCGGTTGTCCAGTGCAGCGACAAGAAGGAGGAGCTTAGCTTCGCCAGTCCAGAGGAGCAAAGCCTGACGAACGCCGTCATAAGGGTGACGCGCGAGGGCGAGAAAATTGTCTACTTCACTTCGGGTCACGGCGAGAGGAGCATTTCCGGCACGGGAGACGACGGCGCGGTAAACTTTAAGAACGCCATCGAAAAAGCGGCGTACAAGGTCAAGGAAATCGTTATAGCCAGAGAAAGAGGCGGGATCCCGGCGGAGTGCTCAGCTCTTGTTGTTGCCGGACCCAACGCGCAGTTTTTCCCCTTTGAGCTAGAGCAAATAGAGCGGTATGTGTTGGAAGGCGGTCGCGTGCTGATCATGCTCGATCCCGAGACGGCGCCCGGATTCGTGGCGTTTCTTGATAAGTACGGAGTGATCGTCGGCAATGACTACGTCCTGGATGAGAACCCGGTGGGGCAGGCCCTGGGCATCAGCAGCTTCTTCGCGCCGCTCGTGACCGAGTACTCCGCAAAGCACGAGATAACAAGCGAATTCAATCTCGGTTGTGTCCTTCCTTTGGCGAGATCTGTCCAAGTGAAGGAGAATCTCGAAGGCGGTGTCCAAGGAGAATGGATTGCCCGTACAAGCGACATGAGCTGGGGCGAGACCAATCTCGCACTGCTCAAACGTGGCGTGCCGGCGACGTATAATCCCGGAAGCGACGTGATGGGGCCCGTGCAGGTGGCTGTGGCAATGACCATAGACACAGGACCGTCCGGGGCAACCGGTACTTCAGAGGGGCAAGGCGACCAGCCACGGCAGGCGCGACTCGTCGCGATAGGGGATTCTGATATGGCCGGCAACCGGTACGGGGTGCCGGCAAGCACCAATTTCTTGCTTAACGCTATCGCCTGGCTCGTCGAGGAGGAAGACTTGATCTCCATTATGCCCAAAGAGAGAAAGAGTTCCCCTCTGATGCTCTCACAAAAAGGCTATAGAGTCCTGTTCCTCTTCCCCATTGTCCTCGTGCCCGGCAGTGTGATCCTGGCGGGCGGATTCGTGTACCTGACCAGGAGGAAGCATAGATGAACCCCAAGCAGAACATTATCAAGACGTTGGTTCTGATCGTGATTCTGTGCGGGCTCGGCTTGTACTATCGCGTACACGTGCGAGAGGGAGGCAAAAGACGGCAGGAGGCTGAGGAAGAGGCGAAGAAGGTGTTTCAGATTGACAGAGACAAGGTCGGCGAATTTCGTCTCGCACGTGCAAACGAGGAGGAGATCGTCTGCAAGAAAACCGACGACAGATGGCTCATCGAGAAACCGGTCCAGACTGACGCCGACCAGAACGCCGTCAACAGGGTTGTGAGCGAGTTCGTGGATGCGAAAAGGACTCGAACCGTCGAAGAGGCGCCGGACAAGCTCGTACCGTATGGGCTGGACAAACCTTCCCTGACACTTTCCGCCGTGGTCGAGGAGCGGGACGAGCCCGCGACGATTCTGTTCGGCGAAGAGAACCCCGGCAAGACCGCCTTTTACGCCAAGACGGCGGCCGAGGAGCCCGTATTCCTTGTCCAGTCGCACACGAAAAGGAGCTTGGATAAAGCGCTGTTCGACCTGCGAGATAAGAAGCTTGCGGACTTCCAGAAGGACGGCGTTCGGGCGTTACAACTCGAACGCGGCGAGTCAAAGGTCGATCTCGAGAAACGCGATGACGGAACGTGGATTATGACCGAGCCTCTGAAGACGAGGGCGGATGCCACCGAGATTGACAAGATAATAGACAAGGTACAGACGGGAAGGATCAAGGAGTTCGTCAACGAAGAGCCCGAGAATCTTGTACAGTACGGTCTGGATTCACCCGAGATCAAACTGACCCTGCTTGTCGATGACGACAGGGCGAGCAAGACCCTGCTCATAGGGAGGAAGAACGAAGATAAGGAAGGCTATTACGCCAAACGTGCTGAGCAGACGAACGTGTTTGTTCTCGAACAGGACGTCGTAGACGCTCTACCCGAGAAAGTCGAAATCCTGCGTGACCGCAGTCTGCTTGCCTTGAACACCGGCGACGTCCGCAAGTTGCAGTACGTTACGGAGGAAGAGGAATTCGTGCTGGCGACAAACGACGAGGGCGCTTGGGAGCTCAAGAAGCCGGTTGAGGAGAAGGCGGACGATCTCCAGGTGAACGACCTCATTACGGATTTGAAGAACATCAACGCGAATGAGCTTCTTGATGAGGAGAAAGAAGAGTTTGGGCTGACGAAGCCGCAGATAACCGCGAAGCTGTGGAAGAAAGCCGAGGAGGCGCCGATCGTCGTGACAATTGGGACGACGGACGAGGAGAAGAACCTCGTGTATGCTCGAAACATGGACGGTCATCCGGTGGCGTTTGATATTGGTGAGCTTGCCAAGGTACGGAAGACGCTGTTCGACTTTCGCGACAAGAAGCTCGTCTCGTTTAACCAGACTGACGTCCTGAGAATGGCTGTCCGGTGCGCCGAGCATGAACTCGTGGTCGTCCAGAAGGATGACAGGTGGGTGCCGGAGAAACCGGAGCAGTTCAAGATCGGCAACCAGGGCGACGTTGATGGTCTGGTCCGGGCGATAGCCTACGTGACGATGACAGAGATCGTCGAGGAGGAAAAACCGGAAAACCTCGCCGACTACGGTTTGGACAAACCGCGAGCCGAGTTCTCGGTCCAGTTGACGGGCGAAGAGAGCGTCGGCCCCTTCCTAATAGGCGACTTCCGCGACAATGGTGTCTACGTCGTGACCGAGGGTAAACCGGGCGTATATCTTGTCGAGGAAATTCTCCTGGACGATATGAGACGCACACTTGGCGCAATCCTCAACGAGAACCTGCCGCCCCTCCTCAAACCGCAGGAAGGGCAAGAGCCGGGACCCGAATAGCTCGCTGCCTGAGATTTGCTTACCATCCTGGCGTGGCACGGATTCCCACCTGTGTGACATCCCCGGAAGCCCACAGGACGAATCTTGTGCCACCAATAGTCCTGGTGGCGCAACATTCCGCGGGCGGGAATCGAGCCTGAGAAACGGGACGTCCGAGCGATGACGGCGCACTCCCACTTGACAAAACCGAGAGCTTCCGTATAATGCTTCACGTCGGGCAGGTTGAGGAATGATATCGCGGAACTAAGAGGCGGATACTCCTATGACGGTCGATCCACGGGAAGAAGGCCGGCTGGTCGATGCCACGAAAGAAGCCGGGCAGGAACATATATTCCGCTGGTGGGACGAACTTGGTGAGAGCGATAGGGACGGGCTCTTGGCTCAGGTTAAGTCCATAGACTTCAAGCTGCTTAGCCGACTCGTCACCTCACTTCTTCATGACGAAGAACCCTCGCACTGTGAGGGGACGCTGGAGACCGCCGAGGTTATCCGAGTGCCGAGAACCGACGAGGAGCGACAGGCGGAGAAACGAGCCAGAGAGCGCGGCGAGGAACTGCTCGCAGAGGGTAAGGTATGCGCCGTGCTTGTGGCCGGCGGTCAAGCCACGAGAATGGGCTGTGACGGCCCGAAAGGTGTCGTGCCGATAGGACCTATCAGCGGCAAGAGCTTCTTTGAACTTTACGCTGAGATTATTCGGGCAATCGAGCGGAGGTACGGCGCGGTCTTGCCGTGGTACATGATGACCAGCGTAACTAATGATGAGCAAACCAAACGGTTTTTCGAAGATCACGACTATTTCGGGATATTGCCCGCGAATGTCCGCTTTGTCATGCAGGACATGCTGCCGGCGGTCGATTTCTCGGGCAAGATCATCATGGACTCCAAGAGCCACATCTTCATGAGCCCGACGGGACACGGCGCATCGCTGAGAATGCTTCACGACCGAGGCGCGATAGCTGACATGAAATCGCGCGGGCTTGAGCTCATCTACCACTTCCAGGTCGACAACCCGCTGATTGCGCTCGCCGACCCGGTCTTTTTAGGGTACCACGACCTGAACGGCGCCGAGATGTCGTCCAAGATGGTGGACAAGAACTCGCCGACCGAGGGGGTCGGAATAGCGTGCATCAAGGACGGCAAGAACGTCGTGATCGAGTACAGTGACCTCGACAAAAAGATGGCGAACGAACGAACGCCGGACGGACGGTTCCGGTTCTGGCCCGGGAACATCGCGCAGCACGTGATTAACGTGAGCTTCGTGGAGCGGATGAGACCGATCGCTGACACAATGCCGTTTCACGTGGCCAGAAAGAAAGTGCCCTACGTTAACGAGCGCGGCGAACGCTGCGTTCCCGACGAGGTGAACGGCGTGAAGTTCGAGAGCTTCGTATTTGACGCGCTTCCCTACGCAAAGAAGATCGTGCACATGGAAATCGTCCGTGAGAACGAGTACTGTCCGGTTAAGACCCTGAACGGACATGATTCGCCGGACGTCGCGAAGCAGTTTATGAGTAACGTGTGCGGACGCTGGCTTGAGTCAGCCGGAGTCAAGGTTCCAAGGAATGCCTCCGGCACCGTAACTGCGCGAATAGAGATAAACCCTCTATACGCGCTGGACGAGGAAGAGCTCGCTCGTAAGGTTGACCGGAATCTGGTTGTGGGCGATGAACTCTACCTTTCAGAGAACTAGAGCGGCACGGGAGAGAAAGACTGTGAGACTACATGGTAGTGAATCCAGGACGCATCTTACTAGACTATGGCATTTGGCGCTGGTTTTTGGTATCCTTGTCGGTGTTGTGGGTTGCCACAGTGCAGTCTATAACACGTATTCCGTCCCCGGCGAGACTGCCGGCGGTGGTTTGAGATACTACAATAACTCATTCCCCCGCGGCGAAAAGCCGGATCCGTGGGAGGGACAAGGTCAGGAATCGGTCGAACCTGAACGGGAAGAAGATGCCGAAAAAGAAGAAGCAACAGGTTCGTCAGCGACCCCGTAGCGGACGCGCGGCGCCGGTAAGACCAACGGCAGCCGACCAACTGCCTACGGACGAGATTTTCGACGGGCTCAGAGACAGGAGCCTGGCGCGAAGCGCCGCCGTCAAGCGGCTGCTCGAGCTGGACTGTATAGATGTGCTTCAGTTTCTTGACCTGTCGTGGGTGCACACCGTGGCGAACACCGGTCGGCCGGAATTCATCGGCAAGAGGACGAATTTCGCTTTCGATATAAGCGAATTCTCACATGATGAAATAGTGCTTTTCAGAGACTGGCTCACCGGTGCTCTTCATGATGACGCCATTTCCGTGGAGCTCCTGCAGAGATTCGTCTCAGTCGCTGCAACCGCGTTGAGAATCTGGATTAGCGATAAACGGGTGGATTCTCTCGTATGAGGCGTATCGTCTCGGCTATTGGACCTCCTGTTGACAGCGTATCAGCAATCGAAGGTAGGCTGGGCGTCTCGTCCAAGATGCGCTGAGGAGAACCCGCCGTCCCAACCTCCTCAAGGACGAGCCTTACCTTGCCTCTGCATTGTGCGTCGGTTTGAGGAGTGACTTCTTCGGTGAATCTTCGTCTTCTTCATCTCGCAGACCTTCACCTGGGAGCGAACTGCGCGTTTCTCGGCGAAAAGGCCGGGGAAAGGAAAAAGGATTTCGAGCGCGCGTTCGAGCGCGCCATGGACTTCGCCCGCGACGCGGCGAACGGCATTGATCTGGTGGTCATCGCAGGCGATCTGTTCGACTCGCACAGGCCGGAACCGAGGCTCGTGGAACTCGTGAGAAGAAAGTTCGCCGCGGTAAGAGAGGCCGGTGTATCCATTGTGCTTGCACCCGGCACGCACGATACGTCCTCATACAGGGACTGTGTGTACAGGGAGGAGAATCTGGGCGACATCCTCCTGTTGAGCGACGACAGCGACTGTCCCGTGAGTTTCGAGGTCGGCGACAAGACGGTTCACATATATGGCGCCGTCCGAGGTATCCACTGCCGCGACGTCCCGCTTGACAAAATGTCGCGCATCTCCGCCGATGGAGTCCACATAGGCGTTATGCACGCAGCGGTCCAACCAACCTCCGGCGTTGACTTCTCGGGGGGCGAGTTGGGCGTCACTTTGCCCGACCTCGCGAAAACGCGCCTGGATTATATTGCCCTGGGTCATTACCACAACTTCAAGCAGTACCCTGCCGACGGCGTCACGGCAGTCTATCCCGGAACGCTCGAGGGGAGATCATTCCGCGAGACGGGCGACAGGTATCTTGTCACCGTGACCTTTACTCCGGGAGGACCTGCTGTCGAGAAGACGCGTTTCAACGCACGCACGATACGTCAGGAGACTATAGACCTCGACCGGACGCCGTGCTGCGACCAGTCGGAGTTGTGCAACAGAGTGGAAAGCGTCGCGGACAAGGACGCAATCGTGGAATTCATCGTCCGCGGCGACGCCGAGTTTTCCTTCAGCACCGCCGCGATTGAGGAGATGTTTGCCGACAAGTTTTTCTATCTCAGGATAGTGGACGAGACCCGGGTATACTGCGCGCGGTGGGTGAAACAGTTCCGGGATGAACGCACGGTGCGAGGCATATTTGTCCGCATACTCATCGAGAGAATCGACAACGCAAGCACGGACGAAGAGAAGAGGCTGCTGGACATGGCGCTCAGATTAGGGTTGACGGAGCTGGCGGGCGACGATGCGGATTGAGCGGATTAGAATAGACGCGTTCGGACTGTTCAGCCGCGGCGTCACGGCGGAGTTCGGGAAAGCTCCAATCGCGGTCGTCCTGGGCGACAATGAATCGGGTAAGACCACGATGATGGAGGCGATCGTCGCTACCATTTTCGGATTCTTGAACCCCCAGAACGAAGAAGCGCGGCGACCCTGGCAGGAACACGAACGCTATTCCTGCTCAATCACACTTCGGTTGAACGACTCATCGCTGATAGAAGTAGCCCGCAACTTCGATGATAACGCCGTTAGAATGCGCCGATTGACCGGCGAATCCGAGGAACTGATCTTCGCGGGCAAAGCAAGTCCCAGAAGCAGGTCCGCGGACGCGGACCGATACGCCGCGCTCCTCGAGGACATACTCGGACTTAGAGAGGTCACGGTGTTCATGGCGTCCGTTTTCGTCCGACAGGAACACCTGCAGACCGAGCTGAGCGAAGGCATGAGGCGGGCTGTGTCCGGCGCGGTTTCAACCGACTACGAGAAGGCGCGCGCAGCTCTCACGGAGAGGTTCTTCAAGCTCACAAAACACAATCCGTGGGGCAACCGGGACAAGAAGAACGACAGAAAGATCGAGGAGCTCCAGAAACAACAGGCCGAGGTCACCGGAAAACTGGATGCGCTGGGCGAAGCGGAGCAAGGCATAGGGAGTCTTCTTGAACAAGATCAGCGTATGAAGGATGAGATTGAGCAGATTAAGCGCCAGGTGCAAGAGAATGAGCAGGCGTTGAGGAGCGTCGCGGAGTTCAATCGCCTGAACAATGACAAAGAGCGGGCGCGTGAACGGGAGACCACGCTCAGACGCGAGCTCGAGAACGTGCGCGTGACGAGGGCGCGGATGGAAGAAATAACAACGGAACTGAAAGAGAAGTACCCGGATTTCGACAGCGCGGATATGCCTTTTCAACAGCTGCTGGTGCGGGCCGCCGAACTCGAGGACGAGGAGGGACGACGCGAGCAGGCAGTCCGTGTTGAGCAAGGACGACTTGATATGGCCCGGCAGAACGAACTCAAGAGCGCGGGGTTGGCTCTTGCTGTCTTCATGGCCCTTGTCGGCGGGGTGGTCGGTTTTGCAGTAACAGGTGTTCCGACGTGCCTGGCCGGAGTTCTCGTTGGCGGGGCGCTGGGTTACCTGCTGCCTCACCTCTTGCCGTCGCTGCCGGGGGGGAAAGCCGCCAAGGCGCAGGTTCGCGTGTCAACGTTCCGCGAGGAACTTCAGGGCATTTGTGAGCGAAGGGAGCGGGTTTTCCGGGAGATCGAAACGCTCTGCGGCACGACGGATGTTGCCGCCATCTCCGTCCAGTTCGAAGAGTACCGGGCGCTCCAGAATCAACTCGACGCGGCAGAAAACCTCAGCAAGACGTTCCGGGCGGAGCAGGAGATGAAAGACGACTACGACGCGGCGGTACAACAGCTCGTTGTCATAGAGAATCAGACCGACGGACTGCTCCGAACGGCAACGTCGCTGGGCCTGTTGAAGGACGACCCGCAAGATGCGCTCATTCTCGAAACCAAACTCAGAAGCTCTTGCGAGGAAATGAGGGCGAACCTCGAGGAGAAAAGAGAGCGCGAGGTGGAAATGCAGGTGGAGATCGCCCGGTTGAGCGGCGCGCAAGCGGACGATCGCCCGCTTCTGGAGGAACAGATCGAGGATATGGAGCGCGAACTAGTGCGGCTCGCCTTGAACCGCGACGCCCTCAAGTGCGCGGTCGACGTCCTTTCGGAGGCGATAATAGAGTACCGTAAGGCTTACCTGCCGATGTTGGAGGCGGACATTACAGATCTGTTCTCGCGTATCGTGGGGGAGAAATACAGCCGGATACACTTTGACAGGACTCTCAAGCCGCAAGTGGACGCGCAGGAACGTTCGGACATCGAACCGGCGGCGCTCAGTGTTGGCACTCGCGATCAACTCTACCTGGCGATGCGGCTCGCCTTTGCAAGGCAGATATCGGGCGGCGAGACTCTGCCGCTGATTCTCGATGATCCCTTCACGAACTTCGACGAGCGCAGGCTGGCTGCCGTTCACGAGATACTTAGGTCAGCGAGTGCGGATCAGCAGGTTATACTGTTCACGCACGACCGGCGTCTCTCGGGCTGGACCGATCTCGTAGTGGAACTCAACGAAGCCGGCTCTCAAATGTGAAGCACCGGCATCTAGCGATTGAGCAGCCTCGCGAGCAAACCCGACTTCAATTTCATTGCCCCGCTGGGACACATTTCCTGGCAGCAGTAGCAGCGAATGCACTTGCTCTTGTCAATTAGGATCTTCGATCCAGCCAGCTTTATTGCCTTGGGAACTGCCGGACATGCCTCGACACACACCCCGCACAGCGTGCACAGCTTCTTGTCCGGAGCCGGCTTCGGGACAAGCGATTCCGTCAAACGTCTGGCCACTGACGGGGGAAACGGTCCAAACTGCGCTATTCGGTTGACGACCTGGAGCCTCTGGAAGTCCTCCACGAAAACGTTCTCGACCGGCTCGCCCAGAACCTCTATATCATCCATCTCCTCGGCCATGTACCCGCTCTCGTAAGCCGCTCGCGTGGTCGGCACCGTTATCGGATCGATATTGACGACGCGGCACGCTACGACGTCAACCGCCGGAAAGTCCCTGCCGGCGACTATGACGCCAACGTCCCTCGGAGTGCCGCCGCTGGGGCCGTTGCCCTCCATCGCGACGATTCCGTCCATAACGGCGAGCGCGAGTTTGGGCCTGAGATACCTGTTGATGTCAAGCAGCACTTCTGCGAAATGCTCCCTGTCCGGGAACCTGCAATGGTGCTGCGCTTTAAGGAATCCCGGGACGCAGCCGAACTGGTTCTTCACTGCCCCGGTGAAGTATACCTGACCGTGGGTCTTGAGCTTGGGAAGGGAAATGATCTTGTCCGCCTCCACGGCGGCTCGTGAGAGAACCAGCTTCTTTGCGCGAAGTCCGGTTTCGTTCTCAACCTCGACGAGGCTGGCGGAGAAGTCCATTGTTTCCGCGCCCAATTCCTCCGCCACAGCCCCGATCCCGGTGGCGCGCAACACCCTCTCACAACGCGCGATCCCGGGACTATCGCCGACCAGCGGTATCGCGCCGGCTTCCTTCACCAGCTTTATTACGGCGGCCACGAGCGACGGATGAGTGGTGATGGCTTTTCTCGGGGCGGCAGGGTGAAGCATGTTCGGCTTGATCAGAACCCGCTCACCAGGGCGTACAACCGACGAGATGCCACCTAGCAGACGGACTGCTTCTCGGACAGCGTCCTCCACCTCATCTCGCTCATACCCGGAACACTTAACCAGCGAAACTTCCGCCATAATCAACCGCACCTCCCATGCAGGCGGTATGGTATCACACGAGCAACGGCAGGTCAACGGATTGCGCGTAAGAGCGAAGACAGTTGCCATTCCGTGACGCCCTCTGCCTGTTACCACATTTTCTTCTTGACTTTTGGGAACAGATTACATAGGATTTGGCTGCAAAATCTTGGCTTGGCGGCGTCAGTGTGCCGGGATAGCTCAGTCGGTAGAGCAGCGGACTGAAAATCCGCGTGTCCGCAGTTCAATTCTGCGTCCCGGCACCATTCTTACTCGTCCCTGCCTCGGGGAGGAACGGCACGGCATATCGCCTGTGTGTTTCCTTGACTTTGGCTAGACGCCTTTGTTATAATCGTACGTTATGCATGCTATAAACTTGGATCAACAGGAAGTGACTGTCTATTTGAGGAGGGCTACCAGGTGGCACCTGTTATTGAAACGAAAGACTTGACGAAGATCTATATCACCTTCTTCGGCACTCAACAGATTCCCGCACTGGATAAGGTCGATCTTTCCGTAGAGCAGGGTGAAATATTCGGTTTCCTGGGCCCGAACGGGGCGGGAAAAACCACTGCAGTCAAGATCTTTCTCAGTCTGATATTTCCGACTTCGGGTGAAGTCCACATTCTGGGCCAGAACCCCGGATCACCCAAGGTTAAGAGGCAGATCGGCTACCTTCCCGAAGGTTCGTATTTCCCCGATTTCCTTCGCGGAGAAGAGGTGCTGAGATTCTACGGCCAACTATACGGCCTGCGGGGCAAGGACCTCCGAGATAGGATCACGGCAACACTGGACCTCGTGGGATTGCAGGAGGCGCGTGGAATTCTCGTCAAGTACTACTCAAAGGGTATGCGCCAGCGCATAGGTCTTGCCCAGGCGCTGCTGAGTGATCCCGACATTCTTATCCTTGACGAACCTACTACGGGACTCGACCCTATCGCGCGAAGAGAGATCAGGGATATACTGATTAACCTTAAGGTCGAGCGTGGAAAAACGCTGTTCATCTGCTCGCACGAACTGCTTGAAGTCGAACTAATGTGTGACCGCGTGGCGATTCTCGACCGAGGCAAGGTCGTGAAGAGCGGACGGCTCGACGAGATGGTCTATTCTGAACGCGATGTCGAAATAGTCGCTCAGGGCGTGGGCGAAAAGCTTGAGAACGAATTCCGCGGCGAGAGTCTCAATGTCTCCGAAGCGGGAAGAGGAAAACTGCGAATAGAAGTGCCCCGTGAAAAGGGTGTGTTTCAGGTTATTCACAGACTTGAGCAACAAGGCGCCGAGCTCGTCAGCATGTCCCCTCGCAAACAATCCCTCGAGGACATCTTTCTGCAGGCTGTGCGAGATAGCGCGGCGGCACGCGAGGCGGCTGCGAGCGCCGAATCTGCAACCAACGAGAACGAAACTTAGGTAAGGGGATTCCAGACTATGAACTTCTTTTGGATAGCTGCAAATACGTACAGAGAAGGTATCAGAAAAAAGACCTTGATAGGGTTTCTCATCGTCGCGCTGCTCGTGATAGGAGGGAGCACGTTCCTGACCGTGCTCTCGCCCGGCGAGGAGGTGAAGATGGTCAAGGACGTCTGCCTCGCGGCACTGAGCATGTTCGGGATGTTGATCGCTGTCTTCACGGCGGGATCAATGGTCCCGACTGAGCTCGAGAACAAGACGATTTACACTGTGCTGTCAAAACCGCTCCGGCGATTCGAGTATGTTATCGGCAAGTTCGTGGGAATCCAGTTCATACTGATCCTGAACCTGGGTTTGATGGGGCTTCTTTCACTCGTCATCCTTTTTACGAGAGAACACATCATCTCCACGATCCTGATCAAATCAGTCCTTCTTACTTACCTTGAACTGATGGTCCTTTCCGCGCTCACGTTTGCGGTTTCGATGGTATCGTCATCGGCGGTTCTGCCGATAATCTCCGGCGCTTTCATCTACATCATCGGACATCTCGTGGAGTACCTGAAAGGATTGAGCAACCACGCCATGCAAGCAGGCCAGGCACTCATTGCCAGCGTGATCAAGCTGCTCTACTGGGTGCTGCCCGACCTGAACAAGTACAACATAAGAGATCAGCTTATCCACCTGCAGCCTAACGACCCTCGCATAGGCATCATCATGTGGCAGCTTGTGCTGTACACGATCCTATGTGTCGCCGTTGGGATATGTATAGCCCACTTGTTGTTCAGACGAAAAGAGGTTTAACCGGAAAGACAACTCTATGAGCAACGAGACACGGACAACGAAACAGCGCGCGGAATCCGCAAGACTTTTCATACTGCTGGCCGTGTTGCTTTTTATCGTCGCCCGAATCGCGGTGCGACTCGACTACCTCGAAACCTCTTACAGCTTTTACGGATGGCTGCTGGCAAGAGCCACGGAAACGGACGTCATCAAACCTGTGCTGTTAACTCCAGGAGAACAGGAGGCGACCGAGGAGAATGTATTCTTCGAGAAAGTGCGGACTTCTCTGAGCGAAAGGACGGGTGGCCAACTGGTTTCCGAAGTGGAGGAGACTCACCTTTGGTCGCTGGTTTTGGCGGAGATGAAGCAGCCGACCCGATTGGAGTTCGAGAGGCTTGCCAGTGACGGGAAACTCAACCTTCCATACGGCGCGATAGACTGGTCGGAGGAATCCGTAGGCGCCCATCTTGGCAGCCTCATTCTCGGTTTCCGCAGCGCGGTTGCCGATCTCCTGTGGCTTAAAGTTGATGAGTACTGGCATCAGGGACGGATGGAGATGATGCTGCCGATGATGCAAACCGTGGTGACACTTGACCCGCACTTCATCGAGGCCTGGAAGATAGGGGCGTGGCATCTCGCCTATAACGCGGCGGTTACCGTGGACACCTTGGAGGAGAAGCAGGCGTTCGTGGAAAAAGGGATACTCTTCCTGCAGGACGGCATCAAGAGGAACCCGCGGAATCACGAGCTATACTTTGACCTCGGATTCAGCATGTACTTTCTGAAATTGGAGGATTACGAGAACGCCGCCCACTACATCAGACAGGCTGATCGGTACAGACCTCCGGATGAGAAGTGGATTCCCAGGATGATGCTGCTCGCATATGAGCGCGGCGGCCACTACGAAGACGCCCTCGAAGGGTGGCGACGATACCTGACGGAGATTGACCCGGAGAGTAACCCTGGGAAAAGAGCCCTGTATCGACTCCGCGCGCTGATAGCCGTACGTGACGAGCGTTATGACGAAGCGCTGCCTATCCTGCAGGAGATGTTCGACACGTTCCCCGGCGCTAACGCTTTCGCGGACATTGGAATCACAAAGATCAACGCCATGAAGGCCGAAGCCGCAGGCGACCTGGAGGGGGCCAAGAGGCTGTGGCAATCGCTGATCGACAAGGCGCATCTAACTGTCTGGGATGAGGCGGAGGCGAACATCGCCAGGCTTAACGCGCTCATAGCCGTTGGTGGAGCGGCAACCAGCGAAAGCTGAAGGTTACGAGTCTCCCGGAATGCCGGTCGGTTGTCCGCACAAGGTCGGCGATATCCTGTCGACACTTTGCGAGAAACACCATCATACGAGGTTCGCAAGAAGCGTATTCCATTTGAGGGCGATGGGCTGTGGTCGAGATCGCCAAAAGCACCAGCGACGCCAAGGCGCGCATTGAGCGTAACCTGCGATCCGTACGCGCGAGGATCGCCACCGCGGCTCGGCGAAGCGGCAGAGACGAAAGCGACATACAGCTGGTGGCGGTCACGAAAACGGTAGGTGTGGCAGAAATATTGGCCGCGGCGCAACTGGGCGTTGAGAATATCGGCGAGAACCGCGTTCACGAGGCTTTGGCCAAACGCGATAGGGTGGGGGACCGGGTGAAATGGCACATGGTCGGACACTTGCAGCGCAGAAAGGTCAGGGACGCTGTGAGCCTGTTCGATTGCATACACTCGGTTGACAGCATCGCGCTCGCGAAGGAAATAGACAAGAGGTGCGCTCATATCGGCAAGATAATGCCCGTGCTGTTCGAGGTGAACGTGTGTGGCGAGCAAACGAAGTTCGGGCTTTCCCCTGACGAAACGCTCGAAGTGATTCGCCAGGCCTCTGCGCTCGAACATGTTCGGATCGAGGGGTTGATGACTATGGCGCCTTTCGTGTCGGACGCCGAGGAGATCCGTCCCTGTTTTAGACACTTGGCGCAGTTGGCCGAATCGACGGCCGGCGAGGCCATACCGAACGTCAGCATGAGAAGGTTGTCAATGGGGATGACGAACGATTTCGAAGTGGCGATAGAGGAGGGGGCCACCGCTGTAAGGATAGGAACGGCTGTCTTCGGAGAAAGCTGAACTTCCGCGCAGCGCGAAGAGCAACCATGAAAGAAAAGCTGCAACAACTTGCGAAGGACGCGTTGGGCGAAATAGGCGCCGCGACATCTGCCGACCAGCTCAACGCCGTCAGGGCCAAATACGTCGGCCGCAAAGGAGCCATCACTGCTATACTCAGACAGATAAGCTCTCTGCCCGAACAGGACAAGAAAGAGGTGGGCAGGCTCGGAAACAAGGTTAAGGCCGCCGTTGAACGAGAGGTGAAAGCGAGAGCGGTAATCCTGGCTGAGCGGGAGGAGGATGCTCAAGCTGAACCGCCGATAGACGTGACGTTGCCGGGACGTCCTGTACCGCTCGGACGAATGCATCCAATAACGCGGACCGTCAACGAGGTGGCGGACATCTTTGCGAGCTTAGGGTACGAGATCGGGACGGGACCCGAGGTAGAGACGGATTATTACAATTTCGTGAGCCTTAACACGCCCAAGGATCATCCCGCACGCGACATGCAGGCCACCTTCTTCATAGGCGACGAGCTCGTCCTCCGGACACAGACCTCGCCGGTACAGGTGCGTACGATGGAGAAGAGGAAGCCGCCATTGCGGATCATCGCGCCCGGAAAGGTATACCGTCCGGACCTCGACGCATCGCACAGCCCGATGTTCTTCCAGGCTGAGGGGTTCATGGTGGACGAGAACATCTCGTTCGGCGACCTGAAAGGCACGTTAGACATCTTCGCGCAAGCCTTCTTCGGTGCGGACGCCGTGACGCGGTTCAGGCCGAGCTTTTTCCCGTTCGTCGAGCCGGGCGCCGAGGTTGACGTCAGATGCGTCATGTGCAAGGGCGGCGGGTGCCGTACCTGTTCGCAGAAAGGTTGGCTCGAGATAGCGGGAGCCGGAATGATTCATCCGGCGGTGTTCGATTCGGTCGGCTACGATTACGAGAAGTACACGGGGTTCGCGTTTGGGATTGGACTTGACCGTCTAACCATGCTCCGATACCGTGTGGACGACATCCGACTTCTCTACGACAACGACCTGCGCTTCTTGGAACAGTTCTGACCGCTTTAAGTGAGAACAACCTGGAGTTAGAGGTAGTTTAGGCTATGTTAGTTCCGTACAATTGGCTCAAAGATTACGTGGACTTTGACTATTCCGCGGATGAGCTGGCGGAAAAGCTGACCATGGCCGGTCTCGAGGTAGAGACCGTTGTCAAGCACGGGGAGGAAATATCCGGCGTGGTGGTTGGCGATGTCCGCAGCGTCAGGCCGCATCCGAATGCCGACCGCTTGGTGCTATGCGACGTCGACGTCGGCGGACAAGTTTTGGAGATCGTGTGCGGAGCGGACAACATGAAGGCCGGTGACAAGGTACCGGTCGCGATTCACGGCGCGACATTGCCGGGCGACGTAAAGATCAGGAAAGGCAAGATCCGCGGCGTGACCTCCCAAGGGATGCTCTGCTCCGAGATTGAGCTTAAACTTGGCGACGACGCGGAGGGGATAATGATTCTGCCTTCTCAACTTGACGTGGGCACGGACCTGAACGCGGCTCTCGCGCTCGACGAACCGATACTGGACGTCCAGGTCATGCCGAACCGGGGCGACTGGGCAAGCATGACCGGCTTGGCGCGGGAGGTCGCCGTTTTTGCCGGCACGTCTCTGAAGATGCCCGAACCCTCGTTCCGTAAAGGTGAGGCGCCCATAGACAGCCTCACATCGGTACAGATAGACGACCCCGAAATGTGCCCCAGATATGCTGCACGGATCATACGCGGCGTACGCGTGGCGCCGTCCCCGCAATGGATGCAGGACAGGCTGATCAAGGGCGGTCTCCGACCTATAAACAACGTCGTCGACGCCACGAACTACGTCCTCATGGAGCTGGGTCAACCGCTGCACGCGTTCGACTACGACCGGTTGGCGGAAAACAGGATCGTCGTGCGGCGCGCCCGTCAGGCAGAAAGAATCGTCACGCTGGATGGGGAAGAGCGCGCGCTTTTTCCCGACATACTTGTCATCGCAGATGCTGTCAAACCAGTCGCGCTTGCGGGCGTGATGGGAGGGAAAGATCCCGAGGTCAACGATGCGACGGTCAACGTCTTCATCGAGAGCGCCTTCTTCGATCCAGGAACCATCAGACGCGGCTCCAAGAAGCTCGGACTCAGCACGGAAGCCTCCTACAGGTTCGAGCGCGGGACCGACCCGGAAATGGTTCTGACCGCGGCCGACAGAGCTGCGGGTCTAATTCAGGAACTGGCCGGAGGCGAGCTCGCAAGAGGGATCATAGACAATTACCCGCAACCTCTTGAACCGGTAGAGCTGGTCCTGAGACCGGCACGCGCAAACGCGCTGCTTGGCACGGATATACCGGCTCAAGATATGGCCGACATGCTCGGCAAGCTTGGGTTTGCTGTTACCGCCCGCGACGAACAGCTCGCCGTCACGGTCCCGTCGCACCGACACGATGCCCGCCGGGAAGCCGATCTCATCGAGGAAGTCGCGCGCGTTCAAGGCTATGACCGAATACCTTCAACCAGTCCACGCGCTCCCGTGGAGCTGCCTCGCCGGAACGAGGAGTTTTCTCTCCAGAGGAAGACCACCGACGCGCTTCTGAGTCTCGGCATGACTCAGACCATAACTCTGAGTTTCAGTTCACCCGAGGATATGGAACGGATAGGGTACACGGGCTCGTTGGACCAGATGGTAGCGCTCCTGAACCCCATGTCCGAGAAGCAGGGCTCTCTGCGCGCCTCGCTCATTCCAGGGATCATCCGGACATTGGAGAGGAACTTGCGACATGGGCGGTCCGACTGCACGATCTTTGAAATCGGCAGAGTATTCGCGGCCCGCAGCCCCGGCGAGCAGCCCGATGAAATGCTCATGGTCGCGGGAGCCGCAATGGGCAACGTTACCGCACACCACTGGGATACCCCCGGTACCGCAGTTGACTTCTTCTATTTGAAAGGTATCGTCGAGTCGCTGCTGAACGGACTCCTGTGCCGGGATATCGGTTTCCGAAAAGGCTCTCATCCCGCCCTGTCCGAAAACGCAACCGCGGAAATCTGCGTGGGCGATAACACCTGCGGTTCGATCGGCGAGGTCCGCAAGGCCGTTCTCCAGCGCTTCAACATCGAGGAACCGGCCGTCCTGTTTGAACTGGACCTGGACTCTCTGCGACCTCACACAGGCACACCTCGCTCTCATGAACCGATACCGAAGTTTCCACCGTCAAGACGCGATCTGGCAGTCATCGTTGCCGACCACGTCCAGGCTGAGGACCTGACCGCCTTGGTTCGCAACACCGGCGGCCATCTTCTGCGCGACGTTACACTATTCGATCTGTATCGCGGCCCCCAGGTGCCGCCCGGTATGAAGAACATTGCCTTCTCCATCAAGTACCTCGCCTCGGATAGGACTTTGACGGACGAAGAGGTCAACGCCCTGCACCAAAAGATTGTCGAAGCCCTTGTGGTCAAGTTTCATGCGCGCCTGCGAGAAGAATGAAAAACGACCAGGTCGAGAAAAGAATCGAACTGCTGGAAGACGTCATCTCCGAGGCTCACGGGAGGGTAGGGAAGCTCTGCACCGAGAAACGCCTTCTCAAACAGGAACTCGCACAGCTCAAACATCAGCTCGCGGACACTTCAAGACAGCTTGCGGTCCTTGAACAAGCAGAGGAGCACTTCGTGGACCTTCAAACCGAGACCGTGCTGTTGAGGGAGCAGCGAAAGCAACTCAAGTCGGAGGTCGAACACCTTCTGCGTAAAGTCGCTGCCCTCAAGGCCGCCGTTCTCCAACTGGACTGAGACAGATGAGCACAGAAGCGGGAATCTTCGGCAGCAGTTACACGTTCGAGGGCGACGACTCGGAACATATTCGCGCGCTTGCCGATTACGTTGACCGTAAGATGTCCGAGACGGCAAAACGCATCCGCAATGTCACTACAAGTAAGGTTGCGATCATGACGGCTATGACCATCGCGGACGAACTCTTCAGGCTGCGCGAATCCGTCGAGCAGGCCGACGCCGATAACGCCGCCCGGCTCGATAACCTCATCGCCATGTCACGCGACCTCGGCGCACCCGCCCAAGGGACCAGCAAAGCCTCCTCGCTACCGCATGCCGAGGAACACCATGCCCAATGATCGAGACCCGGCGTTACCCCCTCAATCCGGGCACTGTACCTTTAGCGTCGCCACCGATCTTGCCCTCCTTCTCGCGTGGACTCCATCCGGAATCTCACGCGTAACCTTCATCAACATCTCCAACATCCCCCAACATGACAATCCCGCGCACCCCCCCTTCGTAGACCACGCGCTTCGCCTTCTTCGAGCTTATTTTCGAGGCAAACCCGTCTCGTTTTCCGACATCCCGCTCGACCTAGGCTCACCAACACCATTCCAGCTCGCTGTCTGGCAGGCCTCCTCCCGGATACCATTCGGCGAAACCCGCCCCTACAAATGGATTGCACAACAAATCCGCAAGCCACGAGCCGTGCGAGCGGTAGGGAACGCACTCGGCAAGAACCCCATCCCCATACTCGTCCCGTGCCACAGGGTCATCCGGTCTGGCGGCTCACTCGGCGGCTTTACAGCCGGCATCGAAATCAAACGCCGCCTCCTTGCGCTCGAACAAATCAACTAGTCAACACAAACCCGCCAACTCGAAGCCCCAACCGACCGCCCAGGACGCTCTCTGAGGCGTTTTCTCGCCCAAACACGAACATATCCCCCCGAATCCCCCCAATGTCCCTCCAGAAGCGTCTACAGTCCTCAGGCGCGATCTACACCCCGAGCCTTCCACCTCGCAATCCCACCAGCGTCAGCCTTTCGCCAGATCCGACTCAAACCCGCTGTTTCCAAGCCTTCAGGGCTCCTCTACGCCGCTCGTGCCCCCTCGAATTGGTAGGCAATTTTTTCCTCTCTGCACAGTGTCCGATAATATATATTATGCCGACTTGCGCCGAGGGCCAGCTACGTCGTCAACAGCCGCTTTCGGGCCTATTAATACCTAATGTAGTTTCTAGATATTTGTCCTAATAAACTCTAAAACAAGACTATACTGATGTAGACTTATTCTAATAGAAGCCGCAGGAGGATCTATCCGGAGGGCTTTCGAGAGCAGATCTGACCGGAACGCGGCGCCCCTATCAAGGGAGCGAGGTTATCTGCCGGAGGGCCAGAGCGGCCATGAGAAAAGTCACGCAGGCCTCGGCACCCAGGTTGAGGTTCACGTCCTCGCGTTTGAGGGCATCGTAACATGCACCGGTGGCCGGGTCGGCCACGGGGATATGCTCGGAGTTATCACCGAGATACCAGGAGTACGCTTTGCGGGCGAGATCGCTGTACTCAGGGTCGCTGGTTGCAAGAAACGCCTCAACGTAGAGCTCAACCGACGCTCCGGCATCAACCGGCTGCTGGTCATAATAGGCCCGCTTCCCTCCTCTCGGGTACCATCCGTGATTGCCAATCGGCTCGAGAAAACCGTCCACGAAGGTAGCCTTGGTAAGGAAGGCGGTGCTCTTCCGGGCGATGTCGAGAAAGCGTTCATTCTGCGTAGCTCGGAACGCAGAGAAGAGTGCGTGTGGCATGCGCGCGTTGGAGTACGTGAGATAGGGTTCGAACCATTGCCAATCGGGTGAGCTCACTCTCTCAAAAAGCCTGCATAGCCTGTCGGCGAAGAACGTGACGGTGGACAGCAGCGAGCTATCGGGGCAGTGTGTGTGCTCAAAGGCGCAACCCATCAGGGCGACCGGCACAGCGTGCGGTGAGGAGACCTCGGATATCGCCGGGAGTGCACGGGACAGCATGTTCTCTGCGGCGTTCTTCTGCGACTCCGGAAGGGAGCTTGCCCGCACTTCCGCAAGTGCAAGAAACGAGCGGGCCAGCGCGTCCTCCTCGCTGCGCCCTGTCTCTATCCAGGTTCTGTCGTAGTTCATGCAGTTACGGAACAGGCCGGACGTTTCCTGCGCGTGGTTGAGGAAGGAAAGATAGGTTGCGGCAAGCCTCTCCAGTTCCTTGTCGCATGCGATGTGCGAGTACCGGGCGACGGCGATGAGCGCTCGCGCGTTGTCGTCGGTGGTATAGCCCGTATGGCGTCTCGGCACGCCAAAAAACGCGTGCTGAATGATACCGACATCGTCGGTAAGCAGCTTTAGGTGGTCCAGGCCTATTTGAATAATCGTTTTTCCCGGGAGGCTGCGCGGTGGCGCCTCCAATCCAGTTTAATGCTTCTGTTACGACGCCCGCGACGGAGTCGCGCGAGAAACGCTGAACGACGCGAGTTGCGCCTTTGTGAGCGCGGCTTCTCTCGCAGGTGCAAAGCTTCGGGCCAGCCTGACATGTTTCGAGCCCACTTGTTGCCAGGTCATGTCGCGAGAGAACGCGTAGCAGCGCGCCTCGACCCCCTCTTTCAACGCGTTGTTTCGCAGAAGTTCCAATATGGCTTGGGCTGTTCCGCTGCTGTCGCGGAAATCCACAAGAAGTCCGCGGCCGTTCGCGAGAACCTCCTGCGCATACAGGTACGGTGTTGACACGATCGCCTTGCCGCAGGCCACCGCATACGCCAGCGTGCCGCTCACGATCTGTTCTTTCCCAATGTACGGCGTCACGTAGACATCGGTGAGATTGAGATACCCCAGCAACTGCCGCAGGCCCAGATAACTGTTCACGAACTCGACGTGCTCCGACACGCCGAGTTCCTCGGCCAGCTTGACGAGCGATTCGCGATAGGATTCTCCCTCCTCCATGACGACTTTGGGATGCGTCTGGCCGAGTACGAGGTATTTGACGTTCGGGAATTCGGCAACTATAGGCGGCAGCGACGAAATGGCATACTCCAGGCCTTTGCCTCGGCTGATAAGGCCGAATGTGGACAGTATTGTACGTCCATCATGTTCTCCCTTGTGAGCGTCACCCGACGGCACAAAAGGCACGTCAGGAGCCCCGTGTGGCACCATGCGAGGCTTCTCCGGGTTAACCTTGTACTTTTTCTTGAGAATCTCAAGTCCCGTCCTCGCCATGACCGTGACCGCCGAGGACATCTGCACGATCTGGCGCGTTATCTCACGCGCCGCGGGAGGAGGATCCTGCATTACCGTGTGCAACGTGGTAATGAGCGGTTTTCTCAGGTGACGGCACAGCGTCAGTACATCCTTTCCCTGCGGGCCGCCGAAAAGCCCGAACTCGTGCTGCAACCAGACCACGTCACAACTGGAGTTGTTTATCCAGTGCGCGGCTTTCGCGTACGAGTACTGGCCTCCGCCCTCTATCACGTAGGCGATCTTGTCATTGGTGCCTACAGGGCGGGTCCCATTCTCCGGAACGGCTATCATGCAAGTTGCCGCACCGTACTGTTCTTCTATTCCTCTGACGAGGGCGCGAGTGTACGTGGCTATGCCACATTCTTGCGGCGGATATGTGCTGACAAACAGTATCCTTAGCATCCGCTTCCACCTCCTTCGGTGAACCACTTTCTGCCGGATACAGCGCCGCACTATACATCTCCGCTGCATCCATTCACTGCCCCAGCGCTCGCTCGCCGTCCGCTGCACGAGCCCGGGGGCTCTTCATCAGTGTCCTCGCAAGATCCCTCCCCCGTCCGGCGTACGGCCGTAATGCTTCTCTACGCTCTTCTTGCCGCCGTATCCGGTGTTCATCTCTCTTACACCTAACAAACGCGATCTATTCGCGGTCTGACCCAGTACGAGCGGTCAGGCGCGCCGTTCAGAGAACACACGTACCCTACACGCACGTCAAAGATCTCTTCGCAGCCCCGACGACCGCCCACAGGAAGCTGATGCAGCCTTATTGCCTCGCTGCGCGTAACGGCTCTAATCAGCGGCAGGTCTTGCAGCTCGTGGCTGCGCAGGAGGAACAGCCGCTGCCTGAAGAAGACGAACTTGAACCCTCGTCCCCTGCAGCAGCCAGCCCGAAGACCGAGACGAGTTTTCTCAGTCTCCCGCCGCCACACCTGTCGCATTGAGGTGGCGCAATATCGGCGCTCCGCACAAGCGCCTCGAACACGTGATGGCAGCTCCGGCACTCGAACTCATATATGGGCATACTCGACCAACTCCACCGCCCTTCGAGCGAACCTCCATCCAGTTACCACCACCGCACCGCCCAGAGCGGGATACGGGATTCGAACCCGCGACATCCAGCTTGGGAAGCTGGCACTCTACCAGCTGAGTTAATCCCGCACAACTCACTCTTAATTATACCAGAATTCGCCCTTTTCTGCAAGACAAAAACGGTTACGTGCGCCAAGTTTCACCGCCCTAAAGGGTTACAGACGGCACTCCCACGCCTTTATCCAGTCAGGAGCGTAGCCGCCACTCCCGCGCCTTGTCCATAAGCCAGACTGTTACAACATCTTCAGGGTTTATGGCCTTTGCCTCGACGAGCTCGTCGAGGCCTCTGCATCTTGAAAAGACCGACTCTTTCGTGCCGCAAACGATAGTCGCAGGATAACACCTAAGAGATTTATTAGCAGCCACTTACGTCGCTAACAGCCGAGCGG
>CBFDCQ010000002.1:0-121424 GCA_965603355.1 uncultured bacterium
AAGGTAATCTGTTTGACATCGATGCCGAAATCGATGTGGGTGATGCGGATGAGGTAGGGTTTGAGATCAACGGTTTCCCTGTGTCCTATGACGTTGAGGATAAACTTCTCACCGGTGGTGAGGGCAAGGAGGGAGACGAGTTCAGCTCAGGCGAAACAGTAGCATCGCTGGCGCCTGTCGACGGCAAGATCAGCCTCCGCATTCTCGTGGATCGACCTTCCGTGGAAATCTTCGCCAACAATGGCCGAGTATATATGCCAATGCAGGCCGTCCGCGACCTGAACAACAAGTCACTCAAAATTTACGCGAAAGGAGGCAGCGCACGTATCGAGGAACTGACCGTACACGAAATAAAACGCATCTGGCCCTGAGCAAGCCGGGGGCATAATCGCGGTGTATCATCATTTCAAGGTGGAGTGTGACGCGCGTGGGTTGTCTGATATGGGAGTTGTTAGATTAGAGGAGAGACAGCAATGAAACTTATGAACACAAGCAAAAAGTTGACACCTTATCTGTTGGTCTTGGCGCTGACCGCCTTGGTTATTGGAGCGAACGTCGAATCGGCTGACGCCGAGAACAAACTGGTCATACAGGCCGACCTCGGCAAGGTGACAATAGACAAAAACATCTATGGCCACTTTTCCGAACACCTGGGCCGTTGCATCTACGAGGGCTACTGGGTCGGTGAAGATAGTCCCATACCCAACACCCGAGGGATCCGGAACGACGTGGTCGAAGCGTTGAAGAAAATCAAGGTGCCGGTCCTGCGCTGGCCGGGCGGTTGTTTCGCAGATGAATACCATTGGGAGGACGGCATCGGCCCGCGCGAGGATCGTCCCACCATGATCAACACCCACTGGGGAGGGGTGACTGAGAACAACCACTTCGGGACCCATGAATTTCTGGATCTATGCGAGCAGATTGATTGTGAGCCATTCATTACCGGCAACGTCGGCAGCGGCACTGTCAAAGAGTTATCCGAGTGGGTCGAATACGTTAATTTCGACGGCGTGAGCCCAATGGCCGACTTCCGTCGCCAGAACGGCCGCGAAGAACCCTGGCGAGTGAAATATTGGGGTGTGGGCAATGAGAACTGGGGATGCGGCGGTGAGATGCTGCCGGATTACTATGCTGACATGTACCGGCGTTTTCAGACATATGTGCGCCGTTATCCCAACGCACGGCCTTTCAAGGTCGCCTGTGGTCCATACGGGGACGATGCCGTATGGATGGAAACCTTGATGAAGAAGGTTGACGCAAACATGATGCAGGGTCTAGACCTGCACTACTACTGTGGAACCGGGAAAGACAGCGAGTCAGCCACACGGTTCAAGGAGACTGACTGGTTTCATCAACTCCGGCGCGCGATGCGTCTCGATGAGATTATCACGAAGCAGTCGGCCATTATGGACAAGTACGATCGGGAAAAGCGGATCGCACTCATTGTAGGTGAATGGGGAGCGTGGCATCAGGTCGAACCCGGCACGAATCCGGGGTTTCTCTACCAGCAGAATTCGTTGCGTGACGCTCTGGTGGCCGGTGTATCCTTGAACATTATGAACCAGCATTGCGACCGTGTCAGGATGGGCAACATCGCACAGACCGTCAACGTTCTGCAGGCGATGATCCTTACCGACGGGCCGAAAATGATCCTGACCCCGTCATATCATGTATTCGATCTATATAAGGTCCATCAAGACGCCACCTTGCTTCCTGTTGAGCTAGAGTGCGGGGATTACCGCTTTGAAGAAGACGATATGCCGGGACTGAATGTCTCTGCTTCGCGAGACGATTCGGGCAAGATCCATATTTCCATCTGCAATCTGGACCCAAATGCGGATGCCGAACTCTCCTGCGAAATTCGTGCTGCTGAGGCAGGCCGGATATCGGGGAAGATCCTGACCGCAGCGGCGATAACGTCTCACAACACTTTCGATAATCCCGAAGTTGTAAAGCCGGCTGATTTCAACGGTTTCAGGCAAACCTCCGGAGGATTTAAGGCCACTCTTCCGGCAAAATCCATAGTCGTGTTAGAAATTGAATAGCCGGAGGTGGACAGTGAAGAGGAATTCTTTGTCCTGTGTGGGCGGTGGCGAGCAAGTCCATACGGGGAATCTTGGGTTAAACTCGCCATGAAGGAGAAATGCCATGTCCAGGATCAAAACAACTCTTCTTGTTACAGCCATCGCATGCTTCTGCGCAACTGGTGCATTTGCTGCTGAACGCGAATTCGAGTTTGATGGGAAGTATCTGAACCTGCCAGTGAAGAACGAAGCCCGCGACTGTCTCCTAAGCCTCGAGATCGACGGCGAGAAAGTCCGCGAATTCACGATCAACCTTGCCCCTGGGGAACCGGACTTCTGGGTGTACCTGGATGTCCGGGAGTTTGCCGGGAAGAAGGGCAAGTTAATCGCCAAGGAAGTATCGAGCAGACAGATGAAAGCCTTCGAGGCGGTGTACCAGGCCGACACCTTCCCGGGGGAAGACAAGCTGTATAAGGAGAAGCTCCGCCCGCAATTTCACTTCTCATCCAAGCGCGGATGGAACAACGATCCCAACGGATTGATGTACTACGACGGCGAGTACCATCTGTTCTACCAGCACAACCCCTTCGGCTGGCCCTGGGGCAACATGACCTGGGGACACGCCGTCAGCACCGACCTCGTTCATTGGACGGAACTGGGCGATGCGCTCCATCCCGATGAACTGGGCACAATGTTTTCCGGTTCGGGCGTCGTGGATTGGAAAAACACCACCGGCTTCCAGACCGGTGATGATCCACCGCTGATCTGCATCTACACAAACGCAGGAGATTCCAACCCCTGGTCCGAAGGAGAACCCTTTACGCAGGGCATCGCGTACAGCAACGACCGAGGCCGCACCTGGACTAAGTACGAGGGCAATCCCGTCCAGGGACACATGAACGAAGGCAACCGTGACCCCAAGGTCATTTGGTGGGAAGAAAGCAATGAATGGGTAATCGCACTGTACCTCAGGGGCGGTCGTATGGCATTTTTCAAATCGCCCGACCTGAAACGCTGGGAGTTCCAGAGCGTCCTTCAATCCTTTGGCGAATGCCCGGAACTGTTCCAGTTGGCCGTGGATGGCGACGAAGACAACAAGAAGTGGATCTTCTACGGCGGGTCCGGCGATTACTTCATCGGCGATTTTGACGGCAGTAGGTTCGAACCGGAAAGAGATAGAATCCACTACAATTACGGTAATTGCTTTTACGCCTCCCAGACTTTTAGCGACATTCCCGAAGAAGACGGCCGACGCATCCAAATCGGCTGGGGCCAGGTAGATCTGCGCGGAATGCCCTTTAACCAGATGATGACATTTCCTGTAACGTTGACCCTGCGCTCGACAGACGAGGGACTGCGGATGTTCGCGTACCCCGTTGAGGAAATCGAGAAACTCCACGGCAAGGGACACGAGTGGGAAGACGAAAAACTCGAACCCGGTGACAACCCCTTGGAGGATGTGAAAGGCAACCTCTTCGACATCGCTGCAGAAATCGAACTCGGCAGCGCTGAAGAGGTCGGACTCGAAATCAATGGTTTCCGCGTATCCTATAACGTCGAAGAGAAACGTCTCGCCGCAGGTAACATCGAAGAGAGACGTCGCGGCGCCGATGAAGAGGATGAGGAAGATGGCGACCGCGGCGCAGCAACACTCGCGCCAGTCGACGGCAAGATCAGGCTACGTATTCTCGTGGACCGTCCCTCGGTCGAGATCTTCGCCAACGACGGCCGAATCTATATGCCTATGCAGCACGTCCGCGACCTGAACAACAAGTCGCTCAAGATCTACGCCAAAGGCGGTACCGCAAACATTGAGGAACTGACCGTCCACGAAATCAAACCCATCTGGCCTTAGAAAAGTTACAATTATACGGCCGGCGGTCCTGTTTTCAGGTCCGGTTGCCGATCCATCATCTGCGACGGAAAGGAGTATTAGAGAGCCTGACGATATATGGAAGGGAAATGCCATGTTCAGAAACACGACAATCCTTCTCATTACAGCCATCGCATGCATCTGCACAGTTGGTGCATTTGCCGCTGAACGTGAATTCAAGATTGATAAGAAGTATCTGAACCTGCCCGTGAAGAACGAAGCCCGCGAATGTCTCCTAAGCCTCGAGATCAACGGCGAGAAAGTCCGCGAATTCACTATCAACCTTGCACCCGGGGAACCCGACTTCTGGGTGTACCTGGATGTCAGGGAGTTTGTCGGGAAGAAGGGCAAGTTAATCGCCAAGGAAGTATCGAGCAGCCAAATGAAAGCCTTCGAGGCTGTGTACCAAGCCGACACCTTCCCTGGAGAGGACGAGTTGTACAAGGAGAAGCTCCGCCCGCAATTCCACTTTTCGTCCAAACGCGGCTGGAACAACGACCCCAACGGATTGGTGTTTTACAAAGGTGAGTACCACTTGTTCTACCAGCACAATCCGTTTGGATGGCATTGGGCCAACATGACCTGGGGACACGCCATCAGCACCGACCTCGTGCACTGGGTCGAACAAGGCGACAAGCTGCATCCAGACGAGTTAGGCGAAGTGTGGTCCGGATCAGGCGTAGTCGACTGGAAGAACACGACAGGGTTCCAGGCTGGCGGTGAACCCCCGCTGATTTGCATCTATACAAACGCGGGCGGTGAGAATCCGTGGTCTGAGAGTGAACCGTTCACGCAGGGCATTGCGTACAGCAACGACCGAGGCCGCACCTGGACGAAGTATGAGGGCAACCCTGTTCTGCCGAATATCGAATTCATCAACAGAGACCCGAAAGCCATCTGGCATGAGCCGACCGGCCAATGGGTGCTGGTGCTGCATTTTGACGGGCGCGCAATGGGGTTCTTTACGTCCGCCGATCTCAAATCCTGGCAGTTCCACAGCGAACTTGAAAGCAGGGTTCTCCACGACTGTCCGGAGCTGTTCCAGTTGCCCGTGGACGGCGATGAGCGGAACAAGAAGTGGATTATGTACGGCGGCAACGGCGCTTATTTTTTGGGCGCGTTCGACGGGAAGAAGTACACGCCCGAGACTAAGGAGATACGTTATAGCTACGGCAACTGTTTCTACGCCTCCCAGACCTTCAGCGACATTCCCGAAGAGGATGGCCGACGCATCCAGATCGGCTGGGGCCAGGTCGACCTGCCGGATATGCCCTTCAACCAGATGATGACATTTCCTGTAACGTTGACACTGCGCTCGACCGACCAGGGACTGCGGATGTTCGCGTACCCCGTCGAGGAAATCGAGAAACTCCACGGCGAGGGACACGAGTGGGAGGACGAAGATCTTAAGCCCGGCGACAATCCGCTGGAAGATCTCAAAGGCAATCTCTTCGACATCGCCGCCGAGATCGAACTTGGCGCCGCTGAAGAGGTCGGACTCGAAATCAACGGTTTCCGCGTATCCTATAACGTCGAAGAGAAACGTCTCACCGCAGGTAGTATCGAGGAGAGACGTCCCAGCGGCGATGAAGAGGATGAGGAAGATGGCGACCGGGGCGAAGCAACACTCGCGCCCGTCGACGGCAAGATCAACCTGCGCATTCTCGTGGACCGTCCATCCGTCGAGATCTTCGCCAATGAGGGTCGAATCTACATGCCTATGCAGCACGTCCGCGACCTGAACAACAAGTCACTCAAGATCTACGCGAAAGGCGGCACCGCACACATTGAGGAGTTGACCGTCCACAAGGTGAACCCCATCTGGCCCTGAACAAGCCCAGGTCATATGGCTGGCAGTCCGACGCTGCTGCGGTCAACGGCAGTGATTTACCGGCAAGAAGTTACGTTGGTGAGCCGTGGAGGAATCGAACCTCCAACCTACTGATTAAGAGTCAGTTGCTCTGCCGATTGAGCTAACGGCCCCGACAACTAAAACTGGCACGCCCGGTAGGATTCGAACCTACGACCTGCGGATTCGAAGTCCGATGCTCTATCCAGACTGAGCTACGGGCGCGTTGCGACCACATCAATTGCCCCCGGTCGCCCAGGGGATCGCATTATCCGCACGGTTGGACTATATGGAGCGGGAGACGGGATTTGAACCCGCGACGTCAACCTTGGCAAGGTTGCACTCTACCACTGAGTTACTCCCGCATTCCGTCGTGATCCACACCGAATTGCAGCAAAATTTTAGCACAGCATCGTTGGTATTGTCAAGAAGAAGGGGCGCTAGAGTTCCAATTCCTTACTCAGCACACCGCCTTTGGCGGAATCGAAACTTATCGTGATCGAGCCGGTACCGCTCACAATGAACTGGGCACGCACCGTCCCCATGCCGGGTACCGTGTCGAACTCGACGCGGTGATGCCGGATCTTGGTCGGCTCGACCTTCTTGAAAAACCGGTCGACCACGCGGCCTGATGAGATGACTTTGGCTCTCTCGCCGCTGATAGACATGATATCAGGCGGGCTGATATGTTTGGCGACATCTTGAGCGCACCGCGTAGGCATGAGCCCCTCGTTGAGCACCTCGACCCACACTTTGTAGAGTCTTCTGCCGAGTTTCTCGCCCGTGACTTCGCCGAACTTGACTAACGGCATCATCTCGCCGTGGTAGACGGTGAACAGGGCGTTGCGATGGCATTCCTCTTCGAGCAGGAACGACGGCGGTACGCGCCCCCACTCCTTTTTCGTGCCGCCGACCTCGATCTTCCCGTACGTCGGATGTTCCACCTCATGCCAGGCAACCAATCCGTCATTCATCAGCAGGTACCGGATGAACTCAATGGTCTTCCTCTGCCCGGCTTCGTCCCTCGGCAGTTCCTGTCGATAGAGGTTATCCGGTGTCCACAGCTCGTTCACCAGTCCGAGGATTCCGCGTGCTCCGTAAAACCATTCCATCTCATCGCCCAACGTTGGGTACAGATCCTTCCAACTGATCAACGACCTGTAATGAGGCAGCATCTTTGCGCCGCGTTCTGCGATGTAGGCGAGCACCCTATCGTCTGCCGGCTGAATATCGCCACCCTCTCGGCCCGGCCCGCGCAGAATCATGCCGCCGGCGTTGTGGAACGATTGCGAGCCGGCGATGTTCGGGTGCGCGATGACGAATTCCGCCACTGCACGCGTATTCGGCAGCGAGAACGGGTACTCATGCGCGCCGCGCTGGATATGTCGAGGCTGCCAATCCCACGCCCAGTTGCGGTTCGAGTCGTAGCCGCCCGCGGGATCCTCGTTTATGCGACCGTCACCGTCGTTGTCTATACCCTCCTGCCCGAGGATGGTATACTCGCCCTTCTCATCGGCCTTGGCCCTTACCATCAGGTATTCCGGGTACTCCGGGTCGGGTTTCCAGCGGCCATTGGGGTCTTTGATGCGCATACGGGTGATCGAGCCGTCTCCGTCGAGATCGTCGTAATCGTCCTCATCCACGAGCCCATCCCGGTCGCTATCATAAGGCATCTTGCCCGACCGCGATGAGTTCTGCGTGTGCGCCGCATGGAACCAGTAGTCGCGCCCGTCCGGGTTGATCGTCGGAATGAGGTAGAACACGTGATCATCGACCACTTGGGTGACTTTCGGTACGTGACCGTAGTTCTCGCACAGGTACCACCCGGCGTAAGCTACCACCTGGCCCGCCTGCACCTCGTTGCCGTGGATATTGCCGTCTATGTACATCCCCGATTTGCGCGACGGGTCGCCTTTCTTCTTGTTAGTTACTTCCAGGCACCAAAGGTCCCTACCCTCGTATGACTTGCCTATCGAGTAAAGCTCCGTCAGGTCGGGAAACGCTTCATGCAGTTCCTGCAGAATCGCGTGGAGTCCCGCATGGTCGTGGAACCTGTTCCAAGCGATATCGGTCTTCCGCTGCGCAGGCGCACCAAGCGCCTGATACGTATGGTCCGCGGGGTCTTGCGCGTTCGCACTCACGACCACAAACAGCAGAACCAGCAAAGAAGATGACCATCTTATGAGTAGTATCCGGCGCATCCCTGTCCCATCCTTTCTAGTCGTTCAAAGTCACCGTCTGCTCGATCGTGCCGCCCAGCGCTGAAACAACACGCACAGTTACCTGGCTCTTGCGAGCGCCGCGCACAATCCACCGCACCTTCTCCACTCCACCGCTGCCGGCTATCGGTTCGAGGCGTGCGATCCTGTCTCCGGCAAGGATCCGTTCGGGAGCAACATCCAACTCAACTCGTGTCGGCACTACTTCTCTAGTTACCAGCCCGTGAGCAAGCACCGTCGGCAGGTAACCGTTGTTCTCTATCTCGACTTCAAGTTCAAAAACTCCGCCGCCAACGTGCTTTGCCTCTAGTTTCCGCAAGGCAATTCGCGGCAGCTTCGCAGCCAATTCCGTCAAGAACGCCGCGTGCTTCTTCCCGAGCTCATCGAGTAAGGATGGTGGCGGATTCGTCTGTATGTATGGGGTAAAACCGCCTACCTCAGCTTTCTGACCTTCGAAATCAGGGTGCTCGATCGCGGTCCACTCGACGAAGCCCTTCGGGTACTTCTCCTCCAGCCACTCCAGGAACTCACGCTGCGACTTCGCCTCCTTATCTTCTTCCTTCTTGTCGTCCTTCCCTTCTTTCTCTTCAGCCGGCTTCTCGCTTCCCTCCTCGCTCTTCTCTTCCTTCTCCTTTTCTTCCTCTTTCTTCTTCTCCTTCTCGAGCGCCAACTGCATCTCGGGACTCCACCCTCTTGCCGCGAGCGACATCCGTCCTCTATGGAAGTACATCCAATCGGCGTATGAACCGTCTACTTTTGCGCCGGTAAGCTCCTTCGACAGGCCCAGAGCCTCGCGATACTCCTTACCTAGCTGCTTGAAATAAGCTAGATCCTTCTCATTCACCTTTGTCACCGGCTTCCTCTGGCGCCTGCGGCCTCCCTCACCCGACTCCTCTTTCGCCGCCTCCGGCGTCTTGAGCAGATTGTCCGACATCGAAAAGGTAAGGATTATCCCTATGTTCGGATGAGCGACAACGAAATCCGCAAGTGCTCGCGTCTCCGGCTCGCAGACCTGATGAATACCGGAAGCAGGATCGAAGAACTTGTAGTTGAACGGGAAGTTCATGTTGAAGTTCACACCGCCCGTACCGTCTTCATTGAACTTTTCGTCGGCGTCGTTATCCCTTCCCTCAGCGAAATAGCGCCATGTTCCGCGTTCGCCCTTCCCGCGTTTGGCCTCGCGCATAATACGCGCGTCCTTTTCGTCCTGCACGTATTTCCCCTCGCTGTCCTCAACGCGCACCCGCGTTATGATGCCGTCACCGTTCAGGTCGTCCGGGCCGTCCTCGTCGATCATCCCGTCGTGGTCGTCATCCGTCGGCTTCGTGTTCGAGCGCTGCTCCATCTTCGGACTCATGAAGTACCTTTCGGCCCCGTCCGGATTCAGGCGGGGGAATAGATATATCGTTACTGAATCCAACAGGTTGTTAATGGTCCCGTCGGGCGAGGTGAGATGGTCCAGAAACGTCAGAACGAGTTCCGTACCAACAAGATGGTCACCCTCGAGACCGGCAACCACAACCATTGCCGGTCGCGTCCACCTGTCTGCCTCTTTGCCGCGGCCTACCTCGACCATCCACACGTCGCGCCCTTCGATAGATTTCGCAACGGACTCCACCTGCACGACGTCAGGATGAGCAAGCGCAAGTTCGACTAGGTAAGACTCCGTCTCTTCGGAAGAGTGGTATTTCGACTCAATGGGTAATGCTGAAATGCTCCCAGATAGGACAAGGAAAAGTAGCGTCAAACCGGAAATGAAACCTTTCTGCTTCACGAATACCCCCTTCCCGTGCAGTCACGTCAAAGTGAATATAACCAGCAGGGCGACGACGTTAGCCTACTCTTTCTTCCGCTTCTCTTCCTCCTCTTCCCTCAAGATCTTGCGCAGCACCTTGCCGATAGCCGACTGGGGCAGTGAGTTGCGGAACTCAACAAGTTTGGGCACCTTGTACGCCGCGAGCTTCTTGCGACAGAACCGTATAATGTCATCTTCGGTGGCCGTCTCGCCAGGCTTGAGCACGACGTATGCCTTAACCGTCTCGCCTCGGTACTCGTCCGGGATGCCCACGGCGACCGCCTGAAATACTTTCGGGTGCTGGTAAAGCACCTCGTCAACCTCTCTCGGATAGACGTTGAATCCGCCCGCTATGATCATGTCCTTCTTCCGGTCCACGATGTAGAAATACGAATCTTCATCACGCGTGGCGATGTCACCCGTGTAGAGCCATCCGTCCCGGAACTGGTTTGCGGTTTCCTCGGGATTTTTCCAATAGCCCTGGGTAACGGTGGGCCCTCTCATTATGAGTTCGCCGCGTTCACCTAACGGCACCTCCTCCTTGCCCTCTTCGAGGTCCACGATTCGCATGTCAACGCCGGAAGATGGCAACCCGATGCTGCCGACTTTCTTGAGACCTAACGCGGGGTTGACGCACCCGACAGAACAAGATTCGCTCAGGCCGTACCCCTCGGCCAGGATTATACCCATCTCGTTGGCCTGTTCGGCGAGTTCTTGAGGCAGCGGTGCTGCGCCGGAAACGAGCGTGCCGAGCCTCTCGCCAAGATTGAGTTCCCCTGCCTTCGGGTGGTTCAGCAACGCGGTGATAATTGTGGGCACGGTGGGGAAGAAGGTAATGCTCTCGAATTGCCCCAGCAGGTCGACCAGGCTGTTCACATCGAACCGGGGAACGACGATCTGCGTTGAACAACTCGCCAACGCCATACCCATTACCACCGAGTTCCCGTACGAATGGAAATAGGGTAGCACCGCAAGCGTGGTACGCTTCTCGGGAGCCACAAGAGGCAATATCGGATTAGTCCAGGCGAGGAAAGTATACGCCGCAGCAACCAGATTCTCGTGGGTGGTAACTGCACCCTTGGGGACGCCCGTTGTCCCGCCGGTAAACTGGAGTGTGGCCGGGTCCCCGGGGAAGACGTCCACACGAGGCCGCCGCGCGTCCGAACAGTTATCCAGAAGCGTTGAGAAGTGAAGCCAACCCTCCTCCAGCTCGAGCTCGTCCGGTGTGCTCCTGGGCATTCCCTCAACCCAGTCAGTCACCCTCGTTACGATCACGCACGGGATCTCCACCGATTCGCACAGCGTATGCACGTTGGACAGGACCATATCAAAAGTAATCAACATTCTAATCTCGGTGTTCTCGGCGATCAGTTTGAGTTCGTCCGGCGTGTACATCGGGTTCATGTTCACCACTATTGCACCCAGATGCATGAGTCCATAGAACGCAATGAGGTATTGAGGGCAGTTGGGCAAATGCAGGCCTACCCGGTCCCCTTTCTGAATCCCCAACGCGCCCAGTGCGTTTGCCATACGCAGCACCTGGTTGTGCAATTGCGAGAACGTCATCTCGGTCCCGAAGAATATTGTAGCCGGCTTGTTGGGGAAAGTGTTGGTCGGAAGCGTAAGAAGGTCATGGATGCAAATCCGCGGGTAGCGGATGCTTGCCGGGACGTTATAGTCATAATGCCGATGCCAGGGTCTGTCTTCCATAGATCTGTTTCTCCCCTTTGCTATCCCTCATTGGACAAGATGTGCTGTACAAGCCCCGCATAATTATTGCGTCTGCGCGAACTTTTGTCAACCTTGCCCACATGCAGGCCTGCCGGTAGCCCCACCATTGACAGAAACTGCTGCAAGTGAAATAATACGGCGGTATGTTGAATAGCCTGAATAGGGGAGATGTCAATGGCAACCGGTCGTGATGAGCGTAACCGCGGTATCGAGTCCCTCCCTCAGAAGGGAGTCCCATTCCTGCTGGGAGTTACCGGCGGTGTCGCCACAGGCAAGACCGTCGTGGCGGAGATGTTCGAGGGACTCGGAGCACGAACCATAGATTTCGACGTGTTGAGCCGCCTGGTGGTCGAACCTGGCAAACATGCATGGAAGGAGATCGTTGACCACTTCGGGGAGGACGTTCTGCTGGAGGATAAGACCCTCGACCGTAGAAAACTGGCCGAGATCGTGTTCCAGGACGAGGAGAAACGCAAGAAACTCGAGAGTCTTATTCACCCGAAGGTTGGCGAAGAGTTCTTGAGGCGCGTGGCTGAGTACGCGTCCGAGGACCCGAACGCCATCGTACAGGCTGTCGTTCCTCTCCTGTTCGAGGTTAATATGCAGAGCCCGTTCGACAAAGTGCTGCTCGTCTACGCGCCCGAGGAAACGCAGATAAACCGTCTAATGAAACGCGACGGGATTTCCCGCGACATGGCGGTCATTGTGCTCTCCTCACAGTGGCCAATCGAAAAAAAGAGAGACCACGCGGACTTCATCGTGGACAATTCCGCCTCCTTAGACCACACCAGACAGCAGGTCGGGGAGATCTGGGAGAAACTGAGAGGCCTCCAACAAGAACGCATTTCCTGAGTACTCTGCGAATGCTATTCTGACATACTTCCTATGAATGGACGGTATCCTGGCGCTATCGTCTGTTTTGCGGCGAATCCTCCCCATTCCCAACCGCAGGTGCTTTCGCGAAAGCACGAATTCTCTGCCCCCTTGCGTAATTGGTAGAATTGTTGTAAATTATCAGGCGAGGTGCAGAAGGTGCAGGAGGATTAGCTGCTGCCGGGGTTCGTTTTTCGCTACGTGTATTCCGGTGGCTTGGAATATTGCGCCGATGGAGCGCTGGCGCGTGTTCTTGTTTCACAGTTCGGCGTGTAGGAGATTGAGCATGATGAAGTCGGGTCTGGTACTACTCGTAATCGTCATGAGTATTCTGGCGTTCTGCGCGTCGACCGCGTCGGCGTCCGGTCCGGAAAAACTCTGCATAGTCATTGATGCGGGACACGGCGGTCGCGAGACCGGGTCGATAGGCCCGAACGGGCTGAAGGAAAAGGATGTCGTGCTTGATGTTGCCCAACGTTTGCGTGACGAGCTGAAGAAGAAACTCGACGTCCGAGTCGTGCTGACACGTCGCGGTGAGTATCATGTCCCTCTGGAACATCGTGCCAACATGGCGAACACGGCTAAGGAGGGCAGGCCGGCTGACCTCCTGATAAGCATACACGCGGATGCGTGTCGGGGACCTGCCGTCAACGGTTTCAAGGTGTTCTACGCTTCCAAGAGACACGAGTTCGACCTTGACGAGATCATTCAGATGGAGGGTGCGACTGTTGTTGAGGACGATTTCAGGGCAAGGCGGCGCGATCTTGTGGAAAGCGCACGATGGGATAGTCTGTACCGCAAGCACAGCTACGGGAATAGCCTGCTGGCGTCATCCATCGGTACAGCGCTGGAAAATCGACTCGCTATCCCGAAACTGCTTGTCGCGCCGGCGGTGTTAAGGTTGCTGCGCGGGTTGGACATGCCTGCTGTAATCGTCGAGATAGGCTTTCTGTCGAGCACAGCCGGCGAGACTATGTTGGGCACGGACGAGTACAAGGACACCTGTGCTCTGGCAATTATGGAAGGTGTTATCAGTTACCTGGACGAGGTGCAGGACACGTTTGGCAGAGTTGCGGGGACGCGACGGCCCGCTGAGTCTCTGACCGAAAGGGAACTGGACTAAGCCGGGAATCACAGCGTTTCAGTGGAGACGGCTATGGCAAGCAAGGCGATGAAGACGTTCCTGATAACCTTGTGGGCGCTTGCCGTGTGCGCGCTGGTGATTATCGCTATCGTATTGTTGCGTGAATTGCTTTCCGGCAGCAGCGAGTTTACTTACGGACAGGCAAGGCGTCAGGCGGAAGAAGGCGAACTGACCTTCGACGCCACACTCTTGTTCGGTGCCACAAACGGGCAGGGCCTGGCAAGAGAGAAACGCAAGGTCAGGCAGAGGGATACGGATCTGGACCAGATCAAGGAGGTCTTAGACTCGCTCATTTACGGTCCTCACGGCGTTCTTGTGCGCACAATTCCCGACCGGGCAAAAGTGAACAGTGCTTTTCTATTGCCCGACAACACGCTTGTGCTGGATTTCAGCCGGGAGCTCCAGACCCTGCATACCGGCGGTACAACCGGCGAAATACTCACAGTTTATTCTATCGTGAACACGATGACAATGAACTTCAAAGATGTCGAGAAAGTGCAGATCCTTATCGATGGTGACGAGATTGACACGCTCGCCGGACACCTCGATCTCGAGCAGCCGTTTACTCGCGACACTAGATGGATCATCAGACCCTCCGAGCTGACGGGGGCGCAACCGTTGGAAACACCTTCCACGTGAATCGCCCCGTGTATCAGGACAACATTCATGAACGGTGACCAGGACGTCCCCACAGAAGCCACGGAAGCCAACGAGGCGCCGCAGACGCCCGTCCAGCCTGAGCAGGACGACGCTCAGCGGACGACAGGTGTCAGACTGGCGCAGTTCGCACCGGCAGCCGTGCTGGTCCTCGCACTCTGTGCCATCGGCATCGGGTTGATGGGGAAGTTTATCTCGTCCCGACCTTTGGACCTTAGAGAAAATGTCGCCCAGATAGACTCGCTCATTAGAACGCGGCTCGAGCAGAGCGTCTGGGCAATTGAATCAACCGATCTGACGCAGGAGGAAATGGCGCAGGCCGGCGTTGTGTGGTTGCACATATCAAGGCAATACGAGCTGCCTCCCGTTGCAGAGGTGAGAACCGCAGTGACAAGCGCGTTGCGCCGAGAGGTCGGACGCGTGGGCGCGGAGCTCCGCGTCGTCAACGACGACCAGGAGGGTATGCTTCTTTCAGTGACGTTCGCGGGGGCGGAGACGCACACTCTGCGGTTTAGCACTGGCACGCTCTCAGACGATGAGAAGGCACCGGTTGCTGCCGTCGAAGCGCCCCAAGATGGTCCCGCAATTGCGA
This sequence comes from uncultured bacterium, assembly GCA_965603355.1. Lineage (GTDB taxonomy): Bacteria > Hydrogenedentota > CBFDCQ01 > CBFDCQ01 > CBFDCQ01. The sequence continues at coordinate 14,758 of CBFDCQ010000002.1, forward strand.
TTATCGTTGACGACCTGGGCTACGGAGATGAAGCGGCAAAACGGCTCTCCTCGCTGGGAGTGCCGCTCACCGTTTCCGTGTTGCCAAAGCTGGGGGCGTCGAGAAAGTCGGCGGAAATCGCCCGCGAAGCCGGGCTCGAGGTTATGCTCCATCTTCCTATGGCAACGGACGCGGATGAGCCTCCGGAACCCGGAGAGATCCACGTGGGAATGTCGCGCGATGCCGTGGCTCGGGTGTTTGAAGAGAATCTCGCGACCGTGCCGGGAGCTGTCGGTGTGAATAACCACAAGGGAAGCAAACTGACGACGCTGGAGACCGAGATGAGCACGTTCATGTCGATTTTGGGCGAGAGTAGTCTCTACTTTGTGGACAGTATGACCACGTCTGAGTCAGTAGCGCTTGATGTTGCCAGAGAATTCGGCTTGAAGGCAATCGGGAACGATATCTTTCTGGACAACGAGCGCGACATGGTGAACATAGAGGTGCGGTTGAACGAATTGATGCGGACTGCCGAGCGGCGAGGATACGCCGTGGGCATCTGTCACGCCAAGACGGCCACGGTCGATGCGCTGCGCGAGTTGCTGCCTGCCATACAGGCTAGAGGATTCAGGCTGGTGCCCGTATCGGAACTGCTCGCAAAGCACGGATGATATCATGCTCGTACTCGGTATTGAAACGTCCTGTGACGAGACGGGTGTAGCGATTGTCGAGGATGGAACACGCGTCCGCTCGAACCTCGTGGCATCCCAGGTGCCGATCCATGCGAAGTACGGCGGCGTTGTGCCGGAGCTTGCCTCGCGCAACCATGTAGTTAACCTCACGCCGCTGATCAGCCGGTGTCTCGGAGAGTGCGGGCTGACGCTCGACGATGTTGATGCGGTGGCCGTGACGAGCGGCCCCGGGCTTGTCGGCTCGCTGCTGGTAGGGCTGAGCACGGCTAAGTCGCTCGCGTATGTCAGGTCCGTGCCTTTGATCGGCGTGAACCACATCGAGGCTCATATTCACGCGAACTTCCTCGGCGAGGCTCCACCCGAGTTTCCGTTCCTGGCCCTGGTCGCATCCGGCGGTCACACCTGCATTATCGAATGCGCCGATTACGGGCAATACAGACTCCTCGGTCAGACGAGGGACGATGCTGCCGGGGAGGCATTTGACAAGGTGGCCAAACTGATCGGACTGCCCTACCCCGGCGGGCCTTCCATCGAGAAGAGCGCCGTCGCGGGAAACCCGCAGGCTATAGACTTCCCACGACCGATGACGGATAAGGACAACCTTGATTTCAGCTTCAGCGGATTGAAGACGGCCGTGCTCTACTTCGTCCGAGAGCACGGTCCGCTGGTACAGGACGGCTCGGCCACGGGAACGAGTAGAGCCGATCTGTGCGCCAGCTTCCAGGCCGCCGTGGTTGACGTGTTGATAAGAAAGGTTCAGCTCGCCGTGAGAAAGACCGGTATTCGGACGGCCGTGCTTGCTGGGGGAGTGGTCGCCAACCAGTCGTTGCGTGCGCGGATCGTGGATGAAGCAGGGCTCGATGCATCCCGGTTGCACATTCCTCATCTCGACTATTGTGTCGACAACGGCGCGATGGTGGCCGCGGCGGGATACTTCCGGTTGCAGCGAGGGGAGCACGCCGACACGACGCTCAACGCGGACCCGAGCCTCCGCATAGGTACGCCTGCTGTGTGACGCGCGGGCATGGGCGCACAGAACTTCCGGCTTCTACACCTATTCGACAAAGGGGTTGACTCAACTTGATTTCTGTGGTATAGTCTCGTCGCTGGTACAAAATAGAGAACCGGTCGAAGACAGCGGGCGTTCCTTGAAGGAGCTTAAACAGAGCCTGCCGAGACGGCATTGAAATTGCGCCTCCGTCTTCGAGCGGAGGTTTTTTGATATACGGTAGATTCACTGCGCGATGTCGCAAAAAGGAGGGAACTTGATTTGGGACGAGCAGAAAAAGAGGAAAAGGTCAAGATTTTCGCGGACAAGCTCGCTTCCTATAATGCAACGCTGCTGACGGATTATCAGGGCTTGGACGCTGATACCATGACTGACCTGAGACGTAGATTCAGGGAGTCCGACGTAGAGTTCCGCATCTTCAAGAATACTCTGGCAAAGCTCGCCGCTGATTCGGCAAGCGTTCCTGAACTTGGGGAACTCATAGACGGACCGACAGCTTATGCGTTCTCGCAGGATCCTGTCACTCCTGCAAGGATAGTGGGGGAGTTCTCGAGGACGCATCCGCAGCTGCGGATCAAGGGCGGCGTGCTGGAAGGGGTCGTCCTGAGCGGCGAACGAGCCGCACACCTGGCAACGCTGCCAGATCTTAACACGCTGCAAACGATGTTGGCGACACAGCTGACGTCACCACTTTACGCCTTCGCGAGCGCCCTCGCGGGGATGCTTAGAATGCTCGTGTCCGTGGTGGACGAAGTGCGTAAGCAAAAAGGGGAAGAACCAACGGAACAAGTTGCTGAATCGTCTGAGGAGGAGAACTAGAAATGGCAAAGTCTACAACAAAGTCCACAACAAAGAGTACCGCAACCAAGAGTGCAGCAGGAAAAAGCGCGTCAAAAGCATCGAAAGTGGACAAGGTGCTTGATTCCATCGCAAAGCTTACTGTTCTCGAGCTTTCGGAACTCGTCAAGGCGCTCGAAGATAAGTTCGGTGTCAGTGCTGCGGCACCCGTTGCGGTGGCGGCTATGCCTGCCGGCGCCGGAGCAGCGGAAGCCCCTGCCGAGGAGGAACAGACTGCGTTCGATGTGATCCTGACCGCCGCGGGCGAGAAGAAGATCCAGGTGATCAAGGAAGTGCGCGTGCTGACATCGCTCGGGTTGAAGGAGGCAAAGGCGCTCGTTGACGAGGCTCCCAAACCGGTTAAAGAGGGTATACCCAAGGATGAGGCCGAGGGTATCAAGGCCAAACTCGAAGAGCTGGGTGCGACTGTCGAGGTGAAGTAGGCCAAAACCTTACAGCCCGGAAATGTTTGTCCCTGTATCTCGCACCGTGCGCGGTTTTGACACAAACGAGAATAGTGTGCTATAGTGTCTGAAGCATGGTGGGCAGCGTGCCATCCGTTGAGGACACGATTGAGTTCGCGGACGGCTCGGCGTGAGGAGGAAAGAGCAATGGACGACATTGCGCGTACTGTTCTCTACGTTTTGGATGACAGGGACTGGCTCAGGAAAGTCGTTGTGGGGGCTGCATTTACGCTCCTGTGCTTTTTCCTGGTGGGAATCCCTTTCGTTTTTGGCTACATGCTCGAGGTACAGCGCCGCATTGTGCGTGGCGTCCAACCGGTCCTGCCGGAATGGGACGATCTCCCGGCGAAGTTCATGGATGGGCTGAAACTGTTCGGCATCGCCCTCGTCTGTCTCGTATGCTTCGGCATAGTGGCGGCAATCCTCTGGAAAATTCCGTTTCTGGGCAAAATGCTGAGTGGCATCCCGGCCTTGGCGTTGGCTATGGCGTTCTTGTACGTGATGGTGCGGTATGCGCTGACGGGCGAGCCCGGCGAAGCGTTCAAAGTGCGCGCCATCTACGATGCGCTCACGGCGAATTTTGTTGATTACCTCGTGGCATCGTTCCTCTGGCTCGTATACAGCGTGGTGGCCTGCCTTGGCATACTGGCGTGCGGTGTGGGCGTGTTTTTCACCCTTTTCTGGGCATGGCTAGCCGTATCGTACGTGGCCACCGAAGTCTATGTCAGCGCCCAGCAAGGCGAGGCGCCTCCTGCGGTCTGAACGCGGGAGCGCCCGAGGACCAATCTGGTGAGATGGCCGAGAAGTAAGACTTGGCATATGATCACCATTTCCTTTCTTATTTCACCTCTCTGCGCGTCCCCTACCCTGTCCGACACCCTCCACAAGGGTTTCTGTCATCGTGTTGGAAGATTCAGCCGTCTTTTGGATACCTTCGGACGATATATCTCAAGAGAAGGAGGACTTGCATCGCCAAGGGCCCGTGCCTGTCCTTAAATCAGTGAGTTTAGTTTCTCCAGAGGGGAGCTGCTAAGCAACATGGCAAGCAACGAACACTTTAGCGATGCACAGTTTGAGGTGGACGGACGGTCGCTACATCTTTGCGAGACGCTGCTCGCCGTCAAGCAGAAGCTCGGGACTGCGGGGCACGAACGTCTCAATGTGTTGCTGAGCGGCGAGAAGGCCCGTGATGACATCTTGCGATTTGCACGCGACTCCGGCCTCAGTGCGGAATCCCTCGGGCAGCGGGGAGAGGACTTCCTCGTAGGTATCGGCAAACGCGCGCCCGAGCAAAGGGAACAACTCGAAGAGGTAGCTGTTGCCGAAAGACCGGGCGATTCGATACTGTTCATTAGCGGCGAGACAATAGGTGCACGGGATGAATCGCTTGGCCGCATGCTAATGACGAAGTTCCTCTACTCTCTGGCTGAGATGCAGGAGCGGCCGACGACAATTGTGATCGTGAGCCGCGGCGTTAGACTTACCACCAGGAAGTCTGAAAACCTCGAACCGCTTCGCACGCTCGAAAACGCCGGCGTGGATATCATGGTCTGCCGTCCCAGCGCACAGTTCCTCCAGCTCGAGGACGAAATAGCCGTCGGTAGGCTCTGCGATATGTACCAGGTTGTGGAGAGGCTGCTGGCCGCTCGCAAGACCCTGAGCATCTGACTCCACGAACCGTTGCTCAATTGCGGCGCAGCCAACCTCTCTTACTGAGACCGTTCAAGCACACGGGCAGCGTCTCTCTCCGGATCTCGCCGCCAACCTGCGAGGTTCGCCAAATCTGCAATAACCTGCTACCGACAGTTCTCCGGAACCTTCCTGAAATACCGGCTGACCCGATCTCAGGCTGTGAACACGTCACTGTTTGTTCTTCAACAGCATTTACGCTCGCTCTATATACCTGCAATCACATAGCCGCCTGATCCCCCTCAGTTTTCTGTTGACATTGTGATGCGAAAATGGTATACTTTTGCCAATGGTGGTGTGCACCTAACATTTTCGGTCCCCGATTGCAGGCAGTTGACTGCGGACAGACGGGTACTTAAGAACGGCTGCATTATGTTTGTGGGGCGCCAGTAGCATCTTACACAAAGCCGTGGGATCGAAATGGTGGGCCTCTCGCAGGCCGAACGTCAGAGCATCGGTATGTGCCGCGTTCGTCGTCTTGCGGAGGAGAAGTAGGAATGAGTAAGAGGCGATCGGCCGCCGCATGGGCTTTTTCGCTGTCTGCGACAGTTGCGTTCCTCACGGTAGTCCTGGCAGGAAACGCGTTTTGTGATACGCCGGACCAGTTCTCGATAACCTTGTCGTCGGCTACAACAGGTAGACACGAGAAGTTAGAGATAGTGTGCGACGGCATAACGACCAGCTACGCCAACCCGTTCAATCCGGACCAGGTTAGTGTTGAGGGTCATTTCACCGATCCGGACGGCGCGGAAGAAACCGTGTACGGCTTCTGGTACCAGGCCTACGCGCGGTCGCAGTCAGGCACCAGCGAGGTGTTAACCCCGCAGGGCTCTCCACACTGGCGAGTGAGGTACGCCCCGAAGAAAGTGGGCGCGTACACGTGTTACGTGTCGGTGACCGACTCGGGCGGAACGGTGCAGTCCGAGACGAAGAGTTTCACCGCCACTTCCTCCGATTATCCGGGATTTCTCAGGGTGAGCGGGACAAATCCGCACTATTTCGAGTTCGACAACGGCGATAGTTTCTTTGGAATTGGCCTTGATATCTGCACTGATCTGACTCCCACTGCCGAAACATACCAGTACGATCTTTACCTCGACGAGCTTGAATCTCACGGTGCCAACACGTTCAGGTTCTGGTTTCTTAACTCCGAAATAGAATCAGCCACGTCTTACGGACACTGGGCATGGAGCCTGCAGGACTCCCAGTTGGGGGCTGACTACGATATGGAGGATGCGTGGCGTCTGGATTACCTGCTGGATCAGTCAGCCGAGAAGGGCATCTATATCCTGGTTACCACAATGGATTTTTCCCGCTTCATGGCCGGCGAGTGGCAAAATAACCTGTATAACAGCGCAAATGGGGGGCCATGTGATGTCCCGTGGGATTTCTGGACGGATCAGATCCCGAAACAATATTACAGGCAGGTTCTGCGCTACCTTGCCGCGAGATGGGGATACAGCACGAACGTTCTCGCTTGGGAACTCTGGAATGAATGGCATGAGCTGGAGTGGCACACCAGCGGGTTCAACGTACCCGAGGGTATAGCATGGCACCAGGAGATGGGCGCGTATTTGAAATCCGCTGACTTGAACCACATGGTTACAACGAGCATGGGCAGTTTCGATGCCTACGATGCCCTGTGGAATCTCAGTGAGATGGATTTCGCGCAGATGCATGGCTACTATTACACCGAGTCGCGATATCCCTGGGATTGGTGGGTGTACGGTGGTGGCCAGGACATGTTCCGGTTCATCCCACATTTCGCCGAGAACACACTCCATTATGGGAAACCGGCACTGTTTGGGGAGTTCGGCATCACTGGCGGTCTTGGTCAACAGGACGAGCTTACTCTCCAGGATGCCGACGCCGTATATCTCCACAACGGAATTTGGTCGGGTCTGATGTACGGTATGGCCGGGACTCCGATGGCTTGGAGATGGCATCTCTTCCCCTCGCATCCGCAATGGTGGGACCACTTCCTGGGATTATCGAATTTCGTGGAAGACATACAGTTTAACAATGAGGATTTCGTCTCCTTGGACTCTGTGCAGCTCACGGTCATGAACGCGGGGTTTGAGGCTGACACAGATCACTGGCAACTCTGGCCGGAGGACGCGTTCAGCATTGATTCAACCGTCCATCGCTTCACACCGAACAGCCTGAAATTCGGGTCATCTGCCAGTTCAACTTATCAGATAAACAAACACCACTGGATGCTGGGATTCAACCTGTTGCCCGATAGACAGTACACTCTATCTACATGGGTAAGGACTGAAAATATTGGTGGTGTCCACCTGCTTGTCTCATTGTCCGGCTCATCAACGCATCAAAGTACGACGATAACCGGAACAAATGGTTGGACACAGCTCGCTATGGATTTTACCACACCATCAAGTGTTGACGGCTATTATCTCGGAGCAAGGGTATCAGGTCCTGGAACAGTATGGCTGGATGATTTCAAGGTCGAATCACGTGATAGTGTTGGAATAAGCGACGAGAATTTAAGAGCCATGGCGTTGAAGACAAATGATAAAGCGTATGTCTGGGTACAAAACTCAGAACACACCTGGTATAGGGTGGCGGTGCTGGGCCAGACACCTCAGACAATATCAGGCGCTACACTGACTATTCCGGACATCGATTCCGGAGGATATAGGGTCGATTGGTGGGACACTTACAGCGGAACGGTTGCGGCGAGCGCCCCGGTATGGGTGGATGACTCGAACACCCTGACAGTACCTATCCCGGAACTCCAAACGGATATTGCCTGCAAGATAACGCTCCATCCCGATTTCGATGGTGACCGACTCACTTATGAGCAAGAGATGGAAGCCGGTACGGACCCTGCCAATCCGGATACGGACGGTGACGGGCTTCTGGACGGTGACGAAGTCCTTCCGCTTGACGGTGGTGAGAATCCGTTTGATCCGCTGGATCCGGATACCACGGGTGACAACTTTTCCAATGAGCCGGACGGCGTGCCGGACGGCCAGAACGATTATGACGGCGACTCGCAGAGCAACGGCTACGAGTCCGAGTACGGTGCCGACCCCACCGACCCGTCCAGCATTGTAACGCACAGCATTTCCGGTACGGTAACACTGGTCGGTGGCTCAGCCTCTGTGGCGGACGTCACGCTCCACCTGACGGGCGATGCGACGGACAGCACGCATCCTGCCGAAGACGGTCGCTACAGTTTCAGCGGTCTTGCCGAAGGCAATTACACGGTCACGCCAGTACTTGCCGGGTGCGAGTTCACTCCTGAAAGCATATCGCACGCACCTCTGTCCTCCAGCCACAGCGGACAGGATTTCACGTGCCACTTCTTGGACCAATTGCCCTATTCGCCGGATGAGCCCTCGCCATCGGACGGGCAAGATAACGTGCCTCTTGAAACAAGCCTTGTGTGGAGATGCGGCGATCCGGATAGCGATGAGTTGACTTTCGACATATATTTTGGAGACACATACCCACCTGCGCTCCTCCAGGCAGGATGGGCGCCCATGCGGCAACCGCTGCTCGAGGATCGTTCTGCGAGTCGCGCGGACGATCAGAGACCTATGGACGCCTGGCCGATGTACGGTCAGAATATCCAACGGACCGGCAAGGGCCGTGAATCCGGACCAACCTCCTCAGAAAACGTATGGAGGTTACCCTTGCAGGACCCTGTCGTTGCACCTCCGGCGATTGATCCGCGCAACACGCTGTACGCTGCAACAACGCGCGGTGTGGTGCACGCCATTGAGCCCGACGGTGAGATAACGTGGACGTATCCCTGTGGAGGTCCGCTGACTTCCTCGCCCCTTATTAGCGCTGACGGAACTGTCTACGCGGTCACTGATGACGGAACTCTGCACGCGGTATCCGGGGAAGGTGAAGCGCTCTGGAGCCTGTCTATCGGCGCGCCGTCATCCTGTTCGCCGGCGATTAGGTCCGACGCCAGAGAAGTATACGTGACGGGTGAAGGTCGACTGCTCGCCATCGATCCGCAGGGCCTCGTGGCCTGGACCGTGAACCTGGCGCCAGGGGCGGCTACCAGTCCTTCGGTGGGATTGTCAAGCGAGATCTATGTGGGCTCGGAAAGCGGCGCGCTCTACAGGGTGGACAACAATGGTTCCGTTGAGTGGGCATATCAGGCAGGAGGGGCTATTAGGTCTGCTCCTGTCGTGTGCTCGGACGGGACAGTTTACTTCGGCTGCGACGACGGAAACCTCTATGCAGTCGGCGCTGATGGCGCACTGAAATGGGCTTTCAGCACTGGCGGGCCCGTCATCTCCTCTCCTGTCGTCGAAGCGGACGGCGGCGTCTATTGCGGTTCGAGTGACGCGAACGTTTACGCACTAACAGACCGCGGGAACCTGTTGTGGTCCGTCTCTGTCGGAGGACCAGTAATGTGTGCGCCCGCGCTGGACGCTGACGGCAACGTATTCGTCAGCACGCAGAACGGTTCTTTGTGCGCGATAGACTCGACCGGGCACTTGAAGTGGTCTCAACTGGTTCAAGGCGCACAACTGTCGTCTCCCATAGTCGGTCCGGGCAGGTGCGTATACGTCGGCTCGAGCGACGGGAACCTGTACGGCTTCCATGAAGCGCCCGATGAGGATGATGCGCGGCTTCGTCCAAACCCCGGTGATGAGGCAGCCTCAGGGCTTCCCCAGCTCACCCGAATTGAGCAGATCCCGCCAAACACCGGGTTCCGAGCTGCCGCGCGAAAGGACGGCATCTACTGCACGTACGACCTGCCGGAGCTGACAAGAGAAACGTTGTACTACTGGCGGATCGTTGCATCCGACGGTGAACACGAGGCGTTAGGGCCGGGCCCTACTGAGGAGGACGTGTGGTCCTTTAGCACCAGTTCCCCTCCTACAGCGGCGTTCACCGTTGAGCCGACGACGGGCACAACGGATACCGAGTTTAACGTGGATGCATCGACTTCCTTCGACCACGAGGATTCCATCGACGCGCTGGTGGTGAGGTGGGACTGGGAAGGCGACGGCACATACGATACATCCTTCACCGAGGTTAAGGTTGCATCGCACAGTTACTCAAACACGGGTGTCTACGCGATCGGCCTGCAAGTCAAGGACACCGCTGGTTTGACGGATGAACACACACGTGAGGCCATCGTTGGACCGTCTCGGACGGGTGACATCGACGGCGACGGCGACGTGGATGAGGACGACGCGCAGATCATTCTCGGCGTTGCCGTCGGTCTCTACTATTACCCGGGATGTGACGTTAACGGAGATGGCGAGGTCAGTGCGATGGACGCTATCGTCTGTCTGCAATTAGGAACTTGATCGGCTTGGAGCGCCTTCAGGCGGCGCCGATAATGGATAGGAAGAAACAGTGATGGACCTGAGAGTTATTCGCCCTTCGAGCACGTTGAGGTTGGCGCTCGCCCTGTTATTGGCTGGCAGTACCATAGTGCTGGGCTGCGGTAGCGGCGGAGGCGGTGGAGATGGAGACGTAAGCGCAGGCGCAAGCGAGGGTTCGACCGGTCGCCGAGCATGGATCGAAAGCGACCCGGTGTCCCCCGGCGGAACCGCGCAGGTCCGGCTCATGATCTCCAAGTCAACCGGAGTCGCCGGATTGGATCTCGATCTCGAGTTCAATGGCAGCTCCATCTCTGTATTGGATGTGGATTGCAGCGCGGTTACACGAGAGTTTGTGCTTGCGTACAACTCCTCGGATACTGAATCGCTCGCTGTATCAATGTCATGCGGGACGGGTTTGGCAGGCGGAACAGGTAGTGAAGAGTTGCTTCGGATAACCTTCGCCGCCGACTCGAGTGTCCCGTCAGGCACCCGCATACCGCTTTCAGTGACATCGCTGAGCGCCTATAACGCAGTGCCTGCCCAAATACTGTTGAGGCGGGTGGACGGAGGCGAAATCCACGTGCAATAGCCAGGGCCGCTTGTCACGCCAGCCGCCGCGCGCGTACCCACCTCGCTCCCCTCAGGAACAATAACACCATGTTCGCCAGGGCTGCACGGGGGAGGACGGCTGATGTTGGGCTTTGCCGGCGCCGATTGTTACGTGATGCTCGGATGTTGACTATGGGATAGAAGTATGATAGGATCTACTCTCGAGAGGTCGACGCGGATCTGGGCATTCTTGGCAGCGCGAGATCGATGGAGGAATAGCGCGGCATTTTTTTAGTTTATACTCTTGGTGCGTTGTGGAATATGCTTTTGCGTCGTCGGATCCAGTTCCTTTGGTATGTTCAACTATAGACCTATCCGCTCAGAACGAAATACAGGGATCAGGAGCGCTATGACCGCGCACAGGATTAATCTGTAAGCCTATGGAATCTCGGGTCCCAGCCAAGATGAAGAGACCGGTGCGCGCGGCAATCATCGTGTTTCTATTGATGATTCTTTGTGATTCATCGCATTGCCTACCGGTGATCTCATCCATTCAGGATAATAGAGGGGCTTATCCTAGCTTCAGAGTACCGAAGTACGACAAATTCGAGGTCACCTTCGACTGCACGCTGCCGGGAGCGGTACCTTACTCTAATCCGTTCGATCCTGACGAGATTGCTGTACAGGCACATTTCATTAGACCCATTACGGGAGAAGAGATTGTCGTGCCTGCATTCTGGTATCAGGGTTATACGAGAAGTCAAGTCAGCGGCAATGAGGTTTTGACCCCGGCCGGCCAGCCAATCTGGAAGGTTAGGTTTGCACCAAGAATATCGGGAACATGGCAATACTGGATTTCCGCCACCGATAACACGGGAACTAGAACCAGTGCTACGGACTCGTTCGTGGTGACGTCATCCTACAATCGCGGTTTTCTCCGTGTCTCTCCCAGTACTCCGCGCTATTTTGAGTTCGACAATGGTGACAGTTTCTTCGGTATTGGCCTGGATATTTGCACAGACACCACCCCCACTCAGGAGACATATAGATACGATTACTATTTGAGTGAACTTGACTCCCATGGGGCTAACATGTTCAGGTTCTGGTTTTTGAACTCAGAGATTGAATCGGCCACGCCTTACGGCCACTGGGCTTGGAGTTTACAGGACTCCCAGCTGGGTGCCGACTACGATCTAGAAGATGCATGGCGTGTTGACTACTTGCTGGATGAAGCGGCTGAAAAAGGAATCTATCTCCTAGTTACTACCATGGATTTCTCTCGTTTCATGGAGGGTGAGTGGGAGAACAACCTATACAGCTGGAGGAACGGGGGACCGTGCACGAATCCGTGGGATCTCTGGACGGATGAGATACCGAAACAGTATTACAGGCAGGTTCTCCGATACCTGGCGGCAAGATGGGGATACAGCACGAGTGTCCTCGCCTGGGAGCACTGGAATGAGTGGCATGAGTTGGAGTGGCACACCAGCCTTTTCAACGTAGCCGAGGGTATAGCGTGGCACCAGGAGATGGGCAGCTATCTGAAATCCGTTGATCCGAACCATATGGTAACGACGAGCATGGGTAGTTTTGATGCTTACGATAGTCTGTGGAATTTGGATGAGATGGACTTTCCGCAGATGCACGGTTACTACTACAACCAGTCGAGGTATCCGTGGGATTGGTGGGTATATGAAGCAGGCAAGGATATGGGTATGTTCATCCCGCATTTTGCCGAGAATGTGCTTTATTATGGAAAACCGGCGCTGTTTGGCGAGTTCGGCATTACCGGAGCCCCTGGTCAACAGGACGAGTTGACTCTACAGGATGTCGACGCTGTATACCTCCACAACGGGATCTGGGCGGGTCTGATGCATGGTTTAGCCGGGACTCCGATGGCCTGGAGATGGCACCTTTTCCCGTCTCATCCGCAATGGTGGGACCATTTCCTTGGTCTATCACGCTTCGTTGAAGATATACAATTCAATAGAACGGACTTCACGACCCTGGACTCGTCCAGACTACAGGTCGCAAACGGCGGATATGAGAACGGTACCACCGATTGGGTGCTTTGGCCGGAGGGCGGTTCCTTTACCATCGATTCAACAGTCCGATATTCGGGTCAGAGTAGCTTAAGATACCAGACTTGGGACGGCTCAACGGCTCAGATCAACAAGTATTCGTGGCTCGCGGGCTTCGATCTGTTGCCCGATAGGCCATACGTTCTGTCTGCGTGGATAAGAACAGAGAATATCGACGACGCGTTCATATTCATGTGGTTCTCCGGTTTACCCAGGTTAGAAAGCAACCGGATAGACGGCACAAACGGTTGGACACAACTTGTTGTGGAGTTCACCACACCCTCGGATATAGACGACTACTATTTTGGCGCGAGGATTTCGGGTCCCGGCACAGCATGGTTTGACGATTTCCAGATGGTCTTGGTTGACGCTCTCGAAGTCAGCGACGACAATCTGAGAGCTATGGCTCTGAGGAACAATGATGAAGCGTACGTCTGGATACAAAACTCACAACATACCTGGTATAGAGTGGCGGCGCTCGGTCTGACACCCCAGGTAGTCTCGGGTGCCACACTGACTATTCCCAACATGGATGCGGGCGTTTACAAAGTCGATTGGTGGGATACATACAGCGGGACTGTCGTGGCGACTACTCCGGTATCGGTAGGAGAATCGGAAGAGCTCACGGTGGCCATTCCGCCGCTGCAAACGGATATTGCGTGCAAGATTTTGCTCGATCCCGATTCCGACGGCGACGGACTCCTGAACGAGTACGAGACTCTCGACCTCGATCCTGATACCCCAGGCGTTCAGAATCCCTTCGATCCGGAGGACCCGGACAGCACCGGCGACGATTTCGAGACGGGCCCGGACGGCATTCGTGACGGGTGGAACGATTGGGACGGCGATGGTGTTAACAACGTGCGAGAGTTCTTATTCGGATACGATCCGACGGATCCGGACAGCTGGCCGGCACTGCCGGCGCTTACGACGACCGGCATCGCGGTGCTCGTGCTGGTCGTTCTTCTAACCGCAGGGAAAAAGGCGCGCCGCGCGGGAGCCTCAGGACGAACACCCTGACTGCCGCGCACCCGTTGACTAGTACTCTGCAAACAGCCTTCCCCACTCGGTCTTCATGAATCCTGCGATTCGTCTCCTGCCGATTGTGGGGTACCACAAGAAATCGTGGTATAGGTTGGACGCGAGCGGTGCCCAGACAACAAGCGGGGAATGCAGCAGCGGTTTCTCGAGGAACCTGAGAGGGCCTTTTCGCAGCATCTGGTCTCCCCAGATAACAAGGCTCTTTTTCGTACTGAACCCGAAGTCCGTATCTCCAATATCCTCACCCAGTACTTCTATTTCATCGAGATCGCCTTTTCCGAGGCCCATATCATTGCACATCCGAATATATGGGATTTCCATCGGATCGAATCCCATCATTTTTGCTGCCACGGCATCTATAGCGACCGAATCAGCGCTGGCAAGAATGTAGTTCTTAATCATCGGCACCATCGTTCTCGGCCCCGCACCGTCCCCGCACACGGTTCCATCCATTACTGCAAACACGGCCGGATGAAGTTCTTTCTGCATTATCATCAAGTCGACCAACACCTCATGAATATACTTATGGGCGTAGTGCCGCACTTCCTTGAGCAACCCGCCGAAGGCGTTCTTGATTGCCCCCGTAGTCACGCTGTGACCGTGCGTCTTGACGGTTGGGAGATGAACAACGTTCTTGCCAATGAACATCTCCGGGATTTCGATACCTTCAGGGAATATCCTGTCCAGTCTCAGCAGCTTTTCAGTGAACGCGTACTTTGTCCATTTCACTTCCGGTAAAGGGACGAAATCGAGACCATATCTCTCCAGAACCGCGAGCCATCTGTTGTTGGCGACGCCCTTCCTCGGTTCCGTAACCACCGTCTTGTTCTCGACCGGGATGAGCTTTTTCTTTGAGAAACCGTCTTCAATCAGAGTTCTCACCACACCTTCAAACTGCCAGGGTTGCGACGAGCACGAGGGGAAATACTTCGTCCACGAAAGGTTGAGCTTCAGGAGGGTGTCTTCATCCTTCGAAATAGCGCTATCATATTCAGCAAGATGCATCAAGGTCCTGTAATCATCCAGGACCTTCTCAGGGCTGGTTCTCAATACTGCGACCTTGGCCTTATTCATTCGCTTAACCTCTTGCGAGCACGGTTGCGGCAGTCCCCCCACCCTGTCGTACTCCCGTTCCTTGAGTTGACATGTGCAATGCGCGCGTGAGCACGAGCAGCGGCAACTGCAGAAGTGGGGCACTCAGCATTCAAAGCGTCACAGTTACGCTCGGCTCTCTCGGAGGCGGCGCACTGAAACGCTTGCCAGAAGACCAGTAACCAGCATGGCAAGCATCGCCACGGCCCGACCATAGTCCGTAAACGCCGGGGCCTTTAAAGCGTCAGGACTGACCGGGTCGAACCCATGGTCCATCTCCCAACCGTCGGCAAGCTCGTCACCATCGGTATCAGCCTCAGCCGGATTGAGATCCGTTCCCTCCGGGTTCAGCGTCGGGTGGTAAGGATCGTAACCCGGGTCGCCGTCGTGGTTCACTTCATCGAAGTCGGAAATGCCATCGCCATCCGTATCCGTATCCAGTGGAGACGAGCCGATCGTGAGCACTTCCTCTCCGTCGATCAGTCCGTCGCCGTCGGTATCCGCGTCATCGGGATCCGTACCGTACAGGTTCGTTTCGTCCTCGTCCAGAAGACCGTCGCCATCGCTGTCGCCCGGCAGCGGCGGAAGATTCGCGGTGATGACAACAGTGTCAGAGTCGCTGGCGCCCTGATCGTCGGTCACCGTCAGTGTGGCAATGTACGTGCCGAACGACGTGTAGGTGTGAGTCACGACAGATCCATTGTCCGTACTGTCGTCGCCGAAATCCCACTGATAATTCTCCACAGACCCATCCGGGTCAGAGGAGCCGGTTCCGTCAAACTCCACCTCCAACGGTATTACGCCGACCGTTACATCGGCAGCGGCTACCGCGTTAGGCGGCAAATTATCCCCGTTCGAGCCCAGGATCTCGATGTAGCTTATCTGACTATAGGGATAATGGTCATGGACGCCCAGACCGCCCTGCGCAGCTAAGTGAAGGTAGTTCTGATGCCAGATCTGCCTGAAGCTCAACGTGTGGAAATAGTCGAACATCACCGAGTCCAACGCTACGGGATCCTTCGACACGAGGATCACCTCGGGATTGCGGTTCGGCGGATTCGTGTTCGTCGAACTGTTAGAGTAGATGCCGTCGCCAACGACAAGTACCGTCTTGTTCTCGATCACACCAAGAGAGTTCAACTCGACCAGCGGCACGCCTGTCTCCGAGTAGCCCGAGTGACTCTGTCTGATCCCGTCGTGCAGCGGCACCGCTGGACCAGGGAATGTGATCTGCTGGATGCTGCCGTAATGGTTCTTGAAACCGAACGTGACGCCGCTAATCGGGTGCGCCCTCATGATCGGCACGTTTAGAAGATAGTCCGCGTCGTCCAGAATCTGCGCGTAAGCTGTGGACCTTGTCCCGTGGACCGTCGAATAAGTGCTGAACTGGTTGCTTGACCAGCGGCCCGACGTAGTGCTGTCAATAATCGTGACTCCCGGAAACGCAGTCTCTATCGTGTCAGTGAAAAAGTAATGAATCGAGCCCGGGGACCCGGAGGTAATCGGTCGTGACGCGTCGCATACAAATATCTCGGACTCGGCAAAACCAAACTGCTTCAACTGGTTGATGAGAGCGACCACCGGCTGCGGCACGGAGTTAAAGTTGAGAGCATCGGTGTTGTTGAAGTTGACTTTGATGGCTATGGTCTCGCCCGAAGAGTAGCCGGGCAGGATGTCCTGCCACGCCTCCGTAGTCGTGGCTGTGCCGGTCATCGCCGTGACAGCACGGCTCATCATGGTGTTGACGACACTCTGGTCCACATAGTTCCAGTAATCGCTCTGACCGCTCCAATCAGACGCCTCCTCATCGTACACGGAGACCACTGTCGGACTCCCGCTGCCTATTGCCGAGTGCGTATGCACAGGATCGGAGATTCCCAGGACATTCGCTACACGAACGCAAAAGTACCCCGCAAGAACGATCGCCGCGAGGCACAGGCACGCCACCGCAGCGCCTCGACTCATCCTTCGGATAAGCAGCCTGTACTTCTTGTACGCGAGGAGGGAGCATAACATGCCGCTCACGTACAGCAGAAAACCTGATGCCAGAGGGGCGGCAACACGCTGGCAGGGATATCGAATGCGACTCGGTTTCGCACCCACCCGCGCCACCATCCACACCAGCGAGAGAAAACCTACAACCAGGTGCCACACCTTAAACCATCGGTTTGCCGGTCCTGGAGCCGCTTCCGCGTGCCGGCAGCCAGTGCGGTTCTTTTCTCTATTACGGCCCATCTTCTCCTTCATCTGTACTGTACTCCTCCAAACACCTATCAACCGACCATTCCCACGACAAAGAGCGTTCATCTTGCCCCAACCTACCGCTATACTACTCCAATGGAGGCCATTTTGTCAAGTTATTACCGATCGACGGGAGAAGGATTAGAACCTGCGGATTAGCGACGCGGTGAGCCTCTGGACACACAGAGTAGTGGGCGGCGTAGAACGGTGCTGGATGAAGACAGAATGGTAACGGTAGTCCAATAACGTAACTGGTGTGTCAGAACGGAGGGTTTCTGCGGGGGCGTCGGCAGGCCGTACCTTGCCTCAACAAGATACAGTATCGCCCCCGGTCAGGTTGGCATATGGACGCTAAGCTCAGAGGTCAGCCAGATGGGCTCTGAACCATTCCACTGTTGTCCTAAGTCCTTCGTCAAAGGTTACTTGTGCGCTCCAGCCGAGTTCCTGGAGCGCTTTCGAGCTTTCCAGGTAGACCTTCTCTATTTCTCCTGTTCGCGCTTCGGCGTAAATTGGCGGCTCAGAGAATCCAATGATCTCCTGCAGTTTCTCGTAGATTTGATTTACGGACGTTCCGATCCCTGAACCGATGTTGCATGCCTCACCGTCACCGCGATCCAGCGCGGCGAAGTTTGACTCTACAATATCGCCTACGTACACGTAGTCCCGCAGCTGCTCACCATCGCCGAAGATGCTCGGGACCTCCCCTTTGAGCATCCTGCCGATGAATATCGCATTGACTCCGGCTTCCCCGTGCGGGTTCTGCCGTGGCCCATAGACATTCGGGTAGCGCAGCACGGTGTACCGCATACCGTAAGTCTGTCCATAGAAGTACAAATAATGCTCGACGGTGTGCTTGGATATGCCATACTGGCACAACGGTTTTACAGGGTGGCTCTCGTCCACCGGCAGATACTCCGGCTCCCCGTAAACGGCCCCTCCGGTTGAAATGTAGATGATCTTCTTGACGTCATACTTCAGGCAGTTCTCGATCAGGTTCAGCGAACCCAGAACGTTCACGTCTGCATCGAACATCGGCTCGCGCACTGACCGTCTCACATCCATCTGTGCCGCATGATGGTCTACGAAATCCGGCTTCTCCTTCTCGAAAATGGCACTAAGATCCTTGCTGCGAATGTCGGTTTCGTAAAAAACAGCCTTGGGGTTGACATTCTTTAATGACCCGGTGGAGAGGTCATCGACGACCGCAACATGATGCCCTTCTTCGATGAGCCTGTCTACCACGTGTGATCCGATGAACCCTGCTCCACCTGTGACAAGAAATCTTGACATGTCGTTCGCTCCTCCAGTCGTTTTTTAGTATGCCTCTTTATGTTTGAAAAGTGATATGATGGTCTTTACAAGGATCTTTATATCAAGCCACACCGACTGTTTCTCCATGTACTCCAAGTCGAACTTCGTCTTGTCGTCGATCGACGTGTTGCCCCGCACGCCTTCGGCCTGCGCCAATCCCGTAATGCCGGGACGCAGGTACAGCCTGCGGCGGTTCCACGCGCTGTATTCGTCAACATAGAGAAAGGTTTCGGGCCGTGGACCAACGAGACTCATGTCGCCTTTGAGCACGTTGAAGAGCTGGGGCAGCTCGTCTATACTCGTTCTGCGTATGAAGGCCCCAACACGTGTCACGCGGCTGTCGTTGGGTTTCACCTTAACCGGCGGCCCGTCCGCCGCGCTTGCGACCATGCTCCTGAACTTATACATTCTGAACGGCTTGCCGTTTTGACCGCTCCTTTCCTGACCGATGAATACGGAACCATGAGACTCTTTCTTGATCATAACGGCAATGACCGCGAACAACGGCGCAAGAAGTATCAGGCCTAGCAGCGAACCTACGATGTCTATCAGCCTTTTCAAAACCACCTGCCAGCCGATGGGAGGATGATCGTGGAAGGCGACGACAGGCACATTGCCCACCCTCTCGAACTCCATGTAGCGAGGTGCAACTTCAAATATATCCGGAATGGCTTTCACCTCGATGCCCTCCGCATAACACTTGTCGATTATTGGAAGGATTTTGGCTTTTGTGGATAGCGATCCCGTCAGGATGACGATAGACACTCCCTGCTTTCTAGCTATTTCGTACGCATCATCCACTATGCCCAACACGCGGCCTTGCTCAAATTTCTCCTTTACGCGTTTCCCGAAGCCGTTATAGGCCACTTCGTCCTCCTGCTCAAGGAAGCCTATCACGTCGCATCCGAGTTCAGGCCGCTCGCTGTATTGCCTCTCCAGCATGAGAGCAGCTTCAGTGAGCCCGGCTATCAGCACATGGCGCACCCCGATCTTCTTCAACCTTCGCCAAATAAGTACCGTGTAAAGGCCCACACGTGAAAGAAAAATGAGCGCAAATGTGAAGGTCCACACGTAGATCAACATCAATCGCGAAAAGCCGAACTGCTTCGTCATGTACGAGAAGACCAGCACTAAACCCATGCTCACGGAAACGGCCACAAAGACCGAAAACGCTATCTCTCCCGGTTCCCATCTGTGTCTGAAATCATAGAGCCTCAGCATCGAGAAAGCGAGCGCACACGCCATGAGAAGAACAGGAAGCACGGGTAGATGCTGTGCAACCGTGACGTCCATGTAGTTAGGATTGATGTGGAAGAAGGGTAGAGCCACGTACGCGTAGTGCGCGCACAGAAATGCGACACCCACCAACGTCATGTCCACGAGTACGACTGCTGCGACTATGAGTGCGTGCCTTCTCCGAGCGGATATCCGGCCTATGATCTTTTTCCGTTTCATCGGAATCACTGAACTCCTTTCCTTACAATGGTCCAGAAGAGCGAATCCCTAATTCAGGTTGCTCACTCCGGCAAGTAGTTCTCAAGCAGCGGACCTACGAGATTCAGAAAATCTCTTTCGACCGCATATGTGTCTTCAACCGCCTGGCCGACCGGTGCGCTAATCTGCACCAGTGCCCCTCCTATCTTGTTGAATATAATACCTTGCACCATCGCAGCGCGTCTGTATTGAGAAAGGCCCGGGAAGGTGCGCTCTCCCATTTGGAAGTAGAACAGAACAAGCTCCTTCGCAAAGCCTTTTTGAACGTGCATTTCGGTGAAAGCGGTTTTACGCCCCCCCAATTGTACCAAGCTGCGTGATTGTTGAGCTATCTCCCAGCCGTTCGCCGGATAACAGATATTCGGATTATGAGTTGTGCCGCCGTATCTGGCGTCAAAGTACGCCACGTAAAAAGTCACGGTCTGCCCGTCACCGTTGCGGTACTTGCGGATGAAGAACTCGTTTGCTGTCAACGTCTCCGGCAACCAGTCAGGATATGGCTGATCCTGGCCTCTCCATCCATCTACCTCCATCGGAAACTCGGCCAGCCTTAACCCAACCGGGGATGATGCCTTGATGATATGGGCGTAAAGTAAGCACGCAGTCAGACTGAGTGCTACCGCAACCATTAAGTACGTTTTTTTCGGGACAACCATTCGATCCCTCCTCCCGTTATTGCAAGCAAAGCGCCAGCGATAACGTACACCGGTAAACCGGAGTAATCATGCACCAGGTGGAATAGCCTTTCCGTGCTGAGTCTTAGAGACAGCATAGCTATGATGACGATTCTTCCCACGTTTGCGACAAGCGCGATCGGCACACAGGTTGCCACAAGTGCCGCTCTTTTCGCGAGTGTGTCCAGCGTCACGTACGCATAGAGCGTTCCTACCGCCGTGACAAGAACGAGGGCTTTCAACCCGCTGCACGCAGTCGCTATCTCCATTGTAAAACCAGGAAGGAACAGTACCGTCCCTTCCCTGTACACCGGGATGCCCAGCCCCGTGACAAGAGGTACGGACATGCGAGTCGCCAGCATCTTCAACGGAAAACTCAACCTATCTAGCATCGGAATCGGTATCATGAAAAGCAGAAAGAACAGCGCGAACCCAATCTCGCGGACAAAGGCCTTTCCGAGAAAGAGCAGGAGTATCCATGTCAGAACCAGGACGAAAGAGAGGGCGGATGCGCACAGTATCGCGCCGCGAAAGCCCGCCACGTGCAGCAGCAGCGCGCCCACCAGAAATACTGCCGGCGGAGCGTACGATTCGATGGGTAGCTCTCTCAGTCGTTGCCGTACTCGCCATATCAGGAAAGCGGAGGCAATAGGCACCAGAAAACCGTGGCCGTAATTCTGGTCGGTCTCCCAAAATCGCCATAGTTGCCCGAAGGTGGGCCAATACAGGGCAATCACCAGCCCGACGATAGGACTGATAAGCACCGCGGGGCGCAACTGCATCACGTTTGCTGACGACGCCTTAGTGTTGCTCATTTTACTTTCAAGTCTCGCGTTGACTCAACCTCGGTTGTGGCCCCTCACCCTAGCTCCCGCTGAGGCGATAGCCTCACTGTACGTCTCCTCGAGTTGCCGCGCTTTCTCATTCCAATTATGATTGTTGTCGACATATTCTCTGCCGTTTCGGCCAAGTCTTCCTGCGAGGTCGTCGTCGCGAATGATCCGCACCAACGCCTCGGCGAAGTCCTCCTGTTGGTCGGCTATCAGGACGTGTTCGCCATCCACTACAGATAGTGCCTGACAGGCCTTTGAAGTTGCGACCACCGGTTTGCCCATTGCCATGGCTTCAAGCACTTTGTTCTGCACGCCCGCCCCGACGCTGACAGGACACGCGGCAACCCGCGCGTTGCGGAGGCACACGCGCATGTCGGGAACATGGCCGGTCACTTCGATCCCGTGCCCGATCGCGTACCGCTGTATACGTTTGGAGGGAGAACTACCGGCAATAGTCAACGTCGCGCCAGGCTCCGATGCCTTCACGCGGGGCATTACCTCGTCACAGAGAAACGTTGCTGCAGACTCGTTCGCGTAATAACTCATTTTGCCGGAGAATACAATGCTTGCGGTTTCTACGATTCCATCAGAGGGACGGAAGTACTCCATGTCAACACCGTTCGAGATCACGTCGACTGAAAGAGCTGGTGCAAGCTCCTGTAAATCCTCCTTGTCTTTTCGAGAGGTTACTACCACCCGGTCGAATTTGGACGCCTCCTTAGGCTCGTGGCCTCGCAGCTTGCGGTACTCAACTCCACTGGTCCATCTCCCGAGCCAGGACGGTTTATGTTGCGAGAACTGCTCGTACAGTGAGGTGATGCAGTCAACCGCATCGAAAACCGACGCGACATCCATCCCTGAACGCAGAAAATGCGCCGCGCGTATATGCTCCAAATGCACGACGTCAAACTGATGATCCTGGAGTGCTTGCGTTACCTTCTCGTTCATCCTGCTTGAGAAACAGTAGGCGGCCTGCAGCGATACCGGAAAGGGCGAGTACACGAGACAGTTCGCTATCGACCGCATACGGTGCAGGTACACCGTCTCGACCTTTTCGCAGTAGCTCTCCACATGATCCAAGTCGTTGACCTCGTTTCTCGACTGCACCAAACATAACAGCGATATTCTATGCTCACGCCTTGCGAGTGCCTTGATGAAGTTGAACGGGCGCACTCGTATCAACGACGGAAGGTATGGCGCGATGAAAAGAATACGCATTCGTCCTATTCTACCCCAAAGCGGCTCGTTTCCTGTTAATATCCGCCTCGATCCGGTCATACAGTCCGAGCACATCCTGACGGATAATTCCCCAATCATACTTCTCTACCATCAACTTGCGCCCGTTGCGCGAGAGTCCGGCCGCCAGATCCTCGTCCCCGGCCAGTGTGACAACTGCTTCCGCGAAGTCCTCCGGGGAATCCGCTACCCAGATGTTGGCTTCCCTATTTGGGTTTGATTGCACTGGTTTTCGTACAGTTACGAGCCCTTCAATGCCCTCGCAGCCAACCGATGTCGTCACTACAGGCGCGCCTACGGCCATGGCATTCAGAATCTTTACACGCATGCCGCTGCCTGCGTGCAGAGGTACAACAAAGACTCTGCTTCGGGACATGTAAGGACGAACATCCTCAACTGAACCCGAAACGTGTACACCGGGCGCGTGCCGGCCAAGCTCGACGACGGCCGCGGTCGGTCTCAATCCAACGATATCGAACTCGAGCGACGGGGCCCTCCTTCGTATTAGAGGGAGAATATCGCGACAGTAACGAGTTACGCAGTCCACGTTGGGCGGCCAGTACATAGTTCCGACGAACACGCTTCTCGGCTCAGGGTCGGGTTGCCATGAGTACTCGAAATACCGTGTGTCCACTCCAATAGGTATCGTGTATATCTTGCAGGGTTGACAGCTGTCGGAGCCGTCCTTCTCAAGGGCAGACAGAGCGTTACTATCCTCCTTCGTGACTGTCAGAACGTAATCGGCATCGCGGCACGCTGCCGCCTCAAACTCGCGGAGCTTGCGCCACTCGACCGCCGCAACTATCCTTTTCGCCATCCCCGACTCGGACCGCGCGACCCGCTCGATGATGCGCCACTCAACATTGTGCTCATCAAGAAGCGTGACGGTCCGCCCGCCGTTTGGGACAAACTGCGCCATCTGCAGGTGATCAATATGCACAACGTCGTAGCTGTTCGTCGCAAGCAGTTCCTGGACCTTAGCATCCATTTCGGCGACATAGTCACGAGCGATAATGAAAGGCTTTCCCCGCAAGAACGAGGCGCCCAGGACAGTCATGTCACGCCATGACGAACGCGGTAGAAGACAGGTCTCTACCCGCTCGCAAAACTCAGCAAGATGCCTGGCGTGTCGCTTTTCCTCCTCCGAGCGAACAAAAGCCAGCAAGGTAACGTTGTGTTTCGTCGCCAAAGCTCTGAGCATATGATACGATTTAATCTTCCCGCCGCTATCCAGGGGGTACGGCAGGAGTTGCGTTAAGAACAGCGTTCTAATGGTTGCACCTCCCCGGATTCTGCATATTCTCTCCTCACCGTCAATTCAATGAATGTGGCCTTGGGTTGCCACGGGACGCCAATGAGATGGCCGCCGCACAGGGTGACGTGACCACCAATAGGGTCTGCGAAAGGCCTGGCTCAGTAGCGATGAAGCGCTCGGGCAGCATCTGCTTCCGTATCAGTCGATGTGCACTGGTTCTTCAGCAGGATCGATTGGTGGTTGTGAGTCCTGCATTATCGTCACGGAGGCGGCGGCACTCGCGTTGCTTGCGGCATCTTCACCTCGCACCTGCAGCACGTTCTCCGCATTCTCGACGAGGTTGAAGGTGAAGTTGTCCGTCTCAGCCACATCCGTCCAACTCGCATACTGCCCGCCTCTGAGCTGATAGTTACTGAAATTCGCGTCCGTGCTGGATGTTGAAAGTGTGACCACTATGCTATCGGCGACAGTCACCTGATTCGGCGTCGCGATAACCGGTGTGGTCGGCAACACTGAATCTTCCGTAATATCGACCGAATCGGCCGCGCTAATGTTACCGGATGAGTCAAGGCCTCGGACTCGGAGTGTGTTGACGGCGTTCTGAACCAGCGTGAAGGTGAAGGGGCCCGTATCGCCGGTGTTCGTCCAGGCCGCGTACTGACCGCCTCTGACCTGATAGTGGCTGAAATTCACGTCCATGCTCGGCGTGCCAAGTTCCACGGCAAATGTGACGGCGTTCACCACCTGTTGCGGCGTGGATATTACCGGTGTTGTCGGTGGCGTCGTATCCTCCCCACCACCTCCAGAAAGCCTGATCTTGCAGGCGACATCTTTCTGAATAGCAGGCAGTACGACTGTAAGATTGCCGATCCCGTCAGTTGACGCACTGGCTGTGCCGGTTACGACCCCGGCATACGTATCCCACCATTGCACACTGTAGTCACCAACGGCGAGACCAAGGATCGTCGCCGTCTCTCCTGCTGGAATCAGAGTCGGCGTGATTTCTTCCATAACCACGTTATACCACGTGTGTTCGCTGTTCTGTACCCAGATATACGCCTCATCATTCCCCTTCAACCCCATAGCCCTGAGATTGGCGTGGCTCAGGTCCATGTTATCGGCCAATCTCATCTGGAAGTCATCAAACCACGCTGTTCCGGAACCCGATACTCTCGCCCCGACATAGTAGCTACTGACACTGGACGGGGTGGTAAAGTCAATGACAAGCTGTGTCCACCCATTTGTGCCGTTTAGAGTGCTGCTCTGATGACCAAAGGAGACAACTATATACGCGCTGCTGATGTCCTCTGTCCTCACCTGTGCGGAGAACCGATACTGCCTGTTGGGCAGTAAGTCAAACCCCGTGTCGTAATGATGCTTGTTTATCTGATAGCTCGTACCCCCGGAAGACTGGTATTTCAGACTTCTCTCGCCCGAGTATTGAACAGCTGTATCAATGGTAAGTGCACCGTCATTAGGCCAGAGTTGCCAATTGGTGGTGCCATCCTCAAACCCCGGGTTCAGGAGCTGATCGTCGCCGGAACCCATAGTCACGAAACTGCTGTTATTGAAACTGATATCATCCACAAAGTTGGATAGACCGAGGAAGTGGTCCCACCATGCCGGACGCGACGGGAAAAGATGCCATCTCCAGGCCATCGGAGTCCCGGCCAAACCGTACATCAGACCCGACCACATTCCGTTGTGGAGATATACAGCATCCTCATCCTGGATAGTCAACTCATCCTGTTGACCGGGAGCTCCAGTGATGCCGAACTCTCCAAACAGCACGGGCTTTCCGTAGTGCATCGCGTTATCCGCGAAATGCGGGATGAATTGGAACATGTCTTTACCTGCTGTGTGCACCCACCAATCCCATGGATACCTGGCCTGGTTATAGTAATAACCGTGCATCTGTGCAAAATCCATGTCTTCCAGATTCCACAGGCCGTCATAGGCATCGAAACTGCCCATACTCGTCGTCACCATGTGGTTCAAGTCAGCGGACTGCAAATACGCGCCCATCTCCTGGTGCCATGCTATACCCTCAGTTACGTTATACTGGCTGGTGTGCCACTCCAGCTCATGCCATTCATTCCAGAATTCCCAGGCCAGGACGCTCGTACTGTAACCCCATCTTGCAGCAAAGTAACGCAGAAGTCGTTTATAGTACTGCTTCGGGAGCTCGTCCGTCCAAACATCCCACGGATCGTCGCAGGGGCCTCCGTTTGCACTGTTGTGGAGGTCGTTCTCCCATTCAGCAGCCATAAAACGGGAAAAATCCATTGTGGTAACCAGGATATATATGCCCTTCTCGGCTGACTGGTCCAACAGGTAATCCAGACGCCATGCATCTTCCATATCGTAATCAGCCCCCAGCTGCGAGTCCTGCAGACTCCATGCCCAATGTCCATAGGGCGTGGCCGATTCTATTTCGGAGTTCAGGAACCAGAACCTGAACAGGTTAGCGCCATGAGCTTCAAGCTCGTCGAGGTAAAGATCGTACTGGTATGTTTCGGCAGTGGGAGTCAGATCAGTGCAGATATCAAGACCGATTCCGAAAAACCCCTCGCCGTTGTCATGCTCGAAATAGTGCGGATTTGTCTCACTTACTCCCAGGAATCCCTTATTATCGGAGGATGTGACGGTGAAATTCTCTGTCTCAGACTGTACTGTTCCGCCCGAATCGGTCACCGTCACGTGACATGTATAGTCTCCCACTTTCTTAGGGGCGTATCTGACAAGCCAGTGCGCAGAGCCTTGGGGTGTCAAAACCTCGCTGACACCCGACCGCGACCGCGCGTAGTCCTGGTACCAGAACCCGTAAGCGACCTCCTCGGCACCGTCCGGATCGGTGAAATGACCCTCCACGTTCACCTCATCCGGATCGAGCGGATTGGCGTAGCTGGTCGTTATGCCGTCGCAGACTATCTCCAGCTTCCCATATCTCGCTGGTGTAGACGACGACAGGGTGATCGAGAACTGGTCCTCCGTTTGGCACCATGCTAGCGGCGACGCAACGAGCATTACTCCCGCTAGGCACGCTGTTGCCAGGAGGCGATTAGGCGCTCTGGTATGCCACAGTCTCAGCATTGTTTCCTCCCAATTCAACCGTATATGGGTTGCCCAAAACGTACTCCGCACCCCCTCTTTAGAGCAAAAAACGTGCCCGTTCATATTCTTCTGGCCAACTCTCGAACTTGGAGGGCTCCAAACGGTCAGCCCCCAGAGTTCTCTGCTTCAATTCCGTGCGCTACTGCGTTCTAAGTCTTTGACGCTCAATTAGTAATAGCGGTTAAAGCACGGGCCACTCTGTTCCTGTTTGCGAGTCGCTTACGAATCGCCCGCGGGGACTACGTCGCCTGCCTAGCTTCTCCAGAAGCTCCTTTAGCCTCAATTATGTAATTCTCGATTTCCGAATTGTAGCTTTATTCACGGAAGTTCCGGCATTCTCAGACCTGGATTGAGCAGGAATCGGAACAGATTCCACTGCAGCCGTAAACGTTTGCGAACGTATTCCGACTGTCCTGCCGGAACAATGAGCCTTGCTGCGAGCTGACCTAATCTCATGAAGCAAGCGAGCATACGAACGCACCTGTAAGTTTGAGCGTACAGGACGCCTCGATGCTTCCTGAAGAACTCGAACTTGCTCTTGTGAAGCTGCAGGAAGAACCACGTGTCCATAAGTTTTGTGGTCTGGCCACCGAAGTGGATGATGCTCGCTGTGGTCACGTGATATATGAGCCATCCCGCCTTCTTTATCCTGTAGCATAGGTCCGTTTCCTCGGAATACAGAGGAGAGTACCTGTCGTCGAACATCCCAACTTCGTCAAGGGCGGTCTTGCGCATCATGAGGAATGAACCCTGGACCCAGTCAACCTCCTTGTGTTTACCGAAATCCTGATTGGCAACATGGTGGGGAAAGAGCCGTTTAAGTGGAGTAGTATAGAAGACCTGGGACAGGAGTGTCGGGAACCGCTCGTACGTAGGCTGAACCGTACCATCAGGATTCAAGGTCAGGATTCCTGCCGCGCCAGCTTCACGGTGCTCGTCCAGGAACCTCACGACGACTTCCAGGGCGTTGCCTTGTACAATGGTATCAGGATTCAGCGCGAGCACGTACCTGCCCGTACCTGCTTCAAACCCGCGATTGTTGCTGACGGGGAACCCGAGGTTCCGGTCGTTTTGAATGATCCGGGCTTTCGGGAACTGTCTCTTGACCATCTCAACACTGCCATCGATAGAGTTGTTGTCAACGACGATCACCTCATACTCTATCCCGGTCGTGGTCTGATAGACTGACTCCAGGCAGTCCCGCAGCAGGTCCAGCGTGTTTGTGTTGACAACGACTATACTGAGATCCAACTCCTCATCTCCTTGTGACGCCTCTCCAATTGATGCTTTCAGGCGATGTATCCCAACCCACGGAGTCGCCGGAGCACCTCTTCGTCCTGTTGCGGGGCATCGTCAACCGTTTCCGGCGGGAACATTTCCAGATTCGACTGCCACTCATTCATTGCCTGCTGCAATGTGTTCAGTGCGAGCTTGCCGTTATCGTCCAACCGTCCCATCAGATTCTCTTGCTCATAGGGATCGGTTTCCAGATCATAGAACTCGCCGGGACGGTCGTCGCACCATATGTACTTGTGTTTGGCGGAGTGCACGCTCACCTGTCTGGTAGGGTATTTCTTTGGGTCTATGTTCGGGTTCACGCTTCTCAAGCCACTGACCGGGTTATAACTGTCCGTGTAATCCTCCTCGGCAAAGGCGTAACCGCCGGCATCCTCCGGTGCGCTCATCGCCCTTGTCAGGCTGGGGCGCTGCAACTGTGCGCTGGGAACGGATTCCTTGATCAAACCAGCCCACTCTACAATTGATGGGTACAGATCGAGGGTCTGTACCACACCCTCAACCTTAGATCCGGACGGGTAATCGGGGTGCCTTACGATCAGCGGCACGTGGATAAGATTGTCGTGCAGGCTCAACATATGGCCGACAATATCGCGGTAATCCCCCAGCATTTCTCCGTGATCCGACGTGATGACCACAATCGTGTTTTCCCACCCTTCCCAACGCTTCAACCGTTTCAAGAACCGTCCTACCTCTCGGTCCACGTGTGATACGGTCGCATTATACAGTTGACTCCAAACCCGGCGGTGCGTTGGTGTCACCTGTTTGAGTTCCGGGTTGAACTGCCAAGGTTCCAGGCAGATATACTCCCGTTTCAGCAGGCAAGTCGGATTGAACCTCAGGTAGCGGGCCAGCATCCTGGGCGGGGGCGTCCAGGCGTAGTGCGGGTCTCCCAAGTTCGCCATCAGGAAGAACGGCTCGCTCCGTCGTTTCTGGACGGCCCAATCGCGCATGGCATCTAAGAGTAGTCGCGCGCCGGTCATCTTTTCCACGTAACGCACGACGCGATGGCTCGTTCCTTTCCGAGCCTTGACGAGCCTTTTGAGAACCCGAACAAACGGGTGCGCCCGTGACCACTTGCTCGCCTCAAAGAACGTGTCAAAACTGTCGAAATTATGATCGGAACTGAACAGGATATTCTGGGAAAATGCGACAGTATCGTACCCAGCCGGGCGCAAAGCCGCCGGCAACGTTACGATCTTCTTGTTAAATCGGCGGTTTCCTTCAACGTTCTCGATCCGATGCTGCGAGAGATAAAGACCGCTCAACAGCGACGCATGGGTCGGCACCGTCCACGTTGCAGGCGAGAAGGCCCGCGAGAACAGTATGTTCTCGCGCGCAAACCCGTCCAGACAAGGTGTGGTGTTAACCTCGTATCCGTAACAGGACATGTTTCTGGCCCGTAGCGTGTCCAGAATCAGTAGGATGATGTTGGGCCGACTAGAAGTTGGGGTCATATCTCATATCTCAAGACGAGGAATGTTCCTCAAGTCTGTTCTTTACAGGCTCGCCCTTACGGGCCCTCAGAACCACCGCCGGGCCCCAGAAGAGGCGTCCAAAGCTCATTCTCCTGATAATCTCCGTACCAGCCGTCAGAGCGTACTTCGCGATGTTGTACATTCGTCGCTGCCCGTAGTAAGGCGTTCCGTGGTCCATGTGGACTATTCGGAATCCGGTCTCCTCCAGCATTCGCGTCAGAGTCAGCCGGTCGAAAAAATACAAATGCCACGGCACGCTGAATACACCCAGATCGCGGAGGTTCAACCCCATCCGCTGAAGGAGTGCGAAGGGTTTACCGAATGTGTAGTTAGGGACTCTTAAAACAAGAAGACCGCCTGGTTTGAGCAGGCTATAAGCTCTTTTGAGCACGCCGCGCGGGTCCAGCACGTGCTCCAGCACGTACCACATCGTCACCACGTCGAACTGATTCTCACGAAGGTCCGCGGTCTCTATTGTTCCGAGAACGGTGTTAACGCCGTTCTCTTTCGCTGCATACTCCGCAAAACTCTCAGACGGGTCAATTCCCAAAACGTCCCAACCGGCCTCCTTCATCAATTTCAGAAAGAACCCGCATCCGGAGCCCACGTCGAGAACCGTGCCCTTACGCTGATTGTGGATATCGCAGATTCTCCTGGCTTCGTGGCGCATCGCCGGAACCGTCGAACTACGTATCCGTGCTATGTCGGACTCATCCTCCGAGCTGCCCCACTGCTGATACCCCTCCATCAGATCCACCCGTCTTGGGCGTGGACTCACAAAAACGAGGCCGCATTCCCTGCACTTCACCAATTGCCATGAATCATCGAACGCGACCAAACGTATCCTGCTGGAAGAGTCGCATAGATTGCACTGTACATGTTCGAGTTCGCTTGTCCATATTTGCCGGTTTGAAGAGTTACGTTCCATTAGTAAGATGTACCCTTTTGCGCTGCGCCCGATGGGGTCCAGCCGGACGACTGCGCGCGTACCGCAGCAGCTCCAGGTTTAGGGGCCACTGGGGCGTTCGGTGCCGGCTCCCCGGCCGCCTTTTCCCTGAGAAGATGCGTGCGAAGGCTCGCGGCAACGCCGAGCAACAGCCACGTGTATACTGTAATACTGAAGGTGGCCAACCCACCGTTAGCGCTCGTTGGTATCAGATAGTCGGCCAGAAAGGCGATAACCACCATGCCTGCGAAATGCCCGTTGACCCCGAGCAGGAACGTCTTTTCCCAATTATCCTTGGCAAGGTCAAGCGAGTTCTTCAGCATCTTGAGACAGGCTATGATGAACCAGACGAAACAAATCAATCCCGGGAAACCGTACTCGATGAGGATTTGAAAGTAGTTGCTGTGCGGGGATGAGACGTTGATGGTCCCGTACTCCAGCGCGTAGCGGTATGAGTAATACGGATAGAAATTGCCCGGGCCTATTCCCCACAAAGGTCTTGTCATCGTTATCCGCACTATCGAACTCCATAGATCAATGCGCTCAAAACTCCTGCTGGCAGATTCCGTCTCGTATATGCCTGTCAAGAAACCCGGCTGTAAGGCCAGCAGCACCACCACCACGCA
Organism: uncultured bacterium; assembly: GCA_965603355.1. GTDB lineage: Bacteria > Hydrogenedentota > CBFDCQ01 > CBFDCQ01 > CBFDCQ01. Next base: position 46,016 of record CBFDCQ010000002.1, read on the forward strand.
GGCTAGACCTATGGACAACGGTTTTGACTTGTACCAGCTTATCACACACAGCGAGACACCCGTTGACAGCCACATGACCGCCCACTCGAGGCCGGTGAATTGGAAAATGAGGAGCACAGCCAGAGCCGTGCCGACCATCAGCAGCTTCAGGTCGAATTTGTCACGGAGAATCACGTAGGCGTACAGGAAGGAGATTAGAGGTACCGGCAGGAGCCCCCTCCATTGTGGTCGAAGGAAACCCGGCGTACGCAGTATGGAGCTGCACATGAGAAATCCGACAACACCGACCGCGAGCACAGCATAATATACAGCCTTAGCCCAGCGTACATCCTTGATCGTGCTGCTGACCATCAGGTACACGGTGATCGGCATGCACAACAGACCGATCTCGGTGAGTTGTCGGACAAGGTATTTGTGTTCAGTAGGAACGTTGACATCCCAGGTGAACTGCGCAGCGATAAAGGCGAATATCGCAGTACCTATCAGGCAGAAGAGAGGCAGGTTTATGGGGCTATCGTTCAGCGGAAATCTCTTGTTTCGGATTGCCAGAAACACAAGCCGCGCACCCCAGACCAGCGCCAACAGTCCCAGCATGAACTCGCTGCTATATATTCCGTCGGCGTGACCGAACCTCCCGGTTACCGCAACGAGAGGCCCGATAATCATGAACACCGTGAGAGTGAAGAAGACTATGGCAGCCTCCATCTTGCACACGGCAAGTGTCGTCAGAAGCATTGCCACGAGCGCCGCAGTCGCCCACTTCGGAGACAGCGCCTGCCCCACGCTGAGAGCAAGAGCCAGCACGACCCCAATCACTATCAGCAAGATTGACCGGGTTCTTGAAGCCGATTGGTTAGACGCCGCAAGTATCATTGTGGCCCTCAAATCCGTTACACGCACTTCCGGCCTACTCAGCCGCCTGTGAGAATTCGTCGCGAGCGCGACACAGAAAACTCTCGAACCTTCTGGCGAGCAGCCGCGAGTCGTACTTATCCTCAACAAGGCGTCTGCCGTTCTTGGAGAGAGTCTCCCACAAGTCAAGGTCCTCGCGGAGGCGCAGCACCTGCTTTGCGAAATCCGACGGCTCATCCGCGATGAGAATGTTCTTCTCGTGAGTGACCTCCAGACCCTCCGCTCCCACCGTCGTCGATACTACAGGTGTGCCGAGTGCCATAGCTTCCAATATCTTGAACCGCGTTCCACTGCCAAGGCGGATGGGAACAACAGAGATCCAGCTTGAAGCGATGGCCGGTTTAACATCATCCAGGTAGCCGGTTAGAATCACTCCATCGCCTTTCTGCAGGTCGTCCACGCTCTGCCCGGAAAAGTCACCGGTCACGTTAAGAACCACGTCCTGCCAACCCTTCTTGACTATGGGAAGCACCTCTCGGTGAAAATAGCGTAATCCGTCCAAGTTGGCGCCATATTTCGGTAGCCCCGTGAAGATGATGGAGTTGCGTTGACGCTCTGCATCGGACACGCGGAACGACTCTATGTCAACACCATTGCCGATCACCTCTATCTGTCCGATGTCAGGAATGAGTGTGAGCAATTCATCCTTGTCCACCTCAGATACCATGATATGGCCTTCCACCAACCTGTTAACACGCGTTTCGTAGGCCGCTGCCTTTCGCCACGTGAGCCACCAACGAAACCGCTTTGGGGCACCAGATTGCAGCAAGTAACCACGTTTGGCAATCACAGAATCCACGTTATGATGGAACACTATCCTTGGGAAACGACTCGCACCGAGCACGTATTCAATAGTGGCGGTTGTGTCAGCTACCGCGCAATCGATTTCCCTTCTCTCGATCTCGCGTGACACAGCCTCATACATCTCCGGGCTTCTCTCCATCACAACGGAACGGGGCGTTTTGGACAGGAGACTCACGACTTTCTTCAGCGGCGCCATGGATTTCCGTTCGCGCAAAACGCACGCAACGCTCGTGCACAGTTCCGCCATTGTCGGAACGTATTTCAGTTCATCCTCGGAGTCAATGAACGACAGGAGTGAAATATCGTGGCGTCTCGATAATTCCTTAATGACGTTATAATTGGTCACACTCGACCCGGTGCGCAACGGGTACGGAAGCCACGAGGAAAGGAAAAGTATATTCACTGGCCACAAGACCTCAACTTCGCTGACCTGACGGGCGCCGAGCCCAACGATATGCCGCCCGCAACTTCCCTGTACACCTTCTCAATCTCCCTCACCTGACGTTCCAGGGTGAAATGAGTCCGGACCTTGTCCTCGGCGCTGGAAATAATGCGCTCTTTTCGCTCATTCGCCATCCTGACCGACGACACAATGGCTTTGGTGAGACCCTGTATATCCTTCGGTTCGATGAGCGTACCTGTTTCGCCGTCCTTCACAATTTCCGGGACGCCTCCCACATTGGTCGCGATCACAGGTACCCGCGAAGCCATCGCTTCAAGAAGCACGTTCGGGAATGCGTCCCGCCAGGTTGGGAGAACCATCAAGTCCAGATCCCGATACACCTCCGGCACATCGTCTCTGAAGCCCGTGAACACCACTTTGCCGTTCAGTCCCAGATGACTGGCCAGCTGCTTGAGTTCGCCGATATAGTCCCTGCCCGGCAGCATGGGCTCGCCGACGACCGCCAGACGCACTTTCTTTTCACGCATGCACACGTCGCGAGCAGCCACCAGAAGATCCTCAAGCCCCTTCTCCGGTTCGGGACGTCCCACGAAACCGATCACAAAGTCGTCGTCCGAGAAGGAGTACTCCCGGCGCAGGACATTCGACCTTGCCGAGCCGTTGAACCGGCTCACATCAATACCATCGTGGATGACTTGTATCTTCTCCGGTCGAACTCCGTACTGTTCGAGGTTCGCTGCGGCAGCATGGGATACCGCGATGATTCGAGTGGCCTTGTTGAACCACCGTTTGTAACGGTTCATGAACCTGTCACCCTCGATACCGCGACAATGACAGATCAAGGGTCTTCGCGTGAAGAATGACGTCAGTACTGAGAAATTGATGAGAAACTGGTGGTTCAAGTGGATAATATCCACCTCGTTAGACGTGACCACACGAGTCAACTCCCGCATCGTCTTCAGAAACAAATACGGCTTTTTCGACCAGTACGAGTGGTAACGAATCGCCACTCCCTTCATGCCCATCTTCCTCGACTCATCGAGCAGAGGACCTTCTCTAGGACATAATACGGCGCATGGATTAAAGTCCGAGCGGTTCAGGTCACGCAGAATCGCGAGCAGGTTGGTTTCAGCTCCGCCGATCTGCGCCGTGGCGTCTATGTAAAGAATGTTGCGAATGTTCTTGTTCATTTCCACCCTTTCTGTGAGTTCGCGCGATGGTTTCTGACTCTCAGGCAATGATCTTCTCCAGGACCTGCAGAGTATTGTTCCAGTCGAGCTTCCTGGCCTGCTCGTACGCTTCATCACTCTTCAGCTGCCATTCCGATTCGTTTGAATAGCGCTTAAGCTGCTCCGGAAAATCGTTCTCATCGTACGGAATGCTTCCCCCTATCAACTCAATATGCCTGCGCCAATTGGGTATCAACACGGGCAAACCGTGTGATATGTATTCGATGTGTTTCGCAGAGAAGCCCTCGCACCGGAGCTCGTCCCTGCTTATCGTAATAAGCCCGAACTGATAGTCAGCCAGGACTTCCGGGCTGGCATAGCCTTTGTAGTTGACCCCTTCGGTGTCCCCGGGATCCGGTGTCCCGTACATGTCGATGTCCCGCGTCAGGCTGGCCAGGTGCACCAGAAGGTCCCAGTTCATCCAATAGCCGCCCAGATGCCCCATGTAGGCTATTCTCGGCGGTTGCGAAAACTCCACTCTTTTGTTGCTCGGATGACATCCGTAGTTCATAACGAACATATTGGAACCGTCATAGATGTTGCGCTTAACGTAGTTGACGTATGTTTCCCAATAGAAGGTAAGGAAGTCAACCGCCTTGTATGTTTCGAGCTCCATAGAGCGCAACTGCTCCAACTCCCGCTCCGAGAGTTGCGCACTGTAAAGCATCTCGTCCGCGAAGGGCGTCGGGCAGTCATATATCGTCAGACACCCGAGTTTCTTCGTCAGCACGTACGAATCCAACGAGGTTTCGCAAATCACAGCGTCAAATCCGTTTCGCTTCAGCCGTTTTTCCAGCGCGGATGCCCGCATTTCCATGAGTTCCGGAATCGAGGTCTTCTTCCTGCGGGAAATCTCGCGCAACCTCTTGCCTCTGTAAAACCAGGGGGTAAAGAAGCTCGCGTCATGGGTATCGAGCAACGTGACATCGTGCCCTCTGACGCCCAGGAACTTCTTGATCTCTTCCGGCCGCACGGAATTCGACGTGCCGTCCAATCTGCATATTATTCCGACTTTCATGCTTGTACTCCAAGTGCAGCAAGAAGCGCCTCGCGCGGGCCAACATTTCCGCATAAGACGTGTGGCGCTCCTGCGGATCTTACGCTGCGGCGCGTTCCTCGAGAACGTCGCTCAATGGCGGTAACCGCCGCAACGGGATGCTTACGCTGGACCTCCCCAGAGAGTCCTCCGGATTCCTTTGGAGAACCTCAACCTCTTTTTCTTGAATATACATGCGGGTTCCGTCCGGGTTGGGCGTGTAAAAGGTGATTCCCTGTAAATCCGCTTCCGACGGAACGAAATCGCCGAACACTTCGTCTTTCACTTTGGCGATCCGTATGGTGACACTCCCATCAGGAGACTCCTCTGACTCCCAGACCAGACCGTTGTGTGCCAGGTTGTAGTTCAGCAACTTCGAAGTCGTGCTGACGTAGATGTGACCTTCGCTCTGCCTGCGCGCGAGGCGTTGGAACGCGCTTCTTACCTCTTTGTCCCACGGGTAGCCATTGCCGAGATGGGAATAGATGATCATGTACCCTTCGTTTGCCACGAGTGTGTCAAGCGTTTCGGACGAGAGTTGTCCAATGTGATCCCTGCATGCTGCTATACCGCCGTGCGCCCAAGTTCCGTACCGTCGGAATACATAGACCGTGGTACCGTCATCGAGCGCCATTGGACGCAACAGCCGATTTTCGCGCGTCAGAGCACCAATCGTCTTCTTGCCAAGATGAGCTTTCGCTAGTGTCACAACGGTTGCAAGCGGGTCACGCCAGCCTACCGGCCCTTCCTCATCCAACCTGATTGGCCGGTCTTGGCCTATGACATCGGTTACCTCAGTGTTCCAGACGAACTTTATCCCGTACTTCACGGTCAGGTCCACATGGTACTCCGGCGCCCCCGAGGACGCCCCACGCATTGAAGCAACACCCTTGCTCAGGTTCTGCGTGTTATATTCATCTCCGTGGTTTACCCAGACATCGACCTTCATGCCGGCCTTATCCAGTTCCTCAATCGCGGCAACAGCTTTCTCGCGTGTGAAACCGCCCGTACGCTGAAAGTTCCCATACGTGTGTAAGCAGTCGAGATAGCCGGCACGAACGAGCTTTCGGATCTGTTCGGCGTCTTCTGTCTTCACAAGCGTAACTCCGTCGAAGTAGCTGATATGACCCCGTGTGTTACTGTACATCCAAAAGGTATCGCCCATTTCCAGCCCAAGAGATTCAAAATAGCGCTGCATCTCCAGGAACCTTTCCATGGTGAACGTATAATCCAAATCGCTACAGATGGTGAGCGCTGCTTTGTACGGGTAAGGGAACTTGCGCAGCTCAACCGCATCCAATGAGGATGGCGAGGAGCCTATCCTCTTGAGGGTGAGGACGGCCAGAAGAAGCGCCAGCCCAATCAGGGCAATTATGAGACGTCGTTTGTACAGCCTGTGTATGCGTTTCATAAGGGGTTCAGATGCTCCTGCGCTATCCGATGATGTCAGCCAACGGCTGCAGCGTAATATCCCAATCCAGGCTCTTTGCGAGCTCGTATGACTCGTCGCTCTTCTCCTGCCATGCTTCACGATCCGAGTACCGCTGTACCTGCTCGACGAAGTTGTCCTCGTTATACGGTATGCTGGTATCAGTTAGCCCCGGGATGTCGCGCCATTCCGGTTCGAGCACCGGCAGCCCGTAAGAAGCGTACTCCACGTGTTTTGCCGAGAAGCCTCGGCATTTCAGCTTCGCGCGCGGGGCTATTGTTACCAGACCGAACTGGTAGTCCACCAGCACGTCCGGCTCGGCGTATCCCTTATAATTCAACTTTTCCTTGTCCTCCGGTTCAGGGATCCCGTAGACGTCTATACTCCCGCTGGCACGAACAAGACGCTCCAGAAGCGGCACATCGACCCAGCTGTGATACAACTTCCCCAGAAAAGCGATCTTCGGCGGGTCCTGGAACTGAGCCCTCCTGGTCTTCGGGTGACAACCCCAGTTGAGCGTTATTATGTTCTTACCCTCGTAGAAATGTTCCCGAACGTAGTCGGCGTAGGTATGCCAATGGAATGCCACGTAATCGGCGCTCGTGTAACCCTCGAGTTCCAGGACGGCCAGCTCGTCGATCTCTTCAGGGCTGACGCCGAACTCCGGGCTTTCTCTGAGTTCCGCCGTCCACGGCGTCGGGCAATCAAATATCTTGAGACATTTCAGTTCTCCGCTGAAGACCCCCGAGAGTTCCGCCACTTCACAGATAACGACGTCGTATGCGCGACTCTTTATTTCCTTTTCAAGGAGCTTAGTTTCAGATCGCGCGCGTTCCAGAGTGCGGTTGCACCTATACGTGCCGGACAGCAACAGGTTGCGGAACTTGGCCTTTCTGTAAATCCATCGCCCGTCGTGTTTCAACTCGTTCGTATCGAGCAGCTCCACATCATGACCGCGAGCGGTCAGAAACCTCTGTATTTCTGCCGGGCGCACCGAGTTGGCGGCTCCGTCAAGACAACATATAATACCTACCTTCATTAGTATGAACCTTCGTCTTTCCTGTTCAGATACAGTTTTGCCGCGCTGTCAGCATTCTGCGCGCCGCTCTGGCAACCCGCCCTCTGCCGGCCGTGATGATGTGCGACCAGGTGCTCCCCTGAAAAGGCCAGGCGCACAGACTCAGGCGCACATAATGACGGTAAGCTTTTGCTGCCCCTTGCCACAAACAGTATTGCGCCCAGGAGAAGTAGTTCTCTGCCAGCTGCCTGCGGCGACGAATACCGCGCAACGAGTCGACATTTAGCATATCTCTGTTGAACTCCTCCGTTCTCCCAAGCATAAGATCGTCCTGGCCGCTTTCTTTGCGCTGAGCGGCAAACCGTCGCCCCCAGTACGCATACCGTTCTTGCACGTGAAGCCGGGAGACGGAAGGACTTTCTACCTTCAGACGACGATATACAAGCGGTTCTCCAATGTTGGCCAAGGGATAACGTTCTGCCAGTCGGAGCCACAGGTCGTAGTCCTGCGCGTACCGGAAAAGGGGACGATAGTTGCCCACTTCCATAACGGCCTCCCGACGGAACATGACCGTGCTGTGCAGAAAACAGCAGCGGCTGGATATCGTTTCGCGAATCTCTTCCTCGGTTGCCGGAACCGGGCACACGCACATTTCGCTGCCACTCTCGTCGAGCACGACCGCCTGGGACCCAACCATGGCGCAGCTTGGATTGCGCTCGAGAAACGCAACCTGAGTATCCAGTCTGTGCGGCATCGCCATATCATCCGCATCCAGTCGAGCGATCAAGGGCGCTTCGGCCATCTCTACACCCTGCGCCAGACAGGTCGTTTGCCCCTGGTTCGTGCTACTGTGCAACTTGATTCGTGGGTCTTCGAACTGTTCCACAATACGGCAAGTTCCGTCCGTCGACCCATCATCAAACAGGAGCAGCTCAAAATCTTCAAAGGTCTGGTTCATGAGGCTTTCAACGGCATTACCGATGAACTTCTCTTCGTTAAACGCTGTCATAATTACTGAGACAAGAGGCATTTTCTACTCTCAGAGATAACCTGTTGCGCGAACACCCTTACCTTATCCGCGGTGACGGACATTCAAGAAATGAGACCTGTCTTATCGAAGCCCAGCTCCGCAATGATCTTCTCGCAGTCTTCTCGCAGGCTTTGCTGCAATATCGCTTCTTTCTTCTCTGCTTCTTCACGGCTCATGATGCCATACCGGACCAACACGGAGAACGTGAAACCATCTGGACTGATTCCGGTCTTTTTCAAACCCTGATATGTCGGGATAGAGTGTAGTTCGCAGTCCAGCTTCGCCTCTTTGCCGTATGTCGCCTGCCAATCCACTTCCTTTTTCAGGATCTCCATTTGTCTGGACGGATCGTATGGTATGTAATCGAAAAGATATATCGTCTCCACGTTCTTGCCTTCAAACGATGTGTGCACAAGGGGGAGGAATTTTCTCCAGCCTTCGGGGACTCTCACATCGAGGTTGTTGCGGACCATATAGTAGAAGTACAACATCAGATGCAGCAAGGCCTTGATCTTACTGGTTGCAGATATATCTGATTTCAATATCTCCAAGACCAGATAAGCTCCATTACCCCGTAGTCTATGCTTCATTCTCTTGAGCAACTTCATGTTCGAAACGTCCGCTTGCCTGGCGAACCGTTGCCTGAAAGTCAGGAAGTCAGGATCGAAAAATGTTGCTGGATCGTCCTCATAATCCGTAGCGCCCCACACAGCAAATGGTATCCCTCTCTTGACTGCCTCGTTTATGACCACTGAACGGTTGTTCGTCTCACACGGCGGGCAAGGTGAGAAGAACTCCCCTTTGCTTCTCCAAATATGGATGGCCTGCTTTGCGATATCTCGACGGAATCTCGCCTTGTGAACGACCAAATCGACCGACAGCTTCTCGCAGATGTTCTCTATATTCTCCATCGCCGACTCAACTACAAAGCCCGAATCGGCGGAAACGGCCAACGGTTTCAGTCCGAGCTCCTTTACCACGTAGAACAAAGCATACGTGCTATCCTTACCGCCGCTCACAGGCACAACGCAATCGTAATTGTCGCTTGCCCTCGAAGTCAGCTTCTCCAGCAGTTTGTCCTTGCCCAGTGGATCCTTTTCGAACCGTGGGGACCGATCGTGAATCTTACACAGGGTACATATGCCATCTTCGATAGTCACCTTCGGGTACGAATCCGGTATTATGCATTTTTCACAAGTCTTCATTCTTATCCTCTCTGCTGATGTCTTTGTTCGGGAACCGCTAAAGGGCTCGTCAGGCCTCGCTAGTCTGATCTTGAACGCTCTCCGCATTGTCGGCAACTGGGCCCTGGACAATCGAGGCAACCTGACGGTACAAATCAGACCATCGTTCAGCTTGCTCGCTATACTTCGCTCGAAGAACCTCTCCAATGCGAGAGCCGTCATGATAACATTCAGTCAACCGATCGACGAGCTGCTCCGGGTTGATCTCCTCGGACGCAATGGCGTAGTCGCGAACACCAAACGATTCAAACAGTCCGCCCAGCTTCGCACGGTAATAAGTGTTGCTGTAAAGCCCGATGATCGGCACTCCCGATGAAAGCGCAAACGTGCAGAAGTGCAAACCATGTCCGAGTGCCAGCGAAGCGTTTCCAATGAGTGCTTTAATCGTCTGAGGATGATACAAGGCATGTACTGAGTGAACGCGGTGCTTATTGGTCATTTGCGCGTATACATGATAGTGCGCCGTCCGATCGTCCGCATAGTCGGAAACCGCAAACGGCACAAAGACAATCGGCAAGTCGAGTCCTTCCACCACTCTGTCAAGTGCGAGCGCGAACTTACGAATCTCACTAAGACCGGTCGACGACGAGGGCGCAAGACGAAAGTGGGCGACCATGAAACGCTCCGGCAGTGCTTTCAGCGTTTCAGCCGAATTCGTCAGGATCTCCTCGCAGGACGATCCCTGCAGCGTAAGAGCGTCATCGGCGCCCAAAATGAGATTGCGAGCAGACACTCCTATACCGCGCAGGTTCTGAAATGCCGACGGGCTTCGCGCAGCCACAAGTCGGCACTTATTGAGCGCGGTCCGCACGAGGAATCGGTCACGGAAGGAGTCAAATGGTCCGGCTCCGAGTCCGGTTCCAGCCGAGGGCACGCCGAAGATTCGCGCACAAAGTACTGCCGTTGAGTACACCAACACAGGAACCGGCCACAGAGAAGCAAATTGCCCGCCTCCCGCTATGAGGAGAAGCTGCGCTTCCTTCAGTTCGCGGAGAAACGGCCCGGCGGATGCCACAAGGGGGCGCTTGACGCGCAGCCACCGCATAGCCAGGCAGCTCACAAGAACAAGCGCCAATTTTGCGAAGCGATATACGGGGCGCGGCAACAGCCGGCTGAGCCGTCTACGTCTGGCTAGACTGCCGTACAGCGCCTCGTCGAGTCCGGGAACGAATCGCGCGTTGTAAATATCCAGGAGATCCGTGTAACGGGGAGCCGCAAACACAATGTCCGCATCGTTGACGAGCTTGCGGAGCTCGGCAATCGCGTTATAGGTAATAGCGCGGTCACCGTTATTGCCGGTTCCTCGATCACCTGACAGTATGATAATCTTAGGTGTCATGCGTCACTCTTCTTCCACAGGCAGCCCGGCTGCGTCTCGGCCTCCTGCACAACCTGATCGTTTCATAACATGCCAGAGCTTGTGCGCGCCCGGGATTCGCTTAACGCCCTGTCTGAGTCCGCTGCGCAACAGGCATTTCATACTTTGTCTTGGTCGGTTACGCTCCAGACACTGCTCCAGTGCAGTCACCCAGGATTCTGAGATAGATTCCGCCCGCGCGGCTGAGAGGACCTCTTCCAGGTAAGCCGATTGAACGGGGCTCAGCCCTCTCAAGCTCAGAATCTCGCTATCGCTGACGTCCTGTTCGAAGCACTCGGGCAATCCCAATCCCATCACGCGGAAGTTCAGAATAGTGCGAACGCACTTCTCACAACGTCCGCAGTTCCGGTCCGCCTCTTTTCCTTCCCAGCAGACCCGGAGGTACTTCAGCGCTTCCGGCCAGCTTGCGATTTCACGCACCTTCTCACTGCGCGTGAACGCTGCGCCGTCATGGATGATTCGGAAGGCATCACTCGACATCAGTCGGTCGGTCACTGGATTGGACCCGAACGGCAACACCAGGCTGCAGTAAGGTTCCGTGCTTGCGATAAGGCCCGCTGCATAGCGGCCCTGGAACAGCATCAAACACGCTGCGACTGCCGCTCCGTGAGCATCCTCCCATGAATCGCCCAGTTCCCGGAAATTGGTTCCCAGTCGTATCAGCTCCATATCCAAGCTTGCCAGCATCTTGGCTGATTTCTCAGCAGCGCGGTCAAGGGCTTCATTACGATCCTGCGGGTCCCGGCACCAAAGTGCCATGACTCCCGCCGGCAACGTACGTTTCAATCGCCCGCAATGGCCAGTCCGGTGACGAAACACGGTGAATGACGAGTCGACGCCGCCAGAGAAAGCCGTAATGGCTGCGTGTGAGTCGCCCGCCTTTGGCTGCTCGCGTTCCACATCGGCAACTACCTCGATCCTCGTGTACCGATCCGAGCGCCAGGAAACCCAAGCCGCTTGGAATTCCTCAAGATTCTGTAGCAGAGACGGTGAGGCTTCTCCGTGCACCATCAAGTCCGTGGTTTCCCGCATCGCCCTGAAAAGCGTTGCCACCACAAACGGATCACACGCTTTGGTGAGGGCAGAACCGTGCTGAACCGGCACGCTGTACCAAAGGCGAGTACGCTCACCCAGGGGGCTCTCGATCGTTACAGCAGCGATGGTTGAGCCATTGGCATCGAGCGTTTCCTCTGGCCAGAGATGCATTTTGTCGGCCATCTTGTCTCCCTAAGACAACGTTTCTCTAACAGGTGAACTTGTAACCGCTACAGATGCTCATTCGACCAAAGAAACAGCCCAAGTAGTGATTTCAGGCCGGACGCTTCGGTGATGCTGTTCCCAAACGGCACAGGGACATCGGGGCCCGGCAGAAGGTTGTCAAGGACGTCCTTGTGGAAAAGGTGCAGTACGCGCTCACGATATGGTTCTGCATGTTCTCGTACGGCCACCCATCCCGGTCCGTTAAAGTCATAGATGCGGAAGTAGTACCGGTGCTCGCCTTTCCGTCTTCTAATTGAGTCACGCAGGACGCGTAGAGGTTTGAGCTGGCAGTACAGATGTTGCACGATCTCTCGGCGAAGCCTCGGGCGAAGCGGTTCTGGATCATACGAGTTGTGGTCCAGAGGGAGTCCGGCAAGCTGCGGAAACCGCTTACATAGCAGTTCCTTTTCAGCCCGGCGCTCTCCGATTGTCGCGGCCGGCATGCCACCACCAGCCTCCAGCACCCCCCGGTCAAGTGCGGGCAGCGTCGGCCAGGCACCGAAGGCGAGACCCCACGCCATGCCTCCCACGTGAAAACGCTGCCGATGATGCAGGTTGAAGCACCACGCCCGCTGAGATTCGAGCTCGGAGTAGCCCTCGTATACGGTTCTGATGCGAGAGAACGTCTCCTCAACCAGGTCGCCAAAAACCTCCCGTCGAAGCAGTTTCTTCAGGATGTCCCGCCTGAATCCCCAAAGATTGACGTGCGAGAAGAACGCGTCAAAGGAAGCGGTGTCAGACGACGGCACGTATGCCTTCTCAATCCAGGTTGTGCCCACGGCGGCGTCCATCATGAAGCCCGCTACGACCTCCTGTTCCAGCTCTCTCAGATGCGGATAAACGCCCCAGTTCATCATGAAATTGAAGCCGCTGGCAACGTGCTCCCACTTCGCCTGAACATCAGCGCAGAAGGGATACTGCTCGTAACCGATATTTGCGGTACGGCTCTCGAACCCAAGCGCACGGGCCGCAGGGATCGCGCACTTCATCTCGATATCGGAGCGTAAACCCAGGGTCAACGCCACAACATCAACACCCTTCTCCCTGAGATACCCGCCCAACATTCGAGAATCAAGTCCGCCCGAGAAGAGTTGAGTGTACCTCTTACCGACGGACACGTGGCGAGTAACAGCCTCATCGAGCGTCCGACCGAGAATATCAACGTGGGCGGAATATGGCAGATCGAAATACCTGTTCGATACCGGGAGCTCGTATTGGCACACTTCCTTCGGAGGAGCGTCGGGACCGCAAACCAGCACATGCCCGGCTGCCAGGCGATGTACCCCGCGCAGCAACGTCTGTCCATCGAAGATGTGCATTGTGAGAAGAATGCCTACCAGTCCTCTCGGATTGAACTCCATCCGAAAGGAGGGGTGGTGCCTGAACAGCTCGGGGCTTGACCCCACCAGTACCACGTCTTCACTGGAGTAATAGTAAATCGGGAAGAGTCCCAGAAGGTCCGCGCCCACGGCCAGCCCGAAGTCCGCGTGATAGACGACCGCGGCGTAAAACCCGTCGAACACCAGCCGGGGATGACTATCGGCGTCCTTCCACAATCGCCTCAAACTTGCGGCCTCCATCCTCTCGGACCCGGGTCCGTTGATCGCCTCCCCCAAGAGCACAGAAGCGCCCTTGTCGTCGGCAACGTGACTGACAGGCGCCCGCTTCTCCGCCGCCCACATTGCCGAGAAATCCCCAGCCGAGCATGTGGCATTCGCCAAACCGTCGACAGGAGAAAGGATCGGTGTTACCTTTTCGACAAAACGGCTGCGTCGTTCGACATTCGGATCTATAACGACGACGAAATTGGCCATCTGAATTTTGCCCCAATTAGTTAAGAAGAGGTTGCGGGTCCTGGAAGTCGACCGTGCAGCCCTTTGCCGAGATCCATTAGCACACGAATATCGACAGAGAAACTGCCTTTACTGTATGGAATACGATACTAAACGAAGATCGCCAGTCCTGTCTCGTTAGAAAACACGGAACTAGGATTTCAATAGAAGGCCCTTCAGTACGTCAATATGATAGTTTCTAACTTCGAGCTTGTGCCCCGTGCCGATGGTGCGAAGCACGCCCTTCACCTTGCAGCGAAGAACGAGCTGGCTGTAAGCCATATCGCAGATGCGCAGAGGCTCGCCGACCATCTCAGGATGTTCCTCTTGACAGAACATCTTGTCATCTAAAGCTTCTATGAGCACCGTTTCAACCTTCTTGCCACCCGGCATTCCGCCCAGGACGCGGATCATGTTGGCCTTGGTGACGGGACCGGTTCTGCCATAGAGGGTCATAATGCTGTTGAACGACTCCTCCGGGAAGGCGTGCAGAACTTTCTTGGCAAGATGGAAATCACGAGATCGACTCACGAGCTTACCGTTCTTCATCTTCAATGCCGGTTGTCTGATATTCTTGATGCTGAGTTCTATAGCCTCTTTCTTCCTGTGTCCAAACGCGGCGGACACTCCCTTACCCGGGAATCTTTTATCCGCTGGAAGTTCTCCATTCTTGAGCTCTGCAAAAGCTTCCTTCACGGAGAGGCTCTTCAGCCTCCCTAAGGCTGCCTCTCTCTTAGCATCTAGCGCCTGGTCCACAGCCGGACGTGCCGGTCTCTTCACATCGCCCGCCAATGCGACCAGTGACACAAACAATGGCAGCACCAACGCAGTTACAACGACTCTCTTATGTCTCATCATGGCCACAACCCCTCATCCCTTCTACTCACGGTTTCAGACACGGCTAACGTTACTGATCCTGGTCCTCCGGCGTCTTAGTGAAGTCATAGTAGTCATATACCGGCTCAAAGGCTTGAATGATCTCCCATATCTCGAAGTCGCTCTTTCCCTGTAGGTAGGCCTCGAGGTACAAGATCGACGCAAGGCTGCCAGAGGTACCCAAGGTGTGGAACAGAGTACCCCGGTTGAAGGTGTCTATGTAGTAGTGGCCGCTGTCGCAGCTGTCGTACAGCATCCTCGCGTACTGGAACTCATCCTTATAAATGTCCGGCTCCCTGCGGAACAGGACCGTCTTGCTTCCGAAGTGACGCAAAGGATAATCCGTATTATCGATCGTCCTAACCAACGCAACTGCCACTAAGTTCTCCTTCGTCTCCGTCCTGGTAAAGCCGTCGCCGTCGGTCACAGTCAAACTTACCGTGTAGTGGCCCAAGTCCGTGTAGGTGTGCGTAGGACTCTGTTCATAGCTCGGATCGCTATCATCGCCAAAATCCCACTCCCAGGATACTATGCTGCTCCCGGAGCTCCTATCTCGGAAACTCACATCTAAAGGTGGTGACCCTTGATAACCGTATACGCTGAACTCGGCCTGGAATGGAGGCTCCCCGTCGCCAACAGTAATATAATCCACCTCTGTTGTGGTGGAGGTTCCTGCCGGACCGGAAACTGTCAGGCTCACCGTGTACGTGCCGGGCTCAGTGTAAGTGTGATTGAGACGATCCCGCGTAACGTTCAAGAACCCATCCCCACAGTCCCAATGCCGCTCCGTGAAATCGCCGGTGCTCTCGTTGCGCAATGAGACTTCCAGCGGCGCCGGTCCGCTTCGTATTGATGCGCGGAAATTGGCCTGAATGATCTCCGGAGGATTGCCCGCGTCAGCTACCCGCACAGCGTCCGCACACACATAGCCGCCGTCGGCGTCATCGGTCAACACCACTGAGGACTCTCCAGCGTCAAAGTGGACTGTTGCTAATTCGTTCCATTGGCCGCCATTCACCCTCTGGTTTGCAAGGACGGTTGTCGTGCCCGCTATAGTATACGGGGCATTGTAGGTGTTAGAACCACTGCCGGGCCACCAGGCAGATACCACATAGTCTCCCGGGTCATCAAGTCTGAAGATGAACTCAGCCCAGTTGGCGCCGCTACCGGCGGATCCGCGCATGTAGCTTTCCTTGAAGTGTTCATCGCCAGTCTGGATCTCCGTCCAGTTCCCGTAGTACTGGAACGACGTGTAGTCCACCGCCGGATTGAGTATGTAGTGCTGCTCATGTTCGGGATATAATGTCGGGTTCGGTACGTCCCCTGTCGGTGAGTACCAAGGCTCTACGTCAGAACCGTTGAATCTGTCGACCGCGCCCATCCGGACAGTCTCAACCATGTAATGGGTCGGATCGCCGGGGACTTGATAAGTCGGGTAGTAGTTATAGGGTGGATCTCCTCGTGGGTCGCCCCAATAGTGCGGCATGACGGCGCTGGCATAATCGCTTTGGAAGATCGGCCACCAGAACGGGTACTCTTGACCCGTCCTCATCCCGCTAATGCTGACGTGGACCCATGGGGAGGAGAAGTTGAATATCCTGTCGTCATCAAAGAATTGAACATCCTCGATCACCTGCTCATTGAGCTCACGTATCGTGCTGAAAACTGCCCCAATACCATAGTTTGAATGACCCAGGGGGATAAGCTGTGCGCCCGGCTTTCTCAGGGCGTCCGCCATGTCCGGAATACAATCGAGACCCTGGTGCAAAACGATGACATTGGTCTTGTTCAGGCTTTCATTCCGGTAAACCCACTTATTATCGCCTTCGCGGTATGCTCCGATGTTCTCGAGCATCGTCACATACTCAGGTCTCAAGTTCGCATAGGCATACAGGAAGAACACGAAGGTGGGTTCGCTGGTCGAGACGTCGCCGGTTATATCAACCGTCAGTGTGGCTTCACGTGACACGGCGCCTTCGTCGTCCTGGACACTGAAGGATACGATGTGGCAACCCTCTGACAATCCTGAAGTGCTGAAGGACTCAGAACTGCTCAGATGGCCGTCCAAACTCGACTCCCAAGTGCAACTCGCTATCGCGCCGTCCATATCCGTACCGTAACCAGTGAAATCCACGGACTCGCCCAGCGGAGAAGGATTCAGATCGACGGAAGCTATCGTCGCTGTCGGCGGAGCGTTCTCACCGGGCAGGTAGACGAACCCGACCGCGTCGGCGGAGTAGGTCGTTGGGAAACCCTCCGCAGTCAAGACGACGGTGGCTCCATCCGCCGCATCAAAACCATATGTGCCAAGATAGTTCCACATGCCTCCACCCTGCTGCTGATTGAGGGTGAACGCGTCGGACCCTGTGGCGTGATGAACCATGATCGGCGCAACCTGGGAACGGGAAGGGTACTCCGCGTACCAGACAAAGACCTGGTAAGCGCCGGTCTCCGGCAGGTCGGCATGCCACGTGTAAGTCGCGTCATCACGACCCCACAGAGACTCAGTACCGTAGTAGCCCGACGCCGCAGAAGTGTGCCATATGCCCGTGCTCGACGTGCCGGGATCCCCATTGTCAACGACCAGGTCGGTTGGCATATCGCCCACTACGAGCGTTTCGGTTACCTCCGGGGACCATTCAAGATCGTCATCCTGGACCCGGAAGAAGATCGTATGCGTACCTGCAGACAGAGTTGAATCCGTGATTGACGCCCCGCTCTCCATAGGCCCGTCTATACTCGAGCGCCACTCGTACGCCCCTATCGTACCATCGCTGTCCGTACCATGACCAACGAAGGACACTAGGTCGCCTTCCCCGGCAGGATTTGGGTCTATAAGATCTATGAACGCCTCCGGCGCTTCGTTATCAGGCGTCCCCTCTTCCTCGATGATGAGAGGCGCGCTGACCTCCGGTGACCATTCCAGATCGTCGTCCTGGACGCGCAAGGAGATCGTATGTGCACCTAATACAAGGTCCGACCTGGCAAATGATGCCGATGTACCAATAACGGCTGGATCCTGGATATCGGAGCGCCACTCGTATGCCCCTATCGTCCCGTCAATATCCGTCCCCAAACCCGTGAATGTCACCAGGGTACCTTCCGTGGCGGGATTCGGCGTGATCGAGCTTATCGATGCTACCGGCGGTATGTTCGCGGGTGGAGGTCCCTCCTCAATCGTGAGAGGCGCGGTTACGTACGACGACCATTCAGAATCGTCGTCCTGCACACGTAAGGAGATCGTATGTGCACCTAATACAAGGTCGACCCTGGCAAATGATGCCGATGTACCAATAACGGCTGGATCCTGGATATCCGAACGCCACTCGTATGCCCCTATCGTCCCGTCAGTATCCGTCCCCAAACCCGTGAATGTCACCAGGGTACCTTCCGTGGCGGGATTCGGGGCGATGGAGTCTATCGACGCTATCGGCGGTACGTTCGGGGGCGGTACCTCCTCAATGACGAGAGGCGCGCTGACCTCCGCTGACCATTCCTCCTGATCGTCCTGCACACGCAAGGAGATCGTATGCGTACCTAGGACGAGGTCCGACCTGGCAAATGATGCCGATGTACCAATAAGGCCTGGCTGGATGTCCGAGCTCCACTCGTATGCACCTATCGTGCCGTCAACATCCGAGCCGGAACCCGTGAATGTCACCAGGGTACCTTCTATGGCTACACTCGGGTTAATAGAGACTATTGATGCTACCGGCGGCACGTTCTCATCGCTCAGGTAGACAAGCCCTATTGCGTCAGCACAGTAACTCGTAGGATAGGAGCCGTCTGCAGTAATTGTGACAGTCGCCCCCACCGCTGCGTCAAAACCGTACGTCCCGAGAAGATTCCACATGCCTCCGTTCTGCTGCTGATTCACAGGGACCTCGTCAGATGCGCCGCTGTATTCAATTGTCACCGGCGCAGCCGTAGAACGCGAAGACCACTCGGTCCACCACATGTAAACCTCATAAGCGCCTGTCGCCGGCAGATCAGCGTGCCACGTGTAGGTCGCGCCATTACGCGACCAGAGAGAATTGGCCCCATAGGGGTCGGGGGCGGAGGATGGGCTCCATGTACCGCTGCTCGATGTACCGGATTCGCCGTTATCGACTATTATGTCAGGTTCGAAGGCGCCAACAATGAGTGTTTGGCTGACCTCCGGTGACCACTCCAGATCGTCGTCCTGCACCCGGAAGAAGATGGTATGCACACCTTCCGAGAAATCCGACTTGGCAAAAGACGGCGATGCACCCAGATCTTCATCAGTCGTGCGCCACTCGTATCCCACTATCGTACCGTCAATATCCGTACCGTGCCCATTGAAGGTCACCAGGTCGCCCAGACCGGCGGGATTCGGGTCTATGGAGTCTATCACAGCCGTCGGCGACAGGTTTGCCCCAGGCACGTAGACAAAACGCACCGCGTCGGCACAGTAGCTTGTCGGATAGGAACTCTCCGCGGTAATTGTCACAGTGGCGCCGGCTGCCCCGTCAAAAGTATACGTTCCTACGTGATTCCACGTACCTCCGTCTGTCTGCTGATTGACGGGGATAACTTGGGACCCACCGCTATATTCAATTGTCACCGGTGCGCTGGTGGAGCGGGAACCCCACGCGGTCCACCACAAATGCACCTCGTAAGCGCCTGTCCCAGGCAGATCGGCATGCCACGTGTACGTGGCTCCGTTACGCGCCCAGAGAGAATTGGCCCCATACGGATCGGGGGCGGAGGATGGGCTCCATGAGCCGGTGCTCGAAGTGCCCAAGTCACCATTATCAATGATGATTTCTTGAGCATTTGCGATGCTGCAGTTCATCAGCGTCAAGAAAAGGAATGTGAAACCTACAAAGGCGAACAACCTGGAAGTACTCTTCTTCATTTGCCGGTCTCCTCAAACATTACTGGACCAAAAACCATCGCAGTCTCGCGCACAGATCGCGACTACTGCAACAAGGTTTACCTCCAATCTCGGATTTCCCACAAGGAACACATACGCGGCCCATTGTAGTACCTTGCACCTGCACCGGGTGCTTGATTATCGTCAACGTGTTTCACCGAACAAACCCGACCCGACCTACTAACGGTATTTACACCCAAGTTACAATGAGCAATTCCTGTGCCACCGAAAGAAACCGTTCGGAACTCGTCACTGAATAAAGATTTAAGAGCTATGGCATACATCTGGTTTTGTCCTTATGTTGCGTTTCCTCAACATCCCCAATACCTCCGGGAGGAGGGTAGGCAATTCAGAACTCTTCATATTACAAGTAGTTAGCTGGTGCTAGCAGCGCTAAAACCTAAATGTTGCACTTTTTAAACAGTCAAATCTACGAACCTACATCGATAGCCGCAATTCATCTCGTATATTGCTGTATAGCAAGAACTTACGCGCCCTTATTGGAGTCACCAATAATCGCAGCACCGTCAACAAAAGGGCACAGGAGACCATGCCGTGTCACCCGGCCGCTTGCCAGACCCCCGTGAGGCTCAGTGTTTCAGAGACTCAGAGTCTTGCGAGAGTGTTTCCTCTCCGAGGTCCGTTTCATGCGACGTGCTCCATGAGCGGACAGCGTACGTGCTTCCGTACTGATTATCCACCGGCACCTCGGGCCGTTTGGAGGGTCGGCAGACATGCAACTGGACCACCTCCGGATGTTCGTAGTAATGAGCTGCAAGGTTGCCCCCCTGCATTATCCAAAACTGCAAACCGTATCGACCCGGGTTGAGGGGCAGGAATGGAACATGGCAGTAGACTGTATTCACCCCATGCAGGTCCGGCAGTGAGTCACTATACGAGCTGGACATGGTCATAACGCGATTACCCAAAGCGTCAATAAGAGCAAGTACAACGACAGGACGTTCGCAATCCGAAGGTATTCGCAGATCGACCCCGATTACCGCGTAGTCACCGCTGGCTATCTCCTGCACGGGTTCAGCATTCTTGTTCAGGAAGAAGACTCGCGAGATCGGCTGCACGCTGGAATCGACGTCGGCGCCGGGGGTACCGCCTCCAAAAACCTCGCGACCGTGCACGTGACGCATGTACTCATCGGCACACTCGGAAGGCGGACCCTCGAACAGCACGCGCCCCTTGTCCAGCAGAATAGCACGGTTGCACGTGCGAATGATCTGTCGGAGATTGTGACTGACCATGACGGCCGCGTGCTTTTCCGTGCGGAACGCCAAGATCTTTTTCAGGCATTTCGCCTGGAACGACGCGTCGCCGACGGCGAGAATCTCGTCGATCAGGAGTATCGCAGGATCAGCGTGAACGGCGATGCTAAACGCCAGCCTGAGAAACATACCGGATGAGTAATACTTGACCGGCGTGTCGATAAACTTTGCCTCGAGCTCGCTAAACTCAATGATTTCCCGCTCTTTCTTCGCTATTTCCGACAGAGACAACCCCAGGATGCTGCCGTTCACGTAGATATTCTCGCGACCGGTAAGCTCAAATGAGAATCCGGCGCCCAACCCGATGAGTGGGGTCACAGAACCGTTGACCGCACAAAGTCCCGCTGTGGGTCTCATCAATCCGCTCAACAACTTCAGAATGGTGCTCTTGCCGGCGCCATTCGCCCCCATTATGCCAAGACACTCCCCGTTGTCCACGTGGAACGTGACATCATGCAGGGCCCAAAACGTCCCCTTCACGCGCTGCTTGAACGATCGCCCCATAAGAAGTCTCGAAGCGTTTGTGAACAGGTCGCGGAGACTTGTCGCTCTTTCGCCTACGCGAAACTTCTTCCAGACGTGATCAAAAACGATAGCCGGTTCACTCATGCTCTATAAGTTCTCCGCAAAGCGAAACTCGCTCAAGTGGAAAGCCGTCCATCCAATAATCAAAGTCAACACTGAAACCGCAGCAGCAGGACCTAGACTGCTCCAATCCGGCAAGCTGCCATGCAGTATCAGGGCGCGGTAAGACATGATGATCGGCGTCATCGGATTCAGTGTGTTGAGTACACGCAACCATCCTCCTCCCTCAGTGGTATATATTACCGCCGTAAGGAACATCCAGGCCCTCATCACAACGCCTATCACGCGCCCCACGTCTCTGTAAAACAGATTCATCAAGGACAAGATCAACACGACACCGGCGGTAAACACCAACTGAATCAGCAGCACAACAGGTACAAACGCGATCGTCCATGCGGGCACCACCTTGTAGATGACCATCATAGCCGCCAACACCGAAGAGGATATAAGAAAATCGAAACCAGCGGTAAGAATCGCCGCGAAAGGAAGCACCTCACGGGCAAAGTAGATCTTGGTAGCCAGATTCCTGTTCACTACGACGCTCTGTGCACCTCGAATCACAGACTGCGAGAAGAACTCCCACGGCAAGAGACCGCAACACAGCCAGATGCCATAGTTGGGTATGTCGACGCGTCTGCTCATGAATGTGCTAATGACCGCAATCATCAGGACCGGCACGAAGAGCGCCCAGCCGAAACCTATCAGCGAGTGTTTGTATCTCGTTCGGATATCGCGCGCGGCCAGGGTATACAGGAGCTCGCGGTATCTGAACTGCTCGCTCGCCATTTCGCGGACGCACTGAAACGCGCGTCGCAGCAATCCCCGAGGGATCGGCGAGCCGGCCCCGGCCGGTGGTGGTACCATCGTTGTGTCTAATCCGTTCTGCATATCCTCAATCAATCCTCACAGGACAGCGCACACCGCTGACCTCTCGTCTGTCAATCTGCTCCTCGAAGCGCAGGTACTGTAATCCCCAACCGACATTTCACTTTGCCCAGCATCTCGCTGTCTTCGGGCTCGGATAACCGCGCGATAGCCTCGTCTCTATCGAGCATGCCCTGGCGCACCAATCCCGCCAACTCGAAGGCATAGGGGTGAAAACCGAATTGCTGTTTGTGTACCATGTTGCCGTAACAGTTGAGCAAGCAGTTCGTCGAGTTCGGGTCCGTATCTTCCGGCGGCTTCCAGCCAAACTCTGAAACGACCGACAAGATCTTCGCTTCGCTGTATTCGTTAAACGCAAGCGGATTTATGTAATAAGGAAAATCGTCAACGCGAGCAAAGTGATCTTCGCTCATGAAATACGGTTCGATATCCGCACCGGCAACGTCTTCCAGCGGTTTCTTGACCGCCTGCTGCATGCTGCCTATCATCCTCGGCGACGCTTTGTATACTGATGAGCTCAAGCCGGCCTGACCGGGGGACCAGCCGAACACAATAAAAGGGATTCTCCGTTCAATAGACATCTTTAGAGTTGAGAACTTGACGATGCTCATGCAGGCCGTACAGATCGTGCTGGCGCGCTCGATCGCCTTCGGTGCGAACAGCCGTTTTGAGCTGCAAGCGACGAAGATCTTGCGCAGCACGTCGAACCGCGGCCTGAACGCGATGTGATCTACGCCAAGCGCCTCGACGACCGACCTAATATTCTCGATAGCCTGAGGGGAAACAAACCCATGGTCAACGGTGACTGCCAGAATGCGAGCCCCGTATTCGCGCGCCATGAGCGCCAGCGTGTAGCTGCTATCCTTGCCGCCGCTATAACTTACGAGGCAATCATACGCGCTCTTGCCACGCTTCTGCTTCCACAGCTTCTCGAATTTCTCGCGATACCTGGCCTCCTGTGAACTCGTATGCTTCGAGACCTCGGCGGCATGACAGTGATTGCAAACACCGTCGTCGTCAAACTGTATGCCCGGAAAACTCTCGGGCAACACACAGCGGGTGCATCTTCTCATAAGTCTGAATCCTATTCGTCCGGCTCGACTTCCCGTTTCATTATCTTGCCCGATGCCGTTTTGGGCAGGCTCGACACGAACTCCACGTATTTCGGCACCATGAAACGCTCCATATTCTTCATGCAGTGCGCGATGATCTGCCGTTCCGTAAGGCTATCCTGGCCGTTCTTCAGCACTATCTTGGCCTTGACCGCCTGCCCCAGAACGTCGTCCTGTACACCGACAACCGACACTTCCAGCACCTCGGGCAGTTCGTAAATAGAGTTTTCGACCTCTTTCGGCGAGACCTTTTCGCCGCGACTCTTGATGATGTTATCTTTCCGCGCAACGAAATACAGGTACCCATCCTCATCACTCTTGAACAGGTCGCCCGTATACAGCACTCGCTCGCCCGGGTATCTTCCGGGTCGCAACACCTTTGCCGTCTCTTCCGGGTTTTCCCAGTACCCCATCATCAGGTTGGAACCACGTACGACCAGTTCGCCAATCTCGCCGGGCCCTACCCTTTGGCCTGCCTCGTTGACGATGTACGCCTCTTCATTAGGCATACCCTTCCCAACGGCGGTCGGCCGGTCGTCCAGCTCTTCCGGCGGCATGTAGGAGACACGTTTGCACTCTGTAATGCCGTACATGGAATAGATTCTTGCTTGCGGGAACACCTGCCTGATCTCGCGAATGTGGCGCACCGGCAGAGCGGCCGCAGTGTTGGTCACGTACCGCACTGAACTGAAATCCTGACGCTCGATGTTCTTCAGCTGCAATAGCATGGCGAAGATCGTCGGAACGCCGGGGAATCCCGTTACACGCTCACGGACTATCGTCTTGACCAGCTCGTACGGGAACACAAAGTCCCTCTGCAGAACCAGGGTGGCACCTACCTGCACGGACATCAACAACTGATAGAGACCATAGTCAAAAGCCAGCGGCAGCGCGCTCAGAATGATGTCCGATTCCACGTTCTCCAGATACGTCGTGATAGAAGTGGATGCCGAGATCATCGCGCGGTGGGTGAAACTGGCTCCCTTAGGGAAACCCGTGGTGCCGGACGTATATATGATCGCAGCCATATCGATGTCTATGGCCCTCACGGGAAGCGGCCGGTCGGACTGCTGCGTCAGAATCTCCTCGAGCGGAGCGCGTCCCTCTTCCTGAGCCCAGTCCCCTTTGTCGGCGCCGCAAACGAAAGAGAACTCCAGCGAACTCACATCTTCTTCAACAGCCTCAAGCGCCTCGCGGTATTTCCAGTGCGTGATCAAACCCTTTGCGCCGCAGTTGTTCAGAATGTAGCAGAGTTTTCCAGCCTTTGTCTGCGGATTCACCACGACAAACGCGCATCCTGCTTTCAGGATGCCGAAAATCGAGACAGCTGATTCGAAGGAGTTATCCAGGAAGATGCCGACGCGGTCACCGTTCTCCACGCCGCGTTCGACCAGTGCGTTCGCAACTCGGTTCGACAGCGAATCGAGCTCGGAATACCTATAGCGCTGCTCCTGGCAGATCAACGCCTCCTTGTCGGGCAGCCTCGCCGCGCTGCGTTCGAGAAAACCATTAAGAAGCACTGTTGCCATCTCCTCCACCCTTCTTGCGCCGAATGTAAGTCTCGAGCTTCACAACCGAATCGAAGTTCTCCGGAACCAGTTCCTCATCCTCCACGTCGAACTCGAAACTCTCCTCGACAAACGCCACAAGCTCGAGAACACCGGTAGAATCAATGATGCCTTTTTCCAGGAAGGAGTCGGTATCACAGAGTTCGTCCTCACTCAAACCCATGAGGAAATTCTCAAAAACAAAATCGCGAATAGTCTTCTTCGTTGGCGTTGATTCCATACCCTCTAACCTTCCCCCTTGTCTTGATGTTGCCTAGCCCGCACAGATCGTGGCGCTTCGCGCATCCACATCAACTGTCGATTTAACGGGCGTCCCCCGCGCCTGTAATATCTCCTTGTCAAACTCCTCGATGAAGTGTCTATGCAGTAGCTGTGTTGACAACACTCCAACCACCGCCATATCGTCCTTTGCCGCCAGTGGGTGCCCGAGTTTTCTCTCGCACTTTCTCATCAGCCGGGCAACCGCCGCGGGATCGAACAGACCTGATTGTTGCAGGGCCTTATCCGACAGCAATTCACGGACGTATTCCGGAGCGTTCGGACCAAGAAAGCAGGGACTGTCGGGCGCCCGGTACGGCTGTTTCGGCCTTCGCACGATGCAATCCGGTATCTCGCCCTCCATGCTCCTCTTGAGCACGTATTTCTCGTTCAGTCCCCTCAGCTTATACTTCGCCGGAATTCTCGAGCACATATCAACTACGTTATGGTCCAAAAACGGGAAGCGCCCTTCAACTGAATGGGCCATCGCCATCCTGTCGCCCTGCGAGCTGAGCAGATAACCTGAAAGAAACGTCGATACCTCCACGTACTGCGCGCGAGATACCGGATCCCATTTCATAATGTCCTTGTGCAGGATTGTCTCCAACTCTGAGAAACCGTCGCCAGCACCGATGCTGGAGCGGAGATCTTCCGAGAACAGCGCCTTGAGCTTTGCCGTGTTATTCCACCGAGGCATGTGAGAGTAGTACTGCAAATCCGTTTCCTCGAGTCCTGTACGGAAAAACTGCTGCCAATACTGCCTGGCCCGTGTCGGCGACTGCGCCAGGTACGGGTAAAGTTTCTGCAGCAATAAGGGTCTATACTTGGAATCAGGGTATTTCGCCCAGAAATGCCTGATCTTTGCCTCTTTGAAGATGTTGTATCCTCCAAGAAACTCATCCGCTCCCTCTCCCGTCAACACGACCTTGATATTGCTCTCGCGAACGAGTTGAGACAACATGAAAAGTGGTGCAGGTGCAGTTCTCAGGATCGGGAATTCCGCATGCCGGATAACATCCGGGAACACCCGCGCAATATCCTCAGAAGAACATCCGACCGCCCGGTGCCGCGTGTCCAGGTGCTTGACCAGCTCGTCCTGATAACCTCCTTCGTCATAGCGGGCATTCTCAAAGCGGATGGAAAACGTAATAAGAGGAGCATCCGTATGGTTCTTTATGATGGCAGTGATTGCCGAGGAGTCGAGTCCACCGCTAAGATACGCTCCGACAGGAACATCGGCCCGCAACCTCAACCGGGTCGCATCGATCAGGGTCTCGCGGAGCTCTTCGGCATAATCTTCGACTGACCTTGCAGACTCGTTTCCCTGTTCCGGGAAATCAAGCTGCCAATACCGTTCGAGCCGCGTTTGGCCGTCTCGAACCACCAAATAGTGGCCCGGCGGTACCTCCAACACATCTTTGAACACTGTCCGGGGCGAGATCGTCACCCAGAAGGTAAATATCTGGTCAAGCGCCACCGGGTCAATCTCCAAGGAAACGTCCGGATGAGCCCCGATGGACTTGTTTTCAGAGCCGAAGATCAACTTGCCGTTTCTGATAGTGTAAAAGAGCGGCCGGATGCCCAAACGGTCCCGCGCCAGAAACATCTCTCGAGAGCGCGCATCCCACAGCGCAAACGCGAACTGACCGTTAAAGCGCTCCAAACAGTCGTATCCGTATTCCTCGAACGCGTGAACGATCGTCTCGGTGTCAGAAGATGTTTTGAAGCGATGTCCTCTCGATATCAACTCTCGACGAAGTTCCAGATAGTTGAATATCTCGCCGTTGAACACCACCCAGACCGTCCCGTCCTCGTTACTCATCGGCTGGCTGCCGCCGGCCAGGTCAATGATGCTCAGGCGCGCATGGCCGAGTCCGACGTGGTCGTCAAGATAGACCCCCGTCTCGTCCGGACCGCGGTGACTCGCCATAGCGATCATCGTTCGCACGGTCTCAGGCTTCATCGGCTCGTGATCGTTCATGTTCAGAACGCCGCAAATAGCACACATTTCAGCAAACCTCAATCTCTAGTTGCAGCAACACCCAAAGGGCGCGCCTCAGGCTGTGAAGTCTCTCCACGTAGCCCCTCTTTGTCTCGGGCCAGGGCCGGCCGACGGCTCGCGGCTGCGCTGGCTCTCGTCCCAAACAAATACTGATGGTATTTTCTCAGCGGAGATCTCGCCACCACGGTCATGAGCAGCAGCGGGAAACCGAGCCCCGCAATAAATAACAATGGCTGGTATAGCCCCTGGTTGCCAAGTAGCTGCGGCGCAAAACGATAGACGCACTTGGCCATCGCCTGGACGGCTGGAAAGTGCAGGAGATAGACTGCGTATGATCTGGTACCCAACCATCCAAGGCCGGACGCGAACGGAACCCGAACGTTATCGAAAGCCAGAAAAGCCAGGATGAAAGTCAATGCATACAGGACGGACGGAATCCTGATCGTATGATGTGCCCAATCGAATGAAGGGTTCGTGCTGAAAAGTGCCACTACCTCCCAAGTCGAAACGACCAACGTGACGCCGGCTGCGGCCAGCAAGACCCACCTGAAACGTGCAAGCAGAGCCTTGGCGCGCCGATAATGCACGAAGCACACTGACCCCAGTGGAAAGAAGAATGCCCAATGCCAGAAACCCCATGAGTAGCCGGCATAACCGAACTTTCCGAGCGGTTCCCACGGCAGATACAACAGGATATTCATCCCCAGTTGGATCGCCGCCGCAACCGCAAGCAGCAGCGCCGGCTTCGTCTTTGCCCACCGCGTGATAAAAGGCGACATAAGGTAAAACTGAATCAAGAGCGGTATGAAGTAGTACAGAGGTTCAGCCCGCCCAAACACCAGTCGTTGCACGTACCCTCCGGGCGAGTCGATGGTTCCGAGGAGAATTCCGTTACGCAAGAATATTGCCAGTGACCATATGAGATATGGCCATATCAGGAGACCGATTCTGGCACGGATGATGGGCAGACTGGCCCCGATGCGCTTGCCGCTTGTGGCGTAAGCCATCGAAAAACCCGCAATGAACAGGAAGGCCGGTACGGCGAACCAGGCCAACCTTTGCGTGGCGAGCAGAACATAGTATGGCAGAGACCCGAATTGGTCGAAGTTCGGCGACTCCACCTGTCGAAACCTATGTGCCCAGAAGAACATCGCGGTATGCCCCACGGCAGCACAGTGATACAACACTACCGCCAGAATGGCAAGTCCGCGCAGCAACGGAATCTGTTTTCTCATAGACACCCTATTCCTCGTCGGATTACTGGCGTTCACGCCTGCTTTTCAGTGATGGATTGAACCTAGGAAGGTTGAGTTAGACCTTGTGGTGCTCAAGGCCACAAGACAGTCGCGCTTCGTACTTGTCACACTGAGTCTAGTACGAATGATCCTGCGCGGCCAACGAATCGAACTTGTGTCCGTCGTTGATACCCCTGAGCCACTCGGTCAACTCACTTCTAAGAAACCGCCACTCGCCCCCAACCTTACAGGCCGGGATCTTCCCCTGGCGAGCCAAGCGCAACGCAGTTTTCACGTGCATCCTGAGAAAACGCGCAGCCTCTTCGGAGTTGAGCACTTCTGCCATCAGTTCTGTTCCTTTCCGACACTTCCTTCTCGGCTGAGATATCAAACCGCGGTTCGCACCGAGGGGTGCCGAGCCGCCAGCCTGCCCTCCCTCTGCTTCATACCCCTGCTGCGGACTCCCCGTGCGAACCTGACGCCGAGTACCTGCGCCCGGAGCGTTTATACACGTACTTCGGGAGCGCCTCCTCGGCCTGATTTAGGATTACGCCGAGCAGCTTTGCTTTACCCTCACCCAGCACTCGTGCCGCGCGATGCACTAGGCTGCGCTTTGTGGCTGCCGCCTGGACCACCAGCATCGAACCGTCCACCAGAGCGCTCAAAATCCCGGCATCGGACACGGGGAAAAGTGGGGGTGTATCGAAGAGCACGAGGTCAAACTTCGTCTTGAGCTCGTCCACCAACGCCTTCATTCTCTCCGAGGCAAGCAGCGCAGCGGGATTCGGTGGCATAGGTCCAGCGGACAGCACTTTAAGATTCCTGATGTCCGTGTCCTTGATGCATTCGTCAACGTTAACGCTGTCTACGATCAGGTTCGACAACCCCAACGTGTTCGACAGACCGAAACGTTTGTGCAACGCAGGATGGCGAAGATCAGCGTCCACCGCGAGAGTTCTCTGGTCCATCACATGCGCCATTGCCAGAGCCAGGTAGCTGACGCAAAGCGTCTTACCCTCGCCCGGAACTGTGCTTGTTATCATCAGAGACTTTATCGGCATATCCGAAAACAGGGCGAACTTGAGGCTCGTCTGGAGCCGGTAGAACTCCGACGCGTGCGGGGCGTTGAGACTGTCAAGGGAGACAAGTTCCTTGGGGCCCAACTGCCGTCTAAGAAACGACTGTAGCGTTTGCTCGCCTATGTAGCCTGACGCTACGAGGGCCTCGCCTATCATGCATCCGTGCTTCTCTCTGTAATCCAGCGCCCTGTGCAACTGCGTTATGTTTATAGCGCCAGACTCCACCATTAACTCGCCGAGAAGCTTTTTCTTAACCCTGTTCCTTTTCAACGCTTATCCTCCCACGTTTTGAGATCTTTTCAGAACCCGACATTACCAACAAATACGCCACAGGCGCTCTCTCACCGTCGCTTCTCTGGTCCATACTCCATTTTCGGCAGGCGGTCAAACCTGGGTAACACTGCGAGCACCGGCACCTGGAGGTATCCCTCAACCTCAACAGCTGTCTTGAACGAATCGTCCAGATACTCCAGCAACATGCATAGTCCAAGGCCCAGGAGCACTCCTATGATCGTGCCGAACGCCGCGTTCTTGACCGGTTTGGGCCTGAGGCGTTTGTACGGCGCGTACCCCCGCTCTATGACACGGACGTCCCAGCTGTCGGTCTGCTCGGCGAGTCTCGCTTCAGTCAGCCGTGTGAGCAGAGTGTTGTACAGGTCCTCATTGATGGTCCTGTTGCGCAACAGCGTGAAGTACTGGGCCTCTTTCTCCGGCAACACCGAAGCTTCATCTTCCAGCTTCGAGACAATCGCAGTCAACTCGCTCTGTCGAGTCTCCAGTTTCTCAACATCAGAGTCGATCTTGACGTACTCCGTGATAAGCTCGACTTTCCCCGCGCTATCCGGCGAGATGACTATCTGAGGTACTACCTTAGCGATCTCCGCGGCAAGAGCCTCTCGGGCGTTCAGTAGCTGTGCCTTCGCCTTCCTGAGGTCGGGGTATTCATCGAAGTACATGCTCCCCAAGGTGGTAACCTGATCCTCCAGTTGCACGATCTGGTCTTTCAGCGTCTGAACTGACGGGTTGCCGGCAAGCTGCTGCGCGGCTGTTCCCAGCTCCAGTTTCGACAACGCCTCACCATCCTTGCCGAGCTCCTTCTCAATGAATTCCAGCCGCCTTGATGAGTCGGCAAGCTGTATCTTGTTTTCCGCAAGCTGGGTCCGAACTTCCGTAATACGACCGCTGGCAACCAGTCCCCGTTCACTTAATGTAATATTGCCATGCTGCTTCACAAACTCTGCGAACTGCCGTTGCGCCTCATCCCACCTGACACGCACTAGACTCGCCTGCTGCTCCACAAGCGCCCTTCGCTCGCGCGCCTCCTCTCTGTTGAGGGAGCCGTACCTCTGTATGAAGCTGTCGGCAAGCGTATTCACTATCTTGGCGGCAAGCTCAGGATCGTTCCAGTCCACGGTCACCTGCAGCGAATTGCTGAAGATCGTGACATTGATGTTCTTGCGCAGCTTCTCCATAACGGCGACACGCTCCTTCTGCGATTTTGCCGTAGCCGCCGCACCGGTCTTGTCCATTACCTCCTCAATCAGCAGGCGGTTCTTGATCCATACAGCCTCCGTATCAAGGGCACCCTCGCCGCCATATCCGTTCGTGCGCGGGCGTACCTGCCCAAGTAGGTTGTGCTGGATCCTGATTGTCGTGCTGGCCTGATACACCGGTTCGACCAGCATACTTCCGGCAAATCCTGCAACACCTGCCGCCACCATCAGAAGTGCTATCAGCCACCAGCGTTTCAACACTATTCGGCGAACGACGCTGAAATACTCTTCAGCACTCCCATACTCAGTCTGTTCTGCCTCATGCCACAAACTCATCTATTGCTCTCCCTTTCCTTACAGAACGTTAAAGAACCAGCTCGCAAGAGCTTCAGTTCTGACCTTGAGCGGCCGAAAATGTGTCAGGAACGTAGATGATGTCGCCGGGACGCAACTTGATATCGTTGGCCGCTTTACCCTTGTGAATTACGCTATCCAGGTCAACATTGACTATCTTGCTCGCGTTGGGATTGTCCGTGTCAGGTCTCGTGACTCTGACCTGTTGTATTGCCGCACGAGTGGTGTGGCCGCCGGCGCGCGTAACCGCCTCCAGCACAGTCATCTTCCCCCGGAAGGGGTAGAGTCCCGGGTTACTCACCTGGCCCAACACGTACACCTGACTATGGACATAAGTGGTCGGTATTATAATAATTTCCGGCTCCTCCTTCACGTATTTTTTGAGTTTCTCAGTTATGATTTCATCAAGTTTTGATGCTGTGAGCCCAGCCGCTTCGATCTTCCCCACCGGAAACACCATTGCTACACCATTCGGCGGGATGAAGACCTCCTGTTCGAGCTCATTGTAACCCCAGGCCCTCACTCGAAACGTGTCGCCCGGTCCCAGCGTGTACTCGGGTATCTTGTCCTCAGCCTGCTCCTTTTCACGGGCCTCGCCAGCGGCCGCCAGCACATATCCTGAACAGGTAACAACAGCCAACAGCAGACACCCGAGCAACAGAGCAGGCCTGCCAAGCGCGAAGAACCTTGTTTTGCCCTTGGTGCTCATCGAATGACGCCTCCCTTCTTGTTACCAGAAGTCTCTTCTTGTTCCCGAAAGTCCCGACTCGAGATACAGCTCCGCCGGTACGAGTGCCGGTCTTCCCCCTACACTCGGCTTCAAAAACCCTGTGTTTCGAATACCCTCGAACTATCTCTACTTCCGCAACTCAGGTCGATCAGTTCGAAGTGTACTCTTTCTCTATTTCGGACAGATGGACTTCCACTTCACGACGGTTCTGCAGAATGTTCATCAGAACCTTCACTCTGCCCGTCGGCGACACCTCGCCTTTGAAAATGCCGATAAGGTCCCGCAGCGGTCCCTTACGTATGCGAACCGTGTCACCTACCTGGAAGTCCTGCCGGGGACTTACCGCCCCCCCGGCTCCCATCTGCTCCCTGATGTACGAGATCACGGAATCAGGGACACTGGACAATGGGTCGCCGACTCCGAGAATCTTTCTCACTCCCGGCGTCCATCTTGCCGCCAGAAAGTGTTCAGAATCAATCTCTATTCGTGCAAAGACATAGCAAGGGAACAATGGCTCGGTCTGCCGCACAGACCGGGTCTGGCGTTTCCTGGTAACCTCGATCTTGGGCAGAAAAGCCTCAAGCGAGCGTCTCATCAGTCCATCCGCAGCTTTCTGCTCACATCGTGGCTTCGTATAGACCGCGTACCATCTTGCTCCCATAACGTCCGTCGTCTCCTGTTTCCTGTCAGACATGGCCCGCTTTCAAATAGCCTTGCGATCCGCAATACTCCTCAGAATAATCTCGGCCGCCTCAGAGATACTCTCGGCCACGTGGTCAGGCTTCGGGACTCCAGGGCCGAGCAATTCGAGCTGGGCCTCTCCTCGTCCCGTTCTTACCATGATAGCCACCGCCGATGCCTTCTTGCCTGCCTCTATATCAGACAGAGCGTCGCCTACCATGAACAGTCGCTCTGATTTCACACCGCTTTCTCTAAGCGCCCTCGCCAACAGCCCAACCTCCGGTTTTCGACACGAGCACCGATCGTCCGGTGTATGAGGACAGTAGAAAATGCCGTCAACTCTTCCGCCGGCCGCTTCAAGCTCACCCTTCATGCGTCGGTTAATCTCGTCGACCCGCTCGGCGGAGACCGCACCTTTGCCAACCCCCGCTTGATTAGACACGATGAATATCCTCACGTCTTCACGTTCCGCGAGCCTGCTCACCGCCTCCTTAGCTCCCGGCAAGAAGGTGAACTCATCCCACGCCTTCACATAGTAATTCGCGACGTTATCGTTTATAACTCCGTCTCTATCCAAGAATACGACTGTCACAGTAGTGGAACCTCCTCACGCAGTATCCTGCAAATGGCATGTTCCAGTATAAGATGGGCATCTTCCACCTGCGCAACTCGGCGGCACGGAATCATTATGCATCTGTCCACAATGTCGCCAAGCTGGTTCCCATCCGCCCCCGTGAAACCTATGGTGGTCCCACCTCTACTCTTTGCGTACCTGACGGCTTTCAGCACGTTCTCAGACTTACCGCTGCCGCTGATACCTATAACTATGGCGCCGTCACTATAGAGGTTCTTGAGTTGTTCCACGAAGATATCGTCATATGACAGGTCGTTGCCCAACGCCGTCAGGAGCGGGACGTTGTCCGTTAACGCGATAGCGCGGAAACGCTTCTTAC
Organism: uncultured bacterium; assembly: GCA_965603355.1. Taxonomy (GTDB): domain Bacteria; phylum Hydrogenedentota; order CBFDCQ01; family CBFDCQ01; genus CBFDCQ01. Next base: position 79,576 of record CBFDCQ010000002.1, read on the forward strand.
CGTCAACGGACGCAGCCTTGTTTATGTCGTTGGCAAAATGCGACGCGGTCGCGGCGCTGCCGCCGTTTCCCATTATGAATATCTGTCTGTCCTCGAGGTATGCCGAAATCAGCACGGTTATCACGCGACGAACGCTTGCGACAGAGACCCGCTCCAGGACCCTCTGCGCCTCATCGAGATATTTGCGAACACTCTGTTCCTGTCTGAGAAGCGCCATCTGTCTTATGCTGCTCTCGCGCGATTCTCTCCTGACACTTGCTGTAATGCTCATCAGCCCTTCGCTTTCTGGTACTGCGTTATCCGCTCTCTGACATCCTTGTCGTCATACACGATTAGAACCGCTCGCGATTTCCGGCAATTGCACCGCCAGAATCGGTTACGTTGAGCACATGCTCTATCAACTGCTCAAGTTGACGAATCTGTACTTTGCATCCACGCAACTGCTCGAGCTGCGCCTTCGTTGTCTTTCCGCCTCCATTGCCAAGCATGCTTTGAACCTGGGCGGAGAACGGTTCACACAACTGTTCGAGGTCGCCGGCGAGCCGTTCAAGCCCCGCGGCCGTGCGCTTACGCTCCGACTTCGAGGAGCCACGGCTCGCGTCGTTTCCGTCTTGCGCGGCTGGTTTATTCCGGGAGGAATCAACCAGCTTAATGGGTACGACAACCTCACTCTTGCAGGACGGGCACTTGGCGAGCGACGTACCGTTGTCAAATATTATGATCCTCGTCCTCAGGACGCGCTTATCCCCGCCGCGTCCGATAAGCAAGGGTCTCCCGCAGGTCGTGCACCGTATACTCAACTTCATGCGGTTGCTGGTTTCCATATCGATATACTCGCCTTCTCCAAACGCACCTCAGTGATCCGGCCTACTCCTCTGCGCGCTCACTTCCGGGAGCGAGCAACACCACGCTGCCGGTACGCTCAAATCGAAACGGTACATGCCGCAGGGGTTTCGCCGCCTGCATCACTGCACGCCGCTTTTCAGGTGGACAATAGAGCAAAAGGAATCCGCCGCCTCCCGCCCCGCATATCTTCCCTCCAACGGCACCCGCCTGCAGTACCTGCTCATAATATTCGTCAATCTCCGCATCGCTGATCTTTGAAGCGAGCTGCTTCTTCAGGCGCCAGTTCCTGTCCAGCAATTCGCCAAACTCCTGCCCCATGCCGTTCAGCATACACTCCTTCAGGCAAGGAACCAGGGCGCCCATTTCATCGAGCATTGCGAAATGGTTCTCGATTCTCTGTTTCTGTTCGCTAAGCACCTCAACGGATTGCCGCGTTATACCGGTGAAGAAGAGCAGCAGGCGCTCATGTAACGTGGTGAGCGACCTGTCCGCAATAGGCACAGGGATGATGTTGACCGTGTCGTTCGTGTTGAACACGATGTGCTGAACTCCCCCGTACGCGGCAATGTATTGATCCTGCTTGCCTATCGGTTTGCAAAGAATGTCTATCTCGATCTCGCATGCCTCTCTGGCAAGCTCATCCGGGCTTTTCCGTATGCCAGAGTGGGCGTAGAGAGCGTTCAGCAAACCCACCGTTATTGCGCCACTCGAACCTAAACCGCAACCTTCAGAGGGAATATCAGCAAAGGTGGCGATCTCAATTCCTTTGTCGACCCCCGTCTTCCTGAGACACTCCCTCACAAGCTCGTGATGTAGATCGTCAACATTCTTTACACGCTCCACCCTTGAGTAAGAGAGTCGGATATCGTCATCGAATCTTTTCTTGACAATCACGTACACGTACTTGTTGATCGCCGTGCTTATTACATTACCCGCGTTGTGCGTGTAATACTCCTTGAAATCGGTACCTCCCCCCACAAAGCTCACCCGAAGAGGCGTTCGCGTTACTATCATGTTCGTCCGCTCCCTGGCAGCCAAAGAATTATCGTCTCTTTGCCGCCATTTGCATATGCCACCTTGTTGCCCAAGATTGATCTCTGTTCGAACTCGTGACACCACCTCCGTACCGTCCCATACTATAAGGAAAGGCGGGGCAACGCGCTCTCATATGTTTCTATATCTTCCCTGTCGTGACATTCTATTCCGAAATGTTCCTTGAGATAGTAATAAAACACACTACCTCCCCCATTGAAGTTGCTTACTACCGAAAAACCTCTTTTCCCCCGTATTGTCTTTGCCCAAACCCGACAAAAGGTTGGCAAACCTGAATATTGTCCGCTATATTTTTTTGCGAACTCACGTAGAGAAAGTGCAATTCTTGTGCCGGTCGCAAAGCAGGCCCGTAACTCTCACTGCGACAGTACATTATGAAGTCCTGTAGGCAAGCTTACTCACACCTGCGTTGCATTGTCTGAACATATTCACGCACAACCGAATAGGCCGCACAGCTCATAACCCTTTTTTAGTTAAGCACTTACATATACGACGTTGCCGTAGCGCATAGATGTTGCAGTACCTGAACATTCGCTCTCAGGAACAGTTAGCGCTGTTTTAGTCCTTCCGGTGCGTCCTGATTCACCGGAGCATGCAAGATGAGCTGACACGTGCTGGCGGTAGTCAATCGGCGCTAGCAAGCTGCTCGTGGCTGCATGCGTGACTATTAGGACCCACGGTTGCTGTCATATTGGCCGTGGGCGGCTCCCGAAGGGCGTGTACCAGAGCGTTCAGAGCCAACAAACCGGGCCGCCTCTGGGCAGGCGCAAGACTCGCATGATCAATCGAGTCGGTAAGCTGTTGAAACTCGAAGGCGTTGCTTTGACCGTCCGGAGCGCAGCAGTATAGCTTTACGCGTTGACTGTGAGGTGCTACTACCGCCAGAGTTGGTGTTAAGTGCGGCGGCCGCTGTTCACAGCACACCCGCACGCTAGTGAAGCACGCCCAACACCGGCACCGTTGCCCAACCCCACTTTATTCTGATCTTGTTCGGCAGGTCGAGTGAGCCGCTACTTAGACCGACATTGGAACCATAGTGCTCCGTGTTCCCCACAGTACCATATTTCAGCTTGAAGTTCCTCACGTACCCTACCTCGCCGGCTACGCGTAACTGCGTCTCGGGCGTGCCCTTCATATCCACGATGTTGACCGATGTAGTCGGCGCATCTATGTAAACATCGCAATGGTCTTCCCAACCCATTTCCGGGACCGGACCGCCGCATATCACCGTCAGATCACCGTCGTCATCCAAGATCTCAATCGTCAACGTATTATCAGCTGGATTGTGGAACGCCATGGCCCCAGGCTTGCTGTAACGCACAATAATCTCTCCAAGCTCGAACCTGTACGCCGCCTTCGTCCCGGTCGCTGATTCATCGACCATGGCACGCTCCTTGGAATCATCATCATCATCGTACTGTTCTACGTGGTCTTCCCCGTAGTCAGAAAGCTCGGACTTGATCAAGGGGGCGTGTTTCACCACGGGCGTGAGGTCGAACGGCGCGCCGGGGTACGACACACCGAACAGCGGCGCAGTGGTGGCCCCTGACTTTATAAGGATCTTCTTCGGCAGCTCCTCCGACGCGCTGCCAAGACCGAACTCTTCACCGTAATCCAGCGTGTCACCCACAAAACCGTGCTTCAGAACGAACTTCTTCGCGTAACCTACCTGCCCGCTGACGTAAAACTCCGTCTCAGGTGTCCCCAAAAGCTTGATCTTCGTGATCGATGCCTCGGGGGCGTCAATGAGGATGTCGGAGCGCTCTCCCCAGAAGGTAAACGCGTCTTCCGTGGCGATCACGTTCAGAACGCCCGGATCGTCGCCCCAGACCCCAATGATCAACGGGCCGTTCGGTCCGTTACGGCCCGCGAAGCAGGTCGGCCTGGTGTATGTCACCTTGATGCCGTCTATTATGGCCTTGAAGCTCGGCCCTTCAGCCGGCAGCGCCTGATCCACGTCGATGAACGCCGTCGTGGTCTCCGTATCGGATCCGCCGGGCCCGGCTACAGAAAGCGTGACACTGAATGCGCCCACGAAAAGATACGTGTGTGAAGGATCCTGCACGCTATCCGTGTCCCCGTCACCGAACTCCCATGACCAACTCGTGACCGTGCCGCTGGATTCGTCTGTAAAATCCACGACCAAAGGTCTGTTACCGGTTGTCGGACTTGCGCTGAATCCCGCCACCGGTGCAGCCAACTGCGGATCGTAGCCCCCCTCGTATTCTTCAAGGTTGGTGAACCCATCCGCATCAGGATCGCCCTCCGAACCGTTGTCCCCGGTATCATCATTCGGGTCGAGAGCATTATCCACTTCCCAGCCGTCCGGCAAACCATCATCGTCCGTATCATCGTCGTTCGGGTCGGTGTTGTACGTGTTCACTTCCTCGCCATCGTCCAGCGCGTCGTTGTCGGTGTCAGGGTCTTCGGGATCTGTGCCAGTGTCAGTCTCGTCGACAAACACGCCCGTATTGGTTTCCATATCGTCAGGCAGCCCGTCCCCGTCGCTGTCCTGCAGTTGACCTGTGAAATCCTGCCCCGCTTGGTCGGATGAAAGGCTGTCGTACACATAGCTCGGCGGGGCAAACTCGTACCACATGAGGTCCGGCGTCACCTCATAACTATAGGCCGCAGGGTCCCTGGGCGTCAGGATGAAGGTATACGAACCGTCACTGCCCGGATTGATGCTTTCCAGAGGCGCGCCGTTCAAGCTCAAGTTCAAAACTACATCCTGTGTCGAGGCTGAACCACCAACTAGTGTCACGGTACCTGTGACACTGTAAGTCGTAATGCTTGACTCGTCAATTGGGTTGGTATCATTTAGAAACTCGTAGGCGTTGGACTGGCCGTCCCCATCGTAGTCATTCTCTCCGTCCGGGACGCCCTCGCCGGTACTGTCCGAGTCGAGCGGGTCAAATGGATTCTGCACGCCCCCGGTATCGGGATCAAGGTCTCGGATCTCGTCCCCGTCTGACAGCCCGTCCTCGTCGGTATCAGAACGCGTGGCGTCGAGATCGGTTCCGGTCGGGTTAAGCGTGGGATGATACGGATTGTAGGCGCCGGCGCCGTCGAAGTTGACCTCGTCGAAGTCGGAAACGCCATCGCCATCCGTGTCCGGGTTTTCAGGATCTGTGCCAATCGACAACTCGAACTCGTTCGTAAGACCGTCCCCGTCCAAGTCCGCCGAGCCAACCTCCAGCGCGTTGCCCAGTGTATTAAAGGTAGTGTCAGGATTGGTCACAGTCACATCATACTGACCAGGATCGAGGGTCGGCGTGACACAGGTTATCTCTGTCGGAGACACGACAAGCACCCCGCTGGCCGCCTGGCCTCCGATGGTGACGGATGCGCCCGTAGCAAATCCGAACGGGCCGTCGGGGTTCGCGCTGGCACGCACAAAACCGGTACCTCTGATCGTCAACGGTGTCGCAACATCAGGCTCGATGTTGTCCGGGCTAACTTCGGTTACTACCGGCGCAGCCGTATAGACATAGCTGATCCCGTCTTCATCGTCGGGATGGAGCGTGCGCACGGAAGTACCCCCGGACGAGATAAACGCGTACATCGTCGCTGCGCTTATCGGAGGATGGTTGAGCCCGAACAGGTGCCCTATCTCGTGAGCGGCGACGCTCTGGAGGTCGTATTGAGAGCCCCCAGGCGTTTGTGTGCCCGGCACAAATGCAAAGTCATCATCGTTGAAGACTATGTCTCCATCGGCGATCCGATCGAACTCCCTTCCGCCGGTTACGGTGAAATTGCCGCCGCTACCCCCAGAAAACCAGACGAATGTAAGACCCAGAGTGGAAGAGTCCAGATCGTCGCCAGAATCATCGAAGGAGATCGTGATTTGCCCGTTGTTCGCGAAACCGCCGGCAGCGGTTGTACCCAAATACGTTGACGCGGCGGACGAGGACCCGACCGCCTCCCAGGTGGCGAAGGCGGCGTTGATGGTGTCAATAGCTTCCTGAGAGGTCATATCAGTGTTCGTGCCGTTAATCCGGTAACTTATCGGCAGGTCACTGTTCAGCCAGCGCAACGGCACGAAGTCATCGCCCGTCTTTATCAACGAGAAACCATGCGCGGCCGAACTGAATAGGTTGAGGACGGCGGCAACAACAAGTAATGAGCGCCTTAGTCGCATCATCTTGCGCTTCCTTCCCAGCCTACGTTCTTCTGCCGCGCCTCTTCAGCGACTGTCGCGCGCACCCTCTCAACCAGCTTGTCGAGAGGTACCTGCGACTCCTCCAGCAGTCGTTCCGGGTCGGCTCCAACCACATGAAGACCGTTCAACCCGCGGATCGCCGTACCATCCTTGCGCACCGAGTACTTGCCCTGTGCCATGCCCACAACCCGGAAACGGGTCCTGTCCGTCTTGAGCGGCCGCAGGAATGCCAGAACCTTTTCGCCCTTGCGGAACGTGGCTGTTCCGGGGACGTAGCACACAACATTGCCGACCCTTCCGCCAGGCTGTCTGACCTTGATCTTCTTACCGCCTGCGCTTCCCTTGAAATCCTCCTTAACCTCGAGCTCGGTATAGGTATAGATCTTTGTCCGAGCTTCATTCCAGCGGCTTTCCTTCGACGCAACGGTCGCCAGAACGACCGCACTGGCACGATTGGTCGCGGTCTGCGTGTCGACAGCCACCACCGTCGTGGCAGTTGCGTTCCCGCCAAGCAAGAAAGCGGACAGAATTCCGGCGATACTTAAGCTAACAGCCAAGTGATAATTTGACGCGCGCATGATTCCCTTCCTTGGGCAAGGCTAACGGTCTGGGCGGGCTTCTCTACTACCAGTCAATGTCTGAGGCACCTCTCTTCCACACCTTCTCTTCCCCACGCTACAGATGATATCACATTAATCCCACGCATTGCAAGCTCTTCCTCAAGCAACACAGGCAGACTATGAAGGGTGCACACTTGTGGAGATTCTCCCGCACTATCTTGCCACTGCAGCAAGTGTCAATTTTGATTTTCCTTCCGTTCTCGTGTATAATTATATGGAGATAATACATATGCAAAGTACACCCGATTCCTCCCGTCGAATAATTCAGGGGATTCCTCTAGTTAACGACTCGCCAGCTCGCTGTGTAACCCCTTGCCGGCAGCGGTTTTGGCGTTGTACCCTTATCGGCCCAATCAAGGCCCGATCTGAGGTAAACCACATGAACAAGCGATTCTGTACGTTCCTGAGCTTTATTCTTCTTTGGGGAGGCGTGATTTCCGCTCCTGTGGACGCTCAAGCGACCGGCTCGTCCCTCACGAGGCATAGGTACACGGCGCGTCGGCTTTCTCCAAAACGCTACAGTGGCACGGGCTATTCTCCAGTGAAATTCACCCCGCGACGTTACACGTGGCAGAGGAATCTCGGCAAGCAGCATGCCTACAGATCCACCCTGAAACCTGCCCGACGCACACGCAGCAGGTTGCGTGTACCAGCGAGGGGCCCGAACACGCGTCGTCGAGCGGCGATGCGTCGAAGGCAGGTTCGTCGGCGGCAATCGCGCGCGGCACGAGTACGAACTGTGCGGGGCGGATTCCGCACGGGCCATCGTTCGGCTCCTCTCGCAGCACCAACAGTCGGACAAAGTGCGAAATCACCGATTTCGCCGCCCTCCCGACTATCTACGGGGCACGTCGAACGCCCTAAGTCAGCTCTGAAAATGAGTGATTCGAGCCAGTCCGGTTATCGCCCATGAGTCATACGTTCGCTAACGCACGTGCCGCATGAAAGACCACAACGCGCTGTCCTGACGACACGTCTGTCCGCATCCGTCTCCCCAACTGTGCGCATTCGTCGCATCCCAATCGACGCAAAACGGCCAATTTCCCGCAAATATCCGGCGAAAAAGCTCTTGACAGAACACGCTGTAGTATGATTTAATATATGGTGTCGGGGATACTTTGTGGATGCGGACCCTTCAGGAGTGTAATATGATTTGATGGAGTGTACGCCTCCCGGATAGATTATGCCCGACAGTTGTCGAATAGATCATGCGAACTCTTGGAGGAAGGGAGGTGATACAAACCCAGGTGGTGCTGGACCGAGTGGTGTTTCGGATTGCGACAGAGCAGAGGGGTGGAGTGTACCGCCCGCAGGGGGAGGAGTTCAAATGAAAGGAAAACGAAAAGGATTCACACTGATAGAGCTGCTGGTGGTCATAGCGATCATCGGCATACTGGCCGCGATACTGTTGCCGGCTCTGGCACGCGCGCGCGAGGCGGCGCGTCGAGCTAGCTGCGCCAACAATCTCAAGCAGATCGGGTTGAGCTTGAAGATGTACGCCAACGAGTGGGACGGGAGTTTTCCGCCAAATGACTGGGGGGACGCGCACGCCGTCGACGGAACCCCCGTGTGGCTGGCAAGCAACTTCATGATGGACGGCGAGGCCATGTACCCGGAGTACATTACGGACCTGAAGCCGTTCATCTGCCCGTCCGATGCCAGCTCTCACCCGGACGCGTTCAAGATCACATACAACCCACTCAACCCGGAACGTATCGGCAGTTACGATCCCGAGTGTCTCGTCACTCAGAGCTACGTGTACCTGGGCTGGGCGCTGACAGAGGACTGGGGCGTCATATGCGGACTCTCGTACTATAGGATGGAGTCAGCTGGAGGCCCGGCTGCGATCGCCGCACTGGTCGATAGAGATATTACCAGGGACGACATGGGTGATGCCTCAGTCGCGGAACCAGCGGCGAGCTACCTGGCCGGAGCAGGCGGCGCGGACTGCTGGGACCTCGTACCGCACGATGCGTATAGACTCCGTGAGGGTATCGAGCGGTTCTTCATCACGGACATCAACAGGCCCGCAGGGTCGGCTATGGCACAGAGCAATATCGCTGTCATGTTCGACCAGATGTCCAATTCGGTCGACGAGTTCAACCACATCCCGGGCGGGTCCAACGTGCTGTATATGGACGGACACGTTCAGTTCCTGAGATACCCGGCCGGTGCGTCGAGCATGGCACCGGGCCAGGGCGAGTTCCCCGTGACGGTGGCCTTCGCTGGCATCATCGGGCCGACCGAGGTGATGGATACGAGCGACAGTGGGTTCCCCACCACGGTAGAGGGTGATGGTGTAATTCTGGGCCCCGGTGCCACTGCCAAGTGTGGCAACACGCTGCCCTAGGTGGGCGCAAGGTCTAGTTGAGAAGGTTCAGTCAGGCGCGCGGTTTTTTTGGAACCGCGCGCCTGTTCTCTTTCCGCTCTTCCCTGTCGGAACTGGTTCGCGTCCCAGTTGCCCCGGGTGCTGTTGCCCGACACGGCCTGGCGCGGCAAGCGCCAGAAGAGATTGACATAGTCTCTCCTTGTGAGTTACGATAGCTGCCGGGAAAGGGAGGAGGACGCTTGCTTTTCCCAACACCAGCGCGGGAATCGATAGGATGATGACAGCCCACAGGACCCCGATAGTTGTGGACCGAGATTATCGCTTTCCTTACTCTCGCGGAATAATGACCCAATCCCTCCTTTCAGTCGGCCTGGGTGTGACTGAATCTTATGATGCCGCAAACGAGATACTGAGGCAGCTCGAGGCCAGCGGCGCCGAAGAAATCAATAAGAAGCAGCTGAAGAAGCTCGCGTCGGAGGTCCTTTCGCGCGGTTTCGGCAGGCAGTACGCCAAACGATATGCGCAGCGTCGCAGCGCCACACCGCAGATACTTGTGATGGAGAAAGATACTGGTCTGCCGTTCTCAAAGGGGCTGCTCTCCCAGTCACTTCAGGCTTCCGGCATGGATCCGAGCGCGTCTCATGACCTCGCGCAGGAGATTGAAGGCGAACTTTTGCGGTCCGGTCGGAACAGGCTCACACGCGAGCAGTTGAGAGGAGTAACCGTAGAAGCCCTTAGAACAAAATATGATGAAGCATTCGCCGAACGCTATCTTCTTTGGCGCGAGCTGAAGGCCCCGCCAAAACCTCTGTTCATCCTTATAGGTGGTGGGACAGGTACCGGCAAATCCACAATCGCCACCCAGCTCGGGTACAGACTTGGCATCACCCACGTCCTGTCCACCGATACGATTCGCCAGATGATGCGCACAATGTTCTCTAGCCAGCTGATGCCCTCCCTGCACAGTTCCTCGTATGACGCATGGAAACGATTTGACACGCCGCTGCCGGAAGGCACCGACCCGGTTCTAGCTGCCTTTCGGGAGCAGCTGCTGCGTGTTTCTGTGGGAATACAGGCTATGCTGGACCGTGCGCTCGAGGAACATGTCAGCATGATCGTTGATGGCGTGCACCTCGTGCCCGGATTTATAAGAAAGGGGTACTTTCGCGCGGCCCACACTGCCCTTCTCATTGTCACTACCGAGGACGAAGCCGCTCACCGCAACAGGTTCTATACGAGGAACGATGAGGCTCGGGACAGGCGCGCCCAGAAGTATGTCGACAACTTCGAGAGCATCCGCAAGATCCAGGACTTTGTTGTGGGGAGCGCACGCCGGCAGAACGTGCCGATATTTGACAACGTGCACCTGGACAACACCGTTCTGTCAATTATCCACTTCCTCACCGACTTCATCAAGGCAGCGAAAAGGCCGCAGAAGGACCGGGAGCAAGCGTGAATAAAAAACCCTTTAAGGCGATCTGCCTCATTGACGGCGAACACTACCTGCCGGTGAACCAGGGCGGGATAGAGCACGTGAGGCGGGTCCGCGGTTATGATGTCGTCGCGGCGGTCTTCATAGGCGGCCATGAGAAAATCGGTACCGCCGAGGACCTGAAGAAGCTGGGTGTGCCCGTTATCATCGATCCGGATCCTTTCAAAGGTATCGCACGCGCGCTGGATGAGTACGAGCCCGACGTAGTCGTGGATCTGAGCGATGACCCTGTGGTCCGTCCCGAGCATCGATTCGAGTACGCTAACCTGATACTGGCCAGAAACGCTGTGTATGAGGGCGCGGACTTCCGGTTCGAGCCGCCGGAATACCTGGATATCCCTGAAAAACCTTCCATCTCAGTGGTGGGCACGGCGAAACGGGTGGGCAAGACGGCTGTGGCAGCGTACATTGCAAGGCTCCTTGTCGAGAAAATGCCGGGGATCGAGCCGTTGATAGTAACGATGGGTCGCGGTGGCCCGCCTGAACCGGAGCTTATCCGTGGCGACGAGATCGCGCTCACCCCGGACATGCTCCTCCAATTCGCCCGCGAGGGAAAACATGCCGCAAGCGACCATTTCGAGGACGCTCTGATGAGTCGCGTGGCAACCATCGGCTGCAGGCGGTGCGGGGGGGGTTTTGCCGGGCAGGTATACTCCTCCGTCGTGCGCGAGGGCGCTCTGCTGGCCAACAGCATGCCGCAGAACCTGCTCATTTTCGAGGGCAGCGGCGCGTCGGTCCCGCCGATACAGACCGACGCGTGGATCGTCACCGTGGGCGCCCATCAGGGTGTCGAGTATGTCGAGATGTACATGGGACCCTACCGCATCACGAAGTCCGAGCTCGCGATCATGACGATGTGTGAGGAACCTATGGCCGATGACGCCCTGGTGGAGGCTGTCGAGCACAGTCTGAATAGGCTTAATCCCGACATGAAGGTGGTGCGCACCGTATTTCGTCCGAAACCGCTCGGCTCCTTGGAAAAGAAGAAGGTCGTGTTCGCCACCACGGCACCGCCCTCCATTGGGGATAAGCTGAGGACGTATCTTGAACAGGAACATGGCTGTTCCGTGGTAGGGGTATCGCATAACCTCTCGAAAAGGCCTCTTCTTCGGGATGAACTCGGCGGATTCTTTGAGGAACAGAAGCCTGATACGTTATTGACCGAGTTGAAAGCAGCCGCCGTTGATGTGGCGACGGCGATGGCGGTTGAACGCGGTATGGAGGTCGTGTACGCGGACAACGTGCCGGTTCAGGTGGGCGGCAATTTAGACCTTGAACCTGCCATACTCGAGGTGATAAGATCCGCTATAGAACGGTTCGAGGCCGGCGAGAAGACAGAGTGACGAACGGGGAATGTTCCACCGTTTGGGGGATGTACTGATGCATGACTGTAAAAAACGAGCCCTGACGCGTATGGCTTTGGCGGCGCTGTTCTGTGCGGTAAGCGCCTTGATTCCCAGAGCTTTGCTTGCCCAATTCATCCAGCGGATAGCAAGAGAGGAAAGGCTGCCTGCACGCCGCGAGGCGCAGGCGTTTCGTCAGGTAACGCGGTCACAGGATTCCGCGTTCAGGCAAGCCGCGCGCAGAGACGAGCAACTCGGCAGAAGATCGGCCTGGAACCGCGAAACTCATTTCAGGAGCGAGCGGCGCCGCGCCCACCGGGAGAAGATCAGCCGCACGCGCGCCCAGGAGCAGGTCATAAGGACCGACAGGGCCAATTTCAATGTCGCGCAAACCAAACAACGCCAGGCGGTTCACCAGAACACGGCTAAGCAGCGTCGTGAGCAAACCCTCCGCATAAGCAGAGAGATACGCGAGACTAACATCGCGCGACAGAGGGCCAACAGACAGCGCATAGAGGAAGTCAGAGACACGATACGCTCGGAGTTGCAGCAGATCCGACAGACTACCCGCCCCACATCGCGATGATCGAACGGTGACAAGCCTGCGAGCGAAGACCGTCTCGCGCGTTGCCCACAGCCGCAGTTCCTTGCAGCTCTGTCATCCGCAGGCCGTGCGATCTCCTTCGCTGAGCAGCTGCGCTCTGCTCGACACTAGAGCACATATCTCCTTATCCGAAATCCAGACAGTGCTGCGTACTTCCGGCCAGGAATGTTCCAATATGCACCAGCGAGATCTCTTCCGAACGCTGTTTATGTGAGCATAGGGTATGAACCCTTTAACAAAGCCAAAAATCCTGAAACCCAGACCGGATGAGAATGGATACCACTTGAAGCCACCGTACATCAAAGAGATCCTGCCTTCACTAGAACGTCGCGAGCATAGCGGGGACTCGTCCGGCCACGGAGTCCTCTTGAAAGCGCCGAATACACTGTATCTGAGAGGGAATCCTAGCAGATTCAAGCAGAGGAGTATCGCAGGAATGACCAACAGTTCCCGGTAAGTGAAGGATGGTTCCAGCCGGTCTGTGAACAGCTCGTATAACCCGTAGCCGTTCCAGAAGAGCAAGACGGCAAGGCAGTAGCATCGGAAGAAGAGGTAAGACCACCTCGGTTTTCTAAGGTTCTGAGGTTGCATCAGCTATGCTGCTGCTATTAGCGTCACGTCCTGCGGATTATTCTGAGCACGAAGTCCCGGAGATCGCCGAAATTCCTGACGTCAAACCTGAACCTCAACACGAACAGGACAACGCCCAGTATAACGATGAATATGACCCACCTGAGGATGCGAAAAAGCGACCGCGGTCTCCGGACGTCCATGGGCAGATCCTTAGCCCGGTCCATGAACGCCTGCATCTGCGCGCGGCACACCTCGCTGCAATAAATGCCCCCCTCAGGAGGGACCACCTTGCACTGGTCGCAGAGCGGGATGTTGCACCGCTTACACCGGCAGGTTGCCTCTACGTATGGATGGTTGCGGCAATGAGATACTGTAGACATGGGATCAACTAGGCCTCATTTTTGACATCATTCGATTGTCTTCGACGCTACTTCCTCGGATATTAGCGCGAGGAACTCATCCAGTTTCATTTGTCCCAGATCGCCTTTACGGCGATGCCTGACCGCCACGGCGCCTGATTCGACCTCTTTTCGCCCGACCACAAGCATGTAAGGCACCTGCTGCACCTGAGCCTCACGTATCTTGTACCCGATCTTGTCGTCGCGCGCATCGGTTTCCACCCGAAAACCGGCAGCCTTAAGCTCCGACTCGACGCTGGAGGCGTACTCGAGCTGCGCCTCGGATATCGGCAGTACAGCCACCTGCACCGGTGCGAGCCACGTCGGGAACGCACCACCGTAATGTTCTACCAGGCCGCCGATAAACCGTTCCATAGAACCCAGCACGGTGCGGTGCACAATCACGGTCTCATGCTCGTGCCCGTCCTTCCCGACGTACGCTACGTCAAACCGTTTCGGCAGGTTGAGGTCAACCTGTATGGTGGGTCCCTGCCATCCGCGGCCGAGCGCATCGACAAGTTTCAGGTCGATCTTCGGCGCGTAAAACACGCCGCCGCCCTCTTCCACATCGTACTCGAGACTTCGACTTTCAAGAGCTGAACGCAACGCTTCCGTCGAACGTTCCCATTCTTCGTCCGTCCCCAGCGATTTTTCCGGGCGCGTCGCCAGCGACAACTGGTACTCGTACCCGAACGCATCCATCATGTACCCGGCGAGGTCGAGCACGCCGGCCACCTCGTCCGCAAGCTGTTCCGGCGTGCAGAAAATGTGCGAATCGTCCTGCGTAAATCCCCGCACCCGAAGCATGCCGTGCAATGTGCCCCTTCGTTCGAAGCGATACACGGTTCCAAGTTCGCACAGCCTGTAGGGCAGCTCGCGATAGGAACGTTTCTTGGTCTGGTAAATCTTGATATGCGCCGGACAGTTCATCGGTTTGAGCCGGTACCGCTGCCCTTCAATCTCGATCGGCGCGTACATGCTCTCCGCGTAGTTCTCCAGGTGACCGCTCCGCTCGTAGACCCGCTCGTTGGCGATATGAGGGCTGTAGATGAGCTGATATCCGCGTTTGTAATGCTCGTCGATCCAGAACTGTTCGATGACCTGTCGAATCCGCGCCCCTTTCGGATGCCAGAGCACGAGACCGGCTCCGATTTCCGGGTCGAAGGAGTACAGGTCAAGAACTTTCCCGAGCCGGCGATGGTCGCGTTTCTCGGCAAGCTCCAACAGTTCCAGGTACTGTTCGAGACTCTCCCCTGTCGGGAAAGCCGTACCGTATATCCGCTGGAGCATACGGTTCCGCTCATCGCCTCGCCAGTAGGCGCCCGCGACGCTCAACAGCTTGAACGCCTTGATCATGCCGGTGCTCGGCAAATGCGGACCGCGGCACAGGTCAACGAAATCGTCATGGCGGTATACCGATACGATCTCGTCCGGTATGTCATCCAGGAGTTCCAGCTTGTATTTCTCGCCCATATCGTCGAACATCCGCCGTGCCTCATCCATCGGGACTTCTTCTCGTTTGAACGGCACGTCGGCGGCGATGATCTCCGATATTGCCCTCTCAAACTGCTCCATATCTTCCGGGGTAAACGGTTCATCAACGTCAAAATCGTAGTAGAAACCGCCCTCAATCGCCGGACCGATCGCCAGCGTCGCTTCCGGACGCAGCTTCTTCACTGCGCTGGCGAGCACGTGCGACGCGCTGTGACGGAACACCTCCCTACCCTCATCCGTATCGAACGTCACCGCGCTTACCGAGGCATCTTTCTCTACCTTCGCCGACAGGTCGACGACTTCGCCGTCAATCCTGGCCGCAACAATCGCTCCCTCAGCGTCGTCGCCGGCCTCGCGAAGCACCTCGCCCGCAGTTACGCCCGCGGGACATCTTCTTGTCGAACCGTCTGGCAATGTGACTGTAATCTGTGCCATTTCCCTATCTTAAGCTCTCTTTTTGCCGGACATCCCCGATACAACCCGTCTTGAATGAACCACTTGCGCAGACACACGCATCCTTCTTCCGCGCGGTAAGTCTACCACGGCGCGGTTCGTGAGTCAAGCAGCGCGCGCGCCAAGCTCACGTATCCCCAGTTCTGCAATACCCCCGAACAGCAGCGCGATCGGGCCGTTCTGGCGCCTCATTGTTGCTGCGTTGGGCAATCCTCGTCTTCTGTAATGGTGGGGCAGACATTCCTGTCTGCCACGTAGGGGCGGGTCTCAGACCCGCCCGTAGCTCACAAGAGATCCGTTTCTCTCAATGCAGACGCCCCACCGGGGCGTCTCTACGACCGACGGAACCTCCGGAGAAGTGGACGCTGTGACCTTGAGAAGTGATGTTGTTCGGAGACTGGGGATAAGCGACCGCGCCAAGAGGTTATGGTAGACTGACTCCTCTTAGGTGGGTCGGGCGGCGCGCCTGCCTTAAAAGGCAGTCGAACGACCGGGAGGAGACCTGTGCAGGGTTCTGAAGTGCGGAAGACAAGACCGGCTCTTCGCGGCAGCGACCGTGCCTCAGCTATTCCTCAGGCACCCCGATCTCAATATCGACACGCGCAGTCTCGCCCTCCTCGAGTTCAACCGAAGCCGATCCGACCTCATGACCCGTAGTCTGTGACCACATGCCCTCCGAATGCGTGCCGATAGCTATCGTCTGCTGTATCGAGACCGACAGCTCGTAAGAGCCTGCAGCAAGCGCTTCTATACGATAAAAGCCTGTGGCGTCGGCCGAAGATGTTCCCGCTAGGCCCGTTGGCCCCGACTCTGTGATGGAACTCGCAGTAATCCCGGCACTGGTGTCAAACACTGGTTCGCCGTCCTGGGTCAAGTATCCCTCGACCACACCGGTTCCCGTGTGGAACTCAAAATCGTGCTCCGTGGTGTCACCCTGTTCAAGCACGAGGTTTGCCCACTGTATCGACCCCGTCTGCTCCGTACCACTGGTCAAGACAGCGCCGATGTTATAAGCGCCGGGCGCGAGGCCCGTCAGCTCATAGTGGCCGTTTGCATCGCTGGTGGTATTCTGTCGATGCGCGTCGTCGGGCCCAAGCGCACGCACCATAACGTATGTACCGGAACGCGCGGTCCCGTCCACGAAGACGTACCCCCGAATGGAGCCGCCCGATGAAAGCTGTATCGTCACCTCCGTCACGTCGCCCTCGGAAACGTTCACAGGCACCGACGTGTATGCATACTCGGGATGCCTAACCTTGACAGTCCGTTGACCGACTGTAAGGTCCTGGAGTTCGAACGCTCCGCCAGCATCCGTCACGGCAGTCGCCGTATGTGTCTCACGCCATCCGTCGGCGATCTCGATCACATGAACCTCTGCCCCTTGAACCGGACTCGAATCCGCCTCAGCGAGCACGACGCCGCGTACAGCACCTGAACCGGAGAGCAGGAACTCGATGCCCTCAGTCACGCTTCCGCTTTCCACCACGATATCCGAGACTTCCTGCCCGGAATACCCTGTCGCGGACGCCATCAGTCTCGCGATCCCCGGTCGTACGTTCTCTATCGTGAACTCCCCTGTGTCCGAACTGAAACTATGCGACTTTTCATCTTCGAACCGAACACCGTCAACGTTCTCGAAACTTGTCGTGAGTCTGACAATAAACTCCGGTATGGGTTGAAGCGTTGCCGCGGCCAATACCACGCCACTGATACCTCCATGGCGAGGCAAGACAACATCCGCGTCTATCGTGCCTGCTGGAATGCCGGTCAGAAACGCGGGCGAATAGTCCTCATGCTCAAAACGGATCATCTGTGCGCTCCCGCTCACCCCTTCAAGGCTATAGTGACCCAAGCGGTCCGTCTTGGCCGAGAGTGACCCGGTCCATACTTGACCCATAACATCCACCCCTGGTATCCCCATGCCGTACTCGTCCAGCGCAAAACCCTCTATGAATCCCTCGCCGCCTCCGACGACGACCTCCACACCCGTAATGCTCTCGCCAGCCGCAACCGTCAGCGGCTCGTTCAACGCTCTCTTGCTGCGAGCACCATCGGAAACAAGGAACGTGTACGCACCGGGTGCAACGTCGGCTATCTCAAACTCGCCTCTCTTGTTCGCCTCGCCTGAAGCGACGCTCGAGAACCCCGCCTGCAGCATGACCGTCGCATTCGGGACGAAGGCTCCATCAGTAGTGACAACGTATCCGGCGACGAGCGCTCCAGTGTCGAGAACGAAATTCACTCCCTCAACATCTCCTTTCCCTGGCACGGGCATCGGCTTGGAGGTTAGCCTGCCATACCCACTGACAGAGGCAGTGACGCGGCAGATAGTGTTGCGCTTGACCTCGGTTATCCGGTAATGCCCATCCTCGTCAGAGGTAGCGCTTCCGGAGGTGCCGCGGCCGGTGACCTTTAGTTCCGCTTCAGCGATAGGGTTCATAGCACTGTCCGTAACGCGCCCCGATATCGAGGCATTAAGGCCCGTACCCGGATCTGGCTGGTCGTCCCGTTCGCCATCCGTGGCAGCGCTCGGTTCGTCGGTGTCCGACACATCCCCTGCTCCCGCCGCTGAGGCTTCCCGCGACGTTGCCTCGCCCGACCCAGCTCCCACTCGCGGCGTCGGCCAATCACCGGTTGCCGGCACGCCTGCTGAATCGCGCCCTGCAGAAACGGATTCTGGGATTTCGTCTGGCCCGGCAGGCCGCCGGTTTTCCCGAGTCAAGTAAAGCCCGCCCGCGATGAAAACGAGCACCGCACATATCGTAGCGACTGTTCCTGTAGTCTTGTTGATTCCCATGACAATCCCTCCTGCTTTCGCTATAATCCCGGTGATGTGGAGTATGGGTGCAGAAGGTAGAACGGAGGCTACCGGCGCGATTTTCGCAAAGGACGCACCCAAGGGCAACGCCGCGAGGACCTTGCTCGACATCCCGCGCTTCTTTGCGGCGTCCACAAGACCTGTCTCGACGTACGCGGCCATCCGGTCTCTCAACCGCCTCCTCGCTCTTTCGAGGCGCTTCCGCATCGCAGCAGGAGAGATGCCGAGCGCTCTTGCCGCCTCATCGGTCGATTTGTCCTCGAAATAGTAGAGGATGATGGACTCGCGGTCGCGCACGGGGAGGCCTTTTAGAGCCTCATCGATCAAATGGCGCATCTCCATCTGTTCCACCTTTTCCGCAGCTCCCGGAGCCTGCGCGTATCCGAGCCGTTCACGCAACGTGACCGAATCTGCGTGCAGTCTCTCCCGGTAGGCCTGCGATTTGCGCCAATTCCGCGACAGGTTCCTCGTAATGGTGCTTAACCATACGCCGAATCTGCCCGGCTGACGCAAGGTGGCGAGGTTCTCGAAACCCAGCAGGAAAGCATCCTGAGCGATATCCTGAGACGCCGTGTAGTTCCCGACCCGGCTATAGGCGATGGCAAGCACGAGCCCGCCGTACATGTCGACCAAGCGTCCGTACGATTCTCGGTCGCCGCCCTGCGCCCTCTTTACCAGATCAAGTTCCCGATTCGCGTCCATCATACCCTCCACCACCATGATACACCCAACTCCACCAGTTTCCAACCTTCCCGCTAACATAGACAACTGACGCGACAAATTGTGACAGCCTTGGTGTTGCAGGGCTCTCCGCCAGTGCGCGGCTCAACCTGTCCTACCACCGCTGTGTCATTCTGAGCGCAGCGAAGAACCTCACCAAGTATCGTGAAGCGAGCAGCGCCGGGCAAGATGCCCGGCCTACCTCAACTACTTGAAGGCGATGCAGCTTGAGATTCCAAGCGCAAGAGTGTGGTTTTCTTTACGATTTCATGATAAAATCAACGGTGGTGGGACTTACCAGAATGGAATCGCATAAGGGGGTGTCGGAATAAAGTGGGAAAAGTCATTATCGGCGACATGGTGTTAGGCGAAGGTGCTCCGCTGTTTCTGATAGCCGGTCCGTGCGTTATCGAAGGCGAGGCGCGCTGCACGTATGTCGCGGCCGCGGTCAAGGAGATAGCGAACCACCTGGATGTGCCGCTCATCTTCAAGGCGTCCTACGATAAGGCGAACCGCTCGTCAATAGGATCGTTCAGAGGGCCGGGTATCGAGGAGGGATTAAAGATCCTCTCATCCATAAGGGAGGAGTTGGAGATTGCCGTAACCAGCGATGTTCACTCGCCCAACCAGGTCGAACGTGCGGCCGAGGTGCTGGACGTGATACAGATACCGGCGTTCTTGTCGCGCCAGACGGATCTTCTCCTTGCCGCCGGCAAGACCGGCAAGACCGTTAACATCAAGAAGGGACAGTTCATGGCTCCGTGGGATATGGTCCACGCGATCGATAAGGTGCGCTCCACGGGTAACGACCGTGTCATCCTGACGGAACGAGGCAGCTCCTTTGGCTACAACAACCTCGTCAGCGATATGAGGTCCATCTCTGTCCTGAAACGGACCGGCTGCCCGGTGGTGTTTGACGCCACGCACAGCGTTCAGTTGCCTGGCGCTGAAGGCGCAAGCTCCGGCGGTGACCGCGATATGGTGCCCACGCTGGCGTTGGCAGCCGTGGCGGCGGGTGCGGACGGACTTTTCCTCGAGGTTCACCAGAACCCGAATGAGGCGCTGTGTGACGCTCCGAACGCGCTCCCATTATCGGAATTGGAGCCGTTACTGGAAAAAGCTAAAGCTGTACGTGAGGCCGTGGCGTGACCATACCGACTGCAAAAGAGGTTCTTCGGGTCGAGGCTGAGGCGATACTCGCGCTGATAGACAGGCTGGGCGCTGAGTTCGAGCACGCGGTGGACATGATGCTGGCGTGTGAGGGCAGAGTCGTCGTGTCCGGTATGGGAAAGGCGGGGATCATCGCGCACAAGATCTCCGCCACACTGGCAAGCACCGGCACACCATCCGTCTGGCTCCATCCCGCCGAGGCTGTTCACGGCGATATAGGTATGGTCACGGGTGACGACGTAGTGATCGCCATCTCCAACAGCGGGGAGACCGACGAGATTGTTAAACTGCTTCCCGTCATAAAGAAGATCGGGGCGAAACTCGTCGCGCTCACCGGTAACCTGGAGTCCCCCCTGGCCCAGTACAGCGACTGTGTGCTCGACGTGGGCGTATCCCGTGAGGCCTGCCCGCTCGGCCTCGCACCGACCGCGAGCACCACCGCCGCGCTCGCTCTTGGCGATGCGCTTGCGATGGTTCTCCTCAAACGAAAGGGATTCAACACGGAGAAATACGGCCTTTTCCATCCTGCCGGTATGCTCGGCAGAACCTTGTTGAAGGTCAGCGACGTGATGCGCACCGGCGATAGGGACCCGGTGGTCGCGGCGGAAACCCCTGTACGGGAGGTTCTGTTCGCCATCACCGGCGCTCGTGCGGGAGCTGCCTCCGTCGTGGATGAGAAAGGTACGCTTGTCGGGATTTTCACCGACGGCGATCTGCGACGCGCGCTCGAACGGGAGCAAGACGTGATAGACAAACATGTTTCGGAGGTGATGACGCGCGATCCGTTCACGATCGGGCAGGATAATCTCGCCATGGAAGCCGTGCGCATCGCCAAGGAGCATCAGATCGGCGAGTTGCCGGTCGTAGATGATTCGGGAAAACCTGTGGGTGTCTTCAACGTAAAGGATGTAATTGGAGAATGAAGATAGAACCGGACACGGAAGAACGAATGCGCAAGATTACAATGCTAATGACGGATGTTGATGGTGTGCTTACGGATGGCAGAATCGTGTTCCTCGGCGACAGTGCCGAAGCGAAAGTATATAACGTAAAGGACGGTTTCGGGTTCAAACTGTGGCATCGTGTAGGACATCTCAGCGCCTGGGTTACTGCCAGGGTCTCCAGTGCGGCGTCAAAGCGCGCCCAGGAGCTCGGCATTACCGAGTATAGGGAGGCTGCACCCAATAAGGCGATGGCCGTCCAGGAAATTGCGAAGAAGTGGGAACTCAAGAAGGAGCAGATCGCGTTTGTCGGCGACGACTTGCCGGACCTGACGGCGATGAACTGTGCAGGGCTGGCCGTTACCGTAGCTGACGCCTCTGAAGAGGTGAAACAAAGCGCCGATCTGGTGTTGGATAGACGCGGCGGCCACGCGGCAATCCGCCAACTGATCGAGCTTATCCTGAAGGTGCAAGGGCATTGGGAACAACTTACGGACAGGGTGGCGTCCGGGCTGTGAACAATGAACCATTGCATCCCGGCTGTCGTATAGTCTGGTAGGGCGGGCATCTTGCCCGCCGAGAGATACGGTAGTGATAGCAGGGCGCAGCAAGCAACGCCCCTACGGAACGACGGTGTCAGCCACATGAGGGTGAACGGTTCGAAAGCGCGCGGTGCAGTCTTTTCTGCTCTGATGGCTTTGCTCCTATCCTCGCTTGGCCTTGCAAGCGAGCCTGCTCGGGACGAGAAGCAGGAGGAGTTGCAGAAACAGACGCGCCTGCGGATGGTCGAGACGCAGATCCGGCGGCGCGGCGTCAAGAACAAGACTGTTCTCGCCGCGATGCGGAACGTGCCCCGCCATGAGTTCGTTCCGCAGAAACTACGCGCGCTGTCTTACGAGGATAGACCTCTCCCGATTGGGCACGGCCAGACCATCTCACAGCCGTACATAGTAGCTTACATGAGTGAGCTGCTCACCCCTAAGAAGGAGCACAAGGTGTTGGAGGTCGGCACCGGTTCCGGATACCAGGCCGCCGTGCTGGGGGAGATCGTCTCCAAGGTCTACACAATTGAGGTTATCGAAGAGCTGGGCAAGTCGGCAAAGGCACGCCTGGCAAACCTGGAATACAAGAACATCGAGGTGAAAATCGCGGATGGCTACCACGGTTGGAAGGAACACGCGCCGTTCGACTCTATCATAGTCACCTGCGCCGCGGACCACGTACCGCCACCTTTGGTGCAGCAGTTGAAGCCCGGTGGAAAGATGTGCATACCTGTCGGCCCGGTGTTCTATGAGCAGCAGTTAGTTCTCGTGACCAAGCGGAAAGATGGTAGCGTCCGGTCGAAAAGCGTTCTGCCGGTGCGATTCGTGCCGTTCGTGCGCCCCGGGCAAGATACGCCGACAACCCGGCCACCCAGACCTGCGCGACGAACGCGCGTGAAACCGACTCCCGAATAAGATGCGAGAGAACAGGAGCGAAACGCCCCCGATTACGTTGCTCGCATCGATCTTTCTCCTCTCATCGGCCGTCATCTCCCACGAGATAGTCCTGGCGCGGCTTTTCTCCATCACACAGTGGCACCATTTCGCGTACATGGTGATAAGCGTGGCGCTGCTTGGCTTCGGCGCCAGCGGCACGTTCATGTCGCTGTGCCGAAAATTCATCCTCGCGAACTACCGCGCCGTCTACGGTGTCTCGGCAGCGCTTTACGCGACAGCCGTTGTCTTGTCATTTATCGCAACTCAGCGCGTCCCCTTCGATCCGTTCCTAATCGTTTGGGATAAGCGTCAGTACGTCTACCTTCTCGGATACTGTGCAACGCTGTTCGTGCCATTCTTCCTCGCGGCGATATGTATTGGTTCGACCTTTATAAAGTACGCGGGGAAGGTCGGCAAGGTCTACTTCGCCAACATGGCCGGCTCCGGCGCCGGCAGCGCATGCATCCTCCTTGCAATGTACCTCGTTCGGCCGGAATCGCTCCTGCTGCTGGTGGCCGGCGCAGCCGCTTTCGCAGTCGTAATCCTGCTCTTGCCGCGACGCAAGCTCGATGCACTCTCAGTCGCGCTGGCAGCTTTCATACCGCTCGCTCTCATTCACATTACAGGCGGATTAGAACTCCGGGTGAGCGAGTTCAAGACACTTCCGGCGCTTATGGACCTGCCTGATGCCCGGATTATCGCGAAAAGATCGAGCCCGCTCGGCAGGATCGACGTCGTCTCGAGCCCGGCTATCCGCGAGGCGCCCGGTATGAGTCTGGCATGCACCTACGAGATACCGCCACAGACGGCCCTGGTGGTCGATGCCGACTCCACGAGCGCCGTGACGGACTTCGACAACGACGTCTCACGGCTCGCTTATCTCGACTGGCTCACCTCGTCCGCCGTGTACCACGCCGTTCGAGCAGGCGGCAGCGGAGAGCAAACAGTTCTGGTTGTTGGCGCCGGCGGTGGCGCGGACATCCTGGCGGCGCGGTACGCTGGTATGGACCGCATTGACGCCCTGGAACTCGACCGCAGCGTCATCCACCTCATGCGACACGAGCTGCGCGATTCATCGTGTAACTTGTATGACTCGCCGGGAGTAAGGGTCATCAACACGGAGGGACGCGCTTTCTTCGACAGCACAAACGAACTCTACGACGTCGTTCAGATTTCGCTGCTCGACTCATTCAGCGCGTCGGCTGCGGGCGTATTGGCGCTCAACGAAAGCTACCTGTACACCGTCGAGGCTCTCCGTTCGTACATCGCGCACCTCAGGCCGGACGGTATCCTGTCGGTTACACGCTGGCTCAAGATGCCGCCGCGCGACAATGTGAGACTCTTCGGGACTGCCGTCGAGGCTCTGAACTCATCAGGCACGCTTGACCCCGGCAAGCACGTTGTCCAACTTCGAGGGTGGAAAACCTGTACCACGCTGATCAAACGTGACCCGTTCAATGGCGCCGAGTTGGAGGCGATAGCCAAGTTCTGCCAGGAGCGCTCGTTCGACCTATGCTATTTCCCGGGCATCCAGCCGGAGGTTGTCAATGAGTATAATGTTCTCGAACGCCCGTTCCTCTATGAGGCGGCAACTGCGCTGCTCGGCCCTGAAAAGGAAGACTACTACCGGAACAGCCTTTTCAACGTGATTCCCGCCACGGATGACAGGCCGTACTATTTCCACTTCTTCAAGTGGTCGTCACTGCCTGAACTGCGCAGGACGCTGAGCACGCAATGGGTGCCCTTCGTTGAATGGGGATACGTAGTTCTGGTAGCGACTCTGATCATCGCGCTGCCGTTGAGCGTCGTGCTTGTTCTGTTACCTCTCCTGTGGCTGCGTCGTCCTGCGGGCAGGAAAGTCGGTTTTCCGAGGGTGGTCGCGTACTTCCTCGCAATCGGCGCGGGATACATGTTCATCGAGATCGTATTCATACAGAAACTGACGAGGATCATGCCGCACCCCATCATCGCGCTCGGCATAACGTTAACGATCTTCCTTCTGGGGTCCGGGCTGGGCGGGTTGAGTTCATCGCGTCTCGCAGGCAGGTTTAAGAGACCGGTATGGATCGCGTTCGCCTGCATCACGGCAGCTTTAGTGACCTATGTCCTGGTTTTTGATCTCATCTCAGCCGGGTCACAGCTTTTCTCGCCAAATGTGAAACGGATCGTTGCCGGCGCCACCGTGTTCGTTCTGGCGTTCTTTATGGGGATACCCTTTCCCACGGGTCTGCGGCGGCTCGCCTCCTTATCGCCCGAGCTACTGCCCTGGGCGTGGGGGATCAACGGGTGCGCGTCAGTCGTCGGACCGATACTCGCAACCTGCCTCTCCATATCGCTCGGATTCAGGATCGTTATAGCGCTGTCGGCAGGACTTTACCTGGTCGCTGCATTTGCCTTTCCCAGACGCACAGGAGATGAAACGTAACCGAGAAGGGGCGAGTGCTCTCATGAAGGGCTGCCCGCAACTTTGGGATTGCTCAAAACCAGAATCTGTGCTAACATTACCGTGGTGAGAGTGGTGGAGGTCGATTGATGGGCAGGGCGCAAAAGCAGTTGGCGAAGAAGAAACCCGGACATGAACGTCTCTATTACTCGATCACCGAGGTCAGCGACATGCTGGCCGTTAAACCGCACGTGTTGCGGTACTGGGAGCAGGAGTTCGGCGACGTTCGACCCGTACGGACGCCACGGGGCGTGCGCCGCTATCGGAAGGACGATGTCGAGGTCTTGAAGCGGGTCAAACAGCTTCTCTGGACGGAAGGGTACACCACTGAGGGGGCCCAGAAGAGGCTCAGGGACGAGCGAAAGGGAGAAGCTGGACCCCGCAACGCGGCGGAGACCTCGAGGATAATTGACGAGATCGAACAGAAGCTGTGGCATATTCATGACATTTTAGACTCAAAGACGTGAGGTAGTATCGGGAAACGTCGGAGTCGCTCTGAGGCTATAACGGGGCGTGGCGCAGTCTGGTTAGCGTACTTGACTGGGGGTCAAGTGGTCGCCGGTTCAAATCCGGCCGCCCCGACCATGTAATACGTGACGCGGCGGGCTGCCGCAGGAAGGCAGAGCCGTTCTTTTTCTCCTCCATAGAGGCCTGTGCCATGCAACTGCCACCTATAGCGCAATTAGCAGTTGCGGATGAGCGTGCATCGCACCGAGGTCTACACGTTCGGAGGATCCCCTTGATAAGGCGGGCGTGGGTCAACGCCTTTACTCGGTGACACACTGTCTCAGTGTCTCATTTAAGGCCGGGTGTATCACATACTGTATGTGAGACTGACGGTATGGCTTGCCCTGCCTGAGCGCAGTCCTACAAGTACTTGCAATATCTTAACATAAGTTGAGACATGAGTTGCCTATGCCTGTACGGCTGTCAAGAGCATATCGCTGCATGATGTCTCACAGAGATCTATTTCCTGAGACACACAGGTTTGGCGTTCGACGACCTGTATATCGGCACAAGTCCATGCTGGAACGGTATTTATGGCTTATGCTCCTGCTTCAGGTCTGGTTTGGCATAGTTCTCGCTGATACAGGTAGATGG
This sequence comes from uncultured bacterium, assembly GCA_965603355.1. Lineage (GTDB taxonomy): Bacteria > Hydrogenedentota > CBFDCQ01 > CBFDCQ01 > CBFDCQ01. The sequence continues at coordinate 105,614 of CBFDCQ010000002.1, forward strand.
TGAAGTGGAACTCTAAGGGGCCAAACAGCGCCCCAGTAGCACTTGCTTGAGTGCTTACGCGAGTTCTAATGGCGTTTCCTCTGGAGAGTAGGCCGGGCACTTCAAACTGACATGCATGTCGAATTCAGCGAAATGGGTTTAATCATCTTCGCGCGTTTTCCGCGCTCTGGCGAAGTGAAGACGCGCCTCGCGGAGACAATCGGGAGCGACGCGGCTATCGAGTTCTACAGGCTGTGTGCCGAACACATGTTCGAGGAAAGCGGCAACATATCCAGCCAGGTCGACCGGTTTGTCTTCTACTCCGGTGGCAACGAACGGGATGAAATTGAGGAATGGGTAGGTCCGCAGTTTCGACTCGACGTGCAGACCGGAGCGGACCTTGGCGAGAGAATGGAAAACGCATTCCGGTCGGTGTTCAGCCGGGGAGTTCGAAAGGCGGTTCTCGTCGGAACGGATGTACCTGACCTATCAGCGAGCGTCATTGATGATGCCGTCCGCAGTCTCGACTCGTGCGATATCGTCATCGGACCCTGCCACGATGGCGGGTACTACCTGTTGGGAATGAGGGAGCTGCATAAGGGACTTTTCGCCGACATTCCGTGGAGCACAGAGGCCGTCCTGGAAAAGACTCTGGACGAGGCCGATTTGCTGGGGCTTGCTGTTCACCTGCTCCCTACCCTCGCTGACATTGACACCGTACAGGATCTTCGGAGCTGGCTCGAAGCCGACACGACTCACAAGGGTAACCCCGTTCGCGCTTCCGCTCGATACCTGCTTGTGTCCGGGACCGTCGCGCCGGTTCCGGATGAAGGAGAACAGCCATGAGATTTGGGCGAATCCTACTCGCACTCATGCTCATCGTTCCTATCTCGGCTCCTGGCTTGGCTGCCGACTCGCACGGTTTGCTCACTGATATACTTGCCGATCATGTCAAGGACGGTATGGTAAATTACAGGGCGCTGTGCAAGGATGCGAGGCTCGGTCAATACATCCAACAGCTTGCCCGGACCAATCCGGACCGAATCTCTTCGGAAGAGGATCGGCTCGCCTTCTGGATCAACGCTTACAACGCGTACACGCTGAAGATCATCTGCGATAACTATCCACTGAAGAGCATCCAGAATCTGAACCCGAGGGGACTGAGGAAGGCGTTTGCAAAAACCGTCTGGGATAAACCGCTGGCAACGGTCAACAACCGCCCGACAACGCTCAACACAATCGAACACAAGATTATCCGCACGCGTTTCAAGGATCCCAGGATTCACTTTGCGCTGGTATGCGCGGCAAAGAGCTGTCCGCCGCTGCGCTCTGAAGCGTACGAGGGGGACAAGCTGGATGAACAGTTAGACGATCAGGGCAGGCTGTTTCTTACCGACTCATCCAAGAATCGTTTCGATACTGGAGGAAGGGCGGCACAGATCTCGAAGATTTTCAGTTGGTTCGCGAAGGATTTCGGTGGAGAGAACGCGGCAGTGCTCAAGTTCATCGCAGAGTTTTTGCCTGAGGACGCAGCCGACAAGGTGAAGGCGAATCCCGGAGCCTGGACGACACGTTACACGGACTATGACTGGAGCTTGAACGAGCAGCCGGCAGGGCGTAGGACCGGCTGATAGGCGATTTGTCACATGGTATCCGTGATCATACCGGTCTATAACGAGGAGGCTACGATACAGGACGTTCTGAACAGCTTGCCCGTCACTGACGACCGAGAAGTGATCGTTGTCGACGGCGGAAGCGCGGACAAGACGGTGGAGCTGGCCAGACCGTTTCAGGTCAGAATCGTTAGTGCCAGCAAGAACAGGGCTCTTCAGATGAATGAAGGCGCTGCAGTGGCGAGAGGTAATGTGCTATTGTTCCTGCATGCCGATACCATCCTCGACGATGGCGCGTTGGAGGCAGTTCAAGATTGCGTTAAAACCGGTTACGTGGGTGGCTGCTTCACCCACAGGATAGATTCTGAGAGGATCATTTACCGTATCATTGAAGCTTCCGGAAACCTGCGTGCGAGACTGTTTCGGGTTTTCTATGGCGATCAGGGGATATTTGTTCGTAAAGATGTCTTCCTGAGCATAGGAGGATTCGACGACGTACGATTGTTTGAAGATGTTATCTTCTCCAAGAGGCTGAGAAGGGAAGGTAAGGTCAAGGTGCTGCGCAAGAAAGCGCGCTGCTCTCCAAGGAGATGGGAGAGGCAGGGTGTCGTGAGAGCGACGTTGATCAATTGGCTGGTCACAATCGGCTTCGTGCTGGGCATCTCTCCCAGTCGCCTGAAGAGAGTGTATCGGGACGTGCGGTAGCTGGACTCGGAGGACGTGGAATATCCGAGCTTAGACAGGTTCTTCCGCGCACAAAGATAGTAGGCGGATTTGAAAGGGCGACCAGGATACAGGTCAACACGGTTTTGCCCGAAGAGTCTGCCAAGATGCTGAGAGAATGTGAGGAGTGCGAGATTACGGGTCTTTAAAGGGAACAAGCCATGAAAATAGGGTTCGTCGGTTTGGGAAAAATGGGCGGAAACATGGTCCAGCGACTGTTGGGTGGCGGCCATGAGGTAGTGGCGTTTGACGTGAACGAGGGGGCACGGAAACAGGCGCAGGCAGAGGGCGCAGGAGTTCTTGACTCGCTTGAAAAGCTGGCCGGCAGTCTGAACTCTCCTCGTACTGTTTGGGTCATGGTGCCAGCAGGGAAACCCACGGAAGAGACGATCGAAACGCTCGCATCAATGCTGTCAGAAGGGGATATTCTCATAGACGGCGGAAACTCCAACTTCAGGGACTCGATGAGAAGGGCGCGCGAGCTTGAGAAGAACGGGATCTCATTCCTTGACGCGGGTACAAGCGGCGGTGTCTGGGGCCTCGAGATCGGTTACTGCATGATGATAGGCGGGGATGAGGCGGCGTTCCTCAAGGTTGAGCCGGTATTCAAGACGCTCGCCCCTAAGGACGGGTACGCCCATGTTGGACCGATCGGCGCCGGCCATTTCGTCAAGATGGTACATAACGGTATTGAGTACGCGTTACTGCAGGCGTACGGCGAAGGGTTCGAGATCATGGATGCGAAGGAGGAGTTCGATCTGGATCTCGCACAGATCGCTCATCTTTGGAACCAGGGAAGCGTCATACGGTCGTGGCTGTTGGAGCTGGCTGAAAGGGCGTTCCAGAACGATCCTGAGTTGGAGTTGGTTCGCGGCTATGTCGAAGATTCCGGGGAGGGTCGCTGGACGGTCGCGGAGGCTATCGAGGAGAACGTGCCGGCACCGGTGATTACCCTCTCGCTGCTGGAGCGTTTCCGTTCGCGCCAGGATGATTCATTCAGCGCCAAAGTAATTGCCGCGCTGAGAAATGAGTTTGGGGGGCATGCTGTCAAGAAGAAGTAGGCGAATAGAGGGAGGTTGCGTTCATGACAAGGATTCAAGAGCTGGCGGAGTTTGGTCAGAGCATATGGTTGGACTATATCAGTCGGTCCCTGATTGAAAAAGGAAGGATCAAGGAACTGGTTGAGCTCGGTGTACGAGGGATGACTTCCAACCCCTCGATTTTCGATAAGGCGGTCAGTTCCGGATGTGACTATGACGAGCAGATAAGGCGGTTGAAGGAGTCGGGCAAGTCTGATTTTGAAATATATGATGACTTGACTGTTCGTGATATCCAGAATGCGGCTGACATACTCAGACCCGTGTATGAGGAGACCAACGGTTTTGACGGCTATGTCAGCCTCGAGATTAACCCGCATCTGGCGCGCCAGACTGTGGAAACCGTCGAGGAAGGAAAGAGACTGCACGGTAAGGTGGATCGCCCCAACGGCATGTTCAAGGTACCCTCAACGGACGAGGGATTTGGAGCAATAGAGGCACTTTTTAGCGGAGGGTATTAACGTCAACGTCACGCTCATATTCTCCCAGGAGCAGTATGTGAAGACGGCACAGGCGTTCCTGAGCGGGATGACTCGTCTCGCCGGCAACGGCGGTGATCTGAGCCGCACCAACTCCGTGGCCAGCGTTTTCGTCAGCCGCATTGACAGCGTGGTCGACAAGAAGCTTGACGCGTTGATGAAAGCGGAGGGCGATGAGTCGGTGAAGGAACAGCTCCTGTCTCTGAGAGGAAAAGCCGCCGTCGCAAACTCAGAACTCATTTATCAAAAGTCCCTGGAGATCTTCTCAGGTGAACAGTACAAGGAACTGAAGAAGCAAGGCGCCAACGTCCAGAGGGTCCTTTGGGGATCTACCGGCACGAAGGACCCCGCATATAGTGACATCAAGTATGTCACGGAGTTGATTGCGAAGAACACCGTCAACACCTTGCCCGAGAAGACGCTCGACGCCTTCCTGGACCACGGCTCTGTCGGGGAGGCGGTGACCTCCGACGCGGGAGGCGCGCAGGCGCTGATTGGCAATCTCGGGAGCCTCGGGATTGACATTAATGAAGTGTGTGCCAGACTCCTGGAGGCTGGCGTTGGCGCGTTTGCGGATTCGTTCGACAACCTTCTGAACACCATAGGAGCAAAGGGAACGGAAGTCGGCAAGGGATGATAGAAGTTTATGGTCTAACATGGGTAGACGATCTGCGTTGATGATGGACAACGCAACAGGCATGTGGAGTGAACAGGAAATGATCTCAACGATGGTTGGCCGTGGAAGGAGGACGCTGTTCTTGACGGTGGTGTTGCTAGTGGCGGCGCTTACGAACAGCCCTCTGTACGGTCAACAGGGAGATTTCGATTTATCCCGCAGCAAGGTGGACCTTAGAGAGCTGATGCCTGGCGGACCAGGTAAGGACGGCATTCCCGCGTTGACAAACCCGCGATTCGTCACACCTGATCAGGCCCGGTACCTTGCCGAGCAAGAGTTGGTGGTGGGCATATCCTTATCCGGTCAAGACAAGGCCTACCCTATCCGAATCCTGACCCTGCACGAGATCGTCAACGACGCGGTTGCGGATATCCCCGTGGCAGTGACTTGGTGTCCGCTGACGAGAAGCGCTGTTGTTTTCGATAGGAGACTCGATGGCGAAACCCTTGATTTTGGTGTTTCAGGTCTGCTGTACAACAGCAACCTCGTGATGTATGACCGCAACCATGCGTGCCTCTGGCCACAGTTGGCAAAAAGCGCTGTTACAGGAAAACTTTCCTCCAAACGGCTGAAAATCTTGCCCTCCCTAGTAGCAACGTGGGGAGAATGGCGAAGAATGCATCCGAATACGTTGATATTGTCGCCGGATACGGGGTTCCCGATAGACTACAACTACAACCCGTATCTAGGTTATCAGGCAAGCCCTAAGCTCATGTTCCCCGTCAAGGGTTTTGATAATCGCTTACCGCCGAAAAGTCTTGTCATCGGCATCAGAATCAAGAACGTGGCAAAGGCCTACCCAATTCAACTTATCAACAGCGTCACGTACCCTCTCGAGGATGCAGTCGCAGGCATTAGCATAAGGATTCATCCCGGCTTCGGAAACACCGCCTACATCACTGATGCTCAGGGGAATCTATTGCCTGCGACTGTCGCTTATTGGTTTGCCTGGAGCGCTTTCAACAGGGACACGCTCCTGCACGGCGAAATCTCTTTGCTTCACGAAGGGGAGGAGCAGATCAATGACGGGCGATGACGCGACGATCGTCGAGAGCAGGTTCCTGGAGGCCTGTGAGGTGTCTTTAGAGGATCTCGCCGTCGAACCTTTTACGATGGTAGTGTTCGGTGGAGCCGGCGATCTGAGTCGAAGGAAACTTCTTCCGACCCTGTTCCACCTCTTCCATGACGAGAAGCTCATAACCGAGTTCGCAATTCTGGGTGTCGGTCTCGATGAATACTCCGACGACGAGTACCGCGAACTTGCCGGACAGGCCATCCAGCAGCATGCAGACCAACCTTTGGATTTGAGTTCATGGGGCGAGTTCAGCCAGCACCTGTTCTATCTGTCGGGGAATCTCAATTCTGACGACACGTATGAACAACTCTGCTCGCGTATCGATGGGCTCGCCTGTTCGACGCAGGATTCCAAGACTAATGTGATCTATTATCTGGCAATTCCGCCCGAGGTCGTTCCGGCGGTCGTCGACAAGCTGGCTCAACAGAACTTGTGCAAAGGCTGTTTCAACACGAAGGTGGTCGTCGAGAAACCTTTCGGGACAGACAGGGCTTCAGCGGTCACTTTAAACCAGCAAATCCTGGAAGCCTTTGACGAAAAGCAGATTTACCGCATCGATCATTACCTGGGCAAGGAGACAGTACAGAATATCCTCTTTTTCCGTTTTGCCAACAGCATCTTCGAGCCTCTCTGGAACAGGCGGTACGTCGACCATGTTCAGATCACCGTGGCCGAAGAGTTGGGTGTTGAACACAGGGCCGCCTTCTACGAACAGGCAGGTGTCGTGAGAGACATCGTGCAGAACCACATGATGCAGCTCGTTGCGCTGGTGGCTATGGAACCGCCGGTCGGTTTCGAGGCGGACCTGATACGCAACGAGAAGGTGAAGGTGTTTCATACAATCCGTTCCATGGACGAGGAGTATATTGACAGGTTCACGGTGCGCGGGCAGTACGGTCCCGGGAGGATCGGAGACAGAGAGGTTCCCGGATACAGGCAGGAAGAGGGCGTCTCTCCGGACTCAAACACGCCGACATTCTTCGCTGCGAAGCTTTATCTGGACAGTTGGCGTTGGGCGGGCGTGCCCTTTTTCGTTCGTACGGGAAAACGTTTGGCCAAGCGAGTCACCGAGATCTTCGTGCAATTCAAGCAACCACCATTGAGGTTACTCGGGCGCACTTGTGACATGCTCGAGCCCAACGCTCTCCTGCTGGGCATCCAGCCGCAGGAGGGAATTTGTCTGCATTTCAGCGTGAAACGCCCCGGAGTGGGTAACCAACCGCATACGGTAGCTATGGATTTCAATTACGCACGATCGTTTGGGACGCAGACTCATCCTGCCTACGAGCGGTTGCTCATGGACTGTATGAAGGGCGATCTGACACTTTTCGCGCGGCAGGACGGGGTGGAGGCGATGTGGTCCGCGGTCGATCCGATCATTTCCAGATGGGAGACTGCGCCACAGCCTAGTCTTCCCGACTATGCCGCAGGTACATGGGGACCCAAAGAGGCCGATGAGTTAATGCGGCGAGAAGGTCGAGAGTGGCGAACATGGTGAGACTACCGAACGCCAGGCTGGCGTTGAAATGCGGAGAACCGCTCGTTTTCGAGAGCATTGATCAGATATCCGGGTTCGCCATCAACGAGTGGAAGAAGATTGCCCAAAAAACCGTCATTAGTAAAGGGGGGTTTGCCGTCGCCCTGTCGGGAGGGAGTACTCCGATGCACCTGTACCGGGAATTGGCCGGATGTGCAGAGCTCCCGTGGGACAGGACCCACGTTTTCCTTGTCGATGAACGGTTTGTGCCGGCGGATCATCCGGACAGCAACTATCGGATGGTGAAGACAACCCTGCTGGACGATGTAAGTATCCCGGCAGGCAACGTTCATCCGATACCAGTGGAAGCCGGCAGCGCGGAAGCCGCGGCACTCGAGTACGAGGAGGATCTGAAACGCCACTTCCTGTTGGAGGATGGTCAGTGTCCGGGATTTGACCTGATATTGTTGGGAATAGGAGAGGACGGACACACGGCGTCCTTGTTCCCCGGCACGGCTTCATTGGATGAGAACGAGCGTCTGGCAATAGCCGTAAGGAGCGAGGACGTACAACAGGCGCGTGTGACCATAACATTTCCGGTGATTAACAACGCGGAAAACGTCATTCTTCTTGCGGTCGGGAAGAACAAGGCTGAGGTTGTCAGGAGGATTCTCGTGGATAAGAGCGGTTCCATGCCGGCAGAGCGTGTAGAGCCAGCTTCCGGCAAGCTGCTTTTTCTCCTGAACGAGGCTTCGGGAGTTCATTTGCACGGCGGCACTGTGAGTGGAGAGGTGGCGTAGCGTACCGGCGCCGGCCGCGCGCACGCCGGAGGATTGAGTGATGAGGAAGTTACTGCATATCGTGGCGGCACCAAGAGGTGAGGAATCCAGAACGCTTAAGGTTGCCTCCGCGTTCCTGGAGGGTTTCAGGGAGAAATATCCGGACTGCGAGATCGACGAACTGAACCTTTTCGCTGAACCGCCGCCTCCACTCACGTTGGGGGTGATAGGCGGCAAGTACGTTCTGCTGGGCGGAGGTGATCTCTCGGGAGAGCTAAAGGATGCCTGGAAGGATGTTGAACGCCACATTGAGCGCTTCCTCGCTGCGGACGCCTACCTCATCAGCACGCCCATGTGGAACTTCAGCATTCCGTTCGTGTTGAAGCATTATATAGACGTAATCGTGCAGCCGAAGTACCTTTTCAGGTATACTGAAGCAGGGCCGGAAGGGCTTGTCAAAGGCAAGAAGATGGTTGTAGTCACAAGTCGAGGAGGCGACTACGGCCCCGACAGCCCGGCCCATGCGTACGATTATCAGGAGCCGTATCTGCGGACGATATTCGGTTACGCAGGAATCACGGACATAACGTTCGTGAACGCTCAGCCGATGGATGCCATGGGGCCTGACGTGGCACGCGAGAGGCTTGCGGCGGCAAAGGAAAAGGCAAGACAGACTGCGTCGGAGTTTTAGGGAAAGGGTTTGCCTGCTATGGAACATCTCCAGTTTGATTTCAATAACCTGTTCAGCTTCAACGTCGGCACTAAACATGGCGCGACGGAGAAGCAGCTGCAGAGGATGTTACCGGATATCAGAAGCGCGCACAGGCACCTGAAGGAAGTCATCGCCGATCCAGCCGGTAGAGTGTGTCTCGGCCTCGAGTGGACTCAGTTGCCTCTGCAAGACAAGGCTGCGGTAAGGGAGATTCAAGAACTGGCGGACGGGATAGCGAGCAAGTACGACAACGTCATCTCGCTCGGAATCGGCGGCTCATACCTGGGCCTCAAAGCCGCTCAGGATGCGCTGCGTCCACCTTACTACAACGAGTTCCAGGCACTGCGGGGAAAGCAGCCGAGGATATACTTCGAAGGAAACAACCTTGACCCGACTCCGTTACGCGCTCTGTTGCAGAACCTGAACCCGAAGAAGACGTTCGTGGTCGTCATATCCAAGTCGGGGGAGACCACCGAAACCAAGGTGGCCTTGGATGTGGTATCCGACTGGTTGAAGAAAGGTGTCGGGAACAAGCACGGTCGCCAGGTTCTGGCTATAACCGACCCGGAAACGGGCGCGCTCCGTAGCACGGTCGAGGAGGAACAGGCCGAGGACAGGTTGAGTTTCCGGAGTCTGCCGCTGCTCCCGGGCGTCGGCGGCCGCTACTCGGAGTTGAACATGGGGCTGCTGCATCTGGCCATCATTGGCGTGAAGGTCCAGCAGGTGCTCGACGGTGCAAAGTCGATGGCGGAGAGGTGCAGTTCGGCTTCCGTCAGCAAGAACCCGGCATACATGTATGCGGCGCTCCAGACAATACTCTATAAGCAAAAGGGCAAGTCTATCGCTATGATGATGCCGTTTTCGGAAACGCTGAAGTCTACTGCGGATTGGTACGCGCAGCTCCTTGCCGAGAGCCTCGGTAAGAAGCACCTGCGAAGGATAGAGACGTTGGAAGGGGGTCGTGAACGATGGGTCAGCGACAAACGCTGTATCGTGAATGTCGGCAGGACCCCCGTGCCGTGCAGAGGCACAAACGATCTACACTCAATTCAACAGAACAACATCGAGGGCGAGAACAACAAGACGGTCACGTTCATTCGTGTCGAGAAGTTCCGGGAGGACCTGAGAGTACCCGGCAAAAAGGACTTACTGTCCGGAAAGCGTTACTCGGAACTCATCAAGTTGGCCCAGGAGGCAACGGAGTGGGCGCTCGTCCGCGAGAAGAGACCTAACTGTACGATCATAATGCCGGAGATCACTCCGTTTCTCTGGGGCGAGCTCATCTTCTTCTTTGAGATGGCCACTGCATTTGAAGGTGAGCTGTTGAACGTGAACGCGTTTGACCAACCCGGCGTGGAGGGTTACAAGGGCTATATGTACCACAAGCTGGGCAAACCCGGGGTGGCCAAGAGAATCGCTCAGCAAATCGAGAGACATCCACTGAAGAAAAGGGGCAAGTACATTCTGTAATATGGGGGCGATTAAGCAGGAGGGTGCAATGGGGAATCCGGAATTTGACATCGTTGCAATAGGTGGGGGAGCCGGCGGTCTTTTCGCTGCGAGCGTCGCGAACGCACTGGGGGCCAAGACCTGTATTGTTGAGAAGACGCGACTGGGCGGCGACTGCACATGGTTCGGGTGTATGCCGTCCAAGGCGCTCCTCAAATCGGCCGCCGTGGCGGACTGCCTGAACAAGTCTGCCGAGTTCGGCCTGGGACTTCCCGACGATTTCGCGGTCGATACCAGCAACGTGATGTCGCACGTGAAGGACGTGGTCAATGAAATAGCCACTCACCATCCTGCGGAGGTCTTCGAGGAAAGAGGGATCAAGGTCGCGTTCGGTCCCCCTGAGTTCGTGGATGAACACACCGTGAAGGTTAGCGATGTGAGTATTACCGCGAGGAAGTTCATCATTTGCACAGGTTCCCATCCGGTGATTCCACCGATTAACGGGCTTGACAGCGTGGATTGTCTCACGAACGAGAACGTGTTCGATCTCGAGACATTACCTCGAGACCTAATAGTGCTGGGAGCCGGTCCAATCGGGATCGAACTATCACAAGCCCTTAACAGACTCGGAGTGCGAATTTGGCTTGTAGAAATGATGGGCCGTATTCTACCCAGAGAAGATGAGGAGATGGCCCGCGTGTTGGCTGAGAAACTCAAGGAAGAAGGAATCCAGGTTCTGACCGGCAAGAAGGCGACAAGATTCGCCAGGAGAAACGGGAGAGTTTATGCGATTCTGGAAGGTAAGGATGCCAGCAAGGAGGAGATCTCGGCCGAGAACGTTCTCGTCGCCGTCGGCAGAGCGCCCAATGTAGAAGGGCTTTGCCTGGATAAGGCCGGCGTCGAGTACGCGAAGACAGGTATCAAGGTTAACGCATATCTGCAAACCACGAACAAGTCCATTTTCGCATGTGGAGATATAGTTGGGCCGTACTTTTTCAGCCACGTCGCGGCCTATCAGGCTGGGGTTGCAGTTCGCAACGCCTTGTTCAAGAGGTTGGCGTGGCAGAAGGTCAACTACAGCAACGTAGCATGGGCGACCTTCACCGATCCGGAACTCGCTCGTCTGGGATTGACCGAGGAGGAGGCGAAGGAGCAGCATCCAGACGTGCGCGTGTACAAGACTGACTACACCAGCTCCGACCGGGCAATTACCGACCGACACAAGGAAGGTTTGATCAAGGTGATCCTGGATAAGAAAGGGCGCATTCTCGGAGCGCATGTCGTCGGTGCACAGGCGGGTGAGATTATTCAAGGGCTCATCGTCGCGAAAGCTAACAAGATACCTCTGGCAAAGCTTTCCGGAGCACTGTACATATACCCCACATTGTCCGAGCTGGTGAAGAAGACCGCCGGCAAGGCCTTTGTGGAAAAAGCGAACAACCCGCTTGTAAAGTTCATACTCAGAGTGATGAAAGCATTTTGAGAGGTAGAAACAAGCTCATGAAACTCCTAAAGAATGTGTGGGTTAAGCTGGCGATTATTCTGCTGTTTTTCGTCATAGTATTTGTGGTTCTGAAGGTATCGGGAGTTGATTACTCGAAGATCAGTCCCGAGAACGTCAAGGAAAAGATACTGTCCCTCGGCATATGGGCCCCGATTGGCTACATCGTGTTCTACACTCTACGACCGCTGATTCTGTTTCCAGCCGCGGTGACGTCGATGGTCGGGGGGCTGGCATTCGGCCCCAAGTGGGGTACCCTCTACACCGTAATTGGAGGGACAATATGCGCCGTGGTGGAATTCTGGATCGCGCGCTACTTCGGCAGAGGCGCTGTAGCACGTTTCCTGAAAGGCAAGCTCGTTAGCGTCGATGAAGCAATTGAGAAACACGGCTTTATCACGGTTATGATGATCCGGTTGATACCGAACGCGCCGTATGACGTCCAGAACTACAGTCTGGGTCTTACGCGGGTCAAGGCACGAGATTACTTCCTCGCCACCCTCATAGGGATCATACCCGGTACGTTCGTGTTCGTGTATCTCGGACACTCGGTGAGTGATCCGAAGCAACTCTGGAAGATAATGATCGCGGCACTGCTCTTCCTTGGCATCTACTTCCTTCAGAAGTACCTACGAGCAAAGCACGGGCACAAGATCAAGACGGTGTCGGTTGACGAAAGTGGAGGTGAGACAGATGAACGCGTTTCTGAGTCTCCTGGAGACGCATAGCGCTACTGAAGCGGATAGCGATATCAGGCGGGGAGAACTGACGACCCTGCAGATAAACATGGGCAACCTGTGCAATCAGCAGTGCCTGCATTGCCACATAGACGCCTCTCCGCACGGCGAGAATGTGATGTCCCGGGAGGTCGTGGGCGGTATTCTCCGGTTTCTCGCCCGCAACGAGGGATTGATCCTCGACATTACTGGCGGTGCGCCGGAACTCAACCCGCATTTCGAATACTTGATCCGCTCGGCTCGTCCGTTCGTTGACGAGATTATCGTGAGGTCCAACCTCACGGTCCTTTTCGAGCCGGGCAAGGAACACCTGCCCGATTTCTTCAAGGAATGTGGAATTCACCTCATCTGCTCGTTGCCTTGCTACACGGAGGGGAACGTTGATCTTCAACGGGGAAGCGGCGTGTTTGAAAAGAGCGTTAGGGCGCTGCATCTGCTCAACGATTTCGGCTTCGCTAGAGATGATAGGCTGCGTCTCGACCTCGTCTATAACCCTAACGGGCCGAAACTGCCGCCGAAGCACGATGACCTGGAGAAGGAATACAAACGCGTTCTGGACGCGGATTATGGAATAGAGTTCAACAAACTCATCACCATAACTAACGTTCCGATAAAGAGATTCAGGAACCTCCTGGAATCCCAGGGTGAGTATGACCGGTACATGGGTCTGTTGAGGAGCAGCTTCAACCCGGCGGTGGTTGAGAACCTGATGTGCCGCACGTTCCTGAGCGTGGGTTATGACGGAACGCTCTATGACTGCGACTTCAACCAGGCATTAGGGCTCGCACTCACAGATGAGACGGGCAACATTCTGACAATAGATCAGGTCGACGCATACGAGCTCGAGGGAAGAGAGGTAGCACTTGACGAACATTGTCTCGCCTGTACGGCGGGCTACGGATCGAGCTGCCAGGGAGTCCTAGCCGACGGGCAGGACTCTTCCACACAACCTTGTTGTTAGGGAAGGCCGACTGCGGGCGCATACTGACCGTATCCGACAAGCCGCCGACCTCGCTCGTCCTCTATGAGCAGTATAGCCCAGGTATCCTTATGTTCGTGGCAGTATCGCTCGACATCCTTTCGATCCATGACCATGAAGGCGGTGGAGAGCCCGTCGGAGATGGTTGCTGACGAGCATGAGGCCCATGCACGGATTGCTCCCTGGGCGGGCTGACCGGTTCTGGGGTCGATGATGTGCTCGCCTTTCACGCTCGTCCCGGAGGCGCTGAGCGCCCTGTCGCGCAGGAGTATCGGTTCAGGCCTGTCTTCTTCTTCCATACCGCTGCCGACGCCCACAGGCCATCCATCCTCGCCCGGCGGCGCGCCAACCGCGAGCACGGAGCTATCGCCACCATGGAGAAGCGTCGACTCGATACTCCAGTCCCGCAGGAACGCCGCCACCTTGTCCAGCGCAAAACCTTTGCCGATTCCTCCCAGATCGATCTTAACATTGGCGTCCTTGAGGCGGATTGCGAAGTTCTTTTTGTCGAATTCCACCTTTTTCATACCGTCCCGTACGCGGGTTACATCAAAAGCGCCGTTGGTCTCCGCAGATATACGCGCCGTCAGTTGCAGGCACTCGAACGTCTCCAGGCTGACGCGCACCGGCTCCTTCGCCCCGAGGATGTTGATGCGCGACACGTCGCTTGACTCCATGAACCGGCTCAGGTAGCCCTCGATCCGGTCGATTTCGGCGAACGCGGCCTGCGCGGCCCCACGCGCATACTCCGCCGGTTGGTCGGCAATGTGGATCTCGAAGGCGGTATCCATGGCTTCGTGAGCGAAACGGTGAGCCTTCGATATCACTGCTCCATCCTCTCGATGAACTCCTCCCACAGATCGGCTCGTACGTAAGTCAGGAGCAGGACGTCCGGACGCAGCCCGACATACTCTTTCTCATACCTGTCGCTAAGTGCGGCGTCCAGATCGGCCTCGAGCGCAGGTGCTGTGACAATCATCGCGGCGTCAGGGTCATCAGGCGGCTCGTTCCAGTACCCCACGGACGTGAACCGGCGTAGGTACCACGGCAGAGGCCAGTAGTCAGAACCGGGGACAATGATCTTAATAAGCATGTCACGCCCGTCCGGATGGACGTCGGCGATCTGCTCGGCCCGTTTCGCCAGCCTCAGAAACGTCCGGGAAGTCTGCGCGTAGACGTAAGGGTTACGCGGATCGCTGTCGAACACGTCGTTCCCCCGGTACGCCTGCGCCCCGAGGTGCCAAACGCCCACAACCAACAGGACGCTGAGAATGGCCTTCAAAGGTTTGCCCGGGAGCAGGCGATACAGGGCAACCGCCCCTACCCCGGCCATCAGGATCATGCCGTGAAGAAAACTGAGCATGCACCAGGGAGTCTTGTACGGGGCAATCGAGTAGACGAACGTCATCAAGATGGTGTAGAACGCTAGGAGACGCAGCAAACGCACGTTCCCCTCCATCGCCGGTTTCCGCTTCAGTACGGCGCCTATGCCGACAAGCGCCAGAAGCATGATCAGTGCCTCACTCCACCACGGTCCCGGTGCGTACTTGAAGAAAGCGAGCATCTTCAGGTAGTAGTACCACGGATGGTTGTGCAGTCCTGCGCCGCTGGTGCTGCTGTCGCCGGTCCCCGCCCGCTGCACGTACTGCCCGTAACTAAGCACGGAGTCCCAGATAGCGCGCGGCTGCGTCATGAATACGGAGAGGCAGAGAACGCCCACGATGGCCGCTACCACAATAGCACCTGCCGCGTGCCGCCGATCGATATAGTCGCGGAGCCGGAGCTCATCGTGATCCACGTGCCGCGTCCATGCCGCCGCGAGCCCTGCGCCGGCAAACATGGCAATACACGCGACCACGAACGTTTCCTTGCTGGCATACATCAAGCCGACGCAAGCACCGCTCAGAAGCGCCCACCAGAGTCGCTTGGTGCGGGTGTACCGCCACGCCGCGCCCATCGCGGCGAACGTGAAGAACACAAGGAGGATTTCCTGGATATAGTACCGGCTGTAGAAAACCATGGCCGGCGAAACGGCGGTCAGTACAGCGGCGCACACCATCGCCCCTCGTCCAAGGCCGTCGCGCATCAAGAGCAGAAGAAGGATAAGTCCCACGCCGAAGACAACCGGAGCAATTCGCAGAGGAACCTCATTTGGAATCTCGGCATATGTACGCGCACCGCTCAACCATACGAACGGCAGCGAGAAGTAGTATATCGTCGGCCCGTGGTACTCCTCCGGATTGTACTCGTAGATGCCGTCCTCAATCAGAGTGCCGAGCTTGCGGGCGTGAACGGCCTCGTCAGTGTGCATCGGCCGCTGCTCCAGGCGCGGCAGACGAAACGCCAATGCACCCACTGCCACGAGCAGTATCAGCACACTGAACAGGACTGTATCGAAACGGCGTGGCCTTTTCATCGCCCCAACAGGATACTACAATTAGAGGAACTTCGTCAAAACAGGATGAATTACACGCGAGTAGGGGCGAGGCATGCCTCGCCCTTACGTCATGCTTTTCGTCGTCATTGCGAGCGACC
>CBFDCQ010000003.1:0-95620 GCA_965603355.1 uncultured bacterium
CGAACAAGATACTGATCAAGTGGGGTTGGATGACTGCCCCGGCGTTGGGCGTATCTTACTAGCAGGACGGATTTGAGGTAGCGCCAAAACGGGATAGAACGTAAAGGTGCGTCTAGCGCCTCTGTCACAATCGGTGCCGGATTACGTCCATGGTTCCCGCCTTATGTCATCCTACGTCTTCACCGCAGCGGGGAAAGAGTGTGTCGAGAACGTGCGGGTTCTGCTATACTTATGCCGTCGGAAGAGCGGGGGGGCAGCTGACCTGAATTAGAGGCTACGAGAATGAGAACCGGGAGAGACTGACTATGCGTGTGCCTGGATCTTGTCGAACGATTGCTCTAGTCATGGTTTGCGTGTTGGCATGGGTGACGTTGGGCGGGGAGGTGTGCGCGGCGGAACGTTTTGCGAACTCCATCGGTATGGATCTCGTCTCCATCGAGCCGGGAGCGTTCCTGATGGGCAGCGAGACGTCGGAGGATCGCTGGGATGAGCGGCCGGCTCACAAGGTGACGATCACCGAACCGCTCTATATGTCCGTGACAGAGGTCACCGTCGAGCAGTTCAAGCAATTCAGGCCGGATTATTCCGGCAGCGAGATCCATGCTCCCTATGCAACGGCCGTGAGCTGGTACGACGCCGTCGCCTTCTGCCAATGGTTGAGCGAGAAGGAGGGGAAACCTTATCGGCTGCCCACCGAAGCCGAATGGGAGTATGCATGTCGTGCAGGGACGACTACACCGTTCTTCTCGGGCGACGACCGGTCCGAAATGGACAAACCGAACCCGTGGGGGCTGAAGAATATGCACACGGGTCCGAGGGAATGGTGCCTGGATTGGCACGGAGAGTATCCTCTGGGCGACCAGACGGACCCGGTCGGACCGGAATACGGTGTCAGCAAGGTTGTTCGAGGTGGCGGACTGGACGTTGATGACGATGACTATGCGCGGTCGGCGAGCCGTGCTGGTATTGCGCCGAGTTTCGGGCCGTTCGCATACGCGAAAGCAGAAGAACGCCTGGAAGAAGATACGAACTTCGAACCGGGCTTGGTCGGTACCTGGTTCGGGGAGGACGACCTATCCAACCCGAAGGACCCGGACAGTCTTGACCGAGTCGACAAAGATTGGGGATCCGAACACGGTAACACTTGGTCCGTCCGCTGGTACGGGCACATCGTCGCGCCGGCTACGGGCGAGGTTACATTCACTGTTGAGGTCGACAACGGGATGCTTCTTGAGATAAATGGCCAAACGGTCATCGCGGGGTGGGATGAAAACGCGGCCTGGACCGGTACCTTCGCGATGGAGAAAGGTGCGCGGTATCCCATGACCCTATCGTACTACAAGGACGGCGGCGACGCCTATCTGCGTTTGTACTGGAGTCGGCAGGGCAAGGACAGGGAACTGGTACCGGCGGACGCCCTGTGTCACAACGAATCGGATGGTCAGAGGGCTGCGAAAGATGGCGGCAGAGGCAAAAGTGCTCCTGGTATGCACAGCATAGGGTTCCGGGTAGTGCAGGCACCGATGCCGAAGACCAGGCCGCTCGCGTATCAGCCTCCGTTTGTCCGGCAGTGCGTCAAGCAGAATGTCGATGTCGCCAAACTGGGACCAGGGACCAACAAACCTTATTTCAGGAAACGCTATCTGCTCCCGACACCTCCCGAGAACTGCAGTAGGGAAGTGATAGATGCAGCCGGTCTGCATCCTTCCTTCAGAGGCCACAACCACAGCCCGGCTCTGGAGGTGTGCCCCAACGGCGATGTCCTGATGGTTATCTACACGTCGTACGATGAGTACGAACCGGGCGTGTCACTGATGGCGACGAGGCTGCGGTTCGGCGCCGAGGAGTGGGATATGCCGAGCCCGATGTTCGATTTGCCCGGGGTAAACGATCACGCGCCTCTGCTCTGGAAAGATGACGGTCCGCTCCATTTCTTCTGGGGCAATCCGCGGCTTGAAGCCGCGTTTCCTTTTCAATGGACTTCCTCGACGGACAGCGGCGCGACGTGGAGCGAGATTCGCTTCCCCAATTTCAAGAACGAGATCGGACCTCACTCGAAGCAGCCGATCAACACGGCGCTGCGCGACCGCAGCGATACAATGTATATCGCGAGCGATGGCGAAGGAGGCACATCGGTACTGTGGGCGAGCCACGATGACGGCAAGGCCTGGTACGATACGGTCGGGCGCAGCGCGGGACGGCATACGACCTATGTGCTGCTGAAAGACGGCAGCATCCTTGGCATGGGCGGTAAGAACACCGACATTGATGGGTTCATGCCGAAAGCCGTCTCGAGCGATGGTGGCAAGACGTGGACGGTCAGCAAGACGCCGTTCCCGGCCTTGGGCTCTAACCAGCGACCGAGCGTCCTGCGGTTGGCGAGTGGTCGGCTGTTCTTCGCGGGCGATTTCCAGCATATCGATGGCCAGCAGCCCGAGGGTGTGACCGAACGAGGCTCGTACGTAGCTCTCTCTGAGGACGAAGGCGAGACATGGCACATCAAGGAGCTTATCGGCACACTGCCTCATGAGAATCCGAGCCGTCACGGCGGTGCCGATACCATCGGCTACTCGGCGGCGAGACAGGCGCCCAACGGGCTCATACACCTGATAACCACAATGAACCGCCCATGTCTGCACTTCGCCTTCAATGAGGCATGGATTCTGGACAAGGAGATGGACGACAGGTCCGACGCGGAGCTGATGGAACCTTCGGCGACAACAATATCGAATGTCAGAGACTACGAGCAAGAGTATCCCGGCGGTAAGGCTACCTGGAGTGCCGGAATGGGGGATAACGGTTGCTATCTGCTCCACGGCGCCGAGACATGGCATTACGAGAACGGGCAGAAGCAGCGGGAGGTTACGTACAGGCTCGGGCGTAAAGTCGGTCAGGAAAGCTACTGGAATCAGGACGGGAAGAAACTGTGGGGCTGGCATCATCGCGATGATGGTACGAGCGTCTGGACACAGTGGTGGCCGAACGGAAAGAAAAAGGCGGAGTCAACGTGGCGCAACCTCACGTGCGACGGCATTGCGAAGCGGTGGGATCCCGCTGGAAACGCTATAAGCAGCGTAGAATTCGTCAAGGGAGCGCACAAGTGAGGTGTGGTATGAGGCGGGAGCTGAAGGAGACTGATCGGGGATTCTTCTGAGTTCTGTCCAATAGGCGGTTTCATAGCGGTGTTTGGGTGGGCGCAGTGTGATCTGGATAAGATCATAATTGGCGCAGCAGGGACCGCGGCGCCGATGGTGGTTGCCTGCGTTTTCGGGCTGGCTGACTCCGATGGTCGCGTCCGAGCATAGGGGGAAAGCGCACGGGTTTGTAAGTGCCGCGCAAGCATTGGTTTTGGTTGGCTAGGCGGCAGATCGCGGCCCACCGGGCGGAATGTGAGCGCATTATTCGACCAGATTCAACTATTCACATCATCAGGGGCGCATTTGCAGCCGGTTTTCGCTTGACTGGTACCGTCAACGTGTGCTATCCTAAAGCTAGACCGTAAGCGAGGATGGAGAAGCAGATTCGCTGTTCGTGGAGGGATGAGAAATGGCAGACCTCGGTCAGATTCCCGAGATACCGGTGGAAATTCCAGAAGCGGGCCCGTCAAAAGGGCGCAAGATCCTGGTGACAATCCTTATAGTGTTCATAGGGATTGCCCTGGGGGGTGCCGCGATGTATTTCGGCGGTCCGAAGATCGGGATACTCAAGTTGCCAGGAGGGGCAACACCTACGACGCCCGTCTTCACAGATGCACAGGCTCGTCAGCGTATTGCAGAGCTGGAGAGTAGACTCGACGCGTATAGCGTGCTGGGCGCGTCGGCGGACGTCAAGGCCCGACTTGATGAGCTCAGAGACCGGCAGGAGAGCCAGGGTACCATGCAGCAGGTCGATGCAAAACTGAGCAATGCGATTGAACGAGAGGCGGAATACGACGCGCTCACTCGCGACGTGGAGAACCTGAATGCGAGTATCGCCGGCGCTCAGGAGGAACTGCTCAGTACGCAGAGACAAGGCGCCGAGGCTGATTCGCGCGTTTCCGGGCTGAGAATGGAGATTGCGGGGCTGGAGCAGCAAGTTGGCAAACTGGAAGTTGCCGATGCCAGGCGGCAGGCCGTCAAGAACTCTCTGCTCAGAGATGTCGAACAACTGATCATCCAGATACGAAAAGGTATCCCCGTCGTGCCTCCGGAATACAGAAAGGATGCCCGGCTTGCCAGAGTGACAAAGCTTCGGGGCGAACTGGAACAGGAGAACTGGGTAAGACCGGAAGTTCTGGAAGAGTACACTCAGCTTTACCTTGAAGAGCTTGAAATGGCGGCGCAGGAGAATTATTTTCTTGCAAACATACCGATGGTGGAAAAGAAACAGCCGGTCAGGAAATGGGCCGAGTGCGTCAGCATAGGCAACCGCATGGTCTACTTTGAAACCCTGGACAAGAATTTCACGGGCGTGTGCCGCAACACGAATCCGGGGGGAGCGATTCCTCGGTATCAGCTTCTGGTGGACTTGCCGCGAGCGGAGTTGATGGACATCCGGGACGTCATGGCGGAGTACAGACCGGAAGACTATGAGGAGCGAATAAGAGTTCAGCTTGGCGAAGAAGTAGAAATTGTCGGCAAGAGATCCACCGTCGCTGGGGACAGCTCGGCAACAAGCTGACACTCAACAAGGGAAACCTTTCACAGAAGTAGACACGGAATCGTGTAAGGAGAGAGGGGGCAAGGTGCCCCCTCTTCTTTTTTGGGGGGAGGCAGACTGTCCGGCAAGTTGGGGTTGGGCACGGACGATCGCGACAAAATCGATTTCAAAGAGATTGATGTAAACGGCTCAGCGCGACGCGATTACGGCGTCTTTGACCGGTGTGTACATTAGCGACAACGACAAGGTTGATGCAGTCCTTTGTCACTCGCCTTCGAGGCTCTCTATGAACAGCTCCTCACCGGAGACGATACTGATGTCCGGGCTGCCGCAGGATGTGCAGGTGAACTGATAGTCGCCCAGGGGGAACTCGGCATCGCAACCGGCGCATTTGCCCGTGGCTGCGACCTCCTCGATGTCCAGCACGGCACCTTCCGATAGGGTTCCCTCAGTGCATATGTTGAAGGAGAACAACAGGCTATCCGGCATAACCAGCTGGAGCTGTCCGACCTTGATCTTGACCTTGGCGACGCGAGATATGCCGTGTTCCTGCGCGGTCTTGTTCACGACTTCAACAATGCTGGAGGCGATGGAGAACTCGTGCATGTTGTCATCCCAGGGTGAACGGTCACGATTCGCGCGCAGAGACGCGCTGAAAAAGCTCCGTCAGGTAATCCAGAGTTTGCGAAACCTCGGGGCTAATCTCCTCTCCAAAACCTACCGTTTTCGGCTGCACCGCCAGAAGATGAACGCATGCGCTGGTTGCCGACTCCAGCATATTCGCGAGCAGACGCAAAGAGAGGTTGTGGGTAGTCATTCCCGAGTCGGCGACATCCTCCGCGTTGAGCAGCCGCACGGTTCCCGGCGGTTCGCCGAGTTCCGCGGTGTCGATCATCAAGATCGTGTCCGGCTCAGACTTTGTGACGGGACCCACGAAGTTCTCAGGGGTCATTTCGCAGACGAACAAGCGCAGGGTGCCGGGCAGTCCCGCACGCTGAAGAGATCTTGTCAGGAGTACCCCGAAACCGTCGTCGCACCGCATGGTGTTCCCGATGCCCATGACGGCGACATTGCCGGCGAGTCGTCGGGCCAACTCCTGTTCAAAGCTTTCTGGAACGATCTCCGGACGGTTCATGGGTGTCCATCTCCCGCCTCGGTCCTACTTGCGCCGTACCTTCATCAAGTGGGCAGAGCAGGATATGCACGGATCGTACGCGCGCACCAACATCTCGAGCGTTAGCTCGATCTCCTTTTCCGGCTTGTCGAGGATCGTGGGGGCGAGCGCCTCCATATCCTTCTGAATGTTGCCGTGATTCTGGTTTGTCGGTATCACGCAGTTGGCGGTCATGCATACGCCGTTCCTGTCGTACTCGTAGTCGTGAACCAGGAACCCACGCGGGGCCTCGATTACGCCCACGCCGCGACCGGCTTTGACATCGACCACCGGCGATTCGGTTTTGAGCCCTCGGTCGAGTAAGATGTCAATGAGTTTCATGCTTTCTTCCACTGAGTGGACGCACTCGACCAACTGGGCGACGCTGATCATGAACGGGTTGTGACAAGGCGCTTTTAAGCCAAGCTGTTCGGCCACCTTCTTCGCGCCGGGCGTCAGCAGCTCGTGATTGACGTTGAACCGGGCAAGCGCGCCCACCATGTAGGAATCTCTGGTGTTCTTCGAGTGCTTTGCCGTCGAGTGCCGTACTACGTACTCGTGCACGAACTCCTTATACTTGTCGGCGGGCACTGTTCCGGCGTCCGACGAGGCGATATCGCCATCGTACAGCGCGTAATGCTCCTTGGAGGTCAGGGCGACATATTCCGTCTCACGCACGAAGTCCGGCAACTTGTCTGCAAGGGATGCCACGAGATCGGCCAGCGTTTGGAGGTCCGCGAGGCCGTCCTCGCATCTCTTGCGAAACGCTTGCAGATCCTTCGGATCGGGTAATTGAGTGAATCCGTTCACGGTGACCGTGATCGGATGAGTCGTACGACCGCCCACAAGGTCACACAGCTCGTTAGCCAGCCTGTGAACGCGCGTGACAATGAGAACAGCTTGTTTGTGCGTCTCGATAAGAGGAAACACGCTGCCCACGCCCAGTAGATCCGGCAATACCAGGTAGCAGACGTGCAGAACGTGGCTCTGCAGGTTCTCGCCGTGGTCGAGGAGTTTGCGCAGCAGCACCGTCTGTTCCGAAGGTGTGATGCCGAACGCCGCTTCCGTCGCCTTCAACGAGACCAGACTGTGCGATATGGAACATATGCCACAGATGCGGCTCGTGATCTCCTGCATCTCGTTCCATTTACGTCCGCGCACCATCGCTTCGAAGAACCGAGGCGCCTCGACCACCTCCCACAGACACTTGTTTATCTCGCCGTTCTTAACGTCCAGCGCAATATTGCCGTGCCCCTCGACGCGCGTGAGGTGGTGAACGTTGATGCTAACATCTACACTCTTCATTTATCGTTTACCTCCTGATATGAGCCAAACAAGGTGAATCTGGCCAATACATCGTCAACCGTCAGGCCGAATTTTTCCAGGACTTCTTTCTGGGCTTCCTTGTTGGGATTATCAACCAACCCGCGGCATCCCACGCAATCACTTCCAGAGCTCGGGCACCGAGCATTGCAACCGGCTCTCGTGACCGGTCCGAGACAGAACATATCTTTCTCGAACACGCATTGGTTTTCCGCGAGTTTGCATTCGACGCAGAGCGGATAGTTGGGTATCTCGGGCTCCTTGCCGAGCAGCAACGACTTGACCACGCCAAGGAACTCGGTCCTGTCTATCGGGCAGCCGGGCACGTAGTAGTCCACCTTGACAACCGCATCAATAGGACGCGCCGGATACGTCTCAAACCAGTCGGCCTTATCCCCGTATACGATTTTCATGACTTCGTCGAGGTCTTTTGTGTTCTTGAGCGCGTTGATGCCGCCTATGCACGCACAAGCTCCCAATGCGACGACGATTTTCGCGTTTTCGCGTATGTTTTTCAGCCGCGCCTCGTCCGACTGGCGCGTTATGGACCCCTCGACGATGGCGATGTCGTAGTCGTCGCTGTGTTCTTTCATTGCCTCGCGGAAACTCACAACATCGACCGCCGATACGAGCCCAACGACATCCTCCTCGAGGTTCACGATCTGCAGCTCGCACCCCTCGCAGCTCGCAAAATCGAAGATTCCCACTTTCGGTTTCATCTATATTGCCTCCCTGTAATCGCTAATATCTGAGTATCTGAATACCGGTCCATCCTTGCAGGCGTACAGGTCCTGGATCTGGCAGTGACCGCACTTGCCAACGCCGCATTTCATTCGCCTCTCAAGCGAAAGGAACATATTCTCGTGCGGGACCTTCTGCTCGTCCAATTCGAGCAGTACGAACTTGTACATCACCGGCGGACCGACAATGGTACAGACCGTCCGGTCCGGCTCGAACTCCAGTTTCGGGAACAGCGTGGTTATCACGCCGACGTTGCCCTTCCAGGAATCGTCGGCCCGGTCCACCGTCTCCAGGAACTCAACGTCATCGCGTTTCGCCCACTCATCGAGCTCATCGCGGAACAATCTCTCGGCAGGATTTCTCGATCCGAAAAGGATCATCACTCGGCCGTAATCGTCGCGGTGGTCGAGCACGTGGTTTATGAACGAGCGCAGAGGGACAAGCCCGATGCCGCCGCCCACGAAGAGGACGTCCTTACCCTTGGCCTCTTCAATTGGGAAGTTGGTGCCGAACGGGCCTCGTATCCCGACGTGCGACCCGGCGGTCAGTCTGTGCAAAGCGCCGGTCAGCCTGCCGACCTGGCGGACGACCAGCTCAAAACCGCCCTTCTTTGTCGGCGAGGACGATACCGAGATCGGCGCCTCACCTATGCCCATGACGGATATCGTGATGAACTGTCCGGGCTGATGACCGAGCTCACGACCGCTGTTGAGTTTCAGTTCAAAGAGCTTTTCCGTGTCGGTCATCTGTTCCACCTTCACCACGGTGGCAGGCTCCGGAAGGTATATCGAGTTGCTCACGGCCTCTGTTGCCATCGCTTATTCCTCCTTCAACGCGTTGTAGACTGCTACGGGATTTGCGATGTCCGGCAGACATGCTTTCGCGCATCGGCCGCATCCTACGCACGCGACAACGCCCAAACGTTTTGGCAGGTACTGCCCCTTACGATAGAACCTGTGACGGTACCGAGCAACACGCGCCTCACGGAAGTTCTCGCCGGTCGCGACCTTTGCGAAATCCTCCAGCACGCAGGCGTCCCACTGTCTCCAACGGTGGCCGTCCACGAGGTTGATCTCCACATCGTCACCAACGTCAAAACAGTAGCAGGTTGGGCAGACCATGACGCAGGAGCCGCAGCTCAGACATTTATCTCCGTTAACTTGCCAAACCTGGTTCGATTCCCCTTCCATCAAGAGTCCAGGGAGTTCGTCGACGGTGAAACGTGTTTCCTGCTTGGCGCAGAGTTCGACGACCTTCTTGCGGGCCTCGTCGCGCGCTTTCGCATCGTCGTCGGAAGCGTCAGCGCAGCGGGCGTGTTCCTGCAAGAACGCTTCGCCCTTGTCTGAGCCGACAGCCACGACGTACTTATCGCCGATGTCCGTAAGCATCAGGTCGAAACCGTCATCAACGGTCGCGGAGTTCATCGCGCTGCAGAAGGCATTCTCGCGCACGTCGAGTGGATCCAACCCTACGATAATTGTGTTTTCACGCCTGGCGATATAGTTGGTGTCGGGATGTTCCTCTGTGAAGTAGCGATCCATCAGAGAAATTGCCTTGATATCGTACGGGTGGACCCCGAGTAGCACGCGCGCAGGGGCTGCCGTATGTGCCTCAACGTCGAGTTCCGTTCCGACCCGATACTTCAGCAGCTTCTCGCGTTGGGGAAGCAGACACTTCTTCGGCGGCAGCAGAGTTGTGTCGTAATCGAGCCTGAGCTCGCCCGGGGATTCCAGACGGTCGAACACAAAAATGCTGTTTTTGGACTTCGGGCCTACAACCTCATACTTCGCCATGAGACTTTGCACGAAATCAGCAAAGTCCCCCTCTTGTATCACTTTCAGACGCATTTCAAGCTCCTTCTATTTGTTCCAAACGTGATTTTTCCAGGCGTAGAGAAAGGAATTTAACCGTTCATCCACTCCAAACCGGTCTATTCTACTCTAACTATCCCGCGATGTCAAGGAAAATGTTCGATATGATGAGCCGCTGAGTAAACGGGGTGTCTGGATACTAGGTAACATGTTGTGCTGCAGGATGTTACAGATCACATAGGCGTGGCCTGCGCCGGCAGTGCCTGGTGGCCAGAGGGTGTCTGAGCTACCTCTCAGACCTGAGGGCACGCGGACTCAGTTCATTTCGCGTCTTTCTTCGCGGAGATCTCGATTAGCCTGTCCATGAATTTGGGCGTCATTGGGAACTTACCGGGATACTCGACGAACTCGACGTGACCGTCCATGTACAGCACGTTACCGCCGTCCGGCTCGTGATGACCGGGCCGCTCCCACATGACCGGAATCCCACTCTGCATCCTTGCCGGAGCGGTGGGGTCGTTAGTGTCGGTTATGAGAAAGCGCTCGACGCCCTCGTAAATCCGGTGGATCACGTTCTGGCCGCCGGTGCCTTTGCCCATGGGAACCGGGATGTCCTCGTAGGCCCCAGCAAGTGCTTTAGACTCATATGCGTCCAGCAATGAAAGTCCTTCCTCCTCGTTGGTGAGCACCCAGCCGAGATAGAAGTAGCTCTTGTCGGTGATCTGGCGGAGGAGATCCGGGACCGGGTCACCTCTTTCTGCCGGTTTGTGCTCCGCATTGCCAGGACATCTGAGAAAAAGCACATCCGTGAGGTAGTTGGGATATATGTCAGATGCCTTTGCCATGAAGTTACCACGCCGCGTGCTTACTCTTGGCCAGCGACCATCGTGTTCGGTAGCCCATATCTTGAAGACCAGGCCCATCCGTTTAAGGTTGGTCGCGCACGACGCACGCAACTGGAAACGCTCGTGTGCACGAATCTGCCGGTCGGTTGCGGTTTCTTCGGCTGTCGGCCGCCGAGCCCATCGTCCCATCGGTACGCAAGCGGCCGTTATGATGAGGATGGCAATGGCTGACCGCCATCCGATCCGGCGCGCGCGCGTCGTGTCCGCGACCGAGCGGATGCGGTGGAGCAGGTTATCTGACAGTTCCAGCAGACCCAGGAAGCCTGCTGCGACCGGCACGTTCCCGGTGAACGACTCCGCAACGTGCAGGATGGTCGATGCGTATGTCTTCCCCTCCGATTTCGTGGAGTGCAGCGCCATGTCGTCGCAGGCCATTTCTCGTTCCCTCCTCAACTGGACGTGCGCGAGCCACACGCCCGGGTGGAACCAGTATAAGCAGCCGAGCAGCGTTGCCAGCCACGTGACAACCATATCCAACCGTTTGATATGCGCAAGCTCGTGAGCGAGGACACTCGACATCTCTTCACGCGACATGGTGTTCTCCCACTGCTCCGGCAGGAGAATCACCGGACGCGAGAATCCAAACACGGCGGGCGTCTGAATGACAGCCGACACCATCAACAACGGGAGCTTCCGAACGCCGAGTGCCTCGGCTCGCGCGGAAAACATACGCTGAAACGCTTCGGGTGCGGGTGAACGGTGTTTGAGATTCCGGCGTGAGTATCTTATGTACTGGACGGCAATGAAACTGAACAGCCCGAGCGCCACCGCCGCCCATACGGACAACAGAAACGCCGGTGGCGTTAAGGGCGTTTGCGGCCGTGCGGTAAACCGTTGGCGAAGGAGAGCAGGAGTCGTGTCAGGAGGCTGGCCCCGGAACACTTCGCTCGTCGTGGCCGCTGTAGGCGTGCTGACGGAAAGCGCAGGTATGAGGTTCCCCGCCGACCACGGCGCCGCCAGAGTAGGGGGCACCAGCAGTTTGACGAACACCAATACCCAGAGCAAATGGCGAAAACCGGCCGATGATTTGCGAAATGCCCGCGTCACCAGCCAGATGACGGCAACGAGCGCAGCCACCTGCCAGGACATGCGAAGCATCCACGTCAACCACGTTACTGCGTGCCCGTTCAGAAAACCGATCATAGGCTCCATCATTTGCGTTCACCTCTCTTGGATTTCTCTTTTTCAATCCGCGATAGTTCCTGTCTCAACCGCTTCAGATCTTCTTCAGGTACGGTGTCGGCGAAATGTGCCAGGAAAGGGGCAAGCGCGCCGTCGAAAACGCGCTGAACAAAGGAGCGCGTCGCGGAACTAGTCATCTCGTCCCGCGAGTAGACCGACCGGTAAAGATAGGAGTTTCCGATCTGGTCGTAGGTTATCGCGCCCTTCTTCACGAGCCTGGATAACATCGTCTTGACGGTCTTGTACGCCCAACCGTACTTCCTGGGCACCTCTTGATAGATGTCCCTTGCCGCCATCGGCCCCTTCTCCCAGAGCGGCTTGAGGATCTCCCACTCCAGCTCCGATAATCTGGGGATATCGGCCTTCTTTCGGCCGCCTTTACTTGAATGCGCCATGCCGCACCTCCTTTTCCGTTAGCCTACACCCCGTTATTATAGCCTACATATGTAGTCTTTGTCAAGTGCTTTTTTCATCCTTCTGAATGTGCCAGGTTGAGCAACGCGGTGCGTGGCTTAGCAGATCAGCCCACGCACTGTGGCGGGCAGGATGCCCGCCCTACCCTGAGTTTCAACTGCAAGTTATTGTTTGGAGCAGACTTGCGCGAACGCCCTGAGGAAGGAATACCCTTATTGTGAGTCCGTATCGAGTTGCCGATCGTAATGTTGCTTGAGTATTTCGAACAGGACGATACCGCAGGCGGTGGCCACGTTGATGCTGGTCTTGGCGCCACGCATCGGGATGCGCACGACCTTATCCAAGAGTTTCAGAACCGGGTCGGAAATGCCGTAGATCTCGTGACCGAAGACTATCGCCACCGGATCGGGAAAGACGAACTCGGTGTACGAGATGCTTTCCGCGATGGTTTCCACGCCAATGAGCGGCACATCGATCTCGCGCAGCTCGGCGATGGCGTCCTCGGTCTTCTTGAAGTACTTCCAAGGCACATGTTCGGCCGCTCCCAACGCCGTCTTTTCGAGTTTGGGGTTAGGAGGATGGGCCGTCACACCGCACATATATACCATTCGGACGGCTGCAGCATCGGACGTTCGCAGTATCGAGCCGACGTTAAATGCGCTGCGCAGCCCGTCCAGCACGACGTAGATGCCGCTGCGTTCTGATTGTTCCATTTCGTATTCTCTCGTGCTCGCTCCGCATTGACTTTTCGGCAAGGCGCCATGTACCATTGGGGCAAAACGGGTTCGGCCTGGATTTTAACCAAATCTGGCGGTTAAGTCTATTCATTTGTTGAATATCGCTGCTGGTGAGGCAGCATAAACTGCGCGACACAGCAGAGATTAACAGAGGAAGAGTGCACGTGAAAGATGTAAGAGCGGTAGTCTTCGATATGGGGGGGACGCTCATCGAGTTCGAGCGCGCTCCGTGGAATCTCCTGCAGATCATGGAGGTCAACGAGATATACGCGTTCATGACAAGGCGGAACGGCAAGATGCCGAGCCTCAAGCTTTTCAGGGACGCGTACCGGCAGCTCTGGGCGGAGGCAAGGGACAAGTCAATAACCCGCAACAAGGAGTTGGACCTGGCAGGGTTCTTGAAAAGTCTGTGCTCTGGGGTTGGCGTGGAGCCGGATGATGAACTCGTGGAGGCGCTGCTCCAAGTGCACTATGCGCCGGTACGACGCGAGCTTACGCTGTATCCGGACAGTATCGCAACGCTGGAAGCGTTGCGGGCGCGCGGGTTCAAGATAGGGCTTCTTTCCAACACGATGTGGCCGCGCGAGTTTCACGAGGCCGATCTCGACAAGTTCGGGCTGAGCCATCTCTTCGACACCAAGTTCTTCTCGTCCGACTTTCCTTGGCGGAAACCGCACCCGGCGATATTCCTCGCGGCGCTTGAAGCGCTGGATGTTCCGCCCGAGAATGCCGCTTACGTCGGGGACTTTCCCGAACGGGACGTTGTCGGCGCGAAAGCCGCCGGCATGACGGCCATTCTCAAGTATCACCCCCTAAGAGAGCTTTCTTCGACGATCGTGCCTGATGTCTCGATTCGGGACGTTGCAGATCTGCTTGACCTCTTGTCTTAGTCACCTACCGTGAACGGGAATCGTTTCCTTGGAGTGATGTGTAGGTTAGAGCTAAAGGCGATTTCTCAGACGACGAGTTTCTTGGCGAGTTCCAGCAGGTGTGGTCTAAGTTCCCTCTTGACGGTCCACGAGTCGGACATCGGACGTGTTGCGATCTCCCCTTTCTCCGAGGCGACCATAACGTTCCCCTCGCCGCGCATTAAGGCCATGACGGCTTCCGAGCCGAACCGGCTGGCCATTATTCGGTCGTAGGCGGTGGGTGCGCCGCCTCTCTGGAGATGTCCGAGGACGCAGACCCGCACGTCAGTGAAGTCGGTGCTTTTTCTGATCTCCTCCTCGACCTTGACGGCGCCGCCGGTCTCGTCCCCCTCGGCCACGACGATTATGCTGCTCATCTTTCCTGCTTTCCTGCCGGTTTCAAGCTGCCTGCAAACAGCAACCATATCGCTGCGCGTTTCCGGGACGAGCACCACCTCGGCTCCGCCCGCTACTCCAACCGACAGGGCTATGAACCCTACGCCGCGCCCCATCACTTCGACAATAAACACCCTGTCGTGCGATGCGGCTGTGTCGCGTATCTTGTCTATGGCGTCGAGCGCCGTGTTCACCGCTGTGTCGAACCCGATCGTGTAGTCGGTACCGCCGATGTCGTTGTCGATTGTGCCGGGGACGCCAACGCACGGTACACCCTGTTCCTCCGCCAGGTGCATCGCGCCGCGATAAGTGCCGTCGCCGCCTATTACGACGAGACCCTCGATTAGGTAACGCTTGATGTTCTCCGCGGCCCGCGCTCTCCCTTCGGGGGTTCGGAACTCCTCAGACCTCGCGGTGCGCAGGATTGTTCCTCCTCGGTTCAGTATGCTTCCGACGGAACGCGCATCCATTTGCTTGGCGTCGCCCGCAATCAAGCCGGCGTACCCGCGCTCGATCCCCATGACCTCGAGACCGTGGTATATGGCCGTACGGACTACCGCGCGGATAGCGCAGTTCATTCCCGGGGCATCACCCCCGCTGGTCAAGACCCCTATGCGTTTCATATTCACTCCAGCGTAATACTCTTGCCTGTACCGCCAACTATGTCTACGAGCTGGACGACCGCGTCTTCAACAGAACCCTGAACGAGCGTCAACCACGCTCTGGGATCGAACCGTTTCTTGTCCGCGGTGAAATCGTCCTCGCTCACACCTTCAGGCGGGACGACTGCGTCCTTATTCTGCTCCCAGTACTTCTGCGCGGTTTCGGCGAAAACCTGTTGGTAACGCGTATCCTTGTTGATTTTCACGACGCCGTTCCTCACGGCGGTCTCTTGCTGTTCGACGGTGAGCCCTGTCGCCCCGTGCAGGACGATCCCGGCTTCCAATCCCTGTTTCGTGAGCAGGTCGTCGATCTCCTTAACGAGATCCAGCCGCAGCTTCATCTTCTTGCCCTTGCTCACGCCGTGGCTGGTGCCGACCGCCGCTGCGAACAGGTCCACTTTGGTCTGAGCCACGTACTCAAGGGCCTCGTCCGGCTTGGTCAGGATGGATTCCGCCGCTTCCACGTCGTCTTCGATTCCCTTAATACGCCCGATCTCGCCCTCGACAAGGATGCCGCGAGGATGCGCCAGTGCCACGACCTCTTTGGTGATCTCTACATTCCTGTCAAACGGCTGGTCCGACGCGTCGATCATCACCGACCCGACGAGATCGTTCTCGATCACATATTTTAGCCAATCAAAATCCTTCGGCTGGCAATGATCGATGTGTGTTGTGATGCCGCAGTTCTTGTACTGGTTGGCTACCTCGCGGACGGCCATGGTCAGGATCC
This sequence comes from uncultured bacterium, assembly GCA_965603355.1. GTDB lineage: Bacteria > Hydrogenedentota > CBFDCQ01 > CBFDCQ01 > CBFDCQ01. The sequence continues at coordinate 15,601 of CBFDCQ010000003.1, forward strand.
TGACGCCGACCTTCATATCTTCGGCTGAACCGCTCTCGAACCGGGCCGCCCCGGTGCTGATCTGAATCAGCTCGTCGGCCCGCGCGCGTTCAGCGCCTTGCACCAGTCCCTTTATTATGACGTCATTGGCGCAGTTGCTCGCTATGATCCCGTACCGTTCGCGTTTCGCCTTCAGTATAACCTGCTTGAATTGTTCTCCTGTCAAATACATTCTTCACCCCACTCGTTTTGACTAACTCGGGTTTAGCTGCTTTCCTCCCCTAATCGAAGAAGGTTGTTGCCTCCTCGTAGCGTTCACGGGTCACCGTCTTCAATGTGCCCACGGCGTCTGCGAGTGGCACGGCGGCAATATCCGAACCCTGCAGGCTTGCCATGTACCCGTACTTACCCTCTTCGATAAGGTCAACGACTTTGAGCCCAAGGCGAGTTCCAAGGACCCGATCGAACGCTGAGGGCTCGCCGCCGCGCTGCAAATGTCCTAACACCAAGGATCTCGTTTCGATGCCGGTACGTTCCTCAATTGCAGAGGCGAGCGCTTCCGCGACCCCGATGCCCATGCCCAACTGCACGTGCCCGAAGTCGTCCGTTTCCTCGGGATGTTGCACCCGGGCCGCAAGGTCCGGATCCATTGCCCCTTCCGCGACGGCGATCAGCGTGTAAAGATGACCGGCACGGTGACGCCTCTTGACGATCTTGCACACCTCGTCAGTGTTGAACGGAACCTCGGGAATCAGTGCGATATGCGCGCCGCCGGCGATCCCACCATAAAGGGCTATCCAGCCGGCATGGCGCCCCATCAGCTCCACAACGACGACGCGACGATGGCTCTCGGCGGTAGTGTGCAGCCTGTCCAGCGCCTCCATTGCCCGGTTGATGGCGGTGTCAAACCCGAAAGTGTAATCCGTCGCGCTGATATCGTTATCAATGGTCTTCGGCACACCCAGGACCTTGGCGCCGGCGTCGCTGAGCTGCTTTGCGACCCCGAGCGTGTCCTCGCCGCCTATGGCCACGAGCACTTCAACATCAAGTTCAGCGAGATTCCTTTTGACTATTTCAAAACCGTTCTTAACCTTTCCGACGTTGGTTCGTGATGAACCGAGTATGGTGCCTCCTTGCCGGTGAATATCGTCAACTCTCTCGAGAGTCAGGTCCTCGCAATCCTTCTCGAGCGCACCTTTCCAGCCCTTAGTGAACCCTATTACCTGGTGACCTTTCCTGATCGCCTTTACGGTTACCGCCCTGATAACCGCGTTGAGACCCGGCGCGTCGCCACCACCTGTAAGTACGCCTATCTTCATTGTAAATAAGGAGTTACAGCCCTGTTAGTTGCCTGAGGAACGTGCCCACGATACCACCTCACCAAGCGAGATCTTAACACCAACATCCGGACCTGTCAAGCCAGAACGTACCATAGCTCACCGATCCCCAGTTTCCGAACAACATCACTGCTCGCGACGGGCGGGTCTAAGACCCGCCCCTACACGGCAGACAGGAATGTCTGCCCCACCATCACAGAAGACGAGGGTGTCGCCCCACGCAGCAGCAGAGACGGGCCAGGAGGACCCGATCGCGCCATAGTCCGGGGGCCTATTGTAGAACTGGGGATGAGTGAGATACCACAGGAGTCTGCAGAATGGGCATATGATCCGTGTGGTGGACGCAACGATGAGCTCAATTCATTGTGGCACAGGTTCATCCGAGTCAAACACACAACCGCGGGCAACTGGGACCCGTGAGAGTCAGTTCTCCAGCTGGCCTTCCCCTTTCGCGTTGGCCAGGAGCTTTCCGTCGTCTGTTTCGGCGAACCGCTTTATGAGCTCGTGTACGAGATCTGCGGGTTCCGAGTTATACACGATCCTGCTGCCCGTGTCCTTCTCTATGGCACGTACGATGTCGCGTATCTCCCTCGTGATACCGCCGGTTCCCTCCATAACGCCGATGACCTTTCCCTCGTCGTACGCTATTGAGAACTCGCCGAGCGTGCCGGACCTGCCTCCGACGATGATGAGAATATCGCAGCTGCGTACGGCGATAACCTCTCTACCCATCAGACCGCTGCCGGTGAAGATCAGAATATCGATGAAATCCACTGGCGAATGGTACTTGTTCACGTGCTCTTCAAGATCGAGCCCGGGCGATATGCCGATCGTCATACCGCCGGCCTCTTTGGCTCCTCTGGTGGCGTCGAACGGAAGACCCGGGCACCCTCCCGTGACTATTACGCAGTCATGCTCGGCGATCTCCTTGCCCAATTGGTAGACCTTCTCACGAATACTATCGCCAAGCTCGCCTCCAGCCGACCCCATGACACCTATCTTTATCTTCAACTGTCGCGTTCCTCCTTTTGCGTCCTGGTCCATCGTTCACGTTTGAACCGACTCACAACCAGAAAGCCTTCGGAGTGAGTCTGTAAGCCGAGTTCTGTGCGGGCACCCCTGAGGCTGTCCGCGGTGGTCATTTATCTGGGACGTACGTCGCCGCACGCCTCAAGCGATCTACCCGAGAGAGAGGCGGGCCGCCTCATGTCTCTCCTATTCGATCTTGCTCCGGGTGGGGTTTATCAAGCAAGCCCGCTTGGCGCGAGCTTCTGGTGCGCTCTTACCGCACCGTTTCACCCTTGCCGGCCCGGTGTCGGGCTTAGGCGGTATACTTTCTGTGACACTGTCCGTAGGGTCACCCCTCCTTCGCGTTACGAAGCACCCTGCCCTGTGGAGCTCGGACTTTCCTCGAAGCCCTCGCGGGACTCCGCGACCACCCGACTTACTCCGAAGGCTTGTCCTGCCTACTTAGCTCCCGCCTTCTTGCGGGACTTCTTCTTACCTCCCACTTTCTCCTTGATGATCTTTCTTGCCAGCTTATCCGCTTCCTTGTTATCTTCTCTATCGATTTTTCTCAGCGAAAAGTTGGTGAACCCACGTGCCAAATCCATCGCTTCGAGAGAGAGCTGCTGCAACCGCGCGTTTTTTATCTTGAACTCGCCACTAAGCTGCTTCTCGAGCAGCTCGCTGTCCGTCCAGCAGACGACTTTCGTCGCGCCCAGCCGTTTCGCCTCGCGCAACCCTATTATCAGCGCGCAATACTCCGCCACGTTGTTGGTTGCGTCGCCGAGAAAGCTTTTCAGCCGGCGCAATACCTTGCCCCGGGAATCGGCGATCACAACCCCCGCCCCGGCAGGTCCGGGGTTGCCGCTACAGGCGCCATCAACGTGTACTACAACCTTCATGACATTCTTTTCTCCTTCGATTTTGCGTTGTCTTATTGTACCGGAACGGAGGCGGATGCGTCAACCGTGCACGCAGTCTCCCACAACCCGCTTCTGCCGCGGTTCCCGTAGCACGCGGCATCCCATGGCCCGCCAAGGCGGGCTAAAGGGTAAAGCGTTCAGCAGCGCGCCCACTCCAATAGCCAGGAACGAATGGGCGACGGGCGGGTCTGAGACCCGCCCCTACACGGCAGACTCTCCACGGCGAGCAGGCAGGAATGTCTGCCCCACCATCACAGAAGACGAGGGCGGCGCAACGCGGCAGCAATCACCAGCCAGAAGGGCTCGGTCAAGCGGGAGTTCAGGGCGTATTGCAGAACCGAGGATGAGTGAGAGCTTTGGGGATCGGTCCAACTGGCTCTTTGTTACGGCCGCTATTTCAGCTCCTTGACACGGATGTTGCGGAACTCCACGCGTGAGCCGTGACCGAGGAACCCGATATGTCCCGTTGTCCGCTCGAGTCCGGGGTGCTCCCTCTCGTCCAACGTGTTGGGCGTGCTCGCCTCGCGGATATCAGCATCCACGACGGTGGTGTCGTTGAGGTTGACAGTGATCTGATTTCCTCTGGCGGTGACCTCCTGGGAATTCCACTCGCCGACAGGGTTGAGGTAGCCTCGTTTGGCGGGCGCGACGCCGTAAATGGACCCGTGATACTGATACGGCCGCAGGTCTTTGTACATGTCGGCCGTATTGTCCAGTATTTGTATTTCCATTCCGACATAAGCCGGGTCGCCCTCCGGCGGTGTGCGAATCCCCAGGCCGTTGTTGGCGCCGCGAGAGAGCTTGAACTCAAAGCGCATGACAAAGTCGCTGTACTCATTCTCCGTGTAAAGGTTCCCGCCCGGTCTGCATATGATGCTGCCATCTTCGACCACGTAACCGCCGGTATCCCCGATCCAACCGGCAAGGTCCATGCCGTTGAAAAGAGGCACAAATCCGTCCAGACACTCCTGAACACGCTCACGAACCGCTTCATTCTGACTGGCTGCGAGGACCCTCTCTAGTACTGCAGCCACCTCGTCGCCCTGAATGCCACGCGTGTATCTGTCCTCGGAGCAGGCGATCTCGGCTGCCGCAAGGACGGCTTCGGCCCGGAGAGCCTCATCATCGAGAAACACACCGACAAACTCGAGCGATTCGACGGTTCTGACGTTGGCGGCCAGGCCGGAAAGCGCCAGTCGCTTCTCCTCAGGCCGTCTGGCTGCGGCCATTGCGTCCTTGTACATCCCGAATGTCTCCTCTTCCGGCAGCTCTGCGGCGCCGACAAGGCGCAGGTATCCCTGCAACGCCAAAACGTGATGAGTCAGGTCGGGCGAGGTCTGTGCGATGTTGAGCAGATGCACGGCGGCGCTGATATCCGGCCAGTCTGCCAAAGCGCGAACAGCGGCATCCTGGACTGCGGCATCGGTATTCTCGCTTTCGGTGACAACGGCCTGCAGCGCCCGGTCGCCGCTAAGGCCCGGCAGCGTCGGCAGGAGACGACTTTTGTTCTCGTCCGTCGTTCTCTCGAGGGCGGCCAGTATCTGGTCGGCACGTTTCTCGGGGTCGGGAATTCGTCGGGCGACGGACACTACGAGTTCTCGAGCTGCAGATCGCTCGGCGTCGGTGGTGACATCAAGCAGAAGGCCAATCAATCTGGGCAGGTCTTCCTCGTCCGTCAAGGGTTCAAGAGCTTTAAGAGCGGCCACGCGGACGAGGCTGTCGTCGTCCCGTGTCATGGCGAACACTAGTTCTCGGTATCGGTACGCCCGGCGGGCGGCCAGCACTTCGAGAAGCGCCACTCGAGCCGGACTGGATACCCCTGGCACCGCTTCGGCTACAGCAGGCAGAACGTCGTTTCCGCCGAAACGCACCAGGACGTCCTGCGCGACATCGATCTCATCTGCGTCCTCGGTCTGCAGGAACTCAAGCAGGGCAGGGATGGCGTCGCTGCCTCCCAGACGAGCGGTTGCCGGTACAGCGGCTAACCTGACGGACTTGTCTTCATCTCTCAATGCCTCCAGAAGTGCCGGCAGTGCCGACTTGTCGCCGCGGCGAGCCAGCATGGTCGCAATCTCGGCTCGTATTCCCGGCGGCGTCTGCTTCATCTTCTCAACCCATTGCGCCGTTGCCTCGCTACCCGTGATATCGGCGGCCAGTTCCAGGACGGCCGCACGGATCTCGGCGTCATCAATATCCGCGGCCGTCAGCAGGTCATCGAGGGCGTCGCTCCCGAGGGCGGTCACGAGCGTACTCAGCGCCGCGCACCGCACGTTTTTCTCGAGAGGATCAGTGCGGGTGTTGAACAGGTAGCGGCAGATCGCCTCACACTGCTGTGTCTCACCCTCCTCCCCGAGCCGCGCGGCGAACAGGAGGTAGAACGAGGTCGCTTTTGCCCGGTCGTAGGCTGAAGTCGTCTCAGCTGCTTGAGCCAACACCGGTGTGGCTGCCGGATCCCCGATGTTGGCAAGCGCGAACAGCGCCGCGTGGCGGACATCCGCGTCCTTGCTGGATGTGTACTTGAGAAGCCTTTTCACCGCATCCTTGCTGCGAACTGCGCCCAGGGCGTTGATGACCGTGACCCGATTGGCCTCCTCCACTCTCGGTAAAGCCTTCAATAGAGCGGTCTCCGCGCCCGGTGCGCGAACTGCGAGCAACGCCTGAGTTGCCGGCTCGCATAACGTATCATCCATGAGCCGTCTCGCCAGCGGGGCGACCGATTCATCCCCGCCAATCCGTTGAAGCTGCCGGATCAAGAAGGCCTGTACCTCCTTGTCGGACGATCTCCTCAGGGCCTTTGCCAGTGCCCGCGCGACCATTTCTCGCTCCGTCCCGGCACCGGGACGATTAGCATACGTTGCCAGACCGCTCAGGATGTATCGAGCCTTGCTGTCATCACCGACACCGGTCGGAGTAAGCGTCTCACAGACCTGCATTATTGCTCTCGGGCCGAGTTCCACGAACCGGGCATTGATTTCGTTTTCCTCGGTCCGATTATGGGCGGGTACGCTGGCAAGTATCTCCAAATCAAGATCAACCTTCATAGAGACGCAGGAGGCAAGACAGATCAGCCCGAGAACCATGATTGCCTTTAACGGTTTGCGTCCTGCCATCCCAGCGTTCCTCAAATGCATTAATGTCCTCACAGATGCCACGGTGCGCGCATCGGTTGGTCCACAAGCCGGTTGGCCTCATCGTCATCTATAAACTGCTGTCGGTCCGGATCAAAATGAAGGGGTCTTCTCAAGCGCAAGGCGATCTTGCTCAGGTTGATCAGCGTACAGGACCGGTGCCCGTTCTCCTCGTTCACGGCGAACTTGCTGCGGGTTCTGACCGTGTGCAGAAAATCGGTAAGTTGAGGCTGCGGGTCGGGAAAAGCGGCAAGTTTCTCCTTCAGATTGGGAATATCTGACTCGAATCCCGGATAAAGCTTTCCTTCAGGGCCTTCGATGAACGCGTCGTTGGCTTCCCTGTTCTCTCCGTCAAGAACGATCTGGCACCCATCGGCATATTTCATGCGAATTCGCCGCCATGATCCGACGGCATCGGGATGCTGCTGTGGTGTGTCCGCCTCGATCTCAACCGGGCTGGTGCCGTCTTTGCCCAGAATGTACTGAACGGGGTCCAGGTAGTGCTGGCCCATATCGCCCAGGCCGCCGCCGTCATAATCCCAGTATCCGCGAAACGTCTGATGCACGCGATGCGGATGATAGGGTTTGTATGGAGCCGGTCCGAGCCACATATCGTAATCCAGCCGGCCGGGTACCGGCTCTACGGTCAGGTCGGTCCTCCCGTTCCAGCCGAACTTCCAGTCGAATCCTGTTGCGGTACCGATGGTGACTTTCAGTGGCCAGCCGAGCAGCCGGCTGTCAGCCAGCTTCCTAATCGGTTCGATGGTGGTTCCGAACTCGTAGAAAACGTCGGCGAAGCGAAACCAGATGTTGAGTCGGAAGACCCTGCCGTTGCTCTGCACGGCCTCAATGACTCTTTTCCCCTCACCGATGGTGCGCGTCATCGGTTTTTCGCAGAAGACATCCTTACCTGCCTGTGCGGCGGCGATAGATATCAATGCATGCCAGTGGGGCGGAGTAACAATATGCACAATATCAATGTCGGGTCGAGCGAGGACTTCACGAAAATCCCTGTACCCGAGGACGCCTTCGCCGCCGATATCGAGCGCTTCCTGCAGGTGTCTCTCATCCACATCGCAGACCGCGAGGAGCTTGGTCCCATCGTCTCTCAGGTGCCCTTTTCCCATACCGCCGACGCCGATCACGGCTTTGGTCAGCCGCTCGCTCGGGGCCGTGTAGCCCGGTCCTCCCAGTACGCGACGCGGTACTATCGAAAACAGTGTTGTCGCGGCAGCAGCTCTGGCCGCTTTGCCAAACACCTGTCTCCGGGTAATTCTTTTCGGTTTCACGTAAGTTCCTCGGTGAACAATCCGTCAATCACGGTTGAAAAGCGCTCAGCCTCTCAACGGCCAGCGCGATGTCCCCAACCCGGTTGTCTCCGCCTTCGCGTTCGATTGCCAACACCCCGCCATACCCGATTTCTTTCAGAACATTCAGGAACGTATCTCCTCCCACCTCGCCATCTCCCCAGGGCACTTCCGTACCCCAGGTACCCGGCGTTGGAGTGCGAACAGCGTCTTTAATGTGAACGTGCTTTATCCACGGTCCTAACGTGCGCAGCGCTTCCTTCGGGTGCCCCTTGTCGTACAGGATCATGTTTGCCGGATCGAAGTTCACGCCTACAGCCGGGTGATTCAGACCTTCCAGGAAATGGAGCAATTCCTCGGCCGTTTCCTGGCCGGTTTCCAGCAGGAGCATAATGCCTTTCTCCGCGGCCATATCAACCAGGGATCGAATCCGGTCGCTGAACTTCCGGGCCTGTTCCGCCCGGGCAGCGTCGAGGAAACCTGCGTGCATGGACAGGTACTCGACGCCAAGATTCGCAGTCGCATCCGCCGCAGCGCGGAACAGCTCGCGATTTTGCGGCCACTGCTCGTCCGGCATGACGCCGCCGGTCACCTTAATGCTCTCGAGGGTCGAGTAGTCCTCCTGCGGGAAGTCAATCATCGTGCTGCTTATCGTCCAATTCTGGTTGTTAACCTCCGAGAGGTAGCTGTCGCCGTCGGCTTCCACCGCCGGCCTCACCGCGAGGTGTATATGCTCCACGCCCAGTCCGCGCATCACCTCCGCAACAGCAGGCACATCCTGTCTCAGCGACCAACTGCACACGCCTACCGGCCAACCGCCACTCTTAATCATAACTCAACTCCCGAAATCTGTTCTCAGTTCCTATGCCAGTGAGATCTTTTTCCCGGTCCGTGCAGATTCCTTTTCTGCCTCAACGATCCTGACCGAGTTCCGCGATTGCTCCAGCGTCGTGACTTCCTTGACCTTTTCGCCACGTATAGCTTTCGCGAAGTGCGCGATTTCGAAGGAATAGCCATCCCCTTCTTCGATCGCCGGCGCGAACGCGTTGCCAACAGGTGGACAAACCTTGAACGCGGGTACACGTGTGTTGTCGTAAACGAGCGTCGCCTTCTCCATCTCAATATTGAAGCTCATCTCAAACCCGAAGGATGGCATCATCTGCCAACTGCCCTCCGCGGTAATCATTCTATCGTCGCCATAAAGATACTGCGTTACGACATGCGTCAACCCCAAGCCGAGGCTTTTTGCTCCAAAACTCCGCACCGCACGCGGCATCCCGAGAAGGTACTGGACATAATCGGTATCGTGGATGTGCAGGTCAAGTGCCATGCCGCCGCTACGGCCCTCGTCCGTGAACCAGTTGCTGCGAGACCAGGTCGGGATCGAACCCAGCCGCCGAAACGTTGCCGCGACGACCTTTCCGTATTCGCCGCTATCGACCATGCCCTTCGCCTTGGCGTATTCCGGCCAGAACCGAATGCAATGGCCGATCAGGAGGATATTTCCGCTGCGTTTGGCAGCGGCAATCATATCGTCGCACTGAGCCACATTGAGCGCCATCGGCTTCTCACACAGGACGTGCAGGCCGGCCTCGAGCGCCTTTATCGAGAACTCCGCATGCAGGTCCGTCGGCAGCGTTATTGAAACTGCGTCCAAGTTGCTCTCCGCCAGCATTTCGTCGAAGTCGCTGTACAGACTGAGCTTATTGAACTCAATTCCTGCGTTGGTACCCTCAATATTGCCGGAGGCCCCGTTTTCCGTCTCCAACCGATCGGGGTCCGTATCGCAGATTGCTGTGACCTCGACTCCATCTGTAGCGCGCCAGCGGGCATAATGCATCCGCCCCATGAACCCGCATCCAACTAATGCAACTCTGACCATGTCGTTACTCCCATACAGTATCTACCCAAGGACCACACCCTCAAGACAGTGATGTCCGCCCTCAACGTGACCTTGCCGCCCGTGAAGACAGCAGTGATTATAATCTACTTGCCAAAGTTCTACAAGATATTCCTCTTCACGGAAGCCAGGTGGACATTGAGAGGCGGTCTGTTGTATAATCAAGGGCCGAGGCACTGAGCCTTCGGTGGAATCGATTATTTTGAAGGAGTACTAACCGGAGAATTGGAACAATGTACACGGTATTGCTCATATTGTTCATACCAGTCTGTTTGGCCCTCGTAGCGATAGTTCTGTTGCAGGTGGGAAAAGGGGCAGGTTTCGCGGGAGCGTTCGGCGCCGGTGGGGGCAGCCAGACAGTATTCGGGGCACGAGCGGGCACTTTCCTTACCAAGTTTACCGCGTGGTTGGCGGCGATGTTCATGATCCTGGCATTGGCGATGGCTGTGCTTTCGTCAAAGACAGGGCCTGGCGGTGGTCCGAGACCCGCGCCGGTTGAGGGATCGGGGCAACCCGAACAGGCCGTGCTGCCGGAGGAAACGGCGGAACCGGAACCACTGACGTCACCGGATCAGCCGGAAGCACCGGAACAGGCGCCCGCAGAAACCGAATAACCTCAAATCGTTTTTCCGTCTGGATAGCGTGGTTCGCGCACGAGGGTGTACTGTTGCATTTACCTCGGAAGGAGTCATAAGTGGACAAGTTTGTCGTCCGAGGCGGTAAGCCGGTGACCGGTGAGCTGGCGGCGCGCGGGTCAAAGAACGCCGCCCTGCCCATAATGGCCGCGTCCATCCTGTCCAGCGGCGAGTGCGTTATCGAGAACATCCCGCGTCTCAGGGACACGGCGACGATGTGTGCGATGCTCCGTAAATTCGGGGCGACGGTCGATGAGGACGGCAACGGCAAGGCAACGATAGACGGCTCGACGTTCAAAGATGCGTTCGCATCGTACGATCTCGTCAGGACGATGCGCGCATCCTTCTTCGTGCTGGGGCCGCTGCTTGCGCGGTTCGGCTGGGCGAAGGTATCTCTTCCGGGCGGCTGCGCTATCGGGGCGAGGCCGGTTAACCTGCATATCGACGGGCTCGTCAAGATGGGTGCGGACATACGGCTCGTGTCCGGATACGTTGAGGCGAAGGTTCAGAAACTGCACGGTGCGGACATAAACCTTGATTTCCCCAGCGTCGGCGCGACCGAGAACTTGATGATGGCCGCCTGTCTCGCCGACGGCCGGACCGTTATCAAAAACGCGGCGCGCGAACCGGAGATAGTCGACCTGCAGCAATTCCTGCAGACGACAGGCGCCGGAGTGGAGGGCGCGGGCACGAGTGAGATACGTGTTGAAGGGAAACGCGAGCTGGGTGCTGCAAGGCACTCGGTTGTCCCGGATAGAATGGAGACAGCGACCTTGCTGCTGGCAGGTCTGATCACGGGCGGCAGGGTCACGGTCACGCGTGCGGTGCCCCAACACCAGGACGCTTTTCTGGCAAGAGTTGGGGAGATGGGCGCCGAAGTCGAGTTGTCCGAGAACTCCATCACCGCGCACGCGAGCGGACGACTCAAAGGCTGCGACATAACGAGCCTGCCCTATCCGGGTTTTCCGACGGATCTGCAGCCGCACGCGATGGCGGCGCTGAGCATCGCAGATGGTACGAGCGCGATAACTGAGACCATATTCGAAAGGAGATTCATGCAGGTGCCGGAGCTGGTCCGAATGGGCGCCAACATCGAGGTCGAATCCAACGTTGCGGTGGTCCGCGGTGTGCCGAACCTTAAAGGTGCAGGAGTCATGGCGCCGGACTTGAGAGGTGGAGCGGCACTGGTGCTGGCCGCGTTGGCCGCACGAGGAGAGACGCATATACTGCGGGTCTACCACATTGACCGGGGGTACGACCGGCTTGAGGAGAGGCTGGCGGGATTGGGCGCGGATATAACGCGTGTTCCGGAGTGATCGCTGTGTCTGAACTCATCAAACAGTACGATCTGAGGGGAAAAGGGGCTCGGATTCCGCCTGTTCTGGCGGAGCCGCGTTCTGGAGCCACGTCCGGAAAAGGTCGACGCGTTGCGGTTGAGGCGCAGGTCAGGAAGATCGTTGAGACTGTCGCCAAGAAAGGTGATGCCGCTGTTGCTGCGTTCACCAAAGAGTTCGACGGTGTGGCGCTGAGTCCTCGCCGGTTCAAGGTAGGACCGGGCGAGATCACCGGCGCGCTCAAGAAGATCGACAGGGACTTGCGCAGTTCTATGGAGAAAGCGCTCGAGAATGTCAGAGACTACCATGAAGCGGCCGTGCCTCGCGCGTTGGAATACAGGTCGGGGGACGGTGTGGTCCTGGAGGAACGGCTCACGCCGATAGAGCGCGTTGGAGTGTACGTGCCGGGCGGTAAGGCTTTCTACCCGTCCACCGTGCTCATGACGGTGGTACCGGCGAAGGTCGCGGGATGCAAGGAGATTGTGGTAGTGTCGCCACCATCGTACAACGGGACGATACACCCGGCGATACTTGCCGCAGCTTCCCTTGCGGGTGCGACCAGCGTGTTCAGGATAGGCGGCGCGCAGGCTGTCGCCGCGTTGGCGTACGGCACGAAGACCGTTCCCGCGGTGGACAAGATTGTGGGGCCGGGAAATATCTACGTGACCGTTGCGAAGCGACTCGTGTCGAGCATGGTCGAGATAGACAAGGAGGCCGGCCCGAGCGAGATAGTGATCATCGCGGATAAGAGCGCCGACGGCGCCTGGGTGGCGGCGGATATGCTGGCGCAGGCGGAACATGAAAAGGATGCCGTGGCGATCCTGCTCACGAATTCGGTGCAGCTGGCGCGCAAGGTCGCCGGCGAGTTGGAGAACCAGCTCGAAAAGCTGCCACGGAAGCGGTCCGCTGGACAGGCGCTGAGGAAGAACGGCGCGATCGTCGTGACGTCTACGCTTGCTCGTGCAGCTGAACTCGCTAATATGCGCGCTCCGGAACATCTGGCGCTGATGGTCCAGAAGCCCAGGGCGATGCTTAAACTGATAAAGAACGCGGGAGCGATATTCCTCGGTCAGTACAGTCCCGTGGCGGTCGGGGACTATATCGCGGGACCCAGCCACGTCCTGCCGACAGGCGGTTCTGCACGCTATGCGTCGGCGCTCACGGTCGAGGACTTCATCAAGCGCAGCAGCGTGATAGCGTACACTAAGAAACGGCTCGCGAAGGATGCGGACGATATCGTGCGGCTCGCCGAGGCGGAAGGTTTCGACGCGCACGCGGAATCTGTCAAGTTGAGGTTGAGAAAATGAGTTACTTGCGAAAATGCGTGTCTGATGTCGGAGGGTACGTTCCTGGGGAACAGCCCGTCGGCGGCGGATACGTCAGGCTGAACACGAACGAGAACCCGTACCCGCCGTCACCGCGCGTGATTGAGGCGCTGCAGACGGCGGTCGGACCGGCCATCACGCGGTACCCGCAGCCGACCGCGGACCGGCTCAGGGACAAGATCGCGCAGGTGTACGGTTTCGCGCAGGAGCAGATTATCGTCACAAACGGTATGGACGAGCTGCTCGGTCTTCTTGTGCGGACGTTCGTTGAGCCGGACGGCACCGTCCTGCTGACGAACCCAACCTACGTGCTGTACGAGACGATTGTGCGGCTGTACGGTGCGAGTACGGTATCGCACGAGCTGGAGGCGGATCTTTCGCTGCCGGAGAGCATCTTCAATACCGCTGACGGGCGACTCATGTTTCTCTCGAGACCCAACTCGCCCACCGGCAACATGTTCGACAAGGAGCGCTTAGCTAAGCTCGCGAGCGGGTTCGATGGGGTGGTCGCTGTCGACGAGGCGTACGTCGATTTTGCGGAGGACAACTGTCTCGATCTGGCCCGCGAGAACGAGAACGTAATCGTTATGCGCACGTTCTCGAAATCGTTCTCGCTGGCGGGACTCAGGATCGGGTTCGGCGTAGCGAACCGCGAGATCGTTGCCGGGTTGATGAAGGTCAAGGACTCGTACAACGTTAACGTGTTGAGCCAGGCGGCGGCCATCGCGGCGCTGGACGATTACGAGTACATGGTGGAATGCGCCGGGAAGGTCAAGCGGACGCGCGACAGGCTAACGGCGGAGCTCGTGTCACTGGGGTTCGACGTGCCTCCGTCCCAGGCGAACTTCGTGCTCGCGACACCGGACAAGTACCCTCTTGCCGCGCGTGACGTCTATCTGCGGCTGAAGGAGCGTAAGATACTAGTCCGCTTCCTGGATGTGAGAGGGCTGGACAATTCCGTGCGTATAACGGTGGGTACGGATGAGGAAACCGACCAGCTTCTGGCCGCGTTGAAAGATCTTTCCTAACTATTGCGGTCGATCTCGTCGCGAAGCTCCCGGTTTTCCTTCCTGAGCCTGAGCAACTCGTCGGTCTGGTTCGCCAATTCCTTCTTGGCCGCGTCGAGTTCCTCGCGGTTTTCGTGTATCTCCTCGATCTTGGCGCGCAGGCCCTGTATCAAGGCCTGCTGTTCGCTCATCAGGGTACGTTCACGCAGCACACGCATGATCTTCGCGCGCAGCTCGGCCAGCTCGAACGGTTTGAGGAGAAAATCGCTCGCGCCGGCTTCAACCATATCCACGAAGGTGTAGTCGTCGCCGAACGCGGTAACGATAATCACGCACTGGTCCGGTTTGATCTTCTTGACGCGTTTAAGCAGCTCGACGCCGTCCATCTCCGGCATGCGCACGTCGGACAGTATGATGGCAAAACTGTACCGCTCGACGAGGTCCAGCGCCTGGATACCGTTCCCGGCGGTCTCGCAGTCGTACCCGAACTCGCTCTCGATAAACTCGCGCAGCATATCCCGCGCGGCTTCCAGATCGTCAACTATGAGTATCTTTTCATCGGCCATGTGCAGTCCCCAATGAGTGCCCCGTCACGAAAGTAGCGTTATTATAGACATGTAGTTACATCAGAGTCAAGGAGAAAACGTGGGACGTGACGTTGCGGCGAACGCCGGGCGAGTGGTATAGTGAGGATGCGGGCTACGTCATGATGTTTGGCGAAAAGGAGGGAAGTAGTCATGTCGGCGGCGATAACACGAGGGAGTAAAGGCAGCTCAGGCGGAAAAAAGGCAGCCTTATTAGTCCTGGTTCTCTTGTTAGTAGCGACTTATCACTTTTTTGCTTATAGAAACCGACAGTCTTCTTTAGAGAAGAGATTATACAAGGGGACTAAGATAGCTTTTGAGTCTGTCAGGGACGAAAATCAAGAGATCTATGTTATGTATCCTGATGGCACCGAGTTAAAGAGGTTGACAAATAATCCTGCTGCTGATGGGGCTCCCTGCTGGTCTCCTGATAGAAAACGGATAGCCTTCATCTCGTATAGAGATAAGAATTCGGAAATTTACGTTATGAACGCGGATGGGAGCGGGCGGAAGAGGTTAACCAGTAATCGCGTTCAGGATCACAAGCCTTGCTGGTCTCCTGATGGTAAGAAAATAGCTTTTGTCTCTTACAGAGATAAGAATTGGGAGATCTATGTTATGGGCGCGGATGGTGGTGAGCCAAAGAACTTGACGGACGATCCCGGTGATGATGGCGGTCCTGTGTGGTCTCCTGACGGTAAGAAGATAGCCTTTGTCTCACGCAGGGATGGAAATGATGAAGTTTACGTTATGAATGCTGACGGAAGTGGGCAGAAGAACTTGACTGACAATCTCGATTGGGATTCGAGCCCTTCCTGGTCGCCTGATGGGGAGAGAATCGCTTTTGCATCAAATAGAGACGGGAATCATGAGATCTATGTTATGAATGCCGATGGTACTGACCAGAAGAACCTTTCAGATAACTCCGCCATGGATATGAACCCTTCATGGTCTCCTGATGGAAAGCGGATAGCTTTTGAGTCAAATAGAGATGGAAGTAAGCATGAGATTTATGTCATGAATGCAGATGGCAGCGAGCAGAAGAACTTGACAAATGACCCTGCTCAGGACCAGGGGCTTTTGTGGTCCCCCGACGCAAGGAAATTAGTTTTTGTCAGGTCTGTTGGCAATAATTCTGATATCTACATTATGAATCTCGATGGCAGCGGACAGAAGAAACTGACGAGCAACCCCGCTCATGACGGGGCGCCGTCCTGGTCAGCATTACCGCCTCGTGAGACTAAAGAGGAAGATAAGAGCAGCCTGGAAGACAGCGAACCCTCCTCCTGAACCTCGCGGAACGCGCTATTCGCCGCTTGTCAAGGCGCTCTCGCCCACCGACCAACGTATCCTTCGTAGCTCAGCCGGAGCAGTCGTCACAGCCCGAGCACTTTGGATACGGTTTTCTTGAGCTGTTCGGGATCGACCGGTTTCTCGATGTACGCGTCGGGCTCTTCGCCTATGAAATCGCCCATCTCTTCTGCGGAGAAGCCTATTCCCACCTTATCCGCGACGCCGGTCAGCATGATGACCGGGATGCTCTTGGTCGACTCATCCTTCTTCAGGTCCGCAAACACGTCAAACCCGTTCTTCTCCGGCATCTGTACGTCGAGAATGATAAGGTCCGGCGTTGCCTCCTTCGCTTTTTCGAGTCCGCTCACGCCGTCGTTTGCCGAGATCGGCGCGATATCGCCGACTTCCGATAGAACGGCCTCCACAAACTCGACAGCGTCTTGTTCATCATCCACGATCAGAACCGTCTTAACGTCAGCCATGTAACACCTCCTCTTTCTTCTTCATGCCTTCCTTCCTGATGTCCAATGTCAAGACTAACCGGTCTCACCTCTCAAAGGCAAGGTTACGGTAAAGGTGGTTCCCTCGCCGAGCTTGGAATCCACCGCGATCTCGCCGTTGTGTTCCGTTATTATCTTGTGTGTAACGGGCAGACCGAGTCCGGTTCCCTGCGACCCTTTCGTGCTGAAGAACATCTGGAACAGTTGTTCCTTATCCTCGGCTGCAATGCCGCACCCGTTGTCTGAAATCTTGATGCAGAACACATCTCCATCCGGTATTTCAGTGCAGACCTCAACGCATCCCTCGTTAGCGTCGTCGCACGCGTCCACGGCATTAGAGACGAGGTTGAGCAGGCACCTGCGGATGCCTTTCGGGTCGAGCGCGACCTTGTTGAGCCGGGCATTCGGCGTCCAGGTGACGGTCACGCCCTTGTCGGCGGCTTTCTGCTCCATCAGATCGCATACCGCCTGGATGATCTCGTTGACGTCGGCCACATCGTACTCCGGTTTGCGCTCCTTGGAGTACGTGAGCATATCCAGCACGAGGTCCTTCATGAACCCGTTGTTCTTCTTGAGTATTTCCCATCCTCTCGAGAGCGTTTTGGAGTCATCCTTACGAAGTCCCAGATCCACCATGTACGCTCCACCCTGGATGCCGTTGAGCACGTTCTTTATGCAGTGTGCCAACCCCGCGACGGTCTGTCCAACAGCCGCCAGCCGTTCCTTTTCCAATATCTCTTCATGCAGCACGGCATTTTCGATAGCGATGGCCGCCTGTGCCGCGACGGCCTCGCATAGCGCCAGATCATGTTCGTCGAAATCGGTTCCGTCGAGCTTGTTAATGATCTCGATAGCGCCCCACAGCCGATTCTTCGTTGCCATGGGCACACACGCGATCGCTCTTGTACTGAACCCGCTGTCCTCGTCCACTTTGCTGAAGAACCGATCGTCGCTGGCGACATCGTTGACGATGGCCGGCTTGCCGGACTGGACAACCCATCCGACGATCCCTTCACCCTGTTTCATCCTCATGGGCTTGACCGCTTCCGCCTTATGACCTCGAGCGACGTGGAAGAGCAGATCGCCGGTCTCATCGTCTATTAGGACCAGGGAGGAAGCCTCGACACTCATGACGTCCGTCGTGACGGACATCACGGACTCAAGCACCGTGTCCAGGTCCAGATGCGCATTGACCGTCTTGCTCACTTGGATGAGTGCGTTTAGTTCGCCGGTTTTCAACGAAGCAGCCATAATGAGTACCTCACGCGCCTTAACGCGTGCATCTGGAATTGTCCCCGGTCACCCGTGCGCAGTAATATAGCACAAAGCACTTCCGCGCGCAAGGCTGCGAGTTGCGGAGCATGTTGGGTCTATCCTGTCCTGTCTGCGTGAGGGCTTATCTCAATGTGCAGCGGTGGCCTGTCGAGGCGGAGCCTGCTCTTGGGAGAGCGCGGCGAGATCGTCGTTTACCATCACGACAGCGGTCTCCCCGCTCTTAGCGTAGTAACCCTTTCTGATGGCGACCTGACGGAACTTGAATCTCCTATAGATGCTGAGGGTCTTCTTTGCTTCATCGTTGACTAACGATTCCATTGAGATCACTTTGAAGTACATTATCTCATCACTATCACCCCCATCGCCGATGCCGGCCTCGTAGAAGCAGCCGAGATTGCCATCGGGCAGAACCGCAATAGACGAATAACCGGCGGGGCCTGCATGGACTTGTTGTGCGATTGGCCATGTCTTGCCGTCATCCTTGCTGACTTGAACGGTCAGGTTAAAGCGATCCGTCTGGGTGGCAGGATTTGAAAATATCAGCAGGTTATTGTCATCGGGATTATGACTTATCAGGCTTGCCTGGCACACTGGTTCGATAAGCGTCTGGTCATGTTCTATCGGTGACCAGGTAGCTCCACCATCGCTACTGAAAGAAAGTGCACGACATTTCTTGCCGTTATAGCTTCGCATATTCATCATCAGTCTCGAGTCGCTCAATTCTACGACGGTGCTTTCGTTACAGCCGGGCGTCATGGATTCGCTGAGTTTCCAGCTCTTGCCGTGATCGTCACTGTAAATCACGTGGGCTCCATAGCCATGCTTGCCGAACATGCGAAAGACGTCATCGCGTGTTTCGGTGTAGCTGTGGTTGGCGGGAATTACGAGCCTTCCTTTGTATCGGCCGTTTAGAATTTGAATCCCGTTGCCGGGACCGGTCGCATACCATCGCCAGTCATCTTTGCGGGCCGTTTCGGAGAGATCGACAGGAGTTGACCATGTCTTGCCGTCGTCATCGGAGCAGCAAACATAAGGCCTTCGGACATCCTTGCTTTCTCCGCGGACTATATCGGGTCCATGATCGCCGCCAAAATTCCATGTTGCTAGAAGCCAGATGCGCCCTGTATCCTGATCGACAACAGGACAGGGATTGCCGCAGGTATTTCGGCCGTCGGACCATACCACCAATCGTTCGCCCCAGGTCTTTCCAGAATCTTCGGACCTGCGTACCAGCAGATCAATATCACCTGTGTCGCGGTCCTCCCGGCCTTCACAGAAGGCTAGCACGGTCCCTTTCTTGGTGACTATCAACGAGGGAATGCGGCAGTTGTTATATCCGTATTTGTCCTGCTCAAAGAGCACTAGCTTGTCTGGACGTTTGTCACTAAAGGCGCTCTTGCCTTCGGCAGTCCTAAAGTCGTCTCCAAACGCGAGCAAGGTTGGTATGAGATACATAATGCAAAACATATATTTCATTGTAATACCTCTCTTTTGCCACCAAAGAGGGCCATGTACCTTAGATGCCATAGATCATTGCCACAAGCATGGTTAAGGAGGGCACTCGACCGATTTAGTGAACCACAAGCTTTATCATGAATACAATTCTCCAGGCGCCTTCCTACTGAATCTGAAACGCATAGAGTTTTGCGTTTCGCAAGCGAAAGCGAATTTGCACCACCTTGCCCACTAGAGATGACAAGTCTCTGCCATTCTTCCAGACCGGTGTGAGTCGCAAGCTGTCCACCGCCCTGTACTCCGGTGCCTCTTTACCGGAAAAGCCCGGGACCATCTCCCCATGTTCATCAAGTATTTCAGTCTGTATAATACCAGCACTTGCTTGCACATTGACTTCCAGACGATTCCCCTCGATCCTGAATCGTTTCGTGAGGACCGTTCCTGGCGTGTCTTTCGCCTCCAAACAGATGAAACCGTCCAGTCTCAGTTTTGCCAGTCCGATATTCAAGTGCCGGCCGCGGCTGTAGTGACGTTCGTCCATGCCGGCATAGTAGATCCAGTGTTCGTCGTTATGCGTAATGATTTGGGAAGGCGGTTTGATGCCGTCTTTATCAAAACTTCCAGCGGGACCACGCGGGACAAGGGGTTTGCGCGCGTGTATCCAGCTCTTGTCAAAGTTGACGCCGTCGCGGCTGGTCCCGATATAGAAGTCCATAAAGTCTTCTTCGTGGCGAGTGTGATAGTCGTAGCCGTCAAACAACCCTGAACGATCCATGGTGTACACATCCATAAGCGCGAAGTAGACCCCCTCGTATATCCAATTGGTCATCCCGTTAAATTGCAGGCGGGGACTGCCCCAGCGATTCTTTTCCTTCCTGGGATCGTCCGCGCAGATTTTGTCGGCTACCGTCTTCCACGCTGTCGGATGGTTCTGCAAGTCGTTGCCCGCCGTGTGGACCATTATGCGCACTGAACGGATCTCACTGGTCCCACCTATGCCACCCAGGTCTGTGCGGGTTAACAAACGGTAGGTTTTGGTGATCGGGTCCCACAGGAGCTGGTTATGCGTGTCGGCAGCCCGATAGGACACAGCTTTTCCGTCGTTGTAGTAATTCCAGTGGATACCGTCAGCCGAATAGGAGATACCAACCTTACAGCCTTCTTCCTTAACGTCGCCTGCACCCTTGTATTTCTCAGAATGTCCCCAGGGCAGGCTGGGATCAAGGTTGCAACTGAACCCCATGTCACTGAGGACAATGTTGCTCTTGCCGTCTTTTCCCACCATCGGTTTGGTCCAATGGATGCCATCTTTCGACTCGGCATAGCCGACGCCGATGCGGCCCGCGTACCACATCTGGAACTTATCGTCCTTATTGTTACGCACCACGCTTGTGTAGTAGCCGAAAGCCAGGGCCACCGGCGAGCCAGCAGGTTTTTTAAAGTCAGGATGGAAATCAGACTCGAGAGAAGGCTCACATACAACCCCAACCTTCTTAACCACACCCATCTCACGGGTAATGTTCTGTTTCTCGGCGATGACGTAGTCATCCACGAGCAACTGCTTCTGGGTTCCCACGGCAACGAAATCGTCGGCAGCCATCGCCGGCACAAAGCATCCGGCGACAACCGTTAGAATAGCGAGAAATGTGATTAGAAAACGTGGACAAAGGTACATGGTTAAATCCTCGCATCTGTTTCTAGCCGACAATTCCTATATAGATCTGCTCTGGCCAATGCCGAGCAAGTTCTCGTCCATTATTGAGAGAACCGCGGCCGCTTCGCCGCGACGGCCTCGCATAGCGCCAGATCATGTTCGTCGAAATCGGTTCCGTCGAGCTTGTTAATGATCTCGATAGCGCCCCACAGCCGATTCTTCGTTGCCATGGGCACACACGCGATCGCTCTTGTACTGAACCCGCTGTCCTCGTCCACTTTGCTGAAGAACCGATCGTCGCTGGCGACATCGTTGACGATGGCCGGCTTGCCGGACTGGACAACCCATCCGACGATCCCTTCACCCTGTTTCATCCTCATGGGCTTGACCGCTTCCGCCTTATGACCTCGAGCGACGTGGAAGAGCAGATCGCCGGTCTCATCGTCTATTAGGACCAGGGAGGAAGCCTCGACACTCATGACGTCCGTCGTGACGGACATCACGGACTCAAGCACCGTGTCCAGGTCCAGATGCGCATTGACCGTCTTGCTCACCTGTATGAGAGCGTTTAGTTCGCCGGTTTTCAACGAAGCAGGCATAATGTATACCTCACGCGCCGTAACGCGTGCATCTGGAATTGCCCCCGGTCACCCGTTCCGAGTAATATAGCACAAAGCAAGTCTGCGCGCAAGGCTGCGGGTTGCGGGGCATGTGGGGCCTATGCTAGCCTATGTATGTAAGATCGTATCGCAATGTCCGGCGGAGAGGAGGTAAATGGCTATGCTAGTTGTTACGACACCGACTATTGAGGGGAAGAAGATTGAGACTTATCTGGGGATAGTAACCGGCGAGGCGATTCTCGGCGCGAATATATTCAAGGACTTCTTCGCTGGTGTACGCAACATCGTTGGCGGTAGGTCCGCTGCATACGAGAAGGAGTTGCGCAAGGCCAAGGATATCGCTATCCAGGAAATGGTCGAGCAGGCGGAAGGGCTCGGCGGCAACGCTGTGATAGGCGTTGACCTCGATTACGAGACGATCGGCATAGGTCAGGGCGGCAATATGCTCTTGGTGAGCGCTTCGGGTACGGCGGTGGTCTGTCGAGGCTGAGCCTACTCTCTCGAGAGCGCGCCGAGGTCGTCGTTCACCATCACAGTAGCGTTCTCGCCGGTGTGAGCGTAGTAACCCTTGCGTGTCGCGACATGCCGGAATCCGAATTTCCTATACATACTGAGCGCGGCAAAATTGTTTTCTCTTACCTCAAGAGTTGCCATTGTGACCTTTCTGGATACCGCGGCGTCCAGCAGGTGTTGCAGGATCATCGAGCCGTATCCTTGCCGGCGGTAGAGTGGATGGACCGCTATGTTTGTGATATGGACCTCATCCGCGATCAGCCAGAACCCACCGTACCCGATCAGCTCAGGACCCAGCCGGAACACCATGAAATACGAGCTCGGCTGGTCCATCTCCTTGAGGAAAAGGAACTGCGACCAGGGTTCGGGAAAGGAGACAGTCTCTATGGCGAGAACCTCCGGGAGATTCTTCCGCGAAAGAGGTTCGCAACTTATCTCAGTGGTGGTCACTCTGTGTAACACTCCTGTTCCACGAGTTCGCGATAGGCTCTGTGCAACTCCAGCGTAACCTTGCCGGGCGTTCCGTCGCCGATACTCTCGTTTTCCACCGCAACGACGGGCATGATCTCGGCTGTCGAGTTGGTGATGAACACCTCGTCGGCCTGAAACATATCTTCAGGCCGTAACATCGCCTCTGCAGTCTTGATTCCGAGTTCCGGCGCCATCTCGAGCACGGTTGCTCTCGTAATGCCGGGCAGGACGCCGCATTCGAGGGACGGTGTCAGAAGCTCGTTTCCTCGGACCGTGAACAGGTTTGTCGTGCTGCCTTCCGTCAGGAAACCGTCCGCGTTCAGCATGACCGCCTCGAACGCTCCCGCATCTTCCGCCTCGGCCCTTGCGAGTACGCTGTTGAGGTAATTGGCGGACTTGGCTGCCGGGTCGACTGCATCCGGGCTGTTCCTCCGTGTCGCCGCGATGACGATCTTTACGCCATCACGGTACAGCTCCTCCGGATGGCCATCGAACGGTCTCGCCCAGAATAGTGTCGTCGGGCGCTGCTCGTAGTTCAGAGTGAACCGGCGCGGCCCGACTCCTCGGCTAACCGTAACGCGCGCGACGGCTTCCGTCAACCCGTTAGCCGAAATGACCCGTTCGAGCCGGTCGATGTACTCCTTTTCCGTGAAAGAAATATCGAGCCGTATGAGCGATGCGGATTGGCGCAGCCTGTCCCAGTGTGCCTGGCTGCGGAACGCACTGCCGTTGTACACCCGGAGCGTCTCGAACACGCCGTCACCGTACAGGAATCCCCTGTCGAAGATCGAAATCCGCGCTTGCTCTTCGGGAACGAGCTCGCCGTTCAGATCGATCTTGAGCGGCATCGTGTGCTCAGACCGTGTCACAGCTTGATATCCTCAACCATATCCGTTTGGCGTGCGCTCAATCACTCATAACTAAGGTAGGGCGGGCATCCTGCCCGCCGCTCATAAGCGTCCGCCGCGCGCTGTCCTGTCGGGCAAGATGCCCGACCTACCTGACTGTCGAGCGCAGCGCCCGCAAGCGTGTTCCTACCCGGACCTGGCTCTCAGGGCTTCGACAAGCGCGCGCGCTTTGTGCCAGGTCTCCAGATATTCCTCTTCCGGGTTGGAATCCGCCACGACACCTCCGCCAACCTGTATGAAAGCGTGCCCTTTGGCTATCACGAACGTCCTGATGATAATGTTGAGGTCGGTGTCACCGGAAAAACTTATCCATCCTGCCGAGCCGGTGTACGGTCCGCGGCGGACCGTCTCCAGCTCGTCTATGATCTCCATGCACCTGACCTTCGGCACGCCGGTAATGCTTGCGCCGGGGAACGCCGCCTTCAGCAGATCGATCGCGTCGCGGTCATCGCGCATCTTGCCGACGACGTTCGACACGATATGAATCACGTGACTGTACTTCTCGGTGACCTTAAGCTCGTCCGGCAGGACGGTACCGTACTCGCATACCCTGCCGATATCGTTGCGCGACATATCGACGATCATAATATGTTCAGCGGTCTCCTTTTGGCTGAGCAAGAGTTCCTCGGTCATTGCGATATCGCCTTCCGGGCTCGTGCCTCGCGGCCGGGTACCAGCAATCGGCCGGGTATCGACGCATCTACCGGTGAGCTTAATCAACCTTTCCGGTGAACAGCTGACGAGCTGGAACTCGCCTAAATCGAGGTAGAATGCGAAGGGTGACGGGTTGATTCTTCTCAAAGCCCTGTACAGTGCGAGCGTATCGCCGTGGAATTCCGCGTGGATTCGCTGCGAGAGGTTTGCCTGGAAGATATCACCCGCGGCGATGTACTCCTTGGTTGCTCCGACCATCTCGGCGTACGATTTGACGTCGTGCGTGCTGCCGAGGGTGCCGAACTCGTAGGTTGACTCGAGCGGCGCACGTCGGCCCTTGTCAATCTCGATGGTGCGTTTCAGGGACTCCAGCTTGGCGCGTGCTTTCTCGTACGCGACGTCGGGGTCGGTCTCTCCGGGGGCGGTGGCACACACCTTTATGCTGTCGTCCGAGCGGTCAAGAAGGACGACCGAGTCAACGAAAAGCATGCATATTTCCGGCAGGTCGAGGTCGTCATCTACCGTGTCCGGCAACGATTCGATAAGGTTCTTCACGTCGTACGAGAAGAAGCCGACAGCGCCTGCGCTGAAATCGGGCAGGTAATCGACTCTGGGCGCACGGTAGCGGTGCAGGATCTCTCGCAGGGCGTCGAGCGGGTTACCGTCAACCGTCTCGGTCCCTCCGCTGCAGCGGAATTCCGAGCGGAAGCCTTTACTGGTGAATATCCCGAACGGGTTGCCGCCGAGTATGCAGTAGCGTGCCACCTTGAGCGGGCCGTCGGCGCTGTCGAGAAGGAACGGGTGCTCAACGCGCCTGCGCAGGCGCTCGAAAAGCGCTACGGGATCGAACGGGACGTTCACCGCATCGCAGTATACGGGCGGTGCGGCGCCATGTTGGTCAAACAGGTTGCGAAAGGTCTTTCTGTCCGGCGCCACCTTCGTGGTGATCAGTCCCACACTCATTTCTTCTTGCTCTTGCCCCACTTTCGTTCCGCTTCAGATTTGCGGAGGTATATCGGCTCCAGCGTATCAATATCGTCCGACTCGCCTTTGTCAAGGCGCGACTTCGCGATCGCGGCGACGTTCACGGCTCTTGGTATCCACAACCGCTGCGGGGCGAATACGGCCCGTTCCCCGAGCGTTGCCACGATCCTGTCGCGGTAGAGAGGTATGCCGTCTCCAAGAATCACGACCGCCTCATCAGTTTTGCCAAATAGCTCTTCGACGGGGGCCACCATGTCCTCGGAGAGCTTCTCGCACAGTCCGTCATTGAACCTGTAGAATGCGGCGTACACTTCGTCCATTCGCGCGTCGAGTATCGGACAGATCATATGCCGCGAGAACGCGACCGAGGCGGCGAGCGCATCGAGCGTCGGCACGGCGACGAGCCTTTTGTCCGCCGCGAGCGCAAGACCCTTGAACGTTGCCAGTCCTATACGCAGTCCGGTGAAGGAGCCGGGACCTATAGCTACGGCGAGAGCGTCAACGTCGGCGATCTCCATCCCGCAGTCCGTCAGAACGCGGTCAATCGTCGGCATGAGTCGCGCGGAATGGGTCTCCGACACGTTGAGGGTGTACTCCGCGACGGGAGTCTCGTCCTCGACGAGTGCGACACCGCCTGTCTTCGTGGATGTATCAGCTGCGAGTATTATCATACGAGTTTGGTCAGCGTGAACCGCACCTGTCATTCTGAGTCCGCTTCGGCGGACGAAGAATCTCGGCGTAAATGAGACCCTTCACTTCGCTCAGGGTGACGCCGGATCACGTTGTACTTCAATACCTTCTTGAATTCCCCGGCGATTCTTACCATATCCGACGTGCAAGGATTATCGCACGAAGAGCCGATTGGGTCAAGATAAACCGTGCGGGGCGGTCGGTTCGGGAATAGGGTTTGATGAATCAAACCCCTACGCGCGGTACAGGGCACCAAAGGTAGGCCGGGCATCCTGCCCGGCTATGCGCAGGATTCGAGACGGGACCAAGGCGGGCAAGATGCCCGCCCTACAGCCGGTTGGAGATTGCGTGTGTAGGGGCACGATTCATCGTGCCCGAAGGTCTCGGTGGCCTTACTCTTCAGCCTTCCTGGCTTGCCGGACTGCGCGGCGGATCAGGAAGATGGCGACAGCCACCAGCGGTACCCACACCACCGCCCAGATGCCGAGCCAAATTATGCGCGCCGTGAGGTTCTGGAAGAAACCTACAAGCCTGCGGGTAGCCTCGCTTGCGACCTTACCGACACTGAACGTCTCGGGTGGCACAACCGGCCCCGCCTTTGGCTTCTCATGCAGAACTATGTTGAATGTCGAGAAGTCCACACGGTTGCTCAGGTACCGCAACCGGCCCTGCAACCGTTCGATCTGCTCACGTATGCGGTTGAGCTCCCGCTCGATTTCCACAATTCCCTCGAGGTCGCCGGTGCGTTCGAAGTGCTTGAGCAAGCGGTCCTCGGTGGCTTTGAGGTTACGCACTCTGGCGTCGGTATCCACGAACTCCTCGGTCACATCCGCAGTTGAGATTTTGCGGTTAAGCACTTTACCGAGCGGTTCGAGCTGGTGCATGGTGTCATCGAACCGGTCCGCGGGTACGCGTATCTGAACTTGTATGGAGCGGCGTCCGAGCGAGTCCACCGACTCGCGCAAGTCGGAGACGTATCCGCCGAGCCCTTGCAGCGCCGCGACGAGGGTTTCGCTTGCTTTACGCGCATCTTCCGTCTCTATCAGGATGCTGGCGTTCTTGATGAGATAGCGGCCCGGCTGGGTGGGCTCGATCAGTGCAAGACTCTGGTCCCCGGCGCTGGCTGCTTTCCGATCAAATTGTTGTACGGGACGGTTTGCCACCTGCTCTGTAAGTTCTCCATAGCGGTATCTGCCCGCGCCCATGCCGCCCATGCCGCCGCCACCGAATCCGCCTCTTCCGAAGCCGCCGCCATCGAACACGACCGGAACGCCCTTGCTTACGTCCTCTCCACGGCTCCGTTGGGCTACTGTGCCGAATCTCCTCCCCATCTGTGGCGCCTCTGCGAGCTCGACCTCGTATCTGCCGTTGCTGACAGGAACCCTGGCGCGCTCCCCCGGTGGGCGGGTGCGGTAGGCGACTCTAGGCGGTATCATGACCGACACCACTGCCAGAATGAGCACAGCGGCAACCGCAAACTGCCAGCTTACGAGCGGATGTCGCCCCACACGTGCTGCCTTGATCCAGCGGACCAAGCCGGCTATGCGAGCACGTACTGAAGCCTTCTCCGCCCTCTTGCTGATAGCAGCACGCTGAGCTCTTGTCAGCTCGTGGGCGGGTTCCGCCTGGAGCGCTTTGACGGCGAGGTTCGCCGTCGCGCGGAGTTCCGCGACGGTCGCTCGCAACGATTCATCCTCTTCGACCGCCTTCTCAACGGCTTCGCGTTCAGTTTCGTCCAGTTCACCGAGCACGTACGCTACAAGTTTCTCTTTATCGATGTCGAAAGTCATGATTCTACACCTCCTGGGCGAGGTTGATCTTGCCCCGAAGTCGTTCCCGTAATGAATCCAGCGCTGCTCCGACCAGGTGACTTACCGTACCGAGGGATATGCCCATGACCTCGCCGATCTCCCGGTACGTCATCTCGCCCTGGAACTTCAGGCGGAACGCCTCCTGCTGGTTCTCCGGCAGCGTATCGAGCGCGTCGAGTACGAAGCCATACTCCTCATGGGTTTGGGCGACAGCGCCCGGCCCGGGAGCGTTGCTCCGGATCGACTCTGCCTGGCCTTCCTGTAAAGACCCCATGCGCCCCTCCTTCCTGCGGACATCCAGCGCGCGGTTCCTGCAGACCGTGTAGAGCCAGGCCGCCAGGTGCCCGTCAACCTTGGCGCGGTCCGCCTTGCACAGGCGCAGGAACGTGTCCTGCACGACGTCGCGCGCCAGTTCGATGTCTCCGGTAATGCGGGTGGCGTAACGAATTAAGGGTCGCTCGTATCGGGCCAGCGCCGCCAGCACGAACTCGGCTCTTGTCAGTGGTTCATCGGCCATTCTTGTGTCCTTGGACTGTCTTCACTCTATATAACGATTCACGGGCGGATCTGTTCAGTCCCGCCGGCTGTTGACGTCTTGGACGAGAAAAGCTCGACGGCCTCGCCGGCGAGATAAAGCGAGCCGGCGATCAGTATCAGTGAATCGGCGGATGCTTCCGAGTCGGCGCGAGCGACTGCAGCCTGCAAATTGGGCTCCAGTACGCACTTATCGGAGTACTGCTTGGCAACTTCGAAGAGCGTCTCGGCGGGCATGGACCGGTGGAGACTGTACCGTGTGACGATGATGTTCGCGGCTATGGGTGAGAGGGCGGAAACGATTCCCGCGGCGTTCTTGTCGCCCGACACGGCGACGATCAACGTGACACGCTTGTCGGGGAACGCCTTCTGCATCTCGTCACGGAGGCTGGCGGCCGCCGAAGGATTGTGCGCACCGTCTACTATGGTAAGAGGGCTCGTCCTTACAGGTTCAAAGCGGCACGGCCATTCTGTCGAGGCGAAACCGTTCCGGATGGATTCGCCGGTGATACTCGGAAACCGCTTCTTCAGTATCAGGCTTGCCATGGTCGCCAACGCAGCGTTCTCTCCCTGATAGGCGCCCGCGAGCGGAACAACGAGGTCATGCAGCTCGCCAAGTGTGCTTGAAAAACGCATCCGTTGCATCGGGAATTGGTCCGGCTCTATGTCGTAGTTGAAATCCACGCCGTCAACGAACAGGGTCGATCCCGTATCGCGGCACTTCTCTCTGACGACTCTTAACGCCTCGTCGTGGCGTGCCGCAGTGACGACGGGAACGCCGGGCTTGATGATCTCGGCCTTCTCGAACGCGATCTGCTGTATGGAGTCGCCGAGATACTGCGCGTGGTCAACGTCGACATTCGTTATTACGACAACCTCGGGCTCGAGCACGTTGGTTGAGTCGAGCCGTCCGCCGAGACCCGTCTCTATCACCGCAAAATCCACCTTCTTGCGGCGGAAATGTTCAAACGCGAGAGCTGTTCCAAACTCAAAGTATGTGGGTTTTTCAAGACCCTCGATCTCCGGCATCTGTTCCGCGATCGGCATGAAGAGGAGTATGAGTTCATCCAGCTCGGGGTCCGATACAGGCGTATCGTCGACAACGATTCGCTCGGAGAAATTAACAAGATGCGGCGAGGTGTAGCGACCGACGCTGAATCCCGCCTCTTCGAGCACGCTGGTGAGAAACGCCACCGTGGAGCCTTTTCCGTTGGTACCTCCCACGTGTACGGTGCGGTACTCGATCTGGGGATTGCCGACGGCACCGAGCATGTGGCGGATATTGCTCAGACCGAACTTGATACCGCGCTCTTCGAGTCCAAAGAGGTATTCTTGGGGTGTCATTGAGACAGGTATCTCAGTACGCAGGCAACTGTGGCCTTGAGCTGGCATCTTGGCACGATCATGTCAACGAAGCCGTGTTCGCGCTGAAACTCGGCTCGCTGGAAACCTTCGGGGAGTTCCTCCCGTATGGTTCCCTCGATCACGCGTTGACCCGCAAAACCGATCAGAGCGCCGGGTTCTGCAATCACGACGTCGCCCTGTGAGGCGAAGCTGGCCAGCACGCCGCCGGTCGTCGGGTCGGTAAGTATTGATATGAACGGGACGCGCGCTTCGTCCAATCTTGCTAGCGCGGCGTTTGCCTTAGCCATCTGCATCAGGGAGATCATTCCCTCGTGCATGCGGGCTCCGCCCGAGGCTGAAACGCTTATGAAGGGGATGCCCATCTCGGTGGACAGCTCGATGGCGCGAGTGGTCTTCTCACCAACCACGGAGCCCATACTGCCCATCATGAAGAAGGGATCCATAACCAGCACCGCGACGTCGGCACCGTCTATCGTTCCGGTACCCCAAATCGCGGCAGCTTTGAGACCGGTCGCTTGCTGGTTTTCGGCGATCTTATCCTTGTACGATTTGCCGTCAACGGAGAAGTCCAGCGGGTTGACTGATTCCAGAGAGGCGTCATGCTCTTCGAATGTTCCTTCATCCACAAGGATCTCTAACCTCCGCAGTGCGCTGATTCTGAAGTGGTGCTGGCACTTAGGACAGACGTGCAGGTTCTTCTCAATGTCCTCGCGGTATACGATCTCGTTGCACTTCGGACACTTATCCCATACGGCAGGCATGTCTTTGCGGGTGGCGGGTTTGACCGACGCGTATCTCTGTTTCTTGAACCACGGCATGGTGACTGTCTCGCTTTGATATTAAGGAGAAGTGGTTCCTCTATCTACGCCTCTCCATGCGGCTTGCCAAGGGCGAGGCATGCCTCGCCCCTACGCCTCCCGGACGTTTTCCTGCCAATACAGAATTCGGGAACAGCTCTGACAGGTGATGATGCGGTCGCCGGCTATCAGCTCGTTAACGACCTGCGCCGGAATTTGCATGAAACACCCTCCGCACGAATCGTTCACGACCGGTACAGCTCCGGGACCGTCCTTTTTGGCCATGCGGATCTTCTCGTACAGTTGGTACAGATCCTCGTCCACGCCCGGTATCAGCTCTAGTCTCATCTGCCGGCGTTTGTCCAGTTCTTGCTTGACTTCTTGCAGCTCCTTTTCGAGCCGGATCTTATTATCGCGAACCGCATCCTCTTCTTCCCGGACAGTCTTCTCAGCGGAGGCGATCTCCTCCGTAGCGTAGTCAATGTCGGTGAGAATCTCGAGGATCCTTTCCTCGATTGAGGAAATGTCCGCCTTAACAGCGTCCATCTCCGCCAGCATCGCTTTATATTCCTTGTTAGTTTTCACCGCAAACAGTTGCGTGTCGTACTTTTTGAGGAGGTTGTTCTTGTCTTCGAGAATCAGCTCTTCGTGGCGCTGCTGTTTGTCGAGTTCCTTGTGACGTGCCTTGGCCCCGTCAAGAAAGTCCTTAGCCTCGGCGAGCTCAGCATCGAGTGCCGCGGACTCGCGCGGTATGGAGTCCGCACGCGCCTTCAGGTCATCCACCTGGAGGTCGGACTCCTGAATCCTGACAAGAAGTTGCATATTCATATCTCAAACCACGGCCTGGAAGCCTATTCTCCCACGACCTCTTGAGGCGATACTATGCGACCCGCGACAGCGCTGGCCGCAGCGACAGCGGGGCCCGCAAGATACACCTTGCTCTCCAGATGTCCCATACGTCCCTTGAAATTGCGATTGGTCGTCGCTACAGCAACCTCACCGGCGGCAAGCACACCCATGTGCCCTCCGAGACACGGTCCGCATGTCGGCGTGCTGAAAACGCCGCCCGCCTCGACAAAGACCTCCGCCAGACCTTCCCTGACACAGTCAAGGTAGACCTGCTGTGTCGCCGGAATTACTATGAGCCGCACGTTACGCGCGACCTTCCTCCCTTTGAGTATGCCTGCGGCGACCCGCATATCCTCGAGTCGGCCGTTTGTGCACGAGCCGATGAAGGCCTGGTCTACCGGTACGTCTCCGACCTCATCGACGGCGACGGCGTTTCCGGGCAAATCCGGAACCGCTACCTGCAGCTCAATCGTCGACGAATCGAACTCCAGTACCTCCGCGTACTCGGCTTCGGGATCACTCCGGTAGAGAGTGTACTCCGTTTTCGCGCGCCCGTCAACGTATCGCTTCGTTTCGTCGTCGGGAGCTATTATACCACTTTTGCCGCCCGCCTCAATAGCCATGTTGCATATCGTGAGCCTGTCGGCCATGGGGAGCGCCGCGATGGTGTCGCCGGTGAACTCCATCGCGCGGTACAAAGCGCCGTCCACGCCTATTTGACCGATAGTATAGAGTACAATATCTTTTCCGCCGACCCACTTTTTCAGCGGACCGTTGAACACAAACTTCATACTCTCCGGCACTTTCAACCAGACCGTGCCGGTCACCATGGCCGCGGCGAGATCGGTGCTGCCCACGCCCGTGGCGAACGCGCCGAGCGCGCCGTACGTGCATGTATGGGAATCAGCACCTATGACGAGGTTCCCGGGCACGACCAGCCCTTGCTCGGGCAGCAGCGCGTGTTCTATCCCCATCTGTCCCGCGTCGTAGAAATGTGTTATGCCGTGTTCCTGGGAGAACGTCCTGAGCCGCTTCGCCTGTTCGGCCGACTTCACGTCCTTGTTAGGCACGAAATGGTCCGCGACGAGACAGACCTTCTCGGTGTCGAACACGCTCTGAGCGCCTGTTGCCTCGAACTGTTCGATAGCTATCGGCGCAGTGATGTCGTTTCCGAGCGCAAAGTCCACACGGGCCAATATGAACTGGCCCGGCGCTACCTCACCGCTCGCCGCGTGCGCCGCGAGGATTTTTTCGGTAATCGTCATGCCCATGGCTAATCCTGCCAAGCTGACCTACGAAAGCTTATCCGGCGTTATATAGTCCCCGTGTTCTTCTCTTGCCTTGAGCAGGCGCTTTCTTTGTTCCTCGATCACCCGGAACACCGTCTTGGGTGTGTCAGCCACTTCATTCTCGTAGATATTCTTTATCCGGTCGATCTTTGCCAGGTTTTCGGGTACCCTTATGCTGAATTGGCAATTGTAGTCATCGAGCGAGTAGTCTCGTTCCAGCACTTCTTTGAAGAGCCTCGCGAGGTCCTCGTACTTTGGCATCCGGCCGGTCGGCGTGGTTATGCTCTCGACCTCGCCGTGGACGCGAAGCTCCATCCACTTGTACCAGACCCTCTTATCGGCTTTATTGTTCAGAAAGCTGCCGTCGCTGTCTCTCAGGAAGTAATTCACCGAGAAGATCAGCGGCGGCTTTTTCAGATTCTTGCCGAAATCGAGGTTGTTCTGGATATACTGCCCTATCGGTATGGGCAGGAAGTCTATATTGGACATAGGGTTGAACACGCGAACACCCTCTTTGCCCAGCGTGGCCGCGGTGGTCTCGGATTCGAGCGAAGCTCCTTTAGCCACGATGCCGTGTTCCCAGTCGAACGATTCCTCCACCGGCACGCACGTATCTGAGTCTCTGCCTCCGTAGACTATAGCGCCCACGGGGACGCCGGCGGGGTCATCGAGTTTGTCATCCTTATTGTCCAACGCGTACAGGCTGAGCGTGAACCGCGCGTTCGGATGCGAGCAGGTTATCCCGTTACCGTTAGCGTCCTTCTTCCCGATGAACCACTCGCCCGAATGGTTGTACCCCTTGGGCGGCGTTTCTCCACCCTTGCCAAGCCAGTGCAGGTGTCCGTCCTCAGTGACCAGCACGTTGGAGAATATCAACTCGCCGGGGCTCCCGAGCACCTTCCCGAGTATCGGCTCATCCTCGGGATTCACGTCCCGAATTATCCCGAATATGCCCTTCTCGACGTTGACGGCTCTTATTTCGCCATCGATGTTTCTGATGTAGCATATGTCATCTCCGACGATCGTTTCTCCGCGCAACATCGCGGTGGAAGTCTTCCCGCACAGCGATGGAAACGCTCCCGTGAAATACGTCTGTCTACCCTTCGGTCCGTGCACGCACAGGACAAACATATGCTCGACGAGCCAGCCTTCCCCCGAAGCCCTCTTTATCGCCAGACGCATAGCCAACTTTTTGAGCCCGAGGGTATTACCGCCGTACTGTGTGTTGGTGCTGTACACGGTTCCGTCGGCGATATCGATATATACTTTCCGCTTGTCGAGATTCTTGGACGTGTTCCTCTCGTCGAGTTCGCCCTGTGAATGGACGAACTTGAAGAAGCGCGCCGAACCGCCAAGCCTCACGAATTCCTCATACCCCGTCCGGTAGAGCAGATCCTCGCTGTGGGCAACGTAGCTTGAGTCGGTAAGCTGGACACAGGGTACGGAAAACTCGGAGCCCAGCGGGCCCAGACAGAAGAACCGAACGTACAGTTCCCTGCCTTTCATAATGTCCTTGAGAATCTCGTGGATTTCGGCCAGCCCCTCATCCCTGTCCTTGGTGTTAATGGTTGAACCGAGCGCGACACGTTCGGGAAGGAGTATGACGGTATTCTGCTTGTCCCGGGCCTGGTCGCCATAGTTGTCAAAGTGGATGGTGTGACCTTCGATAGCGAGCTTGCTCTCCTCGCCGTTTCTTATCGCGGACTCCCTGATGTAACTGATATCTTCGGGCGAATCGGTGCAGACGAACACGCTGTCCGGATTGCAGATCTCAACGTACCTGGCGATAAACTCGTGAACGTCGCCGTTATCTATTCTCGTAAGTTTCTGGTAGTTTTCCTCACCCAACTGCTCTTTCAAAGATGCCATTGTGTTCTGATCCTCACTTGTTGTCCCGACTTCGGATGCTATTCTACACCACTACAGAGTATTGGAACTGCACTGAGCAAAATGTCGTCCCGACCTTACTTCGTAGCGCGTGTCAGGGCGACGCAGCCGGTCCGGGCCATTTCGCGTATGCCGAACGGTCTAAGCATGTTGACAAGCGCCTGGACCTTGTCCTCCGTACCGGTCGCCTCGATCGTGACGGTTTTGGGAGCGACGTCAACGATCCTTGCGCGAAAGATGTCGACGATCTGCAGTATCTCCGAGCGCGATTTACCCTCCGTGTGGACCTTGATGAGGACGAGTTCCCGCTCGATGAACTTTTCTTTGGTGATGTCGCTCACCTTGATGACGTCAACAATCTTGTTCAGCTGTTTGGTAATCTGTTCCAGGATGACATCGTCGCCTCGCACGACCACGGTCATTCTCGAGGCGGTCGGATCCTCCGTCTCACCGACGGACAGACTCTCGATATTGAATCCGCGGCCGCTGAACAGTCCGGCAATACGTGCCAACACACCGGGGTGGTTCTCCACAAGAACTGAGATCGTGTGACGTTTCATCATGCCTCCATAATCATCTGGTTTATCGCAGCGCCTGCAGGCACCATTGGCATAACATTTTCCTCACGGTCAACCATAAAGTCAAGGACGACCGGTCCGGGTGTCTTTATCGCCTCGTCAATGGCCGGTCTCACATCGCGCTTTTTCGTGACCTTGATACCCTTGGCGCCGAACGCCTCAGCCACCTTCGCGAAGTCCGGATTGTCGGCCAGGCACGAGCTTGAATACCGTCCGTTGTAGAACATTTTCTGCCACTGTCTCACCATTCCGAGGAACCGGTTGTTGAGGATGGCGATTTTGACCGGCAGATTGAGCCTGACGACGGTGGCCAGCTCCTGAATATTCATCTGGATGCTGCCGTCCCCGGCGATGTCGAAGACGAGCTTGTCCGGACAGGCAACCTGGGCACCTATGGCCGCCGGGAATCCGTACCCCATGGTTCCGAGCCCGCCGGAGGAGAGGAACCTTCTCGGATCGTCGAGCTTGTAGAACTGTGCAGCCCACATCTGGTTTTGACCGACCTCTGTGGCGATTATCGCCTTCCCCTTGCTCGCATCGTGAATCTGCTCGATGACGTACTGCGGTTTGATCGTCTTGGCCTTCTTATCGTACGATGTGGGAAACTCCTTCTTCCACGCGTCGATCTGTTTCAGCCACTTGCTCGTCTTACACTTTTTCACGAGCGGCGTAAGCTTCGAGAGAATGTTTTTCACGTCGCCGACGATCGGTATGTCCACGGCAACGTTCTTGCTTATCGCTGACGGGTCGATATCGATATGGATTATGCCGGCGCCCGGGGCAAACTTATCCACTTTTCCCGTGATCCTATCGTCGAACCTTGCACCGATCGCGATAAGCAGATCGCAATCTGAAACGGCCGAGTTGGCACACTTGGTGCCGTGCATCCCCAGCATTCCCATGAAAAGCGGGTCGCTGGCCGGGAAACCGCCAAGACCCAGCAGCGTCAGCGTGACCGGTACTTGCGTCTTGCGGGCGAACTCACGCAGCTCGCGGGCCGCATCCGAGCTGATCACGCCGCCACCCGCATATATCACGGGGCGCTCAGCTTTTGCGATCCGCTCAGCGGCGCGCTTGATCTGCCCTGGATGACCCTCGTACTTCGGCTTGTACCCGCGCAGCTCGACCGTTCTCGGGTACTTGAACTCGGTCTCCTCCACGGTCACGTCCTTCGGCAAGTCCACGACGACCGGTCCCGGCCTTCCCGTGGAGGCAATGTGGAACGCCTCCTTTATGACGCGGGCGAGGTTGCGCACATCTTTCACCAGGTAGTTGTGCTTGGTGATCGGGCGCGTAATTCCCGTAATGTCGGCTTCCTGAAATGCGTCGCTGCCGATCGCAGGGGTGCCGACCTGTCCCGTCAAGGCGACGATCGGGATGCTGTCCATGTATGCGGTCGCTATGCCGGTCACGAGGTTGGTCGCACCGGGTCCGGACGTACTCATGCATACGCCGACTCTGCCGGAAGCTCGCGCGTAGCCGTCGGCGGCATGGGCGGCGGCCTGTTCGTGGCGCGTGAGTACGACCCTGATCGGGGAATCAAACAGCGCGTCGAAAATCCCCAGCACCACACCGCCGGGTATACCGAAGATCGTGTCAACACCTTCCTTACACAGCGACTCAACCAGGATTTCTGCTCCCGACATCCGCTTCACTGTAATTACCTCCTCAACTCAGTATCGCGCCCGCGCTCGCCGAGGAAACGCGCTGCGCATAACGTGCCAGACAACCGGTGGCGATTTTCGGCGCAGGCGGTTGCCACGAATCGCGGCGTTTGCGCAACGTCTCTTCAGGCAACAACACGTCGAGCGTTCTTGCTGGAATATCTATCCGTATCGTGTCTTCGTTTTCGAGCAGCCCAATGGGGCCACCCTCCATCGCTTCGGGGGAAACGTGACCTATGGAGGCGCCGCTTGTCGCGCCGGAAAATCTTCCGTCGGTTATGAGCGCGACCTCCTTGTCCATTCCGATACCTTTTATGGCGGCGGTGGGACTCAGCATCTCCTGCATTCCGGGTCCGCCCTTAGGTCCCTCGTACCGGATCACTATAACATCGCCTTTCTCGATACTGCGATTGAGAATAGCCTCGTTCGCTTCCGGTTCGGAGTCAAATATGCGGGCCGGTCCTTCGTGCTTGAGCATTTCCGGAGCGACCGCCGACTCCTTCACCACCGCACCGTCCGGCGCGAGATTCCCGAAAAGTATCGCAAGACCGCCCGTGGGGTGGTACGGATCGGACAAAGACCGGATCACCGTGGCATCTTCGACCTCGGCGTCGGCACAGTTTTCCGCTATTGTAGCCCCGGCGACAGTCTTCGCTTCACCGTGTAGCAACCCGGCATCAGCCAGCCGCTTGAGTATCGCCTGCACACCTCCGGCCGCGTAGAGGTCCTGCATCCTGTGCTCGCCCGCCGGCGACAGGCTGCAGATGTGCGGCACTCGTTCGGCTAAATCGTTAAGTCCTGCTAGGTCAAACTTGACTCCCGCATCGTGCGCTATCGCCGCGAGGTGCAGCACGGTGTTCGTGGAACCGCCGAACGCCATATCCAGCATCAAGGCGTTCTCAAACGCCTCCGACGTCATTATCGAACGCGGCAGGAGCTGCTCCTTGACCAGTTCCACGATGCGGTAGCCGCCCTCTTTGGCGAGCCTGATCCTGCCTGCATGCACTGCCGGTATCGTTCCGTTGCCGGGCAGTGCCATCCCCAGAGCTTCGCTCAAGCAGTTCATGGAGTTGGCGGTAAAGAGTCCCGCACACGAGCCGGGCCCCGGACATGCGGCATCCTCCAACGCCGCGCACTCCTGCGGCGTGATCTCGCCGGAAACGGCTTTCGGCACAGCGCCGAACAGGCTCAGGAGGTCCAGCTGTCGTCCCTTCCGCATCCCTGTCAGCATAGGTCCGCCGCTGACCATTATCGCGGGAATGTTCAGGCGTGCGGCCGCCATGAGCATACCGGGTACAATCTTATCGCAGTTGGTTACTAGTGCAAGCCCGTCAAACGCGTGCGCTTTCGCCATGATTTCGACGGAATCCGCGACGACCTCCCGGCTGATGAGGGAGTATTTCATTCCTTCGTGGTTCATCGCGATACCGTCGCACACGCCTATCACTCCGAACCTGATCGGCGTTCCGCCGGCGTATCGCACGCCCGCCTCAACCGCGTCGGCAACCCGGTCAAGATGAACGTGACCGGGGATCACCTTGTTGGAGGAATCGGCAACGCCTATCAAGGGCTGTGTGAGCTCACGATCCGTGTACCCCATCGCTTTGAAAAGCGACCTATGGGGAGCCCTTTCAGCGCCTTTTGTAACCGTGTCGCTTATCAATTGTCACCTCCTGTACTTCTGCGGCTATCAGTATTGCCGGACTTCACTTCAGTTGAACTCGTTCATTGCCCGCTCGATACCTTTGAGCACGACGGTATCCACCGCCCGGCAACACCTTTCGAGCAAATCCGGCAGTTCGTTCTTCTCATGTGAGGAGAACCCGCCCAGGACATGGTCCGCCAGGTCCTCCGGCATATCTTCCGAGCCTACGCCCACGCGAAGTCTCGGGAACTCCTCAGTGCCGACGTTCGAGATTATCGACCGGAGCCCTTTATGGCCTCCGTACCCTCCTCGGGCTCTGATGCGCAGCTTTCCGAAAGACAGATTAACGTCGTCGGCTATCACGAGAAGCTCGCGCGGTTCCGCTCCGGTCCGACGAAGGATACATGCGACCGCCTCGCCGGAGAGGTTGACGAACGTAGTCGGTTTCGCCAATATCACCCTGCATCCGGCCATGTCGGTTCTGGCTATCAGAGATCTACACCGTCTCCTCGAGAACCGGCACTTGCGCGCCCGGGCGAGCGCGTCAACGACGGCGAAACCCATATTGTGGCGCGTATGTCTGTACCGTTTGCCCGGATTTCCGAGACCGACTATTATCTTCAATTCAAGGCTCTCGCCGCTTACGCTGTGTTCCTTCCTCTTCCTCCTTCGTCTGCTCTTCTTCTCCTTCCTTGCCGACGACCTCCGGTTCGGCCCCTTCTTCTGCCAGAGCGGCCTCTTCTTCCGCTTCAACCTCTTCGTGCAGCTTAGGCGGCACGATCGTCACGACCCCCCTGTTCGGGTCCGTGTGAATGATGATTTCTTCGTCCAGCTGGAAATCGCGCACGTGGTAGGAGTGTCCCATTTCCAGGGTGGTCACATCCAACTCGAGGGCGGCGGGCATCTTCTTGGCCACGCACTCGAGTTCCACCTCACGAAGGAGATGCTCGAGTATACCGCCTTTCTTCACGCCTTCTGCATGTCCGACGAGAACTACCGGCACGCTGGTCACTATCTTCTGGTCCATGTCGATATTGTAGAAGTCAACGTGCAGAATATCTCCCGTAACCGCGTGATGTTGGACCTCTCTGAGCAGCACGGTCTGCTTTTTATTACTTTGGCCGCGCTTCACTTTGAGATCGAGCATTCCGTGTTCGCCGAGCCCGTGATGCAGCATTCGTTCAAACTCCTTGGCGTCCACTTCGACCGTGAAAGGCTCATCGCCTCGCCCGTAAACAATACCGGGGATCTTGCCGTCGCGCCTTGCCTTTCGGACTGCAGATCTACCCTTTTGCTCTCTAATCTTGGCTTCAAGTACATGGTGTTCCATAGCAGCGAGTTCCTCTCTTCCTCCATACTACACACAACTGCGGCGGTCTGCCGCGACAGGCCTCTACAGGCATGTTACCCATCTGTCCGTACGATATTCCTGCTCCAGTCTCAGCCGGTCATACGAAGAGTGAGCTGACTGAGTCCTCGTTATGTATCCGCCGAATAGCCTCTCCCAACAGGGGAGCTACAGAAAGCACCTTGATCTTCTTCCTTTTCTTGGTGTCGTCGAGCGGGATCGTGTTGCACACGACCAGTTCCTCCAGCCGCGACGCTTCCACTTCCTGCGGCCCTGACCCGGACAACACAGGGTGCGTGCACGAGGCGCTGACCGCACTTGCGCCTTGGGCCAGGAGCGCCTCGGCAGCCTTAGCAAGCGTTCCGCCGGTATCTACAATGTCGTCAACGATCAACGTGTACCGCCCGTTCACATCGCCGATCACGTTCATTATCTCCGCCTCGTTTGGCGATGGCCGCCTCTTGTCAAGTATCGCCAGATCGGCGTTGAGCCTTTTGGCGAATGCGCGTGCACGCGTCACGCCGCCCGTGTCCGGCGCCACAACCGTCAGGTTGTCCAAATGCTGTTTCCCGAAGTAGTCCACGAGCACCGGCGCTGCGAAAAGGTGGTCAACAGGTATATCAAAAAAGGCCTGGAGCTGTCCAGCATGTAGATCCACCGCAAGGATCCTGTCAGCACCGGCTGCCGTGATAAGGTTCGCCACAAGCTTCGCCGTCACAGGGACTCGAGGTCTATCTTTCATGTCCTGGCGAGCGTAACCGTAGTACGGGATAACAGCCGTTATGCGTTGTGCCGAGGCTCGTCGCGCCGCGTCTATCAATATCAGGAGCTCCATCAAGTTACGGTTCACCGGCGGCGCGGTGGAATTTATCAAGAACACGTCCGCTCCGCGCACGTTCTCGTTCAGCTGGATCTTGATCTCGTCGTCGCTAAACGTCGAAACGGTCGCGTTGCCAGGCGGTACCTCAAGATAATCGCAGATCTCCTTGCTCAGCTCCGGCACAGCATTTCCGCAGAATATCTTGGTCTTCTCTCCAGGCATGGTTTCCCCTTTACTCCTTTCGTTTCCTCTTACCCATCGACCGCGCCGGTACGCCCACGACGACATCGCCCGGCGCCACATCCTTGCCGCTCGCAACAATGGCTCCTGCTCCGGTCTTGGCGTCCTTACCGACCCTGACCGGCGCCACAAGCACCGTATCGCTGCCTATGCTCGCACCGTCCTCAATAACCGTCTTATGCTTGCGCACGCCGTCGTAGTTCGCCGTTATTGTCCCGGCACCGACATTGACATGGGAGCCGACCACGGCGTCGCCCAGATAGGTGAGATGAGACACCGATGTATCCGCGCCCACCTCCGTCTTCTTGAGCTCGACGAAGTTGCCGATACGGTCTCTGTCGCCCACTCGCGTTTCCGGTCGGATCCTTGAGAACGGTCCCACTCTTGTATCGTTTCCTATGACGGCGCCCACGCAATGGCTGAGCACCACGCTGGTGCCGTCGCCGATAGTGCAGTCAACGATGACCGAGTGGGGGCCGATTGTGCACCTCTCACCGATCACGGTCTTCCCCTCAATCCAACACCCGGGGTAAACGGCGGTATCCTTACCTATCTTCACGTCGTCCGCGACGTAACACGAGTCCGGATCGACTATCGTCACGCCGTCACGCATCAACCGAGCGAGGTTCCTGTCGCGGCACAGTCTTGTTGCCTCAGCGAGGTGCATGCGCGAGTTGATTCCGATCGTCTCATCAGGATTGTCGGTTTGAACAGATTCCACCTTGTTGCCCTCACGAGCGAGTACTTCAATGACGTCCGTCAAGTAGTATTCGTTTTGATCGTTGTCACGGCTGACGCTTTCGAGCGCATCGAAGAGTGACCCTGCGTCGAAGCAGTACGTTCCCACATTGATCTCAGCGACCCCTTTCTGGTTATCGCTTGCGTCGCTTTCCTCGACTATGCGCGTAATACTGCCCTCGTCGTCCCGCAAGATCCTGCCGCGCGCCATCGCGTCAGCCGGACACGTGGTCAGAATCGTGGCTGAAGCCCCTGACGTCGTGTGCCGCTCGATCAGATTACGCAGTGTCCCAACAGTCAGGAGCGGTGAATCGCCGGACAGAACCAACATGCCGCCTTTATACCCCGCAAACGAATCCTTCGCCTGCATCAGTGCGTGTCCCGTGCCCAACCGTTCGCTCTGCACGACATAACCGACTCGCGAGCCTAGAATGTCGCGCACGCCGTCGTCCAGGGCGCTCACTACCACTTCAATTTTGTCCAGTTTCAGCTGTTCGACAGTATCAGCAACGCGTTCGATCAGCGTTTTCCCAAGTATCTTATGGAGGACCTTGGGACGCGACGATCGCATTCGCGTACCCTCACCCGCCGCTAAAACCAAAGCTGCCATGACTTTCAAAGGAACCGTCTCCCAAGTTTTCCATTGACAGGGACGATTGGCTGGGGCGGGAGGACTCGAACCTCCAGTGCAGGATCCAAAGTCCTGTGTCTTGCCATTTGACGACGCCCCACCACCCCGACAGAGCCCTTCCAAATCAGGCAAAATTATACAGAATG
Organism: uncultured bacterium; assembly: GCA_965603355.1. Taxonomy (GTDB): domain Bacteria; phylum Hydrogenedentota; order CBFDCQ01; family CBFDCQ01; genus CBFDCQ01. Next base: position 57,424 of record CBFDCQ010000003.1, read on the forward strand.
GCGGGTACCGTTGTCAAACGAGGCGCCACACGTACCTGCAAATCGCCGGTTTCTTGGTGATGCCGTTTTTCTTGCGCGGTACACGCCATGCTCAGTATTGGGAGGGTCAGAATACAAACAGGCAGTGCGGTCCAACGCGGTCGTCGACGCATTCGGAGAACTGATGTGGCGGTGTGCGAGCGCAGGACGTATCCGTCCTATTTTCGCTTGTGCTCCTTGAGGAACCGGCTCACTTCATGTCTCGACGAAAGGCGCAGCATTTGCCCAGTCTTGACGTCCCGGACGCCGATGGCGTAGCGGGTTCCTCGCTCATCCTGAGGTTTCCTGAACAGAGCTAGAGAGTCAAACCTCTTGCTACTGTCTTCGTCCTTGAGCTCAAGGATCAACTTACCATATCGAATTGCCTGCCGCCTTGTCATGGGTCAGCCTCCCCCCGGGCGCAAACATGCCCTTTCCGGGTCGCACCATGGCGCGTCAGTCCCCTGCAAATCGTCCTGCTGACGCTGGCCGTTGTCTATCCCCCTGTCCTCCCCGGCAGCGGGAATAGATGGCTACTGTGGCACGAACAACCACCTCAGTTGCCCCAATTCTACCGAAACCTCTCCGGCATATTATGACATAAACCCCTGCATTTTGTCAAGTGTTTTCTGGGCGGATGTTGCTATCGCGCACGTTCGGATCGCGGTCCAAACGCCCCTTATGTTGACAAACATGAGGGGCTGCGACTATAATTGTGGCCGGTTCTACTGGGGCGAAACATCAATCTCATAAGGAGAAGTAGGCAGGTGATCAAGGCTGGTATAGTGGGGCCGACCGGATATGGCGGCCGGGAACTCGTGCGCATTCTGTCCGGTCATCCCGAAGTTGAGATAGAGGCGCTGGTGTCGCACAGCATTGCCGGTGAACCTCTTTCGTCAGTCGTGCGGGCGTTCAGCGCCGTGGCGGATAAGGTGTGCGAGAAGTTCGACGCGGGTTCGCTTGCCGAGAGGTGCGACGCGGTATTCGTTGCCGTGCCCGCGACCGAGTCCGGTCGTCTCGTAAAAGCACTGCATGAGGCGGGGACGAAGTTCATACTCGACACCGGTCCGGATTTCAGGTTGAAAGATGCGCGTACATTCGCAGAGCATTACGGAGCGGAACATCCGGCAACGGAACTGTTGGCGGACAGCGTTTACGGTCTTGCGGAGATCAACAGGGATGCCATCAAGACAGCGAAGATAGTCGCGGTGCCCGGATGCTACCCTATCGGGCTGATACTCGCCGTTGCCCCGCTGCTGCAAGAGACCGGTTTGGCTGGTTCGCCGCTGATCGTTAACTCGCTTTCCGGGATTTCGGGTGCCGGAAGAACGCTCCGCGAAGATTATCACTTCCCGGAGGCCGGCGAGAACGCCCGGGCATACAGGGTTGGGACTCACCAGCACGTCCCGGAGATGGAACAGGAGCTTGAGCGCATCGCCGGGCACGACGTACAGGTTATGTTTGTCCCGCACACTGTCCCGATGACCCGCGGTATAGTCACCACGGCAGTCGTTCCTATGGAGAAGGCGGCGGACACGGAGGCTCTGGACGCGTTGTATCGGGATTACTACTCGGACGAACCCTTCGTGCGAGTCCTCGCCCGGGGCCAGTGCCCCGAGGCAAAGAACGTGCGGGGTTCGAACTTCTGTGACGTGGGGGTGACGTACGACGAGCGGACGAACCTAGCGATAGCGCTATCCGCGATCGACAACCTGACGAAAGGTACGGCCGGTCAGGCTGTGCAGGACATGAACATACTGTTCGGGCTCGACGAGACATGCGGGTTGTGGTGTCCTCCCTTGAGCCCGTAGCGTATGGTGCGACGAGCATTCTACCCGCGTGCGTAGGTGGTCGGCGGGGGATGGGTGAACAGGATGAAGTTAGTCGAAGGAGGAGTGACAGCACCGAAAGGGTACGTTGCGGCAGGCTGTCACTGCGGCATCAGGAGCAATCCCAAAGCGAAGGATCTCGCGCTGATCGTTTCCGAACGCCCGGCGGTTATGGCAGGCGTGTTCACGGCGAACGCGATGGCTTCCGCGTGCGTGACAGTTTCCAGAAGGGTCGCTGAGAAGGGAACTGCGCGAGCCATCATAGTCAACAGCGGTTTTGCGAACACCTGTACCGGAGCGAAGGGGTTGCGTGATGCCGAGGAGATGGCCAGGTTTACTGCGGAGCAACTCGAAATATCGCCCGAGGAGGTCGTGGTTGCCTCCACTGGTGTCATCGGTGCGCGGTTGCCCATCGTTAAGGTGTGCGAGGGAATTGAGACGCTCGCCGAGAAACTCTGCAGGGAAGGTGCCGCGGACGCCGCGGAGGCAATACTGACTACCGACACGCGAGCCAAGCAGGTCGCGGTGCGCTTCAAATCGAGCAGCGGGCCCGTTACGATAGGAGGCATGGCAAAAGGCGCGGGCATGATCATGCCGAACATGGCTACGATGCTTGCGTTCATAACTACCGATGCCTCAATTCGAAAAAAGGCGATGCGGATCGTATTGAAGGAGGCAGTGGATCGGACGTTCAACCGCATTTCCGTCGACGGAGACACGAGCACGAACGACATGGTCATCCTGTTGGCAAACGGCGGTCCGGGCTCGCACGTGATAACGCAGCGCAGCACCGATTTCAAGCCTTTCGGCGCGGCGCTTACGGAAGTGTGCCGCAGACTGGCCCACATGATCGTCGCGGATGGCGAAGGGGCGACCAAGTTCGTTGAGATCAGGGTCAAAGGAGCGCGAAACGATCAGGAAGCGGACCGCGTGGCGCGGACTGTCGGCACGTCGCTCCTGGTCAAGACGGCTCTGTTTGGCGAGGACCCGAACTGGGGACGAATGATGATGGCAATAGGCAAGTCGGGCGTGGAAATCGAACCGGCCCGCATAAGAATATCTCTTGGAAGCCTCCGGCTGGTTACAAAAGGAGTGGGGATCGACTTCTCTGAGGAGCGAGCGCGGGAGTTGCTTGCACAGAAGGACATCGTGATCACCGTGGAACTCGGCGTTGGCGAGGCGGAAACGAGGTTCTGGACTACCGATCTCAGCTACGAGTACGTGAAGATAAACGCGGAGTACCACACGTAAACCGCTGTCACAAGGGAACGCCCAATGGAACGAATAATTGAAAAGGCGCGGACGCTCGTTGAATCGCTGCCATATATCAGGGAGTTCTTCGAGAAGACCGTCGTGATAAAGTTCGGTGGGAGCGTCCTGTACGACCCGGCGGTTCGCCAGAGAACCGCGAAAGACATAGTACTCATGAAATATGTGGGGATGAACCCCGTATTGGTTCATGGCGGGGGTCGCGCGATCAGCGAGGCTCTCGACAGTATGGGGATCAAGTCCGAGTTTCGACATGGGATGCGGGTCACGGACGAACGCATGGTTAAGATCGTGGAGATGGTGCTTGTCGGAAGTGAGAACAAGGAACTTGTGGCGTCGATCAACCGAGCGGGCGGTTGTTCTGTCGGCGTGTCCGGCAAGGATTCCGATATGATATTCGCCGAGAAGATGATGGTGCCCGGTGATACAGGCGACGAGATGGTTGACATAGGCTATGTCGGCAGCATAACGCGCGTTGATCCCACCGTGCTTAACAATCTGGAGAAAGCCGGTTACATTTCGGTGGTAGCGCCGGTAGCCACTGACAGGGACGGAGAAACGTGGAACGTTAACGCTGACGTAGCGGCGGGCGAGGTCGCGGGAGCACTTGAGGCCGAAAAGCTTGTTTTCCTCACTGATACGCCTGGCATACTCGGCGACATGGCGGACGAGGAATCGTTGATCTCCGCGATAACTCTGGATGAGGTTGAGAGGCTCATCTCGCGCGGCGCGGTGAGTGGCGGCATGATACCCAAAGTCAAAGCTTGCTGTTCGGCCTTGCGCGCCGGCGTGCGCAAGACTCACATCGTAGACGGGCGTGTGCCTCACGCTCTGTTGCTGGAGTTTTTTACTGATACGGGAGTCGGCACACAGGTGACATTGTAGTGCCGCGCAAACACGGGATACAAGGATATGGGCGAACATTTCTTAGTGCGAATTGTGGTTCAAGGCGGGTGGGTCATGTGGCCCATCATCGCGTGCTCGATTATCGCATTTGCGGTGGCGGTGGAGCGGTTTCTTACGCTGCGTAGAGCCAGGATAAATACACGGGAGTTCATGGGGACGATCAGGACCGTACTGCGGCAAAACAACATTGCGGAGGCGATAAAGCTGTGCGAGAAAACGCCGGGTCCCATCGCTCGAATACTCAAGGCCGGTATGCTGAAACACGGACGCAGAAGACGGGACATCCGCGAGGCGATAGAGGACGCCGGTCAGCTGGAGATTCCGCGCTTGGAGCGGTATCTCGGCGTACTTGCGACGGTCGCGAGCGTCTCGCCATTGCTCGGCCTTCTTGGCACGGTGGCCGGGATGATCAAAGCGTTCAACCAGATTCAGGCGAAGATGGGCATCGTCAACCCGTCGGACCTCGCGGAAGGAATAGGAAACGCTCTTGTGACGACCGCTACCGGTCTGGTCGTAGCGATCCCCACGCTGGTGCTTTACAACTACTTTGTGGCCAAAGTCGACAATATGATACTTGACATGGAGATCAGCTCGTCTGAGCTCGTGGAACTGCTGACGGAGGGCGAGAAGAACTATGAAGTTTGAACGGCGCGCTTCCGGTCGTACAAAGTTCAGAGGCAGTCTCGAGCTGACGCCGCTCGTGGACGTCGTGCTTCAGCTCATCATATTCTTCATGCTTTCTTCCACCTTCATAGTGCAGCCCGGGATCAGGGTGGAACTTCCGGACTCGAAAACGACAAGAGAGCAGGAGAAGCACAAGCTGACCGTCACCATAGCGGCAGACAACTCGTTGTTTGTGAATGAACTTCCGGTAACCTTCGAGGAGCTTCCCACCGTTCTCGCGAACAAGGTCAAGGAGGTCGGTAAGGACGAACTCCTGCTGATCAAGGGCGACAAGGTCGTGGAATACGGTCGGGTTATCCGGGTCCTGGACGCAGCGCACGGCGCCGGGATAACCAGTTACGGCCTGGCAACCAAACCCACCCGTTGAGGTTCCTGATGAGCCAACCGGTCACCGTTCGGATGCAATCTGCACCACACCGACCACATTCGAAAGAGGTTTTACTGACAAGATCGTTCTACGAGGGAGTCGCGCGGTACAGAGGACAGGCAGACCAGAGGCCTGAGCCGCACTCCGGCTCAGGCGGGGACCATCATTGTACAGTCTCGTCCTCCTTGTTTTCCCCTTGGGCCTCGTGTGCGTCGTCCGCAGGGTCCGGATCCGGCTCGTCCAAGCCGAACTCGCCCAGCGACGCTTCCGTTTCCTTGTTGCGTTGAGCAAGGTTGTCGAGCGCTTTAGACAACTCCTCGTCCAGCTGTTCGAACTGCTCGGGATGACGCGTCGTGATCCGTTTCTTGCGCTTCGCCATGGTGCCTCCTATTATGCCGAGCTGTGCGTTGCGTTACGGACGATTCGGGCAAAATTAGCCAGTATTCTCAGTCCAAGGTGTTGGCTTTTTTCAGGATGGAACTGAACCCCGAACAGGTTTCTTCTCCAAACGGCGGAACAGAACTTGACCCCATAATCCGTAACGGCAGCGATGACGTCTTCTTCAGACGGTATGACGTAGTATGAGTGGACGAAGTAAACGAAATCGCCCGATTCCACGCCTTCGAACAAGGGGCAATCCCGGCGCAGGATCTCGATCTGATTCCACCCCATGTGGGGAACTTTTCTCTCCTCGCTGGCCGAAAAACGCCGTACTGAGCCCTTTATTATGTTGAACCCCGGGTGCAGGCCTCCCTCCTCGCTTTCCGTGAACAGGAGTTGCAGGCCGACGCAGATTCCGAGAAACGGTTTGTCCGTATGTATAGTCTCGCGAACGACGTCGGTGAGCCCCCGCGAAGCGATGCCGTCGTAGCAATCTCGAAACGCTCCAACGCCGGGCAGCACCACACCGGCCGCCTGTCTTATGGTTTCGGGGTCGTCCGTGACAAGTGCTTCAACGCCGTTTCGTTCGAAGGCTTTCTGGGCGCTGCGAAGGTTGCCGGCGCCGTAATCGACTATCGCGATCATTGTCTAGCTATTTCAAAGTCCCTTTGGTGGAGAGCACTCCCTTTACGCGCTCATCAAGAGACGCAGCGGCGTCCAGTGCTCTTCCGAACGCCTTAAAGATCGCCTCTATGCTGTGATGGACGTTGGTGCCGTAGCGAAGCGTTATGTGCAAGGTAGCGGCGCTCGACGTCGCGAACGCCCTGAAAAACTCCTGTACGAGTTCCACGTCGAACTCGCCGACCTTGTCGCGCGGCAGGTCAACGCTGTAAACGAGGTGAGCTCGTCCGCAAAGATCGATGCACACCTCAGCGAGCGACTCGTTCATCGGCACCAGACCGGTTCCGTACCGCGCAACGTTCTTCTTCTCGCCGAGCGCTTTGTTCAACGATTCGCCCAAGGTAATGCCGACATCCTCCACAGTGTGGTGAGCGTCGACCTGAGTGTCCCCGCGCGCATGCGCTTTCAGGTCGAAGAATCCGTGTTTTGCCGCGAGCTGGAGCATGTGATCGAGAAAAGGCACCGAGGTGTCAACATCGGCGTTTCCCTCGCCGTCAATGCGCAACTCGACCGAGATTTGCGTCTCCTTCGTCTTGCGAGTCGTGGACGCGCTTCTTGCTTGTGTCATGGAGCCACCCTCTTCCGTGGTAACCGTCACCGTCCTTCCATCAACCGTTCCGCCAAAAACCGCGGCAAGCCGGCTTGCCTGACCTTGTCCGCCGTCCTTTTCCAGTCGTACTCGACCCTGAGCAGCTCGACGTCACGACTCTCTCCATCGTAGATGGCAAACGCGGCCCGTGCGTCGCCGTCGCGCGGCTGCCCCACCGAGCCCGGGTTCACGAAGAAAAGTCTGCCCTCTTCCAGTCTGAAATGGCCGTCGTCATCCGGCACACAAGGTCCGTCCTCCGAGAAGATGCCCTGACAATGAGTGTGACCGAAGAAACACAGGGACACCCCTTGCTGTCTCAAATAGTCGAACTCCGGTCGGATATCCTCGATGGAGAACAAGTACCTATCTCTATTGGACGGCGCGCCGTGCACGGCAAGAAACTCCGCGTCCACAACTTGCTCGGGACAGAGGTCGCGAAGGAAGATTCTATTGTCGTCCGTCAACTGATTGCTCGTCCAGTCAGCCACCTCACGCGCCAGCACGTTGAATCCCAACGCCTCCTCGAGCCCGCATGCCACGGCATCGTGGTTGCCCAGCAACGACGGTATGCTTGACTGTTTTACGACATCCACACATGCGTTAGGGTCAGCGTTGTACCCCACAATGTCGCCAAGACATATTATGGCATCCACCGTTCGCTCCACGATCTCGAGCAGCACCCTGTCAAGAGCCTCGGAGTTAGCATGAATATCTGAAATCAGCGCTATCTTCACCTCAAAACCTCCAGTAAGACGCGACGCACGGCGGCGTCTTTCGCTTCCCGCTATCGCAGTCTTTCCACTGTTAGCGTGTCCGTGCTGCTGCAAGCCTGCGCCAGCATAGTCGGCCCGGGTACGAGTCAGTTCATCATGGCTGAGGCAAGTCCGAGCACGAACACAAAGCCAAGCAAGTCAGTCAGAAACGTCACAAATAAACCGGAGGCAACCGCAGGGTCCACCTTCAGTTTGGTCAACATGAGCGGAACAAGGGTACCGGCCGCAGCGGCGATGAGGAAATTCAGCATCAACGCAGCCGCGAGGACAGCGCCCAACCTTGAATCCCTCCCCAGAACCGTTCCCAGCGCGAACACTGCGCCGCCCGCCACAACTGCCACGAGCACACCTAGCTGCATCGCTACAAGTAACTGTTTAAGCAACATCCTGCGCGTGTCACTCAGATTGACTGTACCGAGCGCAAGATTGCGAATGATCATCGTAAAGGTCTGCGTACCCGCATCACCGCCCATGCCGCCGACTATCGGCAGGAAAGCGGCGAGAACTGGAAACCCTTCTATCGTCTTTTTGTGTGCGAGCACGACCGCCGACGCACATGATACGGCTGCGAGCTTCAGCAACAGCCACGGGATTCTCTTACGGACCGAGGCGAACGCAGGTTCGAAAACCTTCTCGTCCTCATCCAGACCGACCATCCTGTAAATGTCCTCGGATGCCTCCTCGTCGATCACGTCAACGATGTCGTCCACCACGATGCGCCCGACAAGTTTGCTGTCACCTTCAACAACCGGCAGAGAGATCAGGTCGTACCGCTTGAACAATTTCGCGACCTCCTCCTGATCGAGGTTTACGTTCACGGTGGGAACGTCCTTATCCACGAGCGACTCTATCGGCGCGTCGGGATCGGCCGTGACCAACTCATACAGATGTATCGTACCGGCGTAATGTCCGTTCGAGGTCACTGCAAACACGTTATGGACGTGCTGGACGTAATCTGCGTTCTGACGCAGTTTCTCGATAGCTCCGGCAGCGGTCAGACACGTTTCGACCGCGACGTATTCCGACTGCATCAACCCGCCGGCGGTCTCCTCGCCGTACCTGAGAAGCTCCTCGACCTCCTCCTTATCCTCGGGGCTGATCTTTTCCAGTACGTCACGAGCGAGCTCGGTCGGCAGCTCCGCGATGAGGTCGGTCGCATCGTCCGACTCCATCTCCTTCACCACCTCTGCGAGCCGCTTCTCGCTCAGCTTCTCGACGAGCTCCTGCTTGGCCTGGTCTTCGAGCTCCAGCAGTACCGCTGAAGCGGTCTCCGCGTCGAGAAGGTCGAACACCTGACGCACTTCTTCAGCATCCATGTGTTCCAGAACGTCGGCAATATCTCCCGGATGGAGGTCCGCGAGAGAGCGGGTCTTCTCTTCAACGTGCTTGCTGTCCAGAGCTGGTTTTTCTCTTGGGTTCATCTGCCTTAACCGAGATAGAGATGGGCGAAACTAGTTAGCCGGTGCAAACCTAGGTATTCTATCACGTAGTGCGTGCGGCTGTCAAAGCGTACACCGGAGCTTGCCCATTCTCCCTAAAGTGAATTCCGCCGATTTTCTGAGGTGTCAGGCGTGGAGCTTGTGTCGCCGGCACGTTCTTCCTAGAGCCGCACGGGTGTGCGGAATTGGGAGATGCAACCGGCTTGGACTCAACCGCGCCGGGCGTCCGGTTCAACGATAGGAATGTCGCTTCGGCACAGAGGACAGTCTGTTGGGTCGTAGGTGTCGATCGCGAGCTCAGCCAGCGCGTGGAACGGCACATCAAACTCAGCCGCTCCGCCGCTTCTGTCCACAAGAGCGCCGATGCCACACACTTGCGCACCTCTTTCGCGCAGGTGTTCAACGGTCTTTCTCACCGACCCGCCCGTCGTAACGACATCCTCAACGACAACAACCCCCGTGCCGGGCGGGACGGTAAACCCGCGCCGAATAACCATACTATCGCGCTCCTTTTCTGAGTAACATCCGCTCACGCCAAGAGCCCGAGCAACCTCGTGGGCCAGGATGATGCCCCCGACTGCAGGTCCCACAACGAGATCAATGCGTTCCGAAACGAACCTGGCAGCCAACTCTTCCGCGAGCAGCTTCGCGTTGTCGGGATGCTGCAGCACCAGCGCCGCCTGGAGGAATTTGGGGCTGTGCCTGCCGCTGGTGAGCACGAAATGACCTCTCAGCAGCGCGCCGCAATCCTCAAAAACGTTGAGTATCTCTTCTCCGCTCAGCATAGGACACCTCGCACGACGTACGACAATCCAGCGGGCCGTGTCCGGCCTGAGAACCCGGTCTCAGGACGGCAGCTCCAGGCTGCCCGTGAGTTCGGCCACGGTCTTGATGCCGTTTCGCTCCATGTACTTCGTAATTCCATCAACGATATCGATGCTTGCTCTCGGGTCGGCGAAACTTGCGCTGCCGACGGCGACCGCTGCAGCGCCCGCGATGAGAAATTCGAGCGCGTCACTCTCGTAACGTATGCCGCCCATACCTATAACAGGTATGCTGACAGCCCGCGCGACTTCCCAAACCATGCGAACGGCAATCGGGCGGATGGCGGGCCCGCTCAGGCCGCCCGTCACACCACCCAGAAACGGTTGTCGCCTCTCCACATCCACGACCAACCCGGGTATCGTGTTAATCAGCGAAACCGCGTCGGCACCCGCGTTTTCCGCCGCGACCGCTATCTCCGCAATCGATGTTACCGCCGGGGACAGTTTCACAACGAGCGGTAGTCCGGTGACTTTGCGCACGGCCTCAGTGTACCGGCTCGTTGCCTGAGCGTCTTGAGCCACCAGGTCGGTTACGGATTTGCCTCGTCCTGATACGTTCGGGCAAGAAAGATTCATCTCTATCCCCGAAATCTGCGGATGTCCGGAAAGCCTGCCTGCCAGCTCCACGAACTCTTCAGCAGTTTCCCCATGGATATTGGCGATTATCGGTGAATCGTATTGGGCCAGAAGCGGCAGCCTTTCCTTGAGCAGCGCGTCAACGCCCACGTTCTGCAATCCGATCGAGTTCAACATGCCTGACGGCGTCTCTGCTATGCGCGGCGGCGGGTTTCCCGCGCGCGGTTCAAGGGTGATAGTCTTGAGCACTATGCCGCCGAGACGTTGCAGGTCGAGCACTTGTGCGAACTCGATTCCGTATCCAAACGTGCCGGATGCGACAAGAACGGGATTCTTCAACTGCATTCCGGCGATTGAAACCGTCGTGTCGGGCACGAGCGACTTCTCCCTTTCCGTCACGAATCGTCCCCCCAGGATACGCGTCGACTGTCAATGACAGGGCCCTGCATGCATACTCGGAAGTAATGCGGTTCCTTCCCTGTCTCCGCGCTCGCTCCACGCACCGCGCACGCCATGCACGCACCGAGCCCACACCCCATTCTTGCCTCTAGCGACAGCTGGCAAGGGGCGTTCGCCCGTTCCGCCAGACGGGCCACCGCAGCAAGCATTTGGTGCGGGCCACAGGCGTAAACCGCCGCTCTATGTTCGCTGACTTCCGTCTTCACGGCGGCGGAAAGCGATTCTCCAAGTCCCAGGGTCACAAATCCTTTCGCCCCAAGCGAGCCATCTTCCGTGAACACTGCGAGATCCACATTGCGTGTATCAAAATCCTGCATACAAGGGAGTTCCGTGGAGCTCTTTGCGCCATAAAACACTTTCGGTCTGATTCCGGACAGCACGAACGCATCCGCCAGAGCGACCATGGGGGCCACTCCGGTGCCCCCGGCCACTATGAGGTGCTCCGTCGCACCTTCCGCTATCTTGAACCCTCGTCCCAGCGGTCCGAGAACACCCAGAGTATCGCCGGCGCATACTCTGCTCAACAACGCGGTTCCCCGGCCCACCACCTTGTAGAGCAGCTCGAAGCCGGTTGGATTTCCCTCCGCATCGCGGATTAACCGATACAGGCTCATTGGGCGACGCAGAAGCGGATCGGTTCCCTCGCCGCCCACCTCCAGCATGAAGAACTGGCCCGCGACGCTTTCCGCGGCAAAGTGAGGCGCTTCGAAACCGATCTGATACCACGACGGCGCACACTGGGCGTGTTTGATAACCCTAAGCTTTTCGGAGAACATCATGTGAATCGACCCCCTGCCGGTTCCAAATCTGAAGACGGCGTCATCGCCACACGTCCTCCAACCGTCATTGGAACCGTCCACACATTAATACATTACCGTTACAAGAGTCAATAGGCAAGCTCGCGCGATGTCGGACTCTCAGTACATACCTGTTACGTTTGCGCCATGGCAGCTTCTTGCGGCCTCACCACGAGCCTGATATACTCAGCGTCGAGCGAGAGGTGGGCGTTGATGATAGCCCAAGGCTTCCTGACAGCGAGGCTGATGTCAAGGACTATAAGATCCTCCTACACCGTTGATACTCCAGCCGTACGCGCTTCACTATCTGTTCTGTTCTCTCGTTCCGGAGCAGGTTGGAAGGGCGGTTACCCTTGACAATAAGGAGGAGATTCTGGTACACTGAACGGCAATGCGTTTATTCGTAAAATCAGGTACTTAATGAAGTTACAAGCGTACTTGAGGGTTCTGATCGAATGGCTTTAGGTGGAATTCGCGGTTTTGTGACCGATATGGTTCAGCATCGCGAGCTGTTAGTGAGCCTCGCCTCAAAGGAGTTCAAGATCAGGTACAAGGTGGCTGCGCTGGGCTTCCTGTGGACGGTTCTGAACCCGTTGTTACTAATGTTGGTTCTGAGCTTCGTACTGAAGAAAATTGGCCTTCGCTGGGAGGAATCCGTCGATAAGGACTTGATTCCGGTGTGGCTGCTTTGTGCGCTAATCCCGTGGAACTTCATGGCGCACTCCTTGTCGCGGAGCCCGGGCGTGCTTGTGGACAATGCAGGGTTGATTCAAAAGGTTTACTTTCCGCGCGAGATCATCCCTCTGGCAAGGGTGATGGCGAACTCTCTAAACTTTCTCATAGCACTTGTGGTGTTACTATGTTTCCTACTCGCATTTGGGGTGAAACCAAGCATATGGTGGATAATCGGTGCGCCCTTGATAATCATCGGCGAAATCCTGTTCGTTGTAGGTATGTGTCTTGCCGTCTCCAGTCTCAACGTGTTTTATCGGGACGTGGCGTTCGTTGTGGAAGTGCTCCTGCTGGTTTGGTGGTGGGGAACGCCGATCTTTTACCCTCACGATCAGGTGATCCAACCCGAGGTATCGGAGCTTGTCTACCGCATATATATGGCGAACCCGATGGCGGCCACCGTCGTTTCGATGCGGCAGATCTTCCTCGAGAGACGGTTCCCGGATGCCTCTCTTGTGCTCACGTTGTTCGCGGCAGCGTTCCTATCGCTCATTATCGGCACGGTGATTTTCCGTCGTCGACGGGGCGTATTGGCGGATTTTGTATAGAGATGAGTGTGCTTTCCATAAGAGACGTTGGCAAAAAGTACAGGCTGCGGCGAGAGACACGCATGTTCACTAACGAGCTTGTGCGTCGCCTGCTGAGAAGACGTCAAACCGAGGAGTTCTGGGCGCTAAGGGACATAACATTCGACGTCGAAGCCGGAGAATCGTTGGGCATTATAGGGCCAAACGGTTCGGGCAAGAGCACTTTACTGAGGATCATCGCAGGAGTCACGGAATGTACAGAAGGGGAGGTGTCGGTACAGGGTCGAGTCGCCTCGCTGCTGGAACTTGGCACCGGATTTCATCCGTATCTGACGGGCCGCGAGAACGTTTACCTGAACGGCGCGATATTGGGGATAGAGAAGGAAGAGATAGAACGTAATTTCGGCAAAATCGAGGAGTTCGCTGGAATTGGACGATTCATAGACGTTCCTGTAAAAGACTACTCTTCGGGAATGTACGTGCGGCTGGCATTCGCCGTGGCAATTAATTCCGACCCGGACATCTTCCTCGTTGACGAGGTTCTCGCGGTGGGGGATGAGGAGTTCCAGCAGAGGTGTCGCGCAAAGATACGCGAGTTGCAGGGCTCCGGCAAGACCATCGTGTTCGTGTCGCACGACCTTAACATAGTGAACGAGCTGTGCGACAGAGTCATCCTCCTGCGTGAAGGAAGGATAATGGAGAAGGGGTCGGCTGAAAGAACGATAAACTTCTACCTGCATACCATCGGCAAGCAAGAGGGAATTGCGTTCCTGAAAGCAGGTTCGCTCGAACTCATTTTCAATAACGGCAAGATCGCGCTTTTCAGTGACGGCCAGATGTTAACCAGAGCACACGGAGGGCACACCTCGGTCTTGTCGCGCGGGATTTGGTACGAATCCACGGGGGCAAACTGGCACGTCGAGACGTGCACCGACACGGAACTGGTAGCCACCGGCACGTACACGAGAATACCGGTCAGCCAGACGTGGCGGATCAAGCTTGAGGCACCGTCGACGGTGCTGTGGAATGTGGAAATAGAGGCTGAGGCCGGTGCAGAAGTCAATGGGCGGCATGCGTCTCTGGTACTATCGACCTCGTATACGAAGTGGTTCACCGAGCTCAGAGAAAGCGAGTTTCCCAGAATAGATCCCGGCGATACGCGGTGGACACCGGTGTTTCAGCGTGACGAACACGTTAAGATCATAGGAGCGACGGCCGGCGAGGACGAAGCTGGACTTCCGTCTGTGTGCTGGGAGACGGATGACCGCGCACCGCTGAGTTCGCTCTTGGTGCTGAACAGCGACTACACCCTCAACTCCAGGGTGCTGCAGACCGTTGAATTACGTCCCGGCGACGTGCGTGAACTCTCGGCCGGCAAGGAACTCTTTGTCTCGGCCAGGATCGACCTCGGACAACCGTTGGAGCTCATCCGAAAGCGCCTCAAGGAAGCCCGTCGCGAACGAAGGGCTATCCTGAAAAACGGCAACCTCAGTTTGGCGTTCGAAGAAGGCAGTTTCCGCCTGTTCCTGGACGACAGGGAAATAACAGGAGGGCATGGGGCGTACAGTTCCATCTTGTCTCGGGGAATGTGGATCGATTCGTCGACAGCGCAATGGCGTCTTGAGTCACATTCGGACACTGAGCTGGTCGCAATAGGAATATCCAGAAGGATACCGATCTGCCAGATATGGCGGATCAAGTTGGAAAGCCCTACAGCCATTCGCTGGTCCGTCGAGATGGAGGTCCAAGATGATACCGTCGTGTCGCGGCGACATATCTCACTGATACTGCCCACCGAGTACACGAGATGGTTCACGGAAAAGGAGTCGGGCAAGTTCCCGACAATTCATCCTGATGAGACCGAATGGATACATTTGTCGCACCGGGACGAGCAGGTCAAGTTCATGGTGGCAGCACCTGAAGAGGTGGGGCCCGATTCGCCGGTGGTCTCGGTTGAGGCGGAGATGTTGGCGCCGAAGGTGGCTTTTCACGTGATAAACAGCAGCTATGCGCTCAATTCGAGAGTGTTACAGGTGCTGGAGCTGCACCCGGGAGATCACGAAGAACTTCTTCCCGGGAGGCAGTCGTTCGCTTCGGTAATGATACACCTGGACAGGTCCGAGGAGCTTGTCCAAGAACGGCTCACGGAAGTGTACCGAGGCACAATGGTGCGGGCAGGCAACCTCAATGCCGTGCTTGACAGGGGGAAGATCCGCCTTCTGTGGCGAGACAACGAGGTAACCCGAGACCGTTGCGTTTTCTTTTCAATCCGCAGCGGCGATCTGTGGGACGAGTCAGTGCAGGGGCGCTGGCGTGTTGAGCAAGTTTCTCCGAACGAATTGAGGGCGGCAGGAACGATGTTGAGGCTGCCCGTGGTCCAGGAATGGACGCTGAGAACGTGTGAGGACGGTACGCTCGAGTGGAAAATCTGTCTCGACGTCAGAGAGAGGTTGCATGTTGAGGAGCTGGTCGTTAACGCGATGCTCTCGCCGGAATATGACGCTTGGGCAACCGCCCACGAATCAGGGGCTTTCCCGCCGTTCGCGCCGAGGATTGGTGAGTGGACGCACTTGGCCAAGGTGCTCAAGCCGGGCGCCTTTGCAGAGGCCGGATGCACAGATGTCGCCGGGAACCGCCCGCGCACGGTTCGCATCTCGTTCGAGGCGCCGTGGATAGCCATGGCAGCCAATGCCGGCAGCCTGGAAACGGCACGTGTGATACAGGGTGTGAAACAGTATCCGGAAGGCGCCGGTGTACTGGAGCCGGGACGGCATGAGGTCTTTTCTGCTAAGATACTATGTAATGAGTAGGACTGTTGTTGTGACGGAGCATGATAGGCTTCCGAATCGGGGGAATAGGAATTGAACATAACATCGGAAAGAATGAAGTCGGGTTTTCTGCGCTCTATTCGTAAGTGGGCAATCAGGAGTGGGCTGTCTTCGCTGATAGGCGAGAGCCGAATTGCCCACAAGCTGCGTCGAATGTACTACAGGAAGTTCCCGCTGCCGCGAGTGCGGCTGCCGGGCGACCCGATCGTGCTCAAGACGCAGTACCCGGACGATAAGGAGCGATTCAGCGTGCTGCTCGTTCAGGTGCCGCTTCCCGGCAACGAACGGCACAAGAGGATCATACCGCTGGGAATCTCCTACCTTGCATCGTACCTGATCGATAAGATGCCCGACGTGAACGTCGGCATTCTCGATGCTCAGGTGCAGAGCTTGAACTATTGGGAGACGGTCACGAAGATCGCCGAGCGCAAGTGGGACGTCGTCGGGATAGGCTACTGGGCGGTGCAGGCACAGTTTGCGCGCAACGTGAGTCTGGCGATCAAATCGCGGTGCCCGGACACCGTCGTCGTGCATGGCGGAGTACAGCCGACAGCGGTTCCGGAGGAGGCGCTGGAGTCGGCCGACTATCTCGTGTTGCACGAGGGAGAGATCACGTTTCACGAGCTCATCAAGGCACTCAGAGAAGGAACGGATCCCTCTTCGATACGCGGTCTGGCATACAAGAGAGACGAACAGGTTGTAAGAACGGAGCCCAGGGAGTTCATTCAAGATCTGGACGTCCTGCCGTTTCCGGCGTGGCACCTCCTGCCGATCGAACAGTACAAGATGCCGCTGCACGTCGTCGGCGGCGATAGGATGCCTATTGTCGGGTCGCGCGGCTGTCCGTACGAATGTTCGTTCTGTGCGTCGCCTCTCATGTGGAAACGCCGCGTGAGGTGGCGCTCACCCGAGAACGTTGTGGCCGAGATGAAGGCGATGATCGAGCAGTACGGTATCAACTACTTCCACTTCTGGGACGACAACCTTACGCTCAAGCCGGATTACATCAGAGGTGTGTGCGATCGCATCATCGAGGGGGAGCTTGATGTCAAATGGATCGGCCTCGACCGATCCGAACATCTCAACAAACATCCTGAGCTGCTCGAGCTCATGAAAAGGGCCGGATGTGTCGGTATAGAGATAGGGATCGAGAGCGCCAATCCCGACACGCTGCTCCATATTCGAAAGAATCAGGGAGTCAACGAGAACCACATCGCACTGATGAACCAGAGAAAAGCGGGACTGTACCCGCTGTACACGTGCATGGCGTTCAATCCGGGCGAGTCGATCACGGGGTACTATCTGCAAAGAGAGTTTCTCGACGAGGCTCAGGAGGGCTACCACTGGTACGAGCATTTTCACCCGTTCCCGTTTCCGCTGTACATGGGCCAGTTCTCCAC
The DNA here is from genome assembly GCA_965603355.1 of uncultured bacterium. Lineage (GTDB taxonomy): Bacteria > Hydrogenedentota > CBFDCQ01 > CBFDCQ01 > CBFDCQ01. The sequence goes on from CBFDCQ010000003.1 coordinate 74,503, forward strand.
CCCGTACCCGGGCACGCGACTTCACGAGGAAGCACCCGATCTCGGTGTGGTGCTCCTCGACGATCCGGAAGAGCGGTTTCATCACAAGATCAATTTCGTGCCTGACTCGCTTCTGGAGGACGTGCCGACACGCACAATCCATCAGCTCGAAGCGCACCACTACTACCTGTATCTGCTTGCAACGTGGAGCGCGCTTTATACCGAGTTCAACATGCGCAACACCCGCGACGAACTTGCGCACAGACTCCATGATAGCTGGCGTTTTCTGAACGCGTACTTCGGCAGGTGCGAAGGCAGGTTTAGCGTCCGGCAGTTGGCCATACAGCTTGCCGAGTATCTGAATTTCAACTTCAACAAGAGCGTGCGGCTGGCGGCGTTCACTACGTATGTTTTTGGTCAGCTCGGCATAGTGCGGTCGGCTCTTTATCACACTGACCTGAAGATCGAGCCGAGATGCTTTGATATCCCCGGGGACCGTAAATGGCAGATCGTTGAGCTCCTGAACGATATGGGCGTCACGCCCAAGAGCATGGTGGTGGACTTCAGCCTGTATCCGGGCTGATGTGCACGCCCGACCCGCCGTCGAAGGTTTTCGCCGAAGTCCTTGCCGTTACCCCTGAGGTCGGAATGCGATGACGAAGATAGCGATAGTTGACCTGATGTTCTCCTGGCCGCCTCACGGCGGCGGTTGTCTGGACCTGAAGGAGACAGCCACGGGGCTGACACGGCTGGGGTACGACGTGCGGCTCTTTTCGGCAAACTGCTCGTGGGCGTGGCAGCGCGGTACGGTCGACGAAGAACTGCTCGAGTTCCCGGTGGAGAAAGTGGAGCTTACCTACCGAACCTTCAACAGGTTTTCGGTTCCAAAACGTTTCCGCAAAGCGGTCGACAGTTACTCGCCTGATATCGTGTTTTTCGGCGACAGCTACTTTCTCAAACCTTTTCTCATTCGCGCCTTCGCGGACTACCCCGTCATCGCGCGGTTCTACACGTACGAGATGTTCTGCCCGCGGTACTACATGCTGTTTCGTGACGGGAGAATATGTGACACGCATTATCTCAAGACTCCTGTGTACTGTATGCGGTGCGCGATGGAGGCTATGCGCGATCCAATACTGCGATGGCGCCACGACGTGTGGAGTCACGAGTTTGTCGCGGCCCTGGCCTTCCTTCCGGGATACTACAAGCTCGTTCGGTCCGCCATAGACGCGTGCGATTCTCTGATCGTGTACAACAGGATGACGCGCGACCTGTTCACGCCTTATCACGACAGCGTACATGTCGTTCCGGGCGGCGTCGACGTCGAGCGGTTCCGCTACTCAGAACCGCCTCGGAAAGGCGGTCAGGACACGAAGTACATATTCATGAGCGGGAGGGTCGCGGACGAGAGAAAGGGGCTTCACGTCTTGCGCCAAGCGGCGAACATACTTCGCCAAGAGCGCCACGATTTCAAGGTTTGGGTGACTCACGACGACGTCACGATGAACGACGAGACAGTCGAGGCGATCGGGTGGCACGCGCACGACGAGCTTGCAGATCTTAACTCCCGTGCCGACATATGTGTGGCGCCGTCGCTCTGGGCGGAACCGTTCGGGATGGTTGCCGTTGAGGCGATGGCTTGCGGCAGACCTATTGTGGCATCCAGGGTCGGTGGCTTAGCGGATAGTGTTGTGGACGGTGAAACGGGATTCCTCGTTCCGCCGGACGATCCTGTAGCCCTGGCGGACAAGTTACGCGTGCTGCTCAACGACTACGAGCTGAGGCTCCAGATGGGAAAACGTGGCAGAGCGCGTGTGGAGCAGAATTTTCACTGGCCGAAGATCGTCGGGAAACATATTCCGCCAGTACTGGACGAGGTTCTCGCGAAGCGCAGACAGGTTAGGGGTGGTTCCTCATGAGACAGCCGCCGAGAAGAATGCAGGACATAGACGCGGAGCGCGTGACGCTGTTCTGCTCGATAGGGACACATTTCGAGGCTGCTGTGCACGAGCTCAAACAGCAGTTTCCCCGGGCAAAGCTCACCGCTGTGGCGCCGCCGTCCATTGCGGAACCGTTGGCCGAACCGGGGCTTCTCGATAATGTGATTGAAATGACGAAAAACAAGCTTCGCGTTGTGAAGGACTTCCCGGAGTGTGTGCGGCTTCTCAGAGCGATTCGCGAAAAAAAAAGCGACCTTATCGTAACGATGTACGACAGCAGGGCGCTGAATCTGCTCCAATCGTTGAGCGGGGCCCGCAACCATGCGGTATTCGACACTCGGCACGTTTTATGCCCAGTCAGAGTTGGCAGATTATACCTCTTGACGCTGGTGTTCGGGGGCGCCGGCAGACTCCTCCTGGGAGGTATAATGTACGCCCTAATCCAGGGTACGCTTACGGCGTGGACGGTTTTTCAAAAGCGGCGATGACCGCAACCCCTCGATCAAAACGCTCGGTGGCGAGCCCCCCTCGCCTCCAATTTGCGTCAGAGGAACAGGCAGGTCGTCTAGCCCCGGAGGGGCCTGCTGCTCGGGCGGCGTGGCCGGTGGCGGCGCTTCAACTGGCGCTGCGGCGACGGACTCGGGTGCCGGAGACAGCGCTACCCCTGTCAGAAGCCTTATGCCTGGTTCGCGGTTCCAGTCCAGATCGGGATTGAATCTGTAAAGGAACCGTAGAGAACCCTTCTGTTCGGTCCTCTGGAAGTCAGTGTCCCTTCTCACCAGGTTCCCGGACGCTGGATCTCCCGACGACCGCCTCCGCGTTTCCCACACGTCGTAATTGTATTTGACAATCACCTCATAAGGGTCTTTGAGCAACGACCCAGTATCTCTCACGTCTACTATCTCGTAAGATCTAAAGTCACGCCTAGACTTAAAGAAAAAGCCCAACTTCATAGGGTTGGGGTCCGGGAGACCCTTGAAACGTATCGGTTTCCCGTATACTCGCTCAGCCGCGTTGAGCTGCTTCATCCGAGCAACAGCCAACGCGTCAACGCCGCCTTTCACCTTCCCGATGATTTCAGTCTTGTGGCGGACCATTGACCGTTTCATGGCCGTTTCCACCGCGTCGGGCAGCCCTTCAAGGCTGACCCGAATACATCCGTGCAACACCACACCCGCCAACAGTACCAGAACTACGCGTGGGAACAACACCGTAGTCATCGCCTTGTAACGTACCAGATTCAGCCTTAGTTTTGCCCACATTTCTATCAGTCCCTCCAACAACTCTCCTCCAATTCGCTACATCTCAACAGAACTCACACGGATAATTATAATTCCGGTTTGCAGCCCTGTCAACTGATTCGTCGACTCACCTCTTAGAACGCATATTCGCGGCAAACGGGTTACACCGTGCGGTTGACACCGCGCGCCGCTTCTGATATCGTTTGATCCGGGCAATTTGCAGGACTTTGAATATGAAAGGTGCGGATCACGCCGTAATCACTCCTTGAGGTCTGTCGTGAAGAAACGTAAACTCGCTGTCCAGCCCGCACATCCGACTTTCTGAGGGAACCGAGGTGGGAGATGGTGCAAAAGAAAACGCCAACGTCGCCCGAAACGCGCCCGACGAAACGTACGGTCGGGTACGTCGTTTTGCTCGTAGTGTGCTATTTTCTCCTCTACCTGTTTGCGTGGCGGGGCATGCGGTTCTTCCTCATTCCATCGACCTCGATGGAGCGGACATTGATGCAATATGATTACATCGTCACACTGAACTACGGTCATCCGGCGCGCGCGCCGAGGAGGCTTGATATTATCGTATTCATGGATCCCGAGGATCCCGAACAGTACGATGTCAAACGCGTCATAGGGTTGCCGGGTGACGAGGTCGCAATACTACCCGGGGCGGTTTTCGTCAACCGCGAGGTTCTGTACGAACCTTACGTCAAAGAGCCTCCCGTGTACAAGTACGACCCGGAGGTTGTCCCGGAGGACCATTATTTCGTGCTGGGAGACAACAGGAATTTCTCGAGCGACAGCAGTCTATGGCGCCGTTCCGTGCCAAGGTCCGACATAGTGGGTCGCGCGGTGTTCATTTACGGTCCGATAAGCAGGATGGGACGCATACGCAGGCCTCCGGAGCAGGTTGAATGACAAGACCTCATTACTATCAGGAAGATCACCGTTCGGGCTGGCAGTTCCGGGTCGGGATAACCCCTGGAGTGCGGCTGCTCCTGCTTGCGAACGCGATCGCCTTTGTGGCCGTGCTGTTGCTGCAGAGCATCCTGATGGTGGCCGCCAAAGGGTCCGGAATCTCGCTTGATTTCATACTGGGATTGAGTCGGCCGGGCGTTTTCCAGAAGTTCATGATTTGGCAGCCGCTCACATACCTGTTCGTTCACGGCGGCCTACTGCATCTCGTCTGGAACATGTTCGTTCTATGGATGTTCGGCGGCGATGTGGAGCGGACGTGGGGAACGCGGCGGTTCCTCTTCTTCTACTTTCTTACCGGGGTAGGTGCAGGTCTGTTCATCCTGCTGCTCAGCGGACCTCAAACGGTTACCATCGGCGCGTCCGGTGCAGTCCTTGGCGTGCTCGTGGCGTTCGCGATGCTTTTCCCGAACAGGCCCATCACGTTGCTGCTGTTCTTCGTGTTTCCTGTAACTCTCAAAGCGAAACATCTCGCAATCGGCATTGCCGCGATCACGTTTCTTTCGCTGATTAGCCGCTCAGAGGGCGGTAATATATCGCATCTGGGGCATTTCGGCGGTATGGTCCTAGGATATCTGTACGTGAGGTACAGCGATACGACGCGGTCGCGATTCGACAATTTCGCGGGGAATATGGGCAGCGCTTCACGCGTCAGGACGCCGCGTGGCCAGAAACGGCAACCAGCGGACCGTTATTCACCCGAAAAAGTGGACGCCATACTGGACAAGATCGCCGCGCAAGGCATCGACTCGCTTACCGAGGAGGAAAGAGAGGTGCTCAAAAATGCCTCTTCCAGGATGCGATGAGAAGGAGACAGGATAGTGAGCGAGGAGAGGTACTTCGTTCATCCATCGTCGCACGTCGACAGTGGCGCTTCGATCGGCGACGACACGCACGTGTGGCACTTCTGTCACGTGATGTCGGGCGCCAGGATCGGCCGCAACTGCGAGATCGGACAGAACGTATTCGTGGACCGGAACGTTGTCATAGGGGATAACGTCAAGATCCAGAATAACGTTTCTCTGTACGAAGGGGTGACGCTGGAGGACAGCGTTTTCGTCGCGACATCGACCGTGTTCACAAACGAGTTGTCACCGCGCGCCGCGTTTCCTCGTCACAGAGAGGGCGGTTTCCAAAAGACGCTGGTGAAACGTGGCGCCACAATCGGCGCTAACGCGACAGTATTGTGCGGGACAACCGTCGGCGTGTACGCGTTCATAGGCGCCGGCGCCGTCCTTACACGCGACGCACCCGATCATGGTCTGATGATGGGTGTGCCGGCGCGCGTCTCAGGGTGGGCGTGCGCGTGCGGCAGAAAGATTGTGTTCAACGAGCTGAATAAGGCGCGATGCGGCGCTTGCCGCAGAGACTACGCCCGCGTCGCGGGCGAGGTCCGGGAGAAGAAGTAGCCTTTCACCAGCCCGCTGCCTGACCTGGAGGGGCACGGGTAGACAGAAATGTCTGCCCCACCATGAGACCGACCATTGCTACGGCTGCCCTTTCTGTGCAATTGTCCAGCAACCAGAGGATCGGTCGAATTCCAGAACGCGGTCACGCATGTACTGAAAAAGGAAAGCCTTATCGTACAACGATTCGTTCAATGGAGTAGTGACGTCTTCCCAACCGTTCAATTCCTCAGGGGATATTGTTCTTGAGGCTTGTGAGAGCAGTTCTCCGCTCACGATTAGCAGCCACAGCTCGTCCACATGCTCTGTCTTATAGTTTTTCGTCTTACGCACCTTCTCCTGGACGCGGGCTGGAAGGTCGCGCTCGGATGGACCAGCGAAGGCTACTCCAAGATTGTGGTTCCAAGTGGCGTCAAAACCCTTGTTCACAAGCTTGAGGGTCGTAAGATAGCGTGCTGATACAGGGTAGGCTGCTGAGTGCTCCGCGAGAGAGAGCACCCTCTTGTCTCCTCGTTCAGGACGCTGTGCCACGGAGAGGTTGACCAAGTCGTGGACGAATATCGCTCGCTCTTGAGGTCGGGGAAGTCGGAAATCCCTGAATTTCAGGTAGCCGTGCACGCCGCAAAGCCCTCTGTGCCCCCGCACCGCCTTCATCAGTTTCTCTAGGAGCCTGTTCAAGTCCTCTTCCATCGCGCGACGGGGGCGGCCGTTAGCGTCTGTGGCGTCCGAGTGGAACATGGTCGCTTCCAAGCCGATGCGACGCCCCTCCAGTGTCACGATAAAATCCGGACACTCGTCCTGCTCGATGGCCTCCGCACTCCACATCATTGCGTTCAAGAACTTATCTAGATAGAACCTCTCCTCTCTCTTTTGTCTCTCCCTTCCCATAGCTATGGCCCCCCGCTACTCTCCCCGGTTGGTGGGGCAGACATTCCTGTCTGCCACCTCTTTCATATACCAACCGTCGTACTGTAATGGGTCGTCAATCAACCCATACTTAAGTGGATTGTGCAACATGTATTGGAGTTTCTCCACGAACTCATCATTGTCGCGCATGATCCTGTCGTAGTACTCATCCTGCCAGACATGACCTTTAGTCCCTCTCTTCTCATTGAGCTTCCTGGCTGTGACACCCTTAATACCTTTCATAACCTGCGTCAGCGATCTTGCAGGACCCGGGTACAGCAACATGTGAACATGGTCCGGCATGACCTGAACCGCGCGCAGCTCGTAGAACCGAGGGTCCCCGGAGCGAATGTGCTGCAGTACTAGTCGTCGCTCCTCCGCTGAGAGCTTGCCTGACTGCAGCCTGAAAGTCACAAAATAGGTCGCTCCAGGAAAGCGCCAGTGTGGGAGCCTGCGGCGCGTGATTCTTAGTCGGGGATCAGGCAAGGTTCTCTCGCTCCTCGTAGTCCTGACCTTGCGGTCAGGGACAGACAGGAATGTCTGCCCCACCATCAGATATTATCATCTTAGTGCGTGATGATCCAACTTGCGTGGCCGGCGAGGTCCGGGAGAAGAAGTAGCCTTTCACCAGCCCGCTGCCTGACCTGAAGCGGCACGGGCAGACAGGAATGTCCACCCCACTGTCTAATCTCCTCGGATATGATACCAGGAGCAAAACTGATGGGACAGACCTTCCCTCGTGAGCGAGGTCCGGGAAAAAGAGTGATTGTCTTTCCCCGCGCCCGTTTCAAAGACCTTGTCGTTCTCAAGCTGCAGTAGTTGGGGACGCCTTACTTGCGCTGGCCGCCCCCGCCGAGGCCTTTTGCCTGTGGTCGTGCCTGCTTGCCTTTGCCGCCCCCGCCGAGGCCTTTTGCCTGTGGTCGCGCCTGCTTGCCTTTGCCGCCGCCTTTCGCCGGTGCTCCCAGTTGCTTGCCCTTACCGCGACCGGGTTGTTGTCTCGCGAGCTGTTTGGGCGGGAATTTCTTCATGTAGCGCGTATGGTTGCGCCAGGGTCTGTTGTTGCCAGGCCTTATGACCACGTGTCTGTGTCCGGAGGTCAATCTAGCAGGACGCCTGTTGACGACAACCCACTGGCCGCCCCGGAAAACAGTGTATGTGCCGAGATCGCGGCACCAGTAGATCTCGACGTCCGGGTAGTAGTGGTAAACGTGTTGCACGCGGCGGCCGCGAGCCCGCGCGTGCGGTGGCGGACCCGGCCGGGGGTAGTGGTGATGTACCGTCTCGCATCCCGTAAGAACCGCGATAAGCAGCACTGAAATCAGGTATCTCATTGTCATCCTCCTTATGGACTTACGCGCTGCACCACCAAAGTCGATCCTTCAACCACACACCTAAATTATACCACCACTATATAGATCATGCAAAATGCAGGATAGGTTCCCTGCCGGCATATGTGTTATCAGACGACAGCCGGCTCTTCCGATGGGGGCGGGCTGGAAGGGCGAAACAAGCGGAATACGGCCTTTGGAGCGTCCCAGAGGACCGCTTTCAGAGCCCGGAAAGGTGTTCCGAGGACCATCCCGCCCCAGTACCAGCCGCGTCTGGGCGCTGTCAGCCAACTCTCGGCCACCCGCGCCGGATTATCGCGGAAAAGAATCAGGCTGGCGGTTCCGTAGACCAGGCTGATGGGAGTGAGCGCCACCGCACCCACCGCGGCGCCCAAGTAGGTCGGGACCGCTACGAGCGGGCCGTGCGCCTCGGCAAGAGCCTCACGGTACTCGCTCATTGCCGTGTCCGCGCGGGCCGTGTACGCCGTCGTTGCCAGCAACACAAAGATGGCCACACAGGTTCTTTTCCTCATGCTTTCTCCTCCGTGTGATCGTCGCCAACGATTCTGATCTCCACCGCTACCGCGTATATCGGGCGCCGCGTGGAGATGTTATGAGGCATTCGCGCTACATCCTTTTCCGTCGTTACGATCGCGTCAGCATCGCAGTCGGCGGCATATTCGTCTATCGTGGCCAGATCGGCCGGCGTGTAACGATAATGGTCCGGGAACCCTTTGAACCGCACGGTGGACACGCCGAGAGAGCTCAAAGTCCGCTCGAAAAAGCCCGGATCGGCTATGCCGCAGAAGGCCACGACCTTCTTCTCCTTGAGATACGACACGGGTGTCATCTCGCCAGTTGGAAAGGATTTAAGATGAATCGCGACGTAATTCGTCCGCGCAATGGCCGCGTGCGGCGATAGCGCTCGCAGCCTACTCTCAAGCGCCGCAAGCCCGGCATCGCTATCCCCGGCGACCCCTTCCGGCAGAATTTTAGTAAGAAGTATTCGGCTGGCGCGTCTGAGCGACGTCGGAGGTTCGCGCAGCATCCCCCGAGGCAGTAAGTGTCCGTTGCCAAACGGGTTAGTAGCGTCAATGGCGACAATGTCCTCGTCCCGATGCAGTCGCAGGTGCTGAAACGCGTCGTCGAGAACTATCGCCTCGGCGCCGAACTGTTTCACGGCAAACGCGCACGCGGCAAACCGATCCTTTGAGACGATCACGGCGGCATCGGGTACCCTTTTCGCCAGCACGTAAGGCTCATCTCCCGCCTCCTCCGCGCTAAGAAAGATCTGCCCGGAACCATCGCTCACAACCCGCACGTCTGCTGGAGGGCGAATCGCCTCCGGCAGATTCGACTGCGTGACGGCGCCCCGGACCTTTCCATACCCTCTGCTGACTATGGCGACCTTTTTGCCTTTTTGCAGCCAGGATCTGGCGTACATCTCGGCCAACGGTGTCTTGCCGGAGCCGCCGACCGTGATGTTGCCGACGCTGACGACATGGGCCGCGACACGTTTTCTCAAGCCCGGGACGCGCAAGTACAGAAAACGCCTCAGGCTGACTGCGAGGCCATACGCCCACGAGCACAGAAGCAGAAAGAGGCGGGCCGGCGCCCAGATCGCGCCGCCCGTATCAGCTTTCTCCATCATTTCGCGCGCATCGTGGATAACGGTGAGGTTCATGTAGGCTATTTTCTGACAAACACCTTGCCGGGCAACTGTCGCGCAAGACCCTTAAGCTCGAGCATCGTGAGAGCGCTCATGGTGTCCGCCGCGGACACCGCGCAGCCATCCGCAATTCTGTCAATGTGAAGAGGTTCCTCGCTCAGCGACCCGAGTATCCTCCCCTCAACGTCTGATAACTTAATATCCGGGTGGCCGGAGGGAGTGGGTGTGGAGGCTGCCGCCATCGCCACCTCACGTTCGATCTCGAGATGCCCCTCAATTTCCTCGATTATGTCGTTGGCGGTCTCCGTCAGTTTCGCCCCGTCTTTTATGAGCGAATGAGGCCCGTTTGTTCTGAAAGAGTTGACATTTCCGGGCACCGCGAACACCTCACGCCCCTGTTCCGAGGCGTACCTGGCGGTAATGAGCGCGCCGCTGCGGCTGTCGCCCTCAACCACGACGGTCCCCAAAGTCAGGCCGCTTATGATCCTGTTTCTTCTCGGGAAATTGCCTCCGCGCGCCGGACAACCCATCGGGAACTCCGAGATCACGCCGCCGCCGGAGATGATCTGTTCCATAAGTTTTCGGTTCCCGGAAGGATAAACGACGTCAACACCGCCGCCAAGCACGGCTATCGTCCTTCCTCCCGCGTTCAGAGCGCCTCGGTGCGCCGCGGTGTCTATACCCTCCGCCATACCGCTGACGACCGTTACACCCTGCTGTGCCAGCTCGCCTGCGAGACGCTCGGCAACCTCCTTGCCGTACATTGACGCCCGGCGCGTGCCGACTATGGCCACGCTGTTCTTGTCCCGTTCGAGCAGCTCCCCGCGCACATAGAGCAGGATAGGCGGTTCATAGATCTCCGCCAGTCGGACGGGGTACCGCGGGTCCTCGAGCGTGAGCACCGTCGCGTCGCACTGCTCGACGAGCTTCAACTCCTTCTCGATATCCACAACATCGCGATAGTTAGCGATTCTCTGCGCAATCTCCCCGCTCTGGCCGAGCACCTCCGCAAGCTCCCGCTCCCTCGCGGACAGAATCCTGTCCGGCGAACGGAATTTCGACAGGAGCTTTAGGAAACTGCGCGGTCCCACGCCGGGAATCAGATTCAGAGCTATCCAGTCTCGAACGTCGCCCATTTGCCTACCCGTCCCGCCAGGACCAGCTTTTCCGCCCCGCATCACCCCATAAAATACACCCCTCGCGCACCGTTGTCAACTCTGCGTGTGCGCTGCTGCAGCGCGGGGATCTTGCCTGGGCAGGCCAAGGCAGTTTCTAACAGTTTGACGGCGTCGGCAACATTGGTTTAGAATCAGTAGTGAGAGTGTCGATTATCGAAATGTGGTAAAGGGGCGCCGGACGCTCATTCAGTCCTGTCGTTAGCCCGCTAACGGGGAATCTCATAAGATGGGGCGTTTTATTCTTATAGTTGCGGTCGCTTGTGTAATCCTGGCGTGGTTCCTGCGGGCACGCAGGCGCCAGGCCCGGCGTGAAAGGCTGTTTTCGAGCCCGTTTCCCGACGATTGGGTCCGCATCCTCGAACAGAACGTGCCGCTGTATCAGTTACTGTCCGAACCGTTACGGCGTGAGCTGCACGGCCACATCAACGTGTTCCTGGGTGAGAAGAACTTGGAGGGTTGCGGGGGGTTGAAGGTCACGGACGAGATTCGTGTGACCATCGCGGCCCAGGCATGTATCCTTCTGCTCAACCGCAAGACGAAATGCTACCCACGGCTCGTCTCAATCCTGGTCTACCCGAGCGCGTACGTTGCAAATAAAGTCAGGCAAGGGGTCTCTACCGAGGTTGTCGGTCAGCAAGCCCGTCTAGGCGAGTCATGGCAGCACGGCACCGTTGTCCTGTCCTGGGACGACGTAATACGCGGCGCCCGAGACATCAAAGACGGACATAACGTTGTATTGCACGAGTTCGCCCATCAGCTCGATCAGGAGGACGGTTCCGCCGACGGCACCCCAATTCTCGAACAGCGATCGAGCTACATCGTCTGGGCGCGCGTGTTGAGCCAGGATTACGAGGAGCTCCGCAAAAAGGCGCGGCGCGGGCGCAGGACCGTAATCGGTCATTACGGAGCAACAAATGAGGCGGAGTTCTTCGCGGTTCTGACCGAGACGTTCTTCGAAAAACCCAGACAACTGCAGACAAAGCACCCGGAACTTTACGAGGAAATCAAGGACTTCTACAAGGTCGATCCGCTCGCGTGGCGCGAGGAGAACGGTTGAGGAGCGCAGACTGACTGTGAGCTGCGCCCGCTAATTATAAGGAGGAGAGCGATGAATGAGATGATTGGTTTCTGCGGTCTGGCGTGCCACGAGTGCGGAGCCTTCCTGGCCACAATAAGTGACGATTACGTGAAAAGGAAGGAAGTGGCGGAACTCTGGTCTAAAGAGTACAGTGTGGATCTCAAACCGGAAGACATCATCTGCGACGGTTGCCTGAGTGAGAGCGAGGATTTGTTCAGGCACTGCAAAGTCTGCGAAATAAGGAACTGCGGCAAGGAAAAGGCCGTGGAGAACTGCGCACATTGCAGCGACTATGCGTGTACCACGCTCGAGAAATTCCTCAAGATGGTGCCGGATGCCCGGACGCGACTGGATGCGATACGCGGCGGAAACTGAGCTGCCGTAGCATAGGCAGTCCAGCCTGTGTTACTTGGGTTTAAGATTGACCGGAACGAAGCGGAAATGATATTGTCTCACATGTTCAGCATCATGTTGGCTATATGAACTGTATGTTGAGAGCAAACGGGGCTGACGCGCCGGGATGGCCCGGGTACGACGAGTAGGTTGCCGCTTGCGGGACGGCAGTGCCGAGGTTAACCGGCGGAGAACTTGAGGCAAGGAGGAGATGATGAAAGTATTGGTGGTTGCAGCAGTGGCTCTTGTGCTGTGCGCGTCGTGCGCTACATCGAGTCCGGAAAGGCCCTACCTGGGCGAATGGCGCGGCATGTACGACGGCGGAAGCTACTCAGTGCAGTTCGAGAAGGACAGCAAGTTTGTCTTCAAGCAGGGGGACGGGGACGTTTTCCCCGGAACCTGGACTGTCGGTAACGGATATATCACCATGGACGTCGACGATGATACTCTCCGAGGCACTCTTACTTTCCAGGGTGACCTCGTGGTGTCTGACGGTCCCACCTCCGTTATCTTTACGAAGGTCGAATGATCGTCCCGGCCGTTCTTGTTGTATAAGGGACCGGTAAGACAGTCCGCCGAACGACGAAAGGAGGTTTACAGAGTGAGAGCATTGAAAAGGATTTGGATAGTCCCTGTGGTTCTTGTGCTGTGCGCCTCGTGCGCTACGTTGAGTCCGGAACGGCGCTATCTGGGCGAATGGAGCGGCACGCATGAAGGCGAGACCTACACGGCACTGTTCGACGAGAACAACAGATGCATTCTGACGGAGGAGGACGGGGGCACGGACGCGTTCGTGGGGAACTGGACCCTTGAGAACGAAGAGATCACCGTTACTGTGGGGGAGCAGACCCTGCACGGTTTTATAACAACCGATGGCGGCCTTGTGTTATCTGAGGGCTCCGAGTCGATTGTTCTCAGAAAGGTGAAGTGATCGTCCCGGCCGTTCTTTCTGTATAGGGGGCCGGCAAGACCGACCTCTGAAAGATGAAAGGAGGTTTACCACGTGAAAGCATTGAGGATGGTTTGCATAGTCTCGTTGGCTATTGTGCTGTGCGCCTCGTGCGCTACGTTGAGTCCGGAACGGCGCTATCTGGGCGAATGGAGCGGCACGCATGAAGGCGAGACCTACACGGCACTGTTCGAGAAGAACCACAAATGTGTTATTAGCGCAGGGGACGAAGGTATCGCGGGAGACTGGACCGTCAAGGACGAAGCGGTCACGATCGTAAGCGACGAGGTGACCCTGGACGGTTTCCTGACGTCTCAGGATGAACTCATTCTGTCTGCAGGAGGAATCGCCGTTCCCTTCAAAAAGGTGAAGTGATATTATCAACGCTTCCTGCATCGGACCGTGTATCAGCAAGGAACGTCTGCTCAAGATTCGAGAGTCGTTGCAGGCGTAGCGTCGTTGTTTCCACTCAACTCTTCGGAGTTGACATGCAAGCTCTCGCTCGGTAAGGGAGATAAGTCGTGGGCGAACGGATGTGCATGCCGGGAAATGAGCCCAAGCGGTCGGGCTACAACTGGAAGATTATCATTCCAGTCGGCTGCCTTGTGCTGGTCGTGGGCACTGCCGCGTTGATAGGGACCGCCTTTTTTGGCGTAACGCGCTTCGTGAAGACGTCCGACTTCCACACGAAAGCGCTGGCGGAGGTTCAGGCCAGCGCCGAGGTAGCGGACGCTCTTGGAAGCCCTATCGAGGGCGGGGTTCCGCGTAAGGCCAGCTTCCACTTGGAAGGTTTATCCGGGGAGGCGGACGCGGAAATCCCGATCGCCGGACCGAACGGCACGGGCATCCTACACGCCGTTGGCGTGAAGACCGGAGGTAAGTGGGAATTCACCACGCTCGAAGTTACGATCGAGAGCACCGGCATTACTATCGGTCTATTGCCCTCGGAGGCTGCACGTGCAAGTCCGGTGGGGGATAGATCGGAAGTCAGGATCGAGGGAGACCAGGAGAATGCCACATTCGCACGAGCAGCAATTGGCCAGTGATAACTATTCCGGCATATGCCCTGAAGTGTTCGAATACATGGGGAAAGTGAACACCGGTCACGAAATCTCTTACGGCGATGACCGCTGGACCGCGGAGGTCTGCGACCTGTTCAGGGAGCTCTTTGAGGCCGACTGCGAAGTCTTCTTCGTGTTTAACGGAACCGCCGGGAACTCGCTGGCGCTGGCGTCGCTCTGCAAGTCTTACCACAGCATCATCTGCCATCGGCTCGCCCACGTCGAGACAGATGAGTGCGGCGCGCCGGAGTTCTTCTCCCACGGTGCCAAGCTGTTGGTTGCCGAGGGCGAGAATGGCAAGATTGACCCGGCCAGCCTGGAGCAGGTCGTAACAAAGCGCACCGACATTCATTATCCAAAGCCAAAAGCGGTCACCGTCACACAGGCCACGGAGTTGGGTACCGTCTACACTCGCGAGGAGCTTCTGCGTATGCGTGAGGTGTGCAAGACGCATTCGCTGAAGCTCCACATGGACGGCGCGCGGTTTGCCAACGCCGTGGCGAGCCTCGATGTTGCTCCCCGGGAGATCACCGTGGACTGTGGCGTTGACGTGCTGGTTTTTGGCGGGTCCAAGAACGGTCTGTGTATGGGTGAAGCGGTCATCTTCTTCGACAAGGAGGCCGCCGAGGAGTTCGACTACCGCTGCAAACAGGCCGGACAGTTGGCAGCCAAAATGCGGTTCGTGGCCGCGCAGTGGCTCGGCGCGTTGAAGACGGATGCGTGGCTCCGTTACGCCAAACACGCCAACGAGTGCGCCGCCGAACTCGAAAGACAGCTCAGGGCCGTTCCTGAAGTCGAGACCATGCTCCCCAGAGAAGCCAACGCGGTGTTTGTCAATATGCCCGACGCCGTCGTTCAAGCGCTTCACGAAAAGGGATGGCATTTCTACACGTTCATAGGGCTGGGCGGAGCACGGCTCATGTGCTCGTGGGATACGAGGGAGGAGACTATTGCCGCTTTCGTGACCGATCTGAAGGCTTCGGTCGCCGAGTGCAGTTGAAGACAGGCTCCGCAGGTCATCGGTAAGGAAGGAGGTTGTCTTGTGCATAGGGACGCGAACTATAAGGTGAGTCTCGGGTGCGGCACATTGATTCTGATCGCGCTGATCGTCCTCATCTTTGGCAATATGGGCGAGGACAATGCCAGTGGCGAGATCAGCGAGCTTGATGCCAGGATCCGGAGCCTGGAGTCACTCATCAAAGACCAGACTGAGAAGATCGAGAAGCTGCAAGCATCGATCGATGCCCTACCTCACGAACTGCGTCAAGCTGCAGAAGCATCGGGCCCAGATTAGCGGCAGTGGGCCAGTTGAAAAAGCAATTCGGGCAAATGGGTGTGCCGTTCCTCTGATTATACAATATGTTCTGTGATTTTGTATGGGGCAAACGCCAGCCGGTCACGTTACGGCCGCGGTGGCAACTATAGGGAAAGGGAAGAACACATGTTACGTCGATATAGTTTCGTAATTTCTTGTCTGGTTCTTTTGGCTGTTGTGGGTGTCGCGGCGGAGGAGCCGGTCGACCTGGAGATGGTGAACAAGATTCGGTACGAGGGGTTTCACCGTTCCCAGGTTATGGAAACGCTCGAGCATCTCTCGGACGTAATCGGGTCGCGCCGGACCGGCTCGCCCGGTATGCAGGCAGCCAACGAGTGGACCCGCGACCGGATGGCCGGATGGGGGATGGAAAACGCAGCCGTCGAACCCTGGGGAGAATTTGGCCGTGGCTGGTCGTATTCCCGTGTCGCCGTCGATATGCTCGAACCACGCCAAACAAGCTTGTATGCCATCCCGATGGCGTGGACGCCCGGTACCGACGGGCCGGTGGAAGGCGAAGCCATGATGGTCAAGATCTCCGAAAAAGACGATTTTGAGAAGTATGCCGGTAAGTTGGACGGCAAGATCCTGCTCATGGACAAGGAGCGTCCGCTGCCGGAGGACGTAGCGCTGCCGGACGGCAACGCCATGATGCGGAGCCGATACACGCAAGACGTGATCCCTGAAGAATGGAGCGGCCGAGGACGGAAGAGAGTCCGCAAACGTTTCAAGTTTAGCCGTGAACTCCGCGAATTTATGGCGAACGAGAACGTTCTCGCCACCGTGCGCATAAGCGAGTACGATCACGGCGTAATCGAGGCGGATAGAGATCGGTCTTACGGCAAGGGCCAGGCCACGCTGCCGCCGACTGTCTATATGGCAAGCAACCATTACAACCAGATCGCTCGGCTGTTGGATAATGACCATACGGTGCGGTTGCGGGTTGACATCGATGCGCAATTTCACGAAGACGACCTGCAGGCGTACAACACGGTGGCCGAGATTCCGGGTCACGGGTCTAAACGGAAGGAACTGGTCCTGCTCGGCGGCCACCTCGACTCACCGCACGCGGCAACCTGTGCGACCGATAACGCTGCAAGCTGCTCGGTGGTGATGGAGGCTGCACGTATTCTCCAGGCCATTGAGGCGCGGCCGCGCCGCACGATTCGCGTGGTGCTTTGGAGCGGCGAAGAGGAAGGATTGTTGGGATCCCGAGGATATGTGGCCAAACACTTCGCCACGCGTCCCATCTCAGAAGAACCGGAAGAGCTGGAACTTCCACTGCATAGACGCGAGCGGCTCTGGCCGATTACGCCGTTGCCGGATCATGGGAGAGTCTCGGCGTACTTTAACCTCGACAACGGTGCCGGTAAGATCCTGGGTATCTTTGCCGAGGACAACCCCGCCGCGGCGCCTATATTCGAAGCATGGCTGAAACCGTTTCACGATTTGGGTGCTGCGGACGTGCTTCTGCGCCATACCAGCGGGACCGATCACATGGCCTTCGACGCCGTCGGGCTTCCCGCTTTCCAATTCGTGCAGGATATGCGTGACTATATGTCGCGGACGCATCACACCAATCTCGACGATGTAGACTATGTCCGGCGTGAAAATCTAATGCAGGCATCGGCCATCATGGCGTCGTTCGTTTATCATGCGGCGACGCGGGATGAGCTGATGCCGCGAAAGCCCATACCGCAGAAGCCGCCCAAGTGGGACGAGCCGGAGGACGAGGAGGACGACGAAGACGACGACGAATAGCGGCGGATGGAGGACGGCACCGAAGACGCGCGGGAATAGGTGTGGTGTCACCCCATTCACCCCCCATTCACAATCGCTCCTTTTCCGTGAATCGCTGCCCCACGTGACTTTCACCGGCGGCGCTTAGCCGCCCGGTGCAAGGCTTTGTTGGATGCGCCTTCTTATCCGACGATCAGCAGAGCCACGTATGGAACGACACTGAAGACCAGAAAGACGATTTTGAACAACCCAAGAAACGAGTAAATGACCACGTTGAAGGTTTCTCGGGGGATGGGAAACCATCTGCTTTGCTTGCGGTACACCAAATCCGGGGCCATTATGAGCATTGTGGTCCAGAGGACCAACATGGCTCCGTTTATGATTGTGCACCACATAAAGAATCTTGTTAGTGTCTGAATATCCATGATGTTCCTTCCTTATCTTTCTGCATCCAACGCCGCGGGTGAGCCGCGCTCGGGCTCCTGCGTGTATTGTGTCACGCTTGTCTGTATCCGGTCAACTCGTTTGTCCGGGTACCAGCGCGACCAAAAAAGCCTCCACGGGGTCCGTTTAGTGTTCATTGGGCGCCGGAAATTTGAGCGGCGTTTTCGAGTTGGCAGACTTTGGCGACAAGAGAAGAACGTTCGTGAAGAAAAAGAAAGAGCGGAACACAGTGCCTATTGTCTGTGCTCCGCTCAGACTAACGTAAGATTGAGGTTACTTCTTCCTTCTCAACTTCCTCGTACCCGCCAGCCCGGCGCCCAGACAGCCGAGGATGAGCATGGTTGCTGGTTCGGGAATTGGCGTGTACGTAAAGTTGTCCATCGCGAAGTGCTCACCTATCCCTATAGTAGACCCTCCGTACAGAGGCAGTCCGGCGTTGGTGCCTCCAGAGGACGTGAACAGCAACTCGTCGATGTTATAGTAATCGGCGTCAAACCAGGTGGGTCCGTCTGTGTCGACAACAACCGTCTCATTGTAGACCTCCGACCCGTCAAGATATCCCACGATGTTGACGCTCAGGCCGTCGTTCCACGCACCGGTAATGTAGGCGCCCTCAAAATCGAACGCTGGAAAACCGTCCCCGGCGGATATGAGGATCGAGGCTGGAGAGCCACCCCAATTATAGGCCACATAATTGTGAGACACTATACCGTTGTCATAGCCGCTGCCGGGGCAATAGTCCTCGTGCACCACGTAGAAATTGTCCCAGTCCAGTCCACCGTAACCCTCGGGTATCGCATCGTACATTATGGGGGAAACGTCATCAAAGGTCAGCACCAGAGCCGATGCCGTTCCGCTGATGGCAAGGGCCAGTGCTGCCAGTGCGAGAATTGTTGCTGATTTCTTCATCTTTATTTCACCTCCACTCTGACCTGCGCTGTACAAACCTATGCCACGCTCACATTCAAACCGCACACAGACAACAAAAACACAAAAGCCTGCTGCGCCCCATATTCCGCACACCAGGCTGGTTGTAATTACCTATACTATAATTAGTTTATAGCCTTTCCTCGATTCTGTCAACGCACAATACGCCTCAAAAAGGAGTAACAGGGAGCAGTTCGGAGCGCCAGAGCGGCTGGCTGGTTTTTTCTTGCACGAAAGTACGCAACTCTCACCTCACACTACGATTAACGAAGCTCTCATTGGCCCATGCGCGCAAGGACTCACATTTATCGAAAAAGCCCCTCAGCCCCGTGCGTATAAGTTCATAGGGCTCCGGGAATTTGAACCGCACTTCTGGAATCGCAGAAGTCTGGCGGTCAGCGGTGCGCCGGCGGCTGTACGCTGGGTTCTTCAACGGAGAATATGGACTCTGACGGCGTTTCCTGATAACCTTGGGTCCGAAGGCAGCATTGGCACGAGGCACTCAACCCGGCATCGGCAGAGGAGTGATGATATGAGAACTTTATTGGCGACGTTGATGCTCGTTTCGGTAGTCATGCTCGCTTTGGGCAATGCGGGAAATTGTCAGGATGAAATCGAGAACAGGGATTCTAAACCTTTTCCCATCGTCGAGACCCGCGACAAGGTTATTGCACCTCCTGAAGGCTGTCATCCGTTCTACAAGAAATACATCAACGCAAACGGCGTTGTTATCGTCGGATCGGAAAAAGTATCGGATGCCGCTATGATTACCGCCCGGAAAACCGTTCTCCACTTAGTAAGCAAACGCCCCGATGTTCTCAAGGCTATGTTGAAGCACCATCCAAGGATCTCGATCATGGCGTTTTCCGAAAAAGCGTCAGATCTGCCTGAGTTTGGCCCGGAGAGTGCCGGTGAATGGGGTCTTGGACAAATGCCCGGCGATCCCACATCGCTCGTTTCTGAAAAAGGCATACGCTACAAAGGAAACAAGGAGTATATTGCCGATTTTCTAATGCACGAATTCGTGCATGTCGTCCACAACTTTGCCATGCCGAAAACCGACCCTGAGGTTGTTGACAAAATCTACGCGGCGTATCTCAACGCGGTCAAGGAAGGACGGTTTATGGCGCCGCCGAGGGAACCGCGCGAGAACACTACCCCGTTTGACGAATACAGGGATGACGAGTATTTCACTCACTGCGTAAACGCGTATTATGATCTGAACGAAAGGCTCCCGGGCCCGTGGGTGGATATCAAGATCGGTGAATGGGGAGAACGTTCCGGCACGCGTAAGCAATTGCGGGAGAACGATCCGATTATCTATGAGATCATCGAAAAGTTCTTCCCGAAATCTCTGACAGACTTACGCGCGAACGATATGTCCAATCGTACTCGCGCCAAGCCGCCAAGCCGCAAAGAAAACCTTTAGGGCTGCTTTTCAAGTTCTTTGTCATTTCTTGGCGCCTTTGCGTCTTTGCGCGAGATTGACTGGTTATGTTCAATGACCAGAGACCCTTTGGGGGTCATGCCTACCGCCCAGGTACTGGATGAGCCTGAAGAGCTTGTAGTAACCGAGTCTTGCTGCCCCAACGAAGAGCAGCGCCATTGAAAGGGGCAGAGCAATTAGCGTGCGAGTAGCCTCGAATCGTGACAAACCGGGCAGAGCAATGAGAACAAGCCCTGCAAGCACGAAAAAGGGTATAGCGACGTTCCGCTGCTTTTCAAGGTTCTCGTAAGCGAGGATTCGACTGAGGCGTTGATGCTCAACCTCCGTCAGCTGGATATCTCTATGCATGATTGTTCTCCTTCTTCAAACATAACTACGTCTTATATGGTTTCCGCATAAGAGGCGGCGTTGGAAATGAATCGAGGCGAGTTGGTTCTGCAGGTCACCTCCTTTCCGCCACGGTTCAACAGTTCAGGGTGAACCGTCATCTCATTGACATGTAGCGTTTCTTGGTGGTGTTCCAGGTCGGAAGTTGTGCAGCCCCTTACGACATAGCAAATTGTATGCTTCCAATGCACGCGTGTCAAGCGCCGTCATTGTGGCGGCTTCATTGTCCTACCATGAAGGGTGGCACAGGCAGTCTTGCCTGTAGCCGAACACAGGCTGACAGCCTATGCTACTACCGCACAGCGGCCGGTTCATTGTCTCACCACGAAGAACACGAAGGGCACGAAGGGAGTCTCCATCACCCGTCATTGCGAGGAGTTTGCGGCAGCGGACGACGAAGCAATCTCCCGATGTTACGTAGGGGCGAGGCGTGCCTCGCCCTGGGCAGGGCATGCCCTGCCCCTACAACGAGATTGCCGCGCTTCGCTCGCAATGACGACGGAAACGAGGTTCCAAACCGGTCAAATCGAGCTGATGTCTGATTCCACGGGTCTTTCAACAGCTCCTCTATCCCTCATTTCATGCACTGTTCAGGCGACGACACTGCCGTCACTCAGCGGATTTGGCCAAGCTTGTTGAGCCTCGATCGTATAGCGCCTTCGTTACGCTGAAGAGTTTCCGAAATCTCATCAATCGAATAGCCGTGTTGAAATTGCGTGACAACAAAACTGTCTTCATCGTCGCTCCAAGGCATGTACGCT
>CBFDCQ010000004.1:0-92050 GCA_965603355.1 uncultured bacterium
CGTCTGGAGGTGAAACGTTACACACCACATCCTCACCAAAGACTTGCCACGGAGAGCACAGAGGACACTGAGATAGGCGCCTCATGTCGTCATTGCGAGCGACCGGAGGGAGGCGCGGCAATCTCGCCTTCGGCGGGCAGGCAAGAATGCCTGCCCTACCATCTTTCTCTCTCTAGCGGGCGGTGGGACAGACATTCCTGTCTGTTACAGTGCGAGTCTTTGACACGAGGCGGGCCTTCCTTTCTGCCGGTCCTTGTGAGAGCCAAGCAGCTACACGCGACTGAAAAGGCGCTTTTTTCCAGGAAGGTTTCCCCGGAATTGTTGAATAATTTGCGCGGATTTGGTGTATATTATCTGGTGAGGATCAACGGCACGGAGACGACGTTCGGCTGTGAGGAGCGAGGTGGTATCATGTCGAAGATACGTGCAATTGCGGTCATGTTGGGAGTCTTCGCCGTCGCGGCGTCTGGGTGCAGACAGCTGCCGACCAGACCGGTGCCGGGCGTAGACGTTCCTTTCATTATATCGCTCTCGGTTTGCGAAGGGGATGTCCTTTTGGGCAAGGCTGGAATTCCCGATGGCACGCAGTGCGTCTGGTCATATGATGTGAAAACGGCAGACTTCAAGGTGCTTCTGCGGCAAAGCACGATCGGTCTCCTAGCTGGCAGCAGTCCTGACAGCTTAATCTATCTGCTAATACAACCATCGGACGACCTGCCGACCGGCTACTACACAACAGGTCCTGAGGAAGGGACCTTATTGCGGCTGCCGCCTTTCCTACCCATGGACGATCCGGACAGCGAGTCGAGCGTCTGGATCGTGGGACCTGTGCAGGGGACAAGTTACTATCTGGCAGATATAACCACGCTCGAGGGGGATAATAGGTATGAACTGTGGGACATGCGGCAACTCTCTCTAGTGGCCAGCTTCGAGACACACAGCAAGGATCCGCGCCACGCCTTTGACTATTTGGCTCGACCAGGGGGCGTATCGCATGCATTCGGGCCGGATGAGAACCTGTTTCTTGTTGTGGAATCCGACGTTAACTGGGAATACACGCTTCTTGTGAGGGTGTTCAGCATAGAACCATTTCGCGAGATCGGCCGGCTGCCAGCTGGAATGATGGCAATGTGCAGGCCAGGTTCAGCGCCGGAAGAGGTGCGGCTTATTCTGTACGAACCGAACCTGGCTATCGCGAGCCTTGTGTGTTCCCCTAAAGGGGACGATTATGATGTCACGATAGAACTCATCGACGTTCTGGGCAGACGGGGATCCAATGTCACGTGGGTTGATTGCGCTGACGACCTGAAGTTGTGGAGCACGAGTGACCCACCTGAGGTCCGGATTGCCAGGTTCGGACAAGAGGATGGCGAGGAGGTTATCGCGGGGCCCATTGAGATAGAGTTGTGGGGTTTCGACGTCAACGACGAGGGAACGCTACTGGTAACACCTGCTGGTTCCAACAGGTTTGCCATATGGTCCATTGATTTTCCCCAGATCGAGCGGGTGACGGAATGCGAGTTAGTCTATGAACCGAAATCGGACGAACTGAGGATCAGCACGCTGGATCCACGGGAACTCGAGCAGACTTCCGGGCAAGCGGAGGCTGAGCAAGCCAACTGAGTTAACCTAGCTCACTGCGCCATAGCAGATTGCCGCGCTCCCTTCGGTCGCTCGCAATGACAACGATTATTGCGGGTAGGGGCACGATTCATCGTGCCCGAAAGGGCGAGAGTCCGTGGGCCATGCGGGTTTGATGAATCAAACCCCTACGTGTGATCGGCAGAGTACCCGTCTGTGAGCGGAGGGCTCGGTTCTCTTGACAGTCGTGTGGCAAGGTGATATCTTGATTTGGCGGAACGGTGAATAACCTTACAGCATTCCAGTGTACGTCGGGGCAGGAATAGGAGGTGAAGCATGAAATCCGGAAAGTGGGCGATTCTGTGCGGCGTGGCGGTGGTGGTACTGGCGCTCGGTGCCGGTTGCGCGAGGCAGCGGTTGGCGATGATGGACGCCAGAAGCGACCCGGCGAAGCTCTCTCCGGGTGACGAAGGGCTTGTCTGCGTGCTAGTCTTGGACACGCAGGCAGTCGTCGCGGCGGTAACGGCCTCGGTGAGGGAGTATCCGACAATGGTCGTCGATCTCAACGATAATGGCGAAGAGGGCGACAAAGTTGCCGGCGACGGCGTTTGGTCGTTCGCTATAGAAGTTCCCGAGGCGGCGTCTGCCGGTGTGTACAACTGGGATTTCGCTGCGTACGACGCTAACGGCAATCCGGTGAAGGTTACCACGGAGGAAGGGGCCGAGGAGTCGCTTACCGCCGAGACGGCCGTCGAGATCTTATACTGACCACCCTAACCGGTGCGTTGATGATAGCTTAGTGTTTGGGAGTTGAGAGTCCGTTCGCTGTTGTTAGCAGTGGGCGGATTTCTTTTTTTGACGGTCGGCTGGCTGACTGGCTGACCGTATCGTGGAGTCCGCCGTCCTAAGCCTCACTCGGTATCTCCGGCGGGAGGACGGCTGACTTCCTGGAGCGGAAGCGCGCGACCATCTCCTCGGCGATCGTGTAGACCGTCGGTATGAGGATCAGTGTGATCAGGGTGGATACGAGCAACCCGCCGATCACCACTCGCGCAAGCGGCGCCTGCAGCTCGCCGCCTTCGCCCAAACCGAGCGCCAGCGGCGTGAGAGCGAGTGCGGTCGTGAGCGTCGTCATG
This sequence comes from uncultured bacterium, assembly GCA_965603355.1. Lineage (GTDB taxonomy): Bacteria > Hydrogenedentota > CBFDCQ01 > CBFDCQ01 > CBFDCQ01. Next base: position 2,718 of record CBFDCQ010000004.1, read on the forward strand.
AGTATCGGGCGCAACCTTCGTCGACCGGCTTCCTCGACAGCCTCGCGCAGCGGCATACTGTGCTTGCGGCGCAGCAGGTTCACGTAGTCGACAAGTACAATAGCGTTGTTGACCACTATTCCCGCGAGCACGATCACGCCCATCATTGACTGCATGTTGAGCGTCGTGTCGGTCAGCACGAGCGTGAGGATCACACCGACCAGCGCGAACGGTATCGAGAACATGATTATCAGCGGGTGGAGCAGCGACTCGAACTGCGCCGCCATCACCATGTACACGAGCACAACCGCAAGCACGAGCGCCAGAAGCAGCGCTGCCATAGCCTCCTGCTGGTCCTCATACTCCCCTCCATACACCAGCGAGAAGTCTGTCGGCAGCGGCATCTCGTTCAGCACCCTCCGGACATCCCGCATCACGTTGCCGAGCTTGGCCTTCGGCCCGAGGTTGGCCAGGACCTGAAGGGAACGTTCCTGGTCGACGCGTTCAATGCGCACGGGACCTGTCTGCCGCTCGAGCGTGACGAAGTTGCTCACCGGCACGCGTTGGCCCCGAGGCGTTACCACCCAGAGGGTGCGCAGGTCGAACAGCCGCAGCCTATCCTCTTCGCGTAACCGGACGCGCACATCGTACTCGTCGCCCGCTTCGCGGTACATTGTCGCTATCTCGCCTCCGAGAGAGGTGCGAAGCGTTCGGGCGATCTCCGATACGCTGAACCCGAACTCGCCGGCTTTATCGCGGTCGATCTTGAGCTCAACTTCGGGGCGCCCGCGGCTTATGCTCAGGTTTGGGTCCACTATGCCCGGGACCTCTTCGAGCGCCCGACGGACATCCTCAGCGATGCGCAACGCTTCCTCGCGCTCAAATCCGCGTATGTCTATCGCGATCCTCGAACCTTCCGGTTGCATCATTTTGAAAATGAACAACCCGCCGCCGGCGGAAGTCCGCACGATGAGTCCCGGGATATTGCCGAGCTTCTCTCGCAGGAGTTGCGCTATCTCCTCGCTGGACTGCTCCCTCTTATCGAGGTCAACGAGCTTGATGCGCAAAGAACCTGTGTTTGGATTCCCGCCATGCCACCACTCCCCTGAGCCAAAACCCGTTCGTACGTTTTGAATGTAGTGCCCTATCTCCTCCTGGACTATAGCCTCAACCTGCGTGAACGCCTCGTCCAGAGCCTCGAGCCTCGTCCCCGGCGCCATCTCGCCACGCACGTTTACCTCCCCCTCGTCCGTGGCGGGCATGAACTCGAATCCGACAACCCACCCCAGCGGGATTACTGCCAAGAAGATAACTGCTCCGCCGAAGATAACCAGCTTGCGATGGCCGAGCGCGAAGTGCAGCATTCTGCGATAGACCTCGTCAGCACGATTGAAACCGGCCTCGCTTACGCGGTAGATCTTGTGCAGCAGACTTTCTTTGCCGTTGGGGTCCGGCCGCTCTATCCTGAGAGCCTTCCGGCTCAGCATTGGAATAAGGGTGAGAGCGACCAGAAGGGAACAGCTCAAGCTGAACGCGACCACGTAGGCGAGCTGTCCGAACATCACCCTTGCCGTTCCGGAGACGAAGACCAGCGGGAGGAACACGACCAGAGTCGTGAGGGTTGAGGCGATAATAGCCGCTGTAACCTCGCCGCTGCCCGTGAGCGCGGATTCACGTGCCCTTTCTCCTGCCTCGCGGTGTCGGAAGATGTTCTCGAGCACAACAATGCTGTTGTCCACGAGCAGCCCTATCCCCAGCGCCAGACCGCCGAACGAGACAATGTTCAGGGTGAACCCGCCGAAATAGATCAGTGAGAACGAGGCCAACACTGAAATAGGAATCGCAGTGGCAATGATCAGAGTGGAGCGGAGGTTCCGCAGAAAGACGAGCAGCACCACCACCGCCAGGACCGCTCCATAGAGCGCTGCCGTACGGACGTTAGCGATCGACTCTCTGATATACTCCGCGGAATCGAACAGTGGCACGATCTGAATTTGTTGATAATCGCGTTCGATACGCGCGATTTCCTTATAAACGGCGTCGGCTACCTGGACGGTGTTGCTTCCGGACTGTTTGGCAACCTGGAGCGTGATGCCCGGCTGCCCGTTGATACGTATGACCTGGCGCAGCTCCTCAAACCCGTCCACGATCTCCGCGACATCCTTCAGGTACGTGGGCACACCGTTGCGCGTGGCGACGACTATCTGCCCAAGCTCTTCGATCGAGTCGAGCTGTCCCCGCGTGCGCACGAGCAAATCCATGTCTCCCTCGTCAACCTCGCCGGCAGGCAGGTCGAGGTTCTCGGCACGAATCGCCTGGGCGACGTTTCGCGATGACAACCCTAACGCGACCAGCTTCTCCCTGATAAGGTTGACCTGTATCTCGCGGCGGTACCCACCGCTGACGCCCGCCGATGCGACTCCCGGCACTCGTTCCAGCCTGTACTTCAGTGTATGTTCGGCGAGGTACCGCAGGTCTAAGGGGTCCATTCCTCCCGAGAGCCCAAAGAAGAGTATCGGTATCATATTGAAATCGAACTTGTATAACACGGGCGGGTCAACGTCGTCCGGCAACATTTCACGGAGCCGATCGAGGCGTTCGCGAACGTCGTTAGTGACCTCGTCAAGGTTGGTACCCCACGTGAACAGAAGCGTTATCTGCGCGCTTTCCTCCTGCGAGATGGACTGGATCTTCTCAACGTTGCTGACGGAGCCCATTGCCTCCTCAAGGGGTCGGGTAACGAGCGTCTCGATCTCCTCCGGAGCGGCACCCTCATACCTGACCACCACAGTCAAAGCGGGATAGGTGATGTCGGGCATCAGGTCGATAGGAAGACGGCTGAGCGATACGGCGCTCACCACTATGATGATCAGAAACGCCATCACCGTGGTAACGGGTCTGTCAACGGCTATTTGGGTGAGTTTCATAGGAAGACGTTAGGTGGCCTCTGAAGGTTCCTCTTCACTTGACGCGTGTCGGACGGGATCGCCGTCCTTCACGACATACTGTCCCTTGGTTACAACGAGTTCGCCTTCTTCGAGGCCGTCGATTACTTCAACGTAGCCCTCGCCGATGATCCCGAGCGTCACGTGCGTAGTCTGTGCCACGTCCTCTACGACGCGGAGGACATCGGTCTGACCGTTGAGGCGTATCAGCGCCTCTTCCGGGACGAGCAGGGCGTCGGCTTTCTCGCGGGCGACGAGGAGGACATCCGCGTACATACCCGGACGCAGCGCGCCTTCGGCGTTCGGCACAACAAGCTCGGCCAGGATAGTCCGCGTGGTAACGTCAACCGTGGGTGCAATCCGTTTGACGCGCGCCTGATATTCGACGTCACCGGCTCCAACCTTCACGGCGGCGAGACCATCAACCTGGAGGAGCGATATGTCGTTTTCGGGCACGTTGACGACCACTATGGCTGGATTCGTACTGACGATGGTACACAGCGGCGTTGTAGGCGATACGAGCGTACCGGCGTCTACTCGCCGTTTGTCAACGTAGCCGCTCATCTGCGCCGCGATACGCGTGTTCTCGAGGTTGATCTGCGCCTCACTGAGCGCCGCTCGTGTGCGAGCCACATCAGCCTCGGCAAAATCGACATCCGCGCTGGCGCCGTCGCGCTGCGCCGCCGAAAGGTCCAACTGCTGCTCCGGCGTCAGACCGTCATTAACCAGCGACTCGGTTCTGGTGTACTCGCGCTCGGCCGACACCAGGTTGATACGGCTCCGTGCGAGCTTCGCTTCCGCGAGCTTCAGGTTCGCCTTTGCCTGTTCCAGGCGCTGAACGAACTCCGCATCGTCGATGGTCGCCAGAATGTCGCCCTTCGACACGGAATCGCCGATGTCGACCCCAATGCTCTCGAGAATGCCGGTTACCTTGGGCAGAACGGTAACGGAGTCGTACGCCTCGACGGAGCCCACGTACCGTACGGTCTCGCGAACCGGGCCGCGCCCGACCTCTCCGACTTCCACGCTAACTGCGAGCTGCTTCGGGGGTTGCGGCGGCGGAGCCTCAGAGGTGCGCTTCTCGTGTATCCTGATTGCCACAACGGCCGCGGCCGCCCCGGCCACCATCGCCAGAACATGAGATACAACCAAGATAAGGACTATAGATTGCTTCTTCATTCGACACACCTGCACTTCCGGCTCGTCACAGCGGAAAATTGCTACGTAAGGTGCAATACTAGTTATGTTTAGGGCCGACGACGTATCGGACCCTGAGGTTACGTCGCATGCGATAATACCACGCATTGCGGCCTTTGTCAACAAATAGGACCAGCGCTGTGATTGCACGGTTCGCAACTATAGCAGCGAGATCACCGCATACGGGGTACCGCCGGATCAAGTCAGAAGGTAAGTGTGTAGTGCATTACCGGGCCGTCCTTAGACGTACCAGTTGTCGAGCTCGAACTTTAGCGTCGGCACTTGCAGGCTTACCGGGCCGCGACTCGGGCATCGTTCGATCTCGAGCCCGCCGCGCTCCAGAATTACATAGAACGCGATCTGCTCACCCGGCACGACGCCGAGATCGGCGAAAGGTATGCCCATTTCGACCACGTCAGCTACACAGAACTGCAGGCGCTCGCCGTCGGCATCGGAGCCCGCCCCTTTTGAATCGCGAAGCGCCGCTCCGGCGCCTTCTTCTCCGACTTCAACAACGATCTCCTTCCCCTCCGGGTGCAGGAACACGACCTTGATGTACGCGCCGCTATCCAACTCTCGTGCAAGCACATCGTCGCCGTCGATTCTCATGTAGAGGTTTTCCAGGTCGAACCCATAATACACGCTGCTGACGATGCTCTCGGCTTTGTGCATAATTCCGCCGGTCACCTTGACGTCAAAGAGGCCCGCCGCCAGCCATTCATAATAATTCGTATCCCTGCCGTCAACAACCGGAGTCATCAGCGCTACGGGTTCCGCCGCCGGCCGCACCTTCGGCGCGGCGATCGGTTCGAACAGTTCCTCCGGCGGTTTCAGTCCGGCAAGTTCATAGACGTTTCGCAGATTCTTGCGGAATAACCCATCGAACTCCGCATCGTTCGCCGATGAGTGGTGTTCACCGTACCACCAGTTCCAGTCGCTTCCCTCCGCGACGTAGATCTCCTCCCACGCTTTCTTGAGGCTCTCGTCCTGCACGTCGCCGTCTGCGCGTTGTTGCCGCCTGACCAGGGCCGTGCGGGCTTCGTCCAGATAGTCCCACGCGAGATTTTCCTCATCTCCTCCAATCCAGATGTCGAAATCACCTCGGATCCACGAACCGGGGTGAAGCTTCTGCAGAGTAATTTTCGGCGGGTTCTCCTCGAGAAACTGTCCAATGGAAACCATTGCAAAGCTGGGTTCCGAGGAGAGTTTTTCGTAGAGCGTATCAAGGAACGGCTGACCGTCGTCCTCATAGTCCTCCCACGCGTTCTCCCCGTCTAGAATCAGCGATACCAGATGTGGTCCCTCCTCAGTTGCCGTCGCGAGCCTGATTCTGTTGAGGCGGTCGATGAGATCGTCGACAGCCTTGTCTGCAGGCCACCTATGGTAGGTGAAACTTACAAGATCGCACAGTACTCGGTCCCGGAACACCATCGCCATAGTGTCGCCGTTTGTCTCCACGAGATAGGGTCGGTAGAGGAAAGTCGGTGGGTTCTCTCTTCGGGCGCTCGACCTCGGTATATCGGCAATGCCGAGCGAAGCCGCCAACACCTCCTCGCCGCCGGCCGTCCACTTCAAGCCGTTACGCGCCATAATCCCGACGACTTGGTCGGATACTCCACCCTCCGACGGCCACATACCGGCAGGTTGCCGTCCGAACACTTTCTTGTGGTAGTCTATTGCTCGTTGTATCTGTGTCTCGACGTCCTCCGGGTACTGCATTCTCACGTGAGGCAGCTGCGTGTCGGGCAGCGCCTCCTGGGCAACCAGCGTGTCGCATACCAGCGGCATGATCGGGTGGTAGAAAGCTGTAGAGCTGATTTCTATCTGGCCTCTGTCGAGCGCCTCTTTGTACTTTGGGATGACGGAGGCGACTATCGCGGCTTGTTTCTCCAGCACCAGCGCTTTGTCGTCCTCGGTGAAATTCGCGCCCTTGGCAACGAGCCGGCGCAGCTGTTCGTCATCCCGCCGCATGGATGAGTTTATCCAGGCGAGGTTGAACAGCACCTGGAGGTCGCGAAAATCGGTCACGCTGAATGTCGACGATACCTCGCGGGCTTGAACCGGCGAGAAGTGGAGACCGCGCTTCTGCAGCAGATCGTTGAACCTCGGAAACGCCTTCACCATGGTGTCCCAGTTCGCCATGAAGAAGTTGTAAAGGATGTACTCCTTCTCCTCCTGTTCGAGCAGGTCGGCGTCCTTGCGGGAGAGCTCGAGGAAAGCGTCCGTGGCGTTTCCGGACGCGTAGTCCTCCAACTGCACAAGTAGAGAGGGGACGAGGTTGAAGGTGACGCGCAGGGAGGGGTAGCGATCGAGCTTCGCGACCATGGTGTAATAGTCCTTTGCCGCGTGCAGCCTCGCCCACGGCAAGTGGTACTTGCCGGTCACAAGATCCTTGTAGAGAGGTTGATGCATGTGCCACAGGATGGCAATCGATAGACGGTTCGACCTAGCCACTGCTGCGCCCCCTTTGCAGTTCCATAGTCCATAGAAGTCGCGCTATTATAGCAACGCGACACGGTCGCGTCAATTTCCGTGACATTCTCACGGCGTTCGGCGCGCCTAATTAGGGATTGTCCGCCGAAAAGCCTGGAGATTGCTCTGAATTCAATTCCGAACTCGTTGGACCTCCCGACTCTTCGTCCGAAAGAAACCTCCTTTCGCAAAATCCAAAGGCCGCTTTTTTGTTGCTTTGCAGGGAGATGTGTGGTATCATTTTTCACTACGCCCGCAGCTAAGAGGGGCAAGGGGGCAATATGGCACAGACGGGCTCCAAAACGTGGGGCAGCAACGGTCTGGACTTCGAGCGAAGCATTCATGAGCTCGAGAACCAGATAGAAGCTCTGAGACAGTTTTCGTCCGGCGAGAACATCGACATCGCCGCCCAGATCGAGTCTCTTGAGAAACGTCTGGATGAGGAGAAGAATCACGTATTCTCCAATTTGACGGCGTGGCAGAGAGTGCAGCTTGCACGCCATCCTTCACGTCCGCGCACCCTTGACTACATAAAAATGATCGGGGAGGAATTTGTAGAGCTGTGCGGTGACAGATGTTTTGGAGACGACAAAGCGGTAGTTGGAGGGTTGGCGACGATAGATGGTCACCACCTTATGTTAGTCGGCCAGGAGCGAGGAGGTGACACGAACGACAAAGTGCGGCGAAACTTCGGCATGCCTCATCCGGAGGGATACAGAAAAGGTCTCAGGTTGATGAGGGCCGCCGAGAAGTTCGGGCTGCCGGTGGTTTGTTTCCTGGACACGACCGGCGCGTATCCCGGAGTGGGCGCCGAGGAGCGGGGCCAGGGTGAAGCGATCGCTTACAACCTGCTGCAGATGTCAAGATTGCGGACACCGGTGGTCGTCATTGTTCTCGGGGAAGGAGGAAGCGGTGGTGCGCTGGCGTTTGGCGTCGGCGACAGGATATACATGCTCGAGTACGCGGTATATAGCGTCTGTACGCCGGAGGCGTGCGCGTCGATCCTGTGGCGCAATGCAGACGAGGCAGCGAATAAGGCCGAGCTGGCAGCATCAGCCTTGAAGCTGACGGCCAAGGACCTCCTTGAGCAGGGAATCATCGACGGGGTCATTCCCGAGCCGCTTGGCGGGGCTCACAGAGATCCTGCCGATGCGGCGCGGCGTGTGAAGGAGCAGCTCAGCAGCGCGCTTGCCGAGCTCGAGACGGTTGATGTCGACGAACTTGTGGAGAGACGATACGAGAAGTTTCGGCGCATCGGAAAGTTCTCGGACGCTGATGCCCAGCAAAGTCAACGGCAAACGTAGTGGTGGCGTTTATTATGATGCGACGGTTCGCGCCGGCGCGTCTTCTGAAAGTATCGTCGTTAGCGGGGACAGGTTACGCATACAGGTCAGGGAAAAACCTGAGCGGGGCGCAGCGAACCGCGCTGTCGTGCGGCTTGTGGCGAAAAGGTTCGGTGTGGACGCGGCGCACGTGAAAATTGTCAGAGGTTTGCGGGGCAAACGTAAACTCATCAAGATACCGACGAAATGAACAGCGACCGGCGGTTCGCAAACGTGGAGGACGAAATGGCCGATGGAACTTCAGAACTGCGGGCGCAGATAGACGAGGCGGTTGCCGCCGTGCGAAAGGTGACCGAATCGGTGCCCGAAGTCGCGATCATTCTCGGAACAGGTCTCGGAGCGCTTGCTGAGCAGATTCGCGACCCCGTCTCGTGCAAGTATACGGAGTTACCGCACTTCCCTGTGGCGACCGTGGACTCGCACGAAGGCAATCTGGTGTTCGGGGAGCTTTCCGGCAAACCGGTTGTAGCGATGCAAGGGCGGTTTCACTATTACGAAGGGTACTCGATGCAGGAGATCGCGTTTCCGGTGCGGGTGGTGAAAGCGCTCGGCGCGAAAACGTTGATCGTAAGCAATGCCGCAGGCGGTATTAACCCGCAGTATCGGGCGGGCGATATGATGCTCATCACCGATCATATCAACTTGATGGGCGACAACCCGTTGATAGGTCCGAACGACGACGAGCTCGGACCTCGTTACCCGGACATGTCCGAACCGTATTCGAGGGAGCTTGTGGATCTTGCTGAGAAGATGGCCCTCGATCGATCGATGAAGGTGCAAAAGGGTGTGTACGTGGCGGTTGCGGGACCGAACCTTGAGACCGCGGCGGAGTACCGGTTTCTACGGTGTATCGGTGCGGACGTTGTCGGCATGTCGACCGTGCCGGAGGTGCTGGTGGCCGTGCATGCCGGGTTGAAGGTGTTGGGAGTGTCGGCAATTACTGATGAGTGTTTGCCGGATGCTTTGAAGCCGGCCGATATTGAAGAGATATTGAGGATAGCCGCGGATGTCGAGCCCAGATTGACTGGGCTTGTTCGCGATCTTGTTGAGCAGATATAACAATGCACCGCATTTGAGATATCGATAATGTGGCGGCCGTCCAGCGGTGCCGAAAGGGAGGAGAGTACAGTGAGAGTGTGGATCATTCGCGTAGCATTCATAATATTGTGCGCCGTAGCCGTGTTTCATCTAGCGGGTTCTATTCCGGTGCGCATCCCATTGCACCGATATCTGATAACTGCGGGCGGGGCTGTCGTTGCAGCGGGCCTGCTTGTTGCCATCGAGAAATCGTTCAAGAAAACGTCGTTGAGCAGGCTCATCCCGCCGGCTGTGGGTCTGATAATAGGTCTCATAGTCGGCTATTTTCTGACAATACTCGTTGTGGCCGTTTGGCTGGAGCCGGCGGGGCAAGCGCAGGATGCCGTTCAATCCGCCTTTTGGGAGGCGGTAAGAGCGTATCTGACCATAGGGTTCATGTTGCTGTTTGGCCAGTTCGGGTTGATTCTGGGCGTGACAAGAGCCCCCTCCACGGTTGACGTGGTTGAACAGGCGCTTCTCAGGGGAAAAGGACAGTATCATTCTCCCAAGATACTGGACACAAGCGTGATCATTGATGGCAGGATAGCCGATATCTGTGACATAGGGTTCATCGAGGGGACGCTGATTATACCGCGTTTCGTGCTCAGGGAACTGCAGAACATAGCCGATTCCGCCGATTCCTTGCGGAGGGCCAGGGGCCGCCGCGGACTTGACATGCTCAAGAGGATTCAGGAGGACAGCAATAAGGTTGATGTGCAGATTTACGAAGAGGAACTCGAGCGTGACGAGAAAGTGGATACGAAACTGGTGGAGCTTGCGAAACGGCTGGACGCGAAAGTCATAACGAACGATTTCAACCTGAACAAGGTAGCGCAGATCGACGGTGTATCGGTGCTGAACGTAAACGATCTTGCCAACGCGGTCAAACCGGCGGTTCTCCCGGACGAGCAGCTTGTAGTGAAGGTGTTGAAGGAAGGTAAGGAGGCCGGCCAGGGGATAGGGTACCTTGACGACGGAACGATGGTGGTAGTTGATGGCGGCAAGTTCTACATGGGCCGGGAAATCCGTGTGGTGGTCACCAGCGTTCTTCAGACCGCTGCCGGGAAGATGATCTTCGCGAAAACCGATAAGGTAGTGCCCTCTCGGTGAAGATGTCTGTGCGCGGAGACGGTTAGCTTTTGGAAGGGTGGGGGTGCGTGTCCTGCTCGGAGACTGCTCTTGTGATACCCGCCGCGGGTCGCGGCGTCCGAATGGGCTTGGGTAAGCCGAAGCCCCTGGTCGAACTGAAGAACAAGCCGATCATCATCTGGACGCTCGAGCCGTTCGTTGCGCTTGACTTGGCGCGTCATACGGTCATAGTTGTTTCCGAGGGTATAGCCGATCGAATCGAACATCTCATCGGCCAACATTTTGGGTCGGCTGTCGGACTGAAAGTCGTTCCCGGGGGAATCGACCGGCAGTGTTCGGTGTACAACGGTCTTCTCGCGCTTGCGCCGAGCACCGAGATAGCGATCGTACACGACGCGGTGCGACCGTTCGTTGAGCCGCAAAGCATCCTCGAGTCGATTGATGCGGCGAAAGCGTGCGGAGCGGCGACCGTGGCAATACCGGCAGTCGATACGATCGCCGCCGTGAACGAGGATGGTACGATACGCGATACGCTCGACCGTTCCGGTCTGTGGGCCGTTCAGACGCCTCAGACTTTCCAGTACGACACGATCCTCAAGGCTCACGAGCAGGCGGATAAGGATGGTGTAAGGGCTACGGACGATGCCGAGCTGGTCCGCAGGCTGGGTCTGACGGTGAAGGTCGTGGAGGGTTCTCCAGACAACATAAAACTCACCACCGGTCACGACCTGTTGGTTGCTGAGCGGATCGTCGGAGAGAGAGAGGTGTGACGTGCGCGTCGGTATAGGTTTTGACTCGCATAATCTCGTTCGTGGACGGAAGCTTGTCCTGGGCGGGGTCGAGGTACCGTTTGAGCTTGGGCTGGACGGCCACTCCGACGCCGACGTGCTGATACACGCCGTAATTGACGCTCTGTTCGGCGCGGCTGCTCTCGGAAGCATAGGGGACCATTTTCCCGACACTGACGCGAGGTACAGCGGGATTGCCAGTACGAAGCTGCTTGAGGAGGCCATGGTCGCGATCCGCGATGCAGGATTTCGACCGGGCAACGTGGATTCCGTGATAGTCGCTGAGAGACCCAGGCTTGCCCCGCATGTGGATGCGATGCGAAAAAGAGTCGCCGGCATCATGGGAATACGTGAGGACAGGGTGTCGGTCAAGGCGACAACGACCGAGGGCAAGGGCGCCACGGGTCGCGGTGAGGCTATAGCCGCGCACGCAGTGGTCTTGCTCGTTGAGAACTCCACTCCAGGGGGAGGGGAGTGACTGAGGGACCGCGCGCAATGAGCGGGAAGAAGGAACGGCTCGACCTGCTGGTTCACCACAAAGGATATGCACCGAGCCGCGAAACTGCGCACGGGATGATACTTGCCGGGCACGTTTTCGTGGACGACAGGAAGGTCGACAAGCCGGGTACCAAGGTTGACCCGGCATCCGCGATCGAGGTGCGCGGTCCTGCGAGGAAGTACGTCAGCAGAGGTGGCGAGAAGCTCGAGGCGGCGCTGCACGCGTTCGGTATAGACGTCCGCGACAAGGCGACGTTGGATGTCGGCGCGTCCACGGGCGGGTTCACGGATTGCATGCTTCAGCACGGCGCGCGAAAGGTGTACGCCGTTGATGTCGGCTACGGTCAGTTCGCCTGGTCGCTGCGCACCGACCCGCGTGTTGTAGTGATCGAGAGGACGAACATCCGCCACGTTCAGCCAGATCTTCTTCCGGAGAAAGTCGATCTTGCCGTCGTGGACGTCGCGTTCATCTCGTTGAAGCTTGTGCTGGAACCGGTGATCTCGCTGATGAAGGAGGAGAGCGACCTCGTGACCCTTGTTAAACCGCAGTTCGAGGCGGGTCGCGAACAGGTAGGCAAAGGCGGTGTGGTGAGAGACCCTGAAGTGCATGAGCAGGTCGTGAACTCGGTAGTCGATTTTGCCGTTTCGATAGGTCTGGCGTGTGATGGCACTATCGAATCGCCGCTTCTGGGTCCGGCGGGCAACCGCGAGTTTCTGGCGCATTTCCTGAGAAGTTCAACAGCATTGTGATGTTGCCCTATGCTATACATCTTACGCATAAGTAATTTTGCGCTGATTGACGAGTTGCAGACCGAGCTCAGGCCGGGACTCAACGTCATGACGGGCGAGACAGGCGCCGGCAAATCCATAATAGTCGGCGCGTTGAACCTCGTGCTGGGCATGAGAGCCTCGTCGGACGCGGTCAGGAGCGGCGCAACCGAGGCGCGTATCGAGGCCCTGTTCAATATCGAGGGCAAACCTCGCGTCATCGGGCTGGTAGAGGAGCTTGGCTTCGCGAGTGATGACAGCCAGTTGGTTCTGGCGCGGGTCATAAGCAAGGAGGGCAGGAGCCGGTGCTACGTGAACGGCGCGCTGGCGACGTTGAGCGCGGTTGCCCGTATCGGGAACGAACTGGTGGACTTTCACGGGCAGCATGAACATCAATCGTTGCTGCGAACCGAAAAACAGATGCAGCTTCTTGACGCGTACGCCGGTCTGACGGAACTGCGGTCCGATCTTGCCGGGAAGTACGAAAGATTGCTCGAGATCAGGCGAACGCTGTCCCAACTTGACAAGGACGAGCGGGAGCGCGCGCGCCAGGTCGATTTCCTGGAGCACGAGATCCATGAGATTGACGCCGCGAAGCTCGATCCGTCCGAGGAGGATATGCTGCGCGAACGCAGGAAGCTGGTCGCCAACGCCGAGAGGCTCGTTTCGTTGAGCGCACAGGCTTACGCGCTGCTCTATTCCGATGAGGGCTCGATCACCGAGAGCTTCGGCACTCTGCAGAAGTCCCTCGAGGAACTTGCCGGGATCGACACGAGTTTCAAAGATCTTTCGGAATCTCTGAGCGATATGGACCACCAGTTGGAGGAGCTTGCCTTCAAGCTGCGTGACTATTCCGGCACGTTGGACTTCGATCCCGGAGAGCTGGATGCCATCGAGAACAGGTTACGACTCGTGAATGCGCTCAAACGCAAGTACGGCGAGTCGATCACAGTTATCCTGGAGCACCAGGACAAGTGCGAGCGGGAGCTTGAGGCGTTGCGCTGTCACGACGAACAGCTCGCGGAGCTGCAGGAGCGGGAGAAGAAAAGCCTGGCAGAATGCCTAGCGTTGGCCAAGAAGGTGTCCGGAAAGAGGAAACGTGCCGCGCGTGAGCTCGCCACAAAGGTCAAGAGGGAGATCGAGGCGCTTGGTATGGAGAAGGGAAACTTCGAGGCGCGCCTCTCGCGTCGCGCTGACGAGGAACTTGTCGCGACCGGCCTCGACGATCTGGAGTTCATGTTCTCGGCCAATCCGGGCGAACCTGTCAAACCGTTGAAAGATGTGGCTTCGGGCGGCGAGATCTCGCGCGTGATGCTGGCGTTGAAGACGGCGCTTGCCGACGCAGACGACATACCGACGCTTGTGTTCGACGAGATCGATGCGGGGGTTGGCGGGGCGACGGCGAAGACTGTCGGGGCGAAACTCAACGAGGTTGCCCGGTCACATCAGGTAGTGTGCATCACGCATCTGCCGCAGATAGCGGCCAGCGCTGACAACCATATCAGGGTCACCAAGGAGCCCGAGGGCGAACGAATGGTGACGCGAGCCGCCTCGCTTGATAAGGAGGAACGCGTCAAAGAGATCGCCACGCTCCTGGACGGCAGAAAGGTGAGCAAGATAGGTCTTCAGCATGCGCGCGAACTGCTCAAACGCTGACACGTCAGTAGGAGCAGCTCGCAAACAGCCCTTCAATTGACACATGTGAATAGGAAATAGGTGTGGTGTCCCCCTATTTCCTATTTCCCCTATTTTAACCGGGTTTTCCCCCACGAGCGGGACGCGACCTCCACAAGTCTGCCGATCAAGTAATACTGAAGTGAACCGCCGACTGCAAGGATGGCACCCGACAAGAGGATGCCGTCTACGGAATCGAAGCTGAAAACCCATGTGAACGAGCCTACGATTTCCACCAACGCAAACGCAGGTGGATCTATCGGCAAGAGAACAAAATGCCAGACGAGAGCAAATATGGGTTCATACAATATCGCACGGCACATCGCGGTGATGAACAGACAGATGAAGGTGAGGTGCCCTGACGCCAACGCAAGCCCCAGGCTAGGTACCTTCAATGCACGGAACAGCAGCCGAAACAGGCAGAGTTCAACCGCGAAAACGAGGAAGCTCAGTACGATCATGTACAAAATAGCCTCATAGCTGAAGTGGCTGTACGGGGACGACAAGGCCTCGAGCAGCAGCAAATAGCCAAGAGAGACGATAGTGATCAGCGCAACGTACGCTCGGACCTTTGGTGAATGCCATCCTGGTTTTCTCATTAAGCGTACCCTCTGTATGCACGGCATCTTCAAGTCAAGGAAATAGGTGTGGTGTCCCCCTATTTCGGGCTGGACACCAGCACGGGCGAGGAGTCCACAGAGAACTCACACTCATGGTGCTCGGCACCCACGCGCTGTACTGTGGAGAGTACTTGAGAGGGTTTCAGGCTTGGTGACATAATCTCCGCATAAGCCAACCCAATCTCCTGATATACGACGCAAAACGCTTTCTCCAGCACGCGTGCGTCCCACACACCCCTTCTCCTATCTCGTACGTAAAAGGGCTCGTATTCCCGGAGCTCGTCTGGGGCTGTCACATCTCCTATGTGGAAGAAGAGGCGCTCGTTCCCCCTCATAGCCAGGTTAAACGTCCTGCGGATTTGCTCTTCCCCGCGCGGGTTGATCAACACACCACTCCCATATCCCTTGTGCGAGCGGCGGACTCTCCTTAACAAATAGTCTACTAGAATCTCGGGTTCAGACGTGGGGAACCGGACGTACGAGAGCCCTAAACCTCGCAATCGGCGACCAATGCGCCTTGTATAGCCCCTCTCCGTGAAACACGCGTAGATGTTCCTCTTGGTCGCGAGGGCAGGAAGCAGACGGGAAAGAAAAGCCACGAAATGATAATAGCCCGGCTCATCTCCGTTACATTCCGCGTCCCACTCCACTTCGCTGTCCAAGACGGCAATTGTGACAGACAGCCCTTCCCCCTCATACACGTAAGCTCTTACACTAATTCGCATGATATTCAACTCGCCGCTTCGACTTGATTTGACTCTGCTTCGTTAATCGCACAGCATCCCGTTTTCAAAGGCGCCAGGGTGGAAGCCCAAAATAAGGGAACAATAGGAAAATAGGGGGGCACCACACCTATTTCTGTACCCCTATTTCGTTTTTCACCTTCCTCGGTCTTCCAACCGGCAGAGCTCGAAGGCGCCGTCTCTTCCCCTTGTGATATTATACACGAGTTTCGGACGGATTATTCGACTATTCCAGGTGACCCTTCCCTCACGCGCGTCATTCCCGCGCAGGCGGGAATCCAGTAAGACGGAGAACGCCCCATTCTTAAGCCTGGATCCCCGCTTGCGCGGGGATGACGACAAAAACAGGCATGGCACGAGAAGGAACTTCGCGTCCAAACGGGGCATCATCAAGAAACCGAAGTAAACAGGGGACACTGGGGCTGTTGAAAAAGTGCATTTAGGTGTCATCCTGAGCGCACGCGAAGGATCTGGCGCCCCGAAAAGGCTGGAAAATCGAGATTCTTCGCTTCGCTCAGAATGACACCTAGCTGTCTGCCGGGCCTTTTTCAACAGCCCCACACTCACCTGTTTTCATCATATTCCTGGGCGCAGCAAGCCGCGCCCCTACACCCGAGGCGGCATCTCTCCTGCGGAGGACAGACAGGAATGTCTGCCCCACCATCGCAGAAGCCAGAGCCCCCAAACGCGGCGAGAATCAGGAAATAGGTGTCGTGTTCCCCTGTTTCGAAACAGCCCTTCAATTAACACATGTGAAAATGCCGGGCGGTTGCAGTACGCGCCCTCACCCCAGCCCTCTCCCAGCGGGAGAGGGGGCGTCGGGGACACGAGATGACCATTGCCCGGGCGCAGCAAGCCGCGCCCCTACATTTGATCATTCCCCAAGGATGCCGGATAATGTACCGATCTTGCGTTGGATGAGCTGGCACCGGTTGAGCATATCGGTGTAAAGCCGGAGAGTGTCCTGCGCGAGTAGCTTAGGGTCGTCCCCCTCGAGGTTCTCTTTTTCAAAGCTGAAGAGCGACGCGAGCGGGAGCAGCATTTCGTGTGTTCGCCCGGCCACTCTGATCCCGTCGTCAACTCGCGCCAGTTCGCCGATAAGCGGTTGCATACGAGAGTAGTTGACGTTCGGTCGTGACAACCCTGTGACAAGTTCCTCAGCTTTCTGAATCCCGTCAGTTGATACAGCAGCAAGCTCTCTGAATGCTGAAGTACCGGCCTCGAGTTCCTCGAGGACCCCATCCTGCCCACTGTAGCGGTCGAGCAACCGCTCGAAATCTCTTTCGTCATCCTCAGCGCTTCCGTGCCCGTCCAGGAACTCCTTCCACATCGAACCGTACGCCATATTGATGGCGTCCTTGCGTGTCAGTTGACGACGGATGAGCGGGACGTACTGCACCATGCCGTCATCGCCGAACCGGCTGACGAAGTAGTTCACACGCTCGAGTTCAGGGGCATCCTCTATCTGCCGAAGCTCGCGGTCTCGCCCGTCGCGGGCCAGGGCGATGAGCCGCGCCACGTCTTGCGCGGTTATGTAGTTCTTGCATACTCTATCGTGACATTTGAAGCTCATTCGGCATGGCGTACAGTCTATCCTGGACTGGATGGCGAAATGTCCGTCACCATAAGGGCCGGTTTCACGGAAATAGACGTTGCTGAAGCAGAGGTCGATTATTCTGGTATTGGTGGTGGCGGCTACGTGCATCACGCCGGTATCGTTCGTCACGAGGAAATCCGCCCGGTCCAATATGGCTGCGAGCTGCGGTATGTTCGACCTGCCGAACGTGTCTATAGGTGTCTCCCGCATTGCGGCCATAATCTTCTCGCCGACGGGTCTCTCCTCGTCGGTTCCGAGGAGAACGACCTTTGCGTCCTGTTCCCGTATCAACATATCGGCCAGTTCTGCGAACCGCCGTTCGGGCCACCTTTTCGCCTCGTCGCTTGCGCCCGGCTGCATGCACACGACGAAATCGCCCTCCGCAATCCCCTCCCGCTCGAGCAGTCCCCGCGCGTACCGCTTCGAGTCGTCGTCGACGTGGAGGTCGAGCCGGGTGTGAGGAGGCAATTCGCCGCCGAACCTGCGGTACACATCCACCATATTGAACTGGTTGTATGCGCGGTTGAAGATTGAGTTGATGAAATAGTTCGGCCACGCGCCTCGGATCACCCTCAACCAGTCGTCCGCAAGCGTGAGACCGCGCACGTCATCGCAGGGGATCAGCCGCAGCAGGAGCGCGCTGAACTTGCTGTGGCTAAGGTTGATTATCGTGTCGAACCGTTTGTCGCGGAGCGTCTCGATGACGCCCTTAAGCTTGCTGTAACAGTTGAGGAGACCGGCCGAATCGTCCAGCATCAGATCATTCAACATCTCTCCCGGGTCGAAATAGATCATCTCGTCGACATGCGGGTTTCCCTCGAGTACTTTTGCCGCACTTCGGATTATGTACAGGGAAATTGAACAGTCGGGATAGTTCTGCTTGAGACCCGCGAGCAGAGGCGTGCTCTGCAGGGTATCGCCCATCCGGGTGAGCTGGACTATTAGGAATTTGCGCATTGTAAGGCTGTGTTCCAATTTCACGGGCGAGGCGTGCCTCGCCCCTACATGTCATCTCGCTGTAGTCTGAGGAGAATCTTTGAGTACGATCCTGGGATTGTCGGCTATCTCTTTGAGCATCATGAATATCGCCTCGGATTCCGTCAGGTTCCCCTCTCTTTCGAGCATTTTCTTGCCTATTTCCTGTAGGTTGAACGGCATATCTGCCGGCAGCATGTCCAGGAATGCCCGCAATTCATGGGGAGTATCCGGGCGTTGACTTACCTCGCCGACCGTGAGGTACTCCTTGTCGGGATGAGCCAGCAGCCTATCGCCGGCGCGGTCGGAGATGAAGTCGAGCATTTCGGCCATTCTGTGCTGATACGTGTGCTCGTTGTGCGCGCGCGTTCGTGCGCGCTCGGCGATAGCCGTTCTTTCCTCCTCGTGTGCCAGGTAGTAGTCGACCTTGTCGCGGAGATCGCTCAGGTTCCTGAACGTGACGACCTCCTGTTCCGGCTCGAAAAACCTGCGTATCTCCTTCCGTTCGTCCACGAGCTGAAACGCGCCGCAGGAGGCCACCTCGAACAGGCGCGGGTTGACAAAATCGCCATCCGGGTCTATAGCCTCGTGCTGCGCGGAAGAGTGGAGGTTCAGCGATATCTTCGATGCGTTGAATATCTTCACCATCTCGTCGGTGGTGAATTCTTTCCCGTCACCTTGAACGAACTCTCTCAGCCGCCGACTTTGCTCCCATGCGGTACCCCAGATCTTGAGATCGTAATCCACTAAACCCTCGAACATCTGACGGCGGTTGTAGTAACCGGCCCCGGCGAAGGAAATGTCGCTGCCATACTCGGCTTGTTCTTCGGGGCTGAGATCGAGCCTTCTATGCACTTGAGGATCGCACCCGGTAGGAACGCACTTGTAGTTGCGCACCCCCAGCGAGTCGAGTTTCGCGAGGAAGTCGCCCTCCTGGATTGTGAAGAAGAAATCGTACTGCGGC
This sequence comes from uncultured bacterium, assembly GCA_965603355.1. Classification (GTDB taxonomy): domain Bacteria; phylum Hydrogenedentota; order CBFDCQ01; family CBFDCQ01; genus CBFDCQ01. The sequence goes on from CBFDCQ010000004.1 coordinate 21,447, forward strand.
GCCAACGCCTTCCAGTAGTGAAGGTGCCGGTAGTTCTCGACGAACCAGAACGCGGTGACTATGCCGTGCCGGCGAATCTGCCGCACGGCGTTTTCGTGGAGCGGCGCCTGGGCCAGGGCCAGCACGATATGTGGGCGCGTCTCAATCGCCCGCGCCACGACGAGCTCAGACAGAAACGCCATAAGCGTGTTCTTTGTGCGGTTCCTCAGGGCCTCGCTGGCCAGCCGGTCATCGACGGACTTGTACGCGTCATAGTATAGGCTGTTATCGATGAAATCGACGCGATGGCCCATCGCGGTGAGCGCGTTAGCCACGTACCGTGACGTGGGCAGCGACCCGCCGTACATCGGCGATACGACCGCTATCTTCCATCGTCTCTGTCTCGCCAGCGCCTTATCGACCTCCGCGTCCAGCAGCTCATAGTAGCCCGCTGTCAAACGCACGGAGGCGGGGTGGTGGAACGGTTGAGTTCCGCTCTTGGCCGCCTCGAGAAACGCGGGATGCTTTGCGATATCTGATGGGTCACGGCCTATGAAGAGGACGCATTGGTCCGGTCTGTCCACCACTGCCGCCTCGAAGAACGCCTTTACGACATCCTCGCGGGGTTCGATCACTATGAGCCGGTCGGCTCCTCGGTTCAGTATTTCCTGCAGATGGTAGCCGAGTCCGGCGCCGTACACGATGACGGTGCCGCTGAACGAGGCGCTCTTGGCGTCCACCAGTCGGGCCGCTTCCTGTTGCGGATCGTATTTGCTGTGCAAGAGCACTCCATCAACGAGAACGGTGCTGGAACCGTTTGCGGCGGTCAGCACCTGCGCATTTTCGGATCGGGGCGAGTCGTTGAGGCGGCGTTTGGCCTCGTCCCAGCTCTCAGCGATGCTGTTCATGGTACTCAGTCCGGTCGGTTGCGTTGATCTTATCCAGGAGTTCGCGGGCGTACTCGCGTTCCGGCTCGAACGTGAGTATGGTGTCAATGGCCTCGCGCGCTCGGTCGTAATCGCCCATCTTGTACAATACTCCGGCCAGGATGAACTGAACGTCGAGGTTGCCCGGATAATACTCGAGAAAATTACTCAGATACTCTTCTGCAAGTTCAAACGCGTCGAGCTCATACGCTATGTGGACGGTGTTCATGAGCGCCGCCATATTCTCGAAATTCACGTCGAGCGCTTCGGCGAACGCATTGGCCGCAGCCTCGGTCTCGCGTTTGGCCCAAAGAGCGAGCCCGACACCGCATCGGGCCGTATCGCTTTCCGGATTGAGTTCGGCTGCACGGCGGAACGCGTCGAGCGCCTCGTCGTGTCTGTCCTGTAGCACGAGTACGGCACCGAAGCCGGTCATTGCCCGGTCGTTTGAGGGGCCTTCGCTGCTGGCCGTACGATATTTCGCTTCGGCTTCGGCGAGTCGTTCGAGCTTCGCCAGACATTCACCCTGCAGGATGAGCGAATCCACCCGGCCGGCTGCCGGTATATCCGCGCCGTCGAGCATCTCCATCGCTTCATTGAATTGTCCCGCGTCGACCTTCAGTTTGGCCAGGGATACCGGGTCGTTGACCTTCTTCTTTACCGTAACAATATGCTGGAACACGAGCAGGTCGCGGAACTGCTCCTCGTTCAGCCCTCGGATGGTCACGCGGCCGAAACTGAAAGTCCCGCCGGGACCGAGCTCAAGATCTTTATACTCCTGATGAATGGTCGTGGCTTGCTTGACGATCTCGTATTCGGCGCCATTGAACAACCTCTCAATCTCGGCGATGGTAAAGAAGCGCAGGTGTGTCCGGTCAAGTATCCCCTCGTCCGTGTACCGCCAGTATCCCTCAACGAGATTGTGAATCACCTGGAAGTTGCGTACGTTGGGTATGCTCGCGATGACCACTCCCTGCGGGCTCATGTAATCGCGGAACCTGCGAAGCACATCTCCCGGCTCAATGAGATGTTCGAGCACATCGGCGAAGATTATGCAATCGAACGAGCCGCGTTCGAACGGGATCTCCATTTGCTCGATATCGCCCACGATGACCTCATCGAGCACTTCGCGTGCTCGCGCGGCGCTCTCCTCGTTGCGCTCTATGCCAACCACTCGAGGGAATCCCAACTCCTTGAGCAATCTGCCGGTCTCGCCGGCGGCGCAACCGACGTCCAGTATGCTGGTTGCGCTTTGCGGGACGAGCGCCGCTATCTCTTCTCGCGCGTGGCCGGCATAACCTCCCGGCTCATATGGACCGGGCGCCTTTGTCGCTTTCCGACTCTTCTCGATAGAGCTGAATATTACCCGTTCGAGTTCCGCCGCGCGGTGACCGTACGTGTGACGGGCCAGCACCTCTTCGCGCCCCTGCCTGGCGATCTTCTCTCTTAAATCCGGGCGTTCGAGGTAGTATTGGACCTTGTCGACCAAATCGGAATCGTCATAAACCGCCAGGTGCTCACCGTCGCGGAAAAGCTCTTCGAGCCCGCTGCCTTCAGCCCTGTCCGTCATCAGCAACGACCCGCACGCCAACGCCTCGAAGACGCGCATGTTCATGTCATGCGCCAGAGCGTTGTTGAAGACGATGCGCGATTCGTTGAAAACCCGCGCCATGTCCTCAAGAAAGCAGCGTTCCTCGTGGACGTTGAACCTTTCCGCCAACTGGCGAAGGAGTTGCACGCGCCGCGCGTGACCCTCGGTCAGGCTGCCCACGAACCCGACGTCGTATCTCTTTTCGACGTCGTCGTACTTGCGGTGCAACTCCGGGTCGCACGCCAGCGGGAGCCAGTGCACGTCGGGACATCCTGCTTCTTTGAATCTCGGGAGGTACCGTTTCTGCGCAACGAACACGAAATCGAACAGTTGCGCCCATTTCAGGTGCCAATCGAGGTTTATGTGGGAGTCTATGAGATAACATGCCTTTGGATACCGGACCGAGGCGAAGTCCGCCGGCGTGAAGTTCACACCGGACTCCACCCAGAGGAGAAGTTCCGGCTCGAACCCGTCGGGCAGGGCTTGCTTGACATCGGCCATACTCGATTCCCAAGGCACGGGCACGTCCTGCGGTACCACTCTGTCCTTGACGGCGAGCATATCCCAAGCGGTGAGGGTCTCGTCCGAGATCGTTGGACCGCATGTAACGAGGTTGTGCCGTTTGCGCAGTGCACGCCCCAGAAACTGTGCGGTCGTCGTCGGGTTGGCGGCGTAACAGAGTAAGATGTTGCGTTGTTTCGGCGCGGGACCGAAAGAAAGGTTTCTGGGTTCAACCTCTGATGTGCGCCGGCCGGGTATTACCTCCAGGAGTTCCTTATCGAACTCGTACTGTTTGATTTCGGCTTCCCCGGGCGCAGTTGCGCCGATTGAGAATCGTGAACCTATCGACATGGCGGTTGCGGCCACGGCCTCGCGGATTTCTTCCCGCCATCTCTGGACGAACTCGTTGATGTTGAACTGCTCGCGCACGGTACGGCTAGCTTTCTCGCCGAGCCGGCGCGCTTTCTCTTTGTCGTCCAGAAGTTCGCGGACCCTCTCTCGGAGCTCGTCGATGTCATCGGACACGTACCCATTGACACCGTCCACTATCGGCGAGGTCGCGTTTGCGGTGGCCACAACGGGCATGCCGGTGGCCATCGCCTCGAGCATGGCGAGGTTGTATCCGTCCTCGCGACCGTCGACCGTCGTGTTAAGCAACAGCCTATGGCTGCGATAGTGTTCCCGCAAGTCGTCAAAACTCTGTGCAGGTCTGCTGGCGGCTATTCCGGTGTTGGTCCCTAGAATCGTCGAAGGGAGCCGGTGCAGTATGGCTTCCTGAACGGAGTATCCCATCATCAGGTCTCGGCTCCTCATCTCGTTTCCGACGCGCAGGACCCGCGGCATGTCCCCCCGGTATCCTCCATACTCCTCGGGGTCGATTCCCGGTTCTATAACCGCTCCATCGAGGGCCCAGTCGTCGCGTTTCGCCTCGGAGATGAAAACCAGTCTCAAATTGGGCACGGATGCGAACAGTCGGTCGATTATCCTCTCGCGATACTCCTCCGCATTATCCTCGTTGTTGCCGAGCGCCAGGGAGGTTGACAGTTTGTTGTGAAGGACAAGTATCTTGGGCAGCCCGAACCGTACGAGATGAACCAGGTCGTCAATGGGATTGTGAGCTATAACGAGATCAAAAGCGCCGTTCTCAAGCCCATCCTGCCACTCTTGGGGGGACGCTACGCGGGCGTTCTCGGGCACAGGCCGGCATCGCGCATCCCACTTGCGTGGGCTGCCACGGCTGTCGGGCTCAGCGACGACAAGCGAAAAGCCCGTCCGCGCCAGAAGGCATATGTACGGCTCGTGCCAGTTAAAAGTGAGAATTTTCAAGGGGGAAAACGTCTCGCCACAGTCCGGGCTTCGACCGCGCGGGACCATCATACGTGTCACGTGAGTTCAATCCGCACGGCTTCTCGAAGCTCATTCACTATTCTCAGCTCAGTGTCGATCCGCGGTGCCAGTTCGTGCTCAAGCAAGTCTCCGAGCAAGAGGTAATCGCTGCGCTCCATGGCCTGAAGCGCCTCTTGTAGAAACCGGTTCAGCTCAACGTGCCGCTCGTTGAACGACTTGCCGTCGATCTGGAGTTCGTCCAGGTTGAGCTGCAACGCTGCCGCGGCCCGCCGTTCCCGAGAGACGATCTCCATCCATATTTCCATGACTCGTCTGCAACCTTCGAGCCCTTCCGCGACGTTACCCTGTTGGAACAGCTCGGCAAGCTCCTTTACGGTCTGCGACAGAGCAGGGATGTGCTCTTCCACCTCCGAAAGCGTTGCGTCCGCAAGCGCAGCTGCCGGCTCGCTCCTGACCTGTACCGTCTGCACACTGTCAACGGTCGTCGCAGACTCCTGACCGAGCTCTTCGGGAGAGAGTTCACGCCCGTCTATGCACACGGATACCATCATCCTCTTACTGGTCGACAGATATGAATCGACCCGCTTCAATACCGATCGGAGAGACATTCCGGAGTCGAACGGCACCGGATTCTTCGCCCCATCAACCACCAGCTTCATTTTTATATGTACCTTATCACCCAGATGCGACTTCCCGCCCGCACCTACTTCGACTTAATCGGCTGTTGAATCAGCTTATCCAGCTCCTCAGTCTTGGCCTGTGCTTTGGCCGCCTCGATGTTCTCGCGCTGGATTGCCAAGTACACTTCCATTCGGTGGACAGTGATCTCCCGCGGAGCCACGACACCTATTCTGACTTGGTTTTCCTTCACCTCGAGGACTTTCACCTCGACATTGTCCCCGATCATTATGCTCTCGTTCTCTTTACGCGTCAGAACCAGCATTGGAAGTTCCCACAGGAGTTTTCTCAACCGCTCCGGCCAAAGGGTATTGTACGGCATAATCTGAGTCGTGAAGGATAACTTGCTTCGCGAGATTCGTCTTGGGATTGTAGATTATCGGCGCCTTGAGGTTGGTGCGTATTTTCGACCTGTCTTCCGGAACGACCACGATGGTGAGCAGACGAGCGTCCTCGGCTTTTTCCAAACGGAGATCTTCAACCTCGCTCGCGTCGAGCTTCACCTCGTAGTCCGGCACAACCTGCATAGGGTTCATGACTATGAACGCCACTTCCGGTTTGTCGCACGATTGGAGCCACCATACCTTGCCGCTGCTCGGTCCTTCTACAAGAATGTACCTCTGGCAGTCGGAGAAACCGAGTATCGGCTGCGTAAAAGTAACGACCGTCTTCTCGTCAATATCCAGAGTCCCGAAACGGGTCGTCTCGACCTTCATTTTGCTCATCTCGCCCCCATTTGCGACTATGGCAGCACAAGGCGCAATAGCCATCCACTAACCTTCATTATACTACATTATTTGCCAGATTCAAGAAGATTCAAGCGATGTAATCGAGAAGCGACGGTTGCAACACCCTTGCGCCGGCGTGCAGCGCAGCCTGAAGCGCGCTCTCCTGCGACTCAAGCTGGACAATGGCTTCCATGAAATCGGCTTCTTCCGTCTCCGAAAGGAGGGTGGTTAAGCTCAGCGACTGGTCCTCGAGTCGCTGCCCGATCAGGTCAAGCCGGTTCATTTTCGCGCCGAACAGAGCGGTTGCATCCAGCAGTGCGGTCATGGCGTCGTCAATCTCACCGAGCCGGACATTCGATAGGCTGTCGGTGTCGCTGGCGCGCAGGTCGTCTCGGATGTCTATGAGTGCCTGAAAAGTGTCTTGGAAGTTTTGGAATACCTGGTCGCCGGGGAGGTTCATCTCCACCGTGACTCCCGGCGATACGATGGCGCTGAAAGAACTGCTGTTGCCGGCATATGAGACCGCCGTTATTTCTCCTCCAACGATGGTGCTGACGAAGGGAGTAACGCGCGTGCGCGTTCCGCTGAAGAGGTACCTGCTGTTGGATTTCGTGTTGGCGAGGTCCACTATTGCTTCGAGTATCTCGTTTATCTCCAGCGCGATGGCGTCTCTCTGTTGCTGGTCGAGCGTGCCGGTAGCGCCTCGTACCGTGAGCTCGCGCGCGCGATGTATGTTGTCTATGATGGCGCGCAAAGTGGTCTCGGATTCGCCGGCAAACGTGTCAGCCTCGCGGATATTCTCGAGGAATTGGTTCACATTCGCTATGCTTGTCCGGATGCCGATGGCGCGGGTCGCTCCCACGGGATCGTCTGAAGGCGCGTTAATTCGCCTGCCGGTGGCCAACATCCTTTGCGTTTCCGCAAGACGTCCGTGGGCGCCGCGTATGTCGGCAAGCACCGAGTCAACGAGTATCTGTGGAGTGATTCTCACACCCATCCTGAACCTCCGTTCCGCACCAATCGTTTATATGAGCCCGTTCACGAGCGTATCTAGGAGCTCGTCAATAACTGAGAACACCCGCGCGGATGCCTGATATCCCCGCTGGAATCTCGTGAGGTTGGCGGCTTCCTCGTCGAGGCTGACCCCTGCTACTTCCTCTCTGCGCCTGTCTATGTTTCGCCGAAAGCTCTCGGCAATGATGGCTTCATCCGAAGCCCGGCGTGTGGTCGTGCCGAGATTACCGATCGTCTGCTCGTAGTAATCGTTGAGTGTGGAGGTGCCGGAATCCAGTACGGCGGTCTCCTGCAACGCGGCCATTGCGAGTGCGTTTCTGTTGTCGCCGGTGTTTAGCGGATTCTGGCTCAATGAAGCGGCGATCAATGTGGGGTCATTGACTATGACAGGGTTCACGACCATATCGGAAGCATCGGAACCGCTGAAGAAAGTGTTCGATCCAACCACTGCGAGCACGTTGCTTGTATCATGTGACAAGGTGAACGAGTATGTCGGGTCGGCGGTGATCACAAGCCGGTTGTCAGCGGATACGCTCGCGCTAATGTTTGCGACCGCGTCGATGTTTGCCGCCAGATCTGTCAAGCTGTCGTCGACGCCGACGCCATCGAGATCCACGGTTATTACGGTCATTGTCCAGCTGGTGCCGAAGCTGTCCATGACGTCGATCTCGAAGCTGCCGTCGGTCGGGGTGAATGTAAGGCCCGTTGCGACGCTGTCGTCGAGGTCAGCGAGTGGGTCGAGTACTGCGTTATCGCTCGTGAGGCTTGTGAAACCGGTGAGCCCGCTCCCCTGACTATGAATCCTGTTAAACTCGAAGATCAATGTGGTGGCAAGATCGTTTACTCTTGTTGCGACTTCTGGGGCGTAGACATCGCGGATGTCAAGCAGTCCCCTGAATCTCCCGCCCGATATGTTCAGTACGCGTCCAGAAGATGCGGTAACGATGTCCACAAGGTCGCCGCGGTCGGGATCGAGTGCCGGGTTCACCTGAGTCGCAAGCTCGGACCAGTACGTGCCTTCAACCAGAACGTCACCGCCTACCAGGACGGATACGGAACCGTTGGACATTTCGACCGTGTATATGTCCACGAGCTCAGCCAGCTCGTCAAGCAGCACGGTGCGCTGGTCGCGAAAGTCGTTTGCGACTGTGCCATCCGCTTCGGCTCTAATTATGCTCCGATTCAGTTCGGCAAGCTGTTCCGTGAGGCTGTTTACCTCCGAGACCCGCATGATTATCTCGTTATTGGCGTCCGTGCGAATCTGTTGAAGTCTGCTGTCGACGTCGTTGAAGCTCTCCGCCAGAACCGACGCCGAGGCTATCAAGCTGGCGCGCAGGGGTAGCTGTTCGGGGTAGTTGGCCAATGCCTGGACGGAGCTAAAGAACTCGTCCATAAGCGCGCTCAAACCGATCTCGCCCGGCTCCTGAAATATATCCTGGATGCGGAGGAGGAAATCGCGCTCCACGCTAAGTTCCAGGAAGTTCTCTGTTTCATTCTGGAAGACGTTGTCGAGAAACCGGTTTCGTATCCGAAAAATGTCGGCTACCGTGACACCTCGACCTAATGGTCCGTAAGGCGTAATCTGAGGCACTTGTGAGACCAGTTCCGCTCTCTGGCGGGAGTAACCGTCGGTATCGACGTTCGCGATGTTATGACCGGTTACCTGTATGGCGGCCTGGTGCGCCAGAAGGCCTGATACGGCGATGTCGAGCGATGAGAAGAGACTCCCCATAAGTTAGATTTCCCCTCAGATCTTCTTGTTGAGCAGACCGCTGTTTGACGCTGTCTGGTCCGAACACGAGCCGGCGGAACTGTATGTTCCGTTCGTCTCCGGCGCGTCGCACACCGTTTGCATCGCGCGGTCGACCATCTGCAAAGAACACGCCAGCAAAAATCTGTTGTATTCGCTACGCTCGCGGAGCGTCCCGGCGATCGAGCACAGCTTGTCATCGTGATCGGCGAGTCTCGATGCGTACGGCTCAGCGATGAACCGCACGGCGGGTTCCGCTCCCGCCTCTCCGGGCTGTTCCGGTTCGCTGTGGGACAGCTCGCGCTGGAACGCTAAACGCGCTTTTGCAGTTTCAACAGTTGTCATGACAAGCTCATTCTGGCGGCGTGTGACATCGGCGAGCCCGTCGATGTCGCCGTGGAGTATCCTCGTCGTCGCCTCAGAGCATGCGTGAACGAGTTTGTCGAAGAGGTTCAACTCTTCGCCGAGAATCCCGTCCAGTTTTTCAAAATCGGTCTGCATATTCTCCGCCCCCTTCACTCTAGTTATCGGCAAATCCGGCGACATCTTTAGCCGTATTTCAGCAGTTCCTGATGTATTGTGGAGGCTATTCCGAACTGCCCGTTCGCGGCGATCAAGTCGGCGAGACGTTCGTCCGTCATCTGTTCATACATCTCCTGCTCACGACCGCCGTCGAACAGGCCGGATTTCGGTATCGTCTTGCGCATCTCTTGCAGGAGCTGGAAAATGAATAGGGAAGCCAGCTGTTGTGCTGCCTGAGCGCGCAGGGGCTCGTTATCCTCGATTTGAGTTGAGTGGCCCCTGTGTACCGCGGCTTTGAGTCCTGCCAGGCGGTTCTCCCCCAGGTGCCAGGTTGTCGCGCTGTTGAGCGGTGACAACTGAATTTCCGCTTGCATTCACATTATCTCCAGCTTTGCGTGGAGAGCGCCGGCCTCTTTGAGCGCTTGAAAGATGCTGATGAGGTCGCGCGGCGTAACCTGCAACTTGTTGAGCGCTTCGGCTATCTTGCTGACATCGGCACCGTCGACCGGTATAAGCCGGGCTGTCTCCTCGGTAACGACCGCGGCCGCAGCTTCACTAACGCGCGTCGCAACTCCTGTCGGAGAGACCTGTTGCGACTCTTCTTTGAAGGTGCTGATCTGTATTGTGAGATTGCCGTGAGCGATGGCAACGGGCGACAGAGTTATCTCGCCGCCTATGACCACCGTTCCGGTCCTCTCGTTGATTAGGACCTTGGCGGGTCGGTCGGGGGTGACCTGGATCTCCTGCACCGCCGCTATGAACCCGACCGGATCGTCCAGCCATTCTTCGGGGATTCTCACGCTGATCATGCCGGCATTGAGCGCGACCGCTATGTTCTCGCCCAGTCCGTCGTTTACCGCGATAGCGAGGCGCGAAGCTGTGACAAAATCGCGCTGGCGCGGCAGAAGGTTGATGTGCTTGCCGTCCGTGATGAGTGAAGGGACTTCGCTCTCGACCATCGCGCCGTCCGGTATTCGTCCGACGGTAGGGTGGTTCTTCTGAATGCCGGCACCTGCACCGCCCACGTTGAACCCGCCGATGGACACGGGTCCCTGAGCTACCGCATAGACCTGTCCGTCCATACCCTCCATCAGCGTTTCGATCAACGTTCCCCCCTCGAGACTCTTTGCGTCAAACAGACTGTTCACCGTCACGTCTATTCGGGTACCCTCCTTGGCGAATGCAGGAAGTTCCGTGGTGACCATGACGACGGCGACGTTGTCGGAGCTCAGTTCGCGCGCTTCCTGCATCTCGATGCTCATCCTGCGCAACAGCATCTGCTGTGCGCGGAGCGCAGCGCCAGCGCCGTCGCCGGTGCCGTTCAATCCGACCACCAGGCCGTATCCCCTGAGAAAGTTGGGTCTGGCTCCCTGAATATCGGTAATATCTTTGACTCGCGGCTGGGACTCAGCCCGGGCGGCCAGTGTTGCAATGACCACGAGGATAATGCCGATCCTAAACAGTCGGGTGTTCATCAGATCTCCTTTCGCCGCGTTCCTTGCAAGGTCAGAACGGCCAGATCCAATCGAGGAGCTTCGTCAATAAACCTCTGCGCTGCGAGTTCCACAGAGGTCCCGTTCCCTTGAACGAGATTTCGGCGTTGGCTATCTGGCTCGAAAGAACGGTGTTTCTGGCTGTAACATCTCGGGCGCGTATGATCCCTTTCACCGTGATCTTAGTCTTCTCGCGGTTCACGATCAGGGTCTTTTCCCCGTCGATGCGGAGGTTACCGCCCGGCAAGACCTCAACGACTCTGGTGCTGACCATGCCGCTGACGGTGTTGTTGCGCTGCGTTGTTCCGCCACCCTCGTGCTCGTTTTTCCCCTCGAACTGCCACTCCGGCAGCTCACCGTTCTTGATAAGGTTGAGCCCGTTTCGCGCCGTCAGAAACCCGCTGGCGCCGCTGGCTTCGAGTGAAGATTCCTTCTCGGTCTCCGTCATGGCGCGCGTTCTGGCGTCGGTGCTCTCAGAAACTAGCACGGTGATGACGTCTCCGGTGTCGAACCGGATCTTCTCGTCCGAATAGAGAGACCCGCGTTTCTCCGCCTCTTTGCTGAACAGCGAGTCAGCCTGGGCACACGGCCCCACAGCCAACCACAGTACCGCCAGACCGACAAGAAACAGGGACCAATTACCGCTCGGCTCAAACCTCTCCTGGAAGCACAACTCTGACCGTATTCGCATCCACCACCTCTCCCGCCAAGGTCTTTTTGGAGTCCACGTTCATCAATCTGATTACGTCGCCGACCCTGCCGTTGTCCATTGCCTTGGCCATCGCACTTATGCGAAACCCGTTTCCTCTGACTTCAGCGGCGACGATCTTGCCGCGCTTGACAGCTATAGGACGTTCAACACCGCCCAGCGATATGACTGCTCCCGTCCGTATTGACCGCGCCGCCACCAGGCCGCGAAGGCGGGCTCTGTCGGCGAAAGAGCCGCCGCGAAGATCGGCGAGATCCTTTCTTACCATGCTGAAATCGCTATCGTTGATGAGCTCGCCGCGTCTGATGTCTCTTGTGGCCACCGCAACGCGTCCGAACGGATGTATGCTGGCCCTCATATACAGGGTCTTGCACGGTTTTCCGCCGACGACAACGGTGGTTTTGAACGTTGTGTCCCCGACGTATCTGTAGTCGCCGTCGCACTCGAACCGTATTGCGATCCGTCCAGCGGGCAGACCCGCAACGGTGGGCGGAGGCTTCATGTCAATGACCGTGTCCGCAGCTTTCCACGGCATGTGCGACTCAACGTATGACCTCAGCATCTCCTCCAACTTGTCGGATGTCATGGTTTGCGAGCTTCTTGTCGCTGTGGTGCTCCGTGCGCCCTCGTAGAGAAGGTTCCGGTAACCTTCTTGGTGCAGCTTCGCGGCCATGAAGTCTCGGTCAACCTCCTTCGAGTGGCCCGGTTTCGGTGCCCTCGTTATCTCCAGCCGCGCGAGCTTATCCGCCTGTGCATCGGGTAATCCGCTGATGTTGGCGATATCGCCCAGCCGCAGCTGAGAACCGTCCACAAGAACGGAGCTTTTCATCGCGATAACGGTCTCGGCGTGTCCATGCGCTGAGATGCACAGTAGGCAGAGCATTGCTGCCGCGAGTTTCCACCTGGAGATTGTGATTTTCATCCCAAATTCACCCCGATTACGCTGGATTCAGGTTCATTTAACGCCGAATCCCATTAGCCAATTGCAGCATATCGTCAGAGGTTCGTATGACGTTGGAGTTAGCCTGGAACGCGCGTTGCGCGATTATCAGGGCTATCATTTCCTCGACGATGTTGACGTTGGAGTTCTCGAGAAACCCCTGCAGTACGCTGCCGATACCCTCGGTTTCTGGCTGCCCTTCGGTAGGCGTTCCGGAGGCGGCCGTTTCGAGATACAGGTTACGTCCGAGCCGGCCGTCCAGCCCGGCGGGATTGGCAAACCGCGCCATCTCGAGGTTGCCGACGTTTTGCATTGTAGGCGAGCCCGGCTGGAGCGCATTTACGACGCCGTCGGAAGTTATGGTTATCTCTGTCGCATCTTCCGGTATGGTGATGGACGGATCGACAAGGTATCCGTCAGCCGTCACCATGTTGCCGTTCACGTCCATCTTGAACGAGCCGTCCCTGGTGTACGCGATGGTGCCGTCCGGCAGCGTCACTTTGAAGAACCCGTCCCCTTCAATGGCAATGTCGAGCGGCTGTTCGGTTTTCACGAAATTGCCCTGCAGGAACGAACGCGATATTGACGATGTCCTCACACCGTGACCGATCTGGATACCTTCCGGCAGAAGCACCCCCTCGGCGGTCTCGGCGCCGGGCATCCTCAGCGTCTGGTAAAGGAGGTCCTGGAAGTTAACGCGTGCCTTCTTGAAGCCGGTGGTATTGACGTTTGCGATGTTGTTGGCGACGGCGTCAACGTTTCGCTCCTGAGCCGCCATGCCGGTAGCCGCCGTGTAGAGAGCTCTCATCATTTTCGGCCGATTCCTCCTTCCCTAAGGTCTAGACTCTGCCCACGTCGTTAATTGTTCTGTCAAGAATGCGGTCAACGGACAGTATGACGCGCTGGTTTGCCTCGAAGTTGCGCGATGTGACGAGCATTTCGAGCATCTCTTTCGCCACGGATACGTTGGATGATTCGAGCGCTTCAGGTACGACGCTTACGTTCTCGGCGAGTCCCGGCGCGGCATCAGCCGGTGCCGCGAACAGCGTGTCGCCGACTCGCGTCAGCACGCGTGGATCCGCGAACGTGACGATCCTCAACGTGCCGCTTGCCACGCCGTCGACCAATACGCTACCGTTATCGGATATCGTCACGTTTGACCCTGTGGCCGTGATCTCGCCTCCTTCACCCTGCACGGTGTGGCCGTTTTCCGTGACGAGCGCACCGTTCTGGTTCAAGGTGAAATGGCCGTTGCGGGTGTAGAAGCTGTTGCCGGTTGCATCTTGCACGACGAAGAATCCCGCCCCATCGATCGCCGCATCGAGAGGTTCGCCCGTGCGCTGAATAGTCCCCTGCGAGAAATCGCCTGCGGTTGCATCCATCAGCATGCCGCCGCCGGGAACGTCGCCGCGGTCAAGACGTGCGGCACCCGCGGCATCGAGATATATCTGGTAGAATCCTCTCAGGGCCGGTACCGACTTCTTGTACCCTACCGTGGCCGCGTTGGCGATATTGTTGGCGATTGCTTCCTGTCGCACCTGTTGTCCGAGCATGCCGCTTGCGGCGCTGTACAGTGACTTGATCAACTGTCTGTTTCCCTCCGCACGGTTCGAAATCCGCGTATTTGAAACTGCCGCGGCGGTGCTGCCACGGCAGTGGGTTTTTAAGATTTGGCCCGGGCTAAAATGTCGATGGGATCAATGTGCTTGATGGGAGCACGTTTGACGATTCAGTCCGGGGCCAAATGCTCATATCGGTCACCCCATCCAGTGGCCGCCTTGTTCGCTTTTTCGCAATGTAAGAGTGCAATCCCCGTGCCAATAAGGTGCCCTTGAAGAGATAGCTTCTGTAACACGGTGAACACTGAAGGGTTACACTGTCATGGCGGTGCGTGCGCACTGTGCGGCGGCGCGGATCAAGTGCAGGGTGCCGACTGAAAAAAATGCCTGGAGTCGGCACTTTTTTCCGCGGCCAAGGGTTGTCCGGTTGACACCGGATCGCGCCGCTGTTAGGATAGTAGCGGAGAGAGAGCAATGGCGGATAACGGCGCAATTATTACACTCACGACGGATTTCGGCACGCGCGACTGGTATGTTGCGGCGATGAAAGGCGTGATCCTGAGCATCAACCCGGATGCCCAGGTCGTTGACCTCACTCACGATATCGAATCGCATAACGTGCTCGAATGTGCGCTTTTTCTGCGGGGCAGCACGCGGTATTTCCCCTCCGGCAGCATACATGTTGTCGTCGTTGACCCCGGCGTCGGCACCGGACGGCGTCCGCTTTGCGTCAAGACGGCCGATTGCTACTATTTTGCGCCGGACAACGGCGTGCTGTCGCTGGTCGTTCCGGGCGAGGAACCGCTGGAAGCCGTGGCTATAGAGAACGCGGTCTACCTGAGATCGACCGTAAGCGCTACGTTCCACGGTCGCGACATGTTTGCGCCTGCTGCCGCGCACGTGTCGCTCGGTGTTCACATTAAGGAGCTTGGTCCGGAAGTCGACGACATTGCGAGGCTCGAAATACCTCTGCCTGCAACGGTGGATGCCGGGGTCGTGGAGGCGGAGGTGATACATATTGACCGGTTCGGGAACGTCATGACGAATCTGGACAGGATGTCTTGGGAGGAGTTGACCGGCGCGCATGATGATGCCGGGGCTGAGGTAGTATGCGGGAGCGTCACGCTGACGCCCATCTCGAAGACTTACGGCGATGTGCCCTCTGGTGCGCCGCTCGCGCTGTGGGGGAGCTCGGGTCTGCTCGAGATATCGGTGAACCAGGGAGATGCCGCGAAGAAAACCGGCGCAAAGGTCGGTGACAAGATCAGGATTAGGGTTGGAGAACGTTGATGTCTGCAAGAAACTCGGTACGGATTGAACAGGCCGGGCCTCTTGACGCTTCGGTGAGAGTTCCGGGCTCGAAAAGCCAGACGGCTCGTGCGCTGGTAACGGCGGGCCTGGCGGACGGCGAGTCTTTGCTGCGTCAAGCGGCAATATGTGACGATGCGCGGTACATGTCCGACGGTTTGCGCGCCCTCGGGGCGACGGTGGAAACGGACGGCGGCAGCTTCAGAGTAACCGGCACGGGGGGTGCGCTGCAGGAGCCGGCCGAACCTCTTTTTCTCGGAAATGCCGGCACGGCGATGCGTTTTCTCATCGCGGCAGCGTGTCTTGGACGCGGCCGATGCGTCCTTGACGGCAACGCGCGCATGAGGGAGAGGCCGATACAATACCTTCTCGACGCGCTCGGCTCGTTAGGAGCGACCGCCCGATCCGTCAACGACAACAGTTGTCCGCCGGTGGAGATAGTGGGCAACGGGCTCAAAGGCGGCGCCGTAAGTATGCGCGGCGACATGAGCAGCCAGTATTTCACCGCGATACTCCTCGCGGCCCCGTACGCGGCCAATGACGTTGAGCTGCTGGTGGAGGGCGACCTTGCCTCAAAGCCCTATGTGGATATGACCATTGACGTTATGCGCGATTTCGGTGTCACTGTCGAGAGAAACGGGTACGAATCGTTCACCGTTCCGACCGGGCAGAAGTACGCGAGCGGCGAGTATGCCATAGAGGGCGACTGGTCGGCTGCATCCTACTTTCTGGCGGCTGCGGCGATAACCGGCGGCAGGGTCCGCGTCGAGAACGTCTCGCTCGAGTCCAGACAGGGCGACAAGGGGTTCGTGCGCGTTCTCGAAGAGATGGGATGCCAGTCGAAGTGCGGTCCCGAGGAGGTGGAGATGTTGGGACCGGACGCGCTCAACGCGGTCGATGTGGACCTCAACTCCATGCCGGACGTTGCGCAAACGCTGGCGGTGGCGGCCCTGTTCGCTGAGGGTGAGACTACGATACGAAACGTGGCGAATCTGCGGGTGAAGGAGTGCGACCGCATCGCCGCAACGGCGACCGAACTGAGGAAGCTCGGTGCGGCTGTTGAGGAGTTCCCCGACGGGCTCAGCATCCGCCCGGGGGAGCTTCATGGCGCTGAGATCGACACTTACGACGACCACAGGATGGCGATGAGCTTCGCGCTCGCCGGCCTGCGCATACCCGGCGTGATCATCAAAGACCCCGATTGCGTCTCAAAGACGTTCCCCGACTACTTCAAGACGCTCGAGTCGCTTTACGTTTAGAAGCGCACGCCCGTACTCTTGAAGATCTCCCTGAAATTCCGCAAGGACTGTCAAGCGAGCGCCCTACGGAAGTGGTATACTACTGCCGACGCTTGTATCGGAACTTGAGCTGGCTAGTAGGGGCGCCGCTTGCCGCGCCCGATGGCGGGCGAGACGCCCGCCCTACCTCTCGTTGCCGAGAAAGAAGGACGAATGAGGACTGAGACGCAGCGCATATATAAGGAGCGCATCCTGCGCGTGTTGCTGCACATCCAGGGGAACCTGGACGAGCCGTTGGCCTGACGCACGGCACCGCATTGAGGAGGAGAAATCATGGCAGCTGAGAAACTTGACCTTTACAAACTGCACAAGGACGAGTACGTTGCGCCGAAAAAGCCGGCGCTGGTGGAGACCAAACCGGCCAACTACCTCACGGTCGACGGGCAGGGCGAACCTGGCGGGGAACTGTTCCAGGAACGCATCGGCGCGCTGTACGGTATGGCATACACGGTCAAGATGACCAGCAAGTTCGCCGGGCAAGATTACGTTGTCTGTAAGCTCGAGGGCCAGTGGTGGTCCGACGAGTTCGGTGGCGATTTTTCGAAAGTGCCTATGGACAAATGGCGGTGGAAAATCCTCATCCGCACGCCGGACTTCATCGGCGAAGCAGAGCTTAATCAGGCAGCAGACGTGCTCACCAAGAAGGGGAAAACTCCGGATGTGAAGCTTGTGAAGCTTGAGACCATGGACGAGGGGCTATGCGTACAGATGCTCCACGTCGGCCCGTACAATAAGGAAGGGGAGACCGTCCGTGTGATGAATGCGTTTGCCGAGGAGCAAGGTCTGGCCCTTCACGGTCTGCACCACGAGATCTACCTCTCCGACCCGCGTCGCGTCGCCCCGGAACGCCTCCGCACCATCCTCCGCCATCCCGTGAAGCCGGCGAGCTGATAGACCGATGTTCGCCTGGCGGACTTTGTCCGGCTGAGAAATGCAGACCGACTAACCCGTGCAAAGTCCACTCAATATCCGCACACCTTCCTGGAGGGTCTCGTCGGTTGCGGCGAAAGATATGCGGAAATGGGTATTTTTCTCGGAGAACACGTTGCCGGGTATGATGAGGACGTTATTCTCGATGGCTCGGCGCACGAACTTATCGGCGTCGCGGCCGGGCGCTTCGGGGAAGATGTAGAACGCGCCGGCAGGTTTAGTCACATTGAACCTTTCCTTGAGTCCGTCGTACACGATACCGCGTTTACGCTTGTATGCGGCGATGGTGTCGGTCGTATCGTTTTGTAACGCGACCATGGCTGCTTTCTGTGCGAACGCCGGCGCGCACACGAAGGTATACTGCTGGATCATCGTCATCCGCTCTATCAGCTCATCGGGTCCTGCGGCGTACCCGACGCGCCACCCTGTCATCCCGCCCAGCTTGGACAGCCCGTTGAGTATGAGCGCGTTCTTGGTGAACTGCGCAGCGGTCACCGGGTCCGCATCGTACGTGAACTGCTCGTAGATCTCGTCCGAGATGAGCAGCAGATTATGCGCGTCGGCGAAATCCGCGACAAGCTTGACCTCGTCAGGCGTCAAGACCGCCCCGGTGGGGTTGGCCGGACTGTTGATGATTATGGCTTTGGTCCGGGACGAGAGCGCTTTCTCGAGCGCTTCCGCCGTGATTCTGAAATCGGGATAGGTATCCACGAAAACCGGAACGCCGCCTACCAGGTGGATGAGATGTTTGTACATTACAAAGTACGGGTCGAAGACGATCGCCTCATCACCTTCATCGAACAGCGCGAAAAAGGCTAGCGTCAGGCCTCCGGACACGCCGGAGGTGATGAGTATGCGGTCGAGCTCGACGTTGAACCGTCGCTGGTAATATCCCCTTACCTCATCGGCCAGTTCCGGTATGCCCTGGGTGACGGTGTACTTGTTGAAACCGGAGCGTATCCAGTTGATGGCCTCCTCCTTGACGTTGTCGGCCACATCGAAATCCGGCTGCCCGATGCTCAAGTTCACAGGCTCTTCCAGAGCCGCCGCGAGGTCAAACACCTTCCGTATGCCAGAGGCATCCAGCATCTTTGCGCGTTTTGATATCATAGGTCCCTCTTATCCTTGAACTCCAATCGATCCCCAATTGCCACAAGTCGCGGAATTCACACAGTGATTCCCCTCGCGATAATATCATTCCGTTTCGCTCACTTCAAGTCTGCCGGTGGATTATGCGAGTGTTCCGCAGTTGCTCGATAATACCTGACTTGTTGCCCGAGGTTTTCTTCCCGTCTGCGGCCCTAGAATTGTCGTCATCACCGCGAAGGCGGGGATCCACGTTTCTTGATGAGCGCCTTGTGCGCCTCCTGGATTCCCGCCTCCGCGGGAATGACGCGTGTAGGGAGCTGTTATTGCGAAACGTTGTTCCGCCATCATGCAAGAGAGGAGATGTCTGAAAGGGCCTTCGCGTGGGTAAATCGCTGACACCCTCATATCGCGGAACCTTCACGTGGCAAAAGGGTTTTACTATTTGGAGAGTGTATGATAAGATAACCCCAGTCAGACGGAGAGTATCGCAGGCAAAATGGCGCTGAAACGCCGAAGGGTCTGATATATGGGGCAGGGACTTCGAAAGAAAGAGTTGCGGCGGCGGCGTCACAGACGCCGAAAACGTCTCAAACAGCAGGCAAAGGAGCAACGCGAAGCCGCCACAAAGAGTGGCGGATCGACACCGGCGCCAAGCTGAGGCAGGGCAGGAGGCGCGCGCGTCCTTGGTTCGTTCGGGCACCCTGGACGGGTTGGTGGTTGAGGTTCGAGGAGCTGGTTGTAAACTCTCCTCGTGACTGTCGCGTTCTTTCAATAGGACGGGATAATGGTCACCCCTTACTCTTGGAGGCGATCGGAGGTTGACAAAACCCCACAATTCGTGGTATAAGTAATATGAAGGGGTGGGGTGCGCTTCGGACAACGTGTAAAGTCAGCAAGTTGTCGGAGGAAAGGTGGCTGTGTCGAATGAAACGATCTAGGTGCGCCATTTCGTTGGGAAACGGATTAGCGTTCTGCCAAGTTCTTGAAACAGAAGCTTTTATCGGGAGACAATAGCCATACGTGACCCTCAGGATATAGAGGGGGCATTTCAAATACTGATCGAAGTGCCGGTAAACTGTCATATGTAATATGGACATGGGTTAACGTGCTTCAGATGGCGATGGGTGTTTGGAGATTATGAGGATTTTCACTGCTACGACTGATTACCGGGATAGAGCGGGCTCTCGTTCATCCCGCACGAATTCCGTGATTAAGCTGTTTGCTGCGGTCGGCGCGGCGCTGGTACTTGCCATCACTGCAACCGGGTGTGTCACTCAGGGTCGCGCCCTTGCGCGCTTGAGCAACGGGGAGCTGAGTTCCGCATACGGCGATATGAAAGACGGGAGGTACGGCGCAGCTGCCGCGAGTTACATCCTGGTTCTACAAGAGGAATCCGGCGGCCCTGCGGCAGAGGAGTCGAGGTTCCGCCTCGGCCAGTGCTATTTCCACATGCGGTCGTACCTGGAGGCCGGCACGCAGTTCCAACGTTACCTGTCCGATCACCCGACCGGAACCTTCGCGGCCAATTCCAAGCAGTACCTGGGCGAGTTACGGGAGATGGAGGAACGGGAGCGTGTGCAGGATAAGATGCGCGAACGGGAGATCCGGAAAAGGCTCGAGCACTGGAGAGCGGTAGCAAAGAGCGAGCCCGACAACGCCGAGGCTGCCGTTCAGATAGGGCACGCCCTGTGGGATCTGGACGAACACGAGACGGCGGCGCGCGAGTACGTGCGTGGGATTGATCTCGATCCGGATGTGATCTACGGAAAACTCCTGAGCCAGCGTATCTCATTCAACGATGACGACACCGTGACGGTTCTCACGCCGGAGGAGATCGCGGAGCTTGAGAGAGAGCGCAATCCGATCGTTATCTACAATACGTACGCCCGCCCCGGTGGGGGTGGCAGCCTGTTCTCCTCTGAACCGCGATGGTATATTGTATCGGGTCAAGTCTACAACAGAAGCAGCCAGACTGTCCGAGGCGTCGGGGTGCTTGTGACGATCAAGGATTTCGCCGGACACGTTCTTGACAGCACGGAGCATCGTGTCGGAACGGTGCGACCCGAGCAGATCAGGTCGTTCAGGGTCACGTTTTCGAACTTTGAGAACATCTACAACATAGACAGGTATGAGTGTGAACCAGTTTTCGAATAAGAGCGCTTGTTGCCCGCTGATAGTGTGTCTCGCGGCATTGCTCCTTTTGCTGCCCTTTTTTGCGGTTGCCTGGGCTGAAGAAGAAGCTGCGGAGGGTGAGAACCCCGACGCGACGGAGAGTGAGGCTCCCGAGGTGGTTGATGACGGGAGGCCGACGCAGGCTACCGTCGAGATACTTGTGCTCGAGTACGCCAGTAATAGCATGTTCGACCTGGGAACCAGTGCCGTGTATACAAGGCGCGAGGAAGGGACTACGGGGCCTGGAATCCTCTCCCTGGCGGATCTTGCCTTCCCCTCATTCGACCCCTCCGGGCTGGGTCTGGGCATGTTCCTGGACAAGATAAACATCCACGAGGGCAACTTCGAGTTTCTTATACAGGCTCTGGAACAGGACGAGGAGCTTGAGATACTCTCCCGGCCAACGTTGATGCTCGAAAGGGGAGGAGAGAAGAGGTCGGTGGTTATGACTGTCGACCAGGTGCCTTACGAGACCAACAAAGTCGTGGGAGCCACCACGGTGCAGGCGAAAGAGTTTAAGAATGCCGGCGTCACGCTTGAGGTGGCGTTAGTGGATATCCATGAGACCGGTCCCGGCGAGTACTATCTCGACCTGGACTTGAAAGCCGCTGTGGCCGCTGTAGGCCCGCGAGTTCCTATAGCTCACGCGGACAATCCGGAGGGTTCCCTCATACTGGTGCCGGAGTTCTTTGACAGGTCGGTAGAGACCAAGGTTGCCGTGCGCGATCGACAGATACTTGTGCTCGGTGCCTTGTTGAGCAAGGAGAAGTACAGCTCGGAGCGAAAGCTGCCGATATTGGGCCGGATTCCGCTTCTCAAGTACCTGTTCAGCAGCCGCAGAGAGCAGGAGAGGTACCGGGAACTCATCTTTTTCGTGAGACCTAGAGTGGACCTGGGCGGCTATGTACCGCCGGAACGGTTGCCCGGAAGTGATCTGAGTTTGAGCGAGCGTTCTGCCGAAGGACAATTGTAGCTTGTTGGAGGATAGTGTAAGAGTGCTGGGATTCAGTTTCTCGATACGTTCACGCAGCCGTCGTACCGTCCGGCCGTGGGCGATCCTTGTCTTCTTGGCGGCCGTCGTTGCTGCCGCAAGTGGCAGTGCGAGGGCCGAGGAGGATGCAGGCGAGGCTGTGGGAATAGCCGCGGGCGACGTGCCGCAGCAGATCCTCGTCGAGATGGTGATATTTGAGGTGCAGGCTTCCAAGGGCAGCGAGATCGGTGTAGACCTGGTTTTCGGGCGTGGCATGCGAGGTTACACACCGCTACCTGGGGGCCACCCCAGCGCGCTGCACGAAGCCAGCCTCAGGACGCTGCGTTTCGACAGGGACAACCTTGTGACGTTCCCGACGCCTGACACCGGTCCGGGCGCAGGTACGACTATCCGGCCGGACACCACTGAACAGGGCATGCCAAGCCCTCTCGTCGGCATGACCCTCGAGGGTGATGTGATTGTCGGCGACCGCGCTACGATATATGGCAGGATGCGTGCGCTGGTGGACAGGGGTGTTGCGGATATCGTCTCGAGACCGGTCGTTGTCGTCGGCGACGGCAACAAGGCAACGATACATGTCGGCGCCATGGTGCCATACCAGAAGTTGGTGTTCAAGGACAAGGGCGCACAGCTCGGCGTGGCTTTCGAGAAGATAGGTCTCGACCTCGGGGTTACCCCTACGATCCTCGAGGATGGAGCGACGGTGAAGCTCGAGCTCGATCCCGCGAAGGTGAGCTCCCGGGCTCGCAGCGAGAACCTGCGCGGCGTTGACCTGCCGACCTTCACGACGCGCGAGGCGAGAACGACCGTGCGCGTGCCGAACGGGCAACTCGTCATGATTGGAGGTCTGTTCTCGAAAGAGGAGCGTGAGACCGTGCGCCGCGTGCCCGTGCTAGGCAGGATACCCGTGCTGGGCTTCTTCTTCCGAAGCACGGAGACGTCAACGGTTACCACCGAACTGAAGTTTCTTATCGGAGCTACCATACTTGAATGGGGGCAGGAAGTGCCGCTTCCTGCAGAGTTCACCCGCGTTAAGCGCGGCCGTACGATACTCCAGGAGGAGTTCTGATACCCGTTCATCCCACCCAAGGTCGGACCACTGCCCCAAGCAGTACTGCCGCCGGATTCTCGTTAGTCATACTGGTTCTTCGCGCATAACGCCCATAAGTTTTTGGAAAAGCTGCCGATGTATAGTAGTGGTGGGAGCTATGGGAGGCGGGAGAGTTTCTTGCACGGTTCTTCAGATTGGCCAAAACTACTCGCTGGATACCAGGGTCGAAATAGCGAAAACTGCGACCGGTGTCAACCAAACCGGGTGCCGCGCACTTCTCCACGAATTGGTCTCAAAAAGAGTGGATCGACACACGTTTTTCGCCATAACGTACTGTTGCATAGCAATTTACGAGAGGGCAATCCGGGCGTTTTCTTGACATTGGGGCGTGAATTGTGGTAACATTCCGGGTGGTGGCAGGAAGCAAGGAAGCCAAGGTGAGGTAAGGCGGAAGGTGGTCGCAAGCATTTCCCAGCTAGGGTAACACATAAGGCGAAACGAGCGAGATCAAGCTATGTTCACGAAACCTCAGCAAGCGGTTGGCTTAGACGTAGGTTCGCATGCGGTAAAGGCAGTTCAGGTTGTTCGTTCCGGAGACAACCTGGTCGTAGAACGGGCTCGAAAGATCGATGTTGATGCGGAGCAGTACGCTGCTGATCCTCTCGTTGCGCTGTCGGGCGCTACGCGAGACGCCATATCAGACTTCGACCTGGCGCGCTCAATTGTGGTGGCGTCCCTTTCGGGGCATTCTGTGGTCACCCGGTACCTGAAACTCCAGAAGATGCCTAAGGAGGAGATGGAGGGTGCCATTCAGATAGAGGCGGGGCAGAGCATT
Source organism: uncultured bacterium (assembly GCA_965603355.1). Classification (GTDB taxonomy): domain Bacteria; phylum Hydrogenedentota; order CBFDCQ01; family CBFDCQ01; genus CBFDCQ01. The sequence goes on from CBFDCQ010000004.1 coordinate 44,858, forward strand.
CCATACGACTTGTCTGAGGTTACCGTCAACGCCGAGCAACTCAGGGAAGTGACAGAGGACGGTCAAACATTGGTCAAGGTGCTCGTTGTTGCGGCAAGAGATGACGTGGTGAAAGCCCGGCTGGAAGTGCTCAATATGGCAGGAATAGCCCCTCACATCCTTGGCGTTGATTCTCTGGCGCTGGCTGACGCATGCGAGCTGGCCGACGATCTGAGGGAGGACGAGACCGTTGCAATAATAAACGTGGGCGGGACTGCTGTGAATGTACATTTCTGCCGCGACGGCGTTTCAAGCTTCATGCGTGAGATCGGCTGGGGCGGCGTGGAAGTCGCGACGGCGATCCAGCGCGCATTTCGCGTGGAGGCGAAGACAGCGCAGCGAATCCAGGAAGGGATGGAGGAGCCGCCGCCGAGCACGGGCGAGTCCGGCGAGGAGATCTCGATCGAGGCTGCGGTCCGGTCGCCGATAGCGAGACTTGTAGGCGAAATCAGGCGTTCATTCGACTATTACGAGCAGCAACTGTATGAAAAGAGCGTTGACAGGATCATCCTCAGTGGAGGTCTGGCTCCGTATTCGCCGCTGCGTGACGTAATGTCGCGCGAAATAGGAATCGAGAGTATCGAGGTAGCCAATCCGCAGAAAGGCAAGATACAGGTTCCTGAAGCGAACGCGGGCTCTGTCAGGGATCTGCTGGCTCATCCGTCGCGGTTCATGGTAGCTATCGGGCTGGCAGGAAGAGGGGCGTTGGCATTATGATCAATGTAAATTTGTTGCCGCCTGAACTTCGACCGGTGCGAAGGAGTTCCGTACCGTACTTGGCTGTGTTGATGGCCGGAGCCGTTGCCCTGGTCGCGCTGGTGAGCATATTCATGGCCAGCCAAGCTCGTATCGAAGGCAAGAAGACAAGTCTTGAAGATCTGCAGGCGGAGCTGCAGCATGTTCGTCAATCGGCGGACAAGGTGAGAAAGCTGGAAGCCCAGCAGGCGGCCGTCGCTGCGAAAAGCCAGGCGATCGACGAGATAACTTCGGATAGAATCGTCTGGTCGGAACAGCTCCACCATCTTGCCAAGCTTTTGCCGAAGGACATCTGGCTGCAGGATATTGAGGTAGAACACAAGACAAGAAAGAAGACCATTCCTATCCCCGACGCTAAAGAGGGCGAGCCTACAACGAAACAGATAATTGTTCCGTACAAATCCCTGAAACTCATTGGCTACGCTTTGTCGCCCAAAGAGGAGATGGGGGTGAATCTCGTTGGAGAGCTCGTGCGAGTTATCGAGCTTGACACCGATTCCTTCGGCGTACATTTCAAGAATCCTGAACCGCGACTCGTAAAGGACGAGGCTTTCGGCGGTGCAAAAGTGAAAGAGTTCGAAGTGAACTGCGAGATCTTTGCAGCGAAGAAGAAGGAAGTTGCGAATCCATGAGTACGCTATCCAAACCGGTCATAACCAAGCAGGACTGGCTCATAGTAGGTTTCATCGCCACGGGCATCGTTGTGGTGGCGGTCGTCGTCGCGATTCTTGTCTACGCGCCGCAGAGGGCTGAGGTGAGGAAGCTGGACGAGGAGATTGCCACGACGCAGGATGAGTTGGACGTCGCCAACGAGACGGCGAGGAGAATGGATGTTCTGGAGAAGAAGTTGCAGAGGATCCAGCTGCTCGTGGAGCGTTTTGAAGCAAAGCTGCCCACGCGCAAGGAAATACCGAAGCTGTACAAGAAGTTCCAGGTCGCGGCGGGTAAAGCGAAGGTCTCAGTTGTTGAGATTGAGAAGCTGGAGGAGAGCACGAAAGCTCCTCGGGTCGAGATTCCGTACCAGTTCAAAGTCAGCGGTTCATACCACCAGCTGGCAAGTTTCATCAACTCCCTGGAGATAGGGGAACGGTTCGTGAAGATAACCGACCTGCATATTGGGGAACAGGAGCGCAACGTCAGCGAGGCGGAGTTCAGGTTGACAACGTATCTTTTCACTGAGGAGGAGGCTACGTAAAGAGATGAACTGGCGTCCCATAGTCCTCGTGATTTTGGTTGTAGGTGTTGGAGCAGCGGTTTACTACTCCCTGCAGAAGGGCCCGTCGCTTCCCGAAGGTTACCAGTTTGAGGAGCGTCCGGAGAGCGTGGATGGGAGCGGCGCTGGTGCAGCGTCCGGACAGGCACCTGCGGCCCAGGTCGAACAGGTCGAGAAGGATCTGGAGCAGGAGAAGGCCTTTGTTTACAGTGCCGCGGGACTTAGGAATCCCATGACTCCATTCGTGGCTAAACCCAAGCCTGGCCCGAGGCAGGCGGTTACTCCACGCCCTGGCGCCGCACGTCCGGCTGGCGGCCACAAGCTCGACGGCATCATGTGGAGCCCCACCAATCCGCTCGCAATCATAGATGGCAGCGTCATGGGTGTAGGCGAGTCCCTGAAAGACGGCAGTTCGGTGGCGGAGATCGGCAAGAGCTATGTCGTTCTGAAGCGCGGCACGCGTAAGACACGACTGGCTCTGCAATAGGAGCGAGCGCAATAAGATGAATAAGAGACGATGTTTCATGCTAGTGGCTGTTGTCCTATTAGCGGGAGCCTTCTGGGCGAGTCTCGCGTACGCTGCGACGTCCTCGGGGGAGATCGAGGCGCGCAAGAAAGAGGTGATTCGCGAATCACTTCAGAAACTCGGTCAGCCGACAGAGAATCCTGCGCTCATGGGGGCGACGGGACAGGCGGACGCGTTGCTGGAGATTGAGATGGAGCGCGGCGTGCGGGAGACGCGCGTCTCGATCCTGACCACCAACGAGCCCGCGTACGAATCGTTCACCCTCCCGGACCGGCAACGTATAGTCCTGGACGTCTACAACACCATCAACTTCCATTCAGGCGACACGTACACGCCGACAGCCCCGAGCGTGCTCAAGTCCGTCCGGACGAGCCTGTTTCAACTAGAACCTCTGTTCAAATCAAGGGTCGTTCTTGACCTTGAGAGGATGGTCGAGATAGAGATCGTGCAGCGGGGACAGAAGATCGAGGTGCTCATTCCGGAGGATGTCGCGGTTCCTGCAAAGGAAGAGGCTGTCGAAGTTGCAGAAGCCGACCCTGATGAGCCGGAACCCGAGCCTGCGCCGGTTGAGGTTGAGGTAGCGGCGGCGGTCGAACCCGAGCCCGCCGTTGAACAGCCGGATATCGAGGCGCAACAGAGCAAGGCGCTCGCCGATGCCGCGCGCAAAGTGGAGGAACTCGAGCAAGCGCTGGCAAGTGCAACTGAGGAAGCAAGCGCCGAGAAGGAAAATGAGATTGCCGGACTGCGCGAACAGCTCAGCTTCCAGAAGGAAACATACGCGAAGCTGGAAGCAGGCTTAGGCGACCAGATTGAGGAGCGGATTGCCGAGCTTGAGCGCACGATGAAGATTGAGCTTGAGAACAAGGAACAAGAGACAAGAGACGCCCTCGAGACTCAGGAAACTGCTCTCGCGGAGTTGGAGGAGAGGTTGGCGGCCGAGCTGGCCGAAAAGGAAGCGCTCGCGGCGCGGCTCGCCGAGGCGGATTCGGCAGCAGCGATGGAGCAGGAGCGCAGCAGAAAACAGATTGCAAACGGTGCGGCCAATGGTCTGACCGAGCAGAGGGTGACGCTGAATTACAAGGACACGCCGCTAATCGCCGTTCTTGAGGCGCTTAAGCGGAAGGCGAACATAAACCTGCTGGCGGGCAAGGAGGTCAGCGGCAAGGTGACCGCACTGCTTGAGGACGTGCCGTTAATGAAGGCGATGGAACTTGTGCTTCGCGAGAACGGGTACGGCCTTGTTCACGAGGAGGGCATATACCGGGTGGTTCCGCTCAAGCTTGCCGAAGAGATGGGTATAGGTCTGACGACCGACATCTATAGGTTGGAGTACGCGAAAGCCACCGCCGTGGCGACGGCGCTGACCAGTGTCGTCACGACGAAGGGGAGTGCTGTTGCCGATGTGGACTCCAACGTCGTCATCGTCACGGACGATCCGAGCAACTCGGCCAGGATAGCCGACATCATCAAGGAGATCGACGTTCCCCAGGCTATCGTGGACACGGTTACGAGCACGTTTGCGTTGAGCTACCTGGACGCCGCCCCCACTGCCAAGCTGCTTGAAGGCATGTTGACGGAAAACGGCCGCGTCATAGGCGAAGTCATGACAAACAGCGTGATACTGACGGAAGTTCCTGGGAACTTCCAGGTCATCTCCGATATGATTGCTGATCTTGACGAGAAGCCCGATCAGGTCTATATCGAGGTGTTGATGGTGGACGCGGTGTTGTCGGACGCCTCGGAGTTTGGTGTTGAGTGGATCGCGAACGCCGTCAACCCCGGCGGCAACGCGGAGGAGGCTGCATTCCAGACCAATCTGCCCAACTTAATTGGTGTGTTGGAGAACGGGGCGATATTCCCAACACCTCCGCCGTCATTGGACGCCGGCCTCATGACACTGGGGATACTCAGCGGTAGCGTTGACCTTAAAGCTGCGATAGCGGCCGAGGTCAGGAGTCGTGACGCAACCATTCTCGCCGACCCGCGAATACTCGTCGTGAACAATAACACGGCGAAGATAGAGATAGTCACGGAGGTACCGTTCACTGAGATAACGCAGAGCACGCAGGGTCCTCCGGTCGCGAGTACGGAGTTCAAGGATATTGGTGTTACCCTGGAGGTTACGCCGCGGATTACACACGAGAACACGATATTCCTGCGTCTTCGTCCGGAGGAGAGCTCGATATCGGGTATGACGGAGAGCGGCATACCGATTGAGGATTCCAGAAGGGCCGACACCGGCATCTTGTTGAGCGACGGACAGACGGTTGTTGTCGGTGGATTGAGGAGCATCAACAAGTCAAATAGTGTGACAAAAGTGCCGTGGTTAGGCGATATCCCGTTATTGGGACGGCTGTTCAGACACACGGTTACCAGTGAGGCGAACACGGAGCTGCTGATTTTCTTGACGGTGCACATCGTTGAAGGAGCGCCGCCAGACCTCACGCCTTACGAGCGGGCCAAGTTCACCGAGATGGATATGACGCCTCAGGTTCCGGACGCAACCAGGGAGATCCAGCAGGATACGATGCGCCCCTGGGGCAAGCGGCGACCCTTCTGGATGCGCCGCCGAAGAATAGAGCCAATCGAACAGGGCTAGACCGAGAACTAGAGATTTCTTCGCAACCCCTCGACAAGACCGCGTCATCGCACTGACGCGGTCTTGTCTTTCTGGTATGACCTTTTCTATCGCACTATCGGGGACGCATCCTGGTCGAATGGGTTAGTCCGCATTGCAAGGGAGAACAGATAGGGGTAGTTATCCTTGAGATGCCTCATGTAGTCCAACCATTGGTGCGCCAGCAAGGCGTAGACCCTTTTCATATCGCCGGCCAAGTGCTCATAGTCGGCTTCCGGCAGCTGCTTCATGTCCTCCCTGCTGGCAAGTTCTTCGGTCATGTGGAAGACGGCCTGAAGAAGGTCCGTAAAGGACTCGTGCTCCAACAGAACGGGGTTCTCGAGCAATCGCACGAGAAAGTCGCGTTTCTCCACGAGCAGACCGTGTAGATGGTCCAGGTCGACCTTATGAAAATGAAGGTCGTAACCGTAATCGTTGAGTCGTCTGCTGACCATCAAGAACTCCCGGTCGGACCAATCCTTGGTCACTATGAGTTCCTGTCGTATCCTATCCAACTTGGGGTCGAAGTCGGAGAAATAGGTCAACATCTTCTTTCCGACCTCGCTGAAGAAGACTCCTATGACTATGTTCAGTTTCTCCAGCCTCGTGCGTTTCTCGCTTTCACCGAGGAGGCGATGTATTATCAGTGTAACCAGGAGGACTTCGAAGAAGACGAAGGCGATATCGCCTATCATGTAAATGAATATGTGGTGCCAGTCCCTGAAGATGACGTAGTGGAGAAGATAGAAGAGTGTTGACAGTATCACTAGGGATACACCCAACATCATCTGCCAATGAAAGCGTTTCATAACCGTCACTTCCAGTAGAGTAGCCACAGGGTCGCCGGAAACAGTTCGGGACTGCTGTGACAGCCTCGCTCCAGTTGTCGCCGGCCGTGGACCTCAGATTTCCACGGGCTCCCAGAGGTTACGCGCTTTGGCGGCAGACCATCGGCGACACTAACTCGCGGCCCGTTCGAACATCCTATTATAGCGTAAGCGGTAACAGCGGTCAAAGGTCGCAAATTGCGGAGACGCGCCGGCTGCTGGTCCTGTGGGCTACACTTCTTGCGATCATTTTGGTACACTATGTGTCACAATGCGACGAAAGTTTCTCGTAATCAGATTGAGCGCGATCGGCGATGTGGTGCGGACGGTGCCCGCAGTGAAAGGCCTGCGAGAGCGGTACCCGGACGCATACATTGCCTGGTTGGTCGAGGAGAAGTCGAGCGACATACTTCTCGACAGCCCTTACCTGGACAGGGTGATGGTCTTTCCCCGCCGGGAACTGGTGGGTAGCGCCGGTTCGCGCGCGTCGCCGGCTGCGAGAGCGAGTTCCCTCAGAAGGTTCATCCGCGAGCTCCGCGCAGAGAATTTCGATACCGTTCTGGACTTCCACGGCATATTCAAGAGCGGAGTGTTGGCGCGGCTGTCACGTGCAAAGGAACGGATTGGGTTCGCCCGCGGATATACGAAAGAGTTCAACTGGCTGTTCATCAACCGCGCGGTCGTCCCGCCGGGGCATCGGATCAACCGGTTCGAGCGCAACATCAGTCTGGTGGAGTCGTTGGGTGCGGCCCCCTCGAATCTCGACGTGACGATAGTCGTTCCGGAGGCTGCGAAACGCGCAGTCGAGGAGCTCCTTGGACAGTTCGACGACGGCAAACCGCTGGTGGCGATACATCCCGCAACAAGCCGACCCTTCAAGCACTGGGAACCTCAAAACTACGCGAGAGTGGCAGACAGGCTTCTCACGGACGGAATCGCGCACGTGCTTGTCACGTACGGGCCGGGCGAGGAGAAAGTGGCACGGCGGGTTGTTGCGCAAATGCAGGCCGGGACGGTGCCGATCATGAAGGCCGGTTCGCTCAGAGAGTACGCCTGGCTCGTCAAACGGGCGGACATCTTCTTCGGGTCCGACACCGGTCCAATGCACATCGCATCGGCGATGGGCACGCCGGTAGTCGCCATGTTCGGGCCGACGGACCCGGTTGTTAACAGCCCGTACAGGCAGCCGCACCACGTGCTTTATAGAGCGTTGCCATGCTCTCCCTGTAGCGAGCGGCGCTGTTCGCGAGACCTGGAATGTATGACCTCGATAACCGTCGAGGAAGCCTGCGATGCCATCGTAAACATGTTGGAGAGTACTGGCGCACGCCAGCGGTCTTGAATTGGCTGAAGGAAGTCCGAGTAGAAATCCTTGGCGTACGTCTCGTAAGCTTGAGTTGTCTCTTTCGCGCCCGTCGTCAGGAGGTGTCCCAACTTGTGAGGAGATTGCCAATCTCCAAGAGGCTTCTGAACCGATGTCGGGAACTCCGAAGCTCCTCAACTCGCGCTGAGAGGCGGCTGTGGTCTCGTCTGCGGGGCTGGCAGCTCCATGGTTTCAAGTTTCGCCGACAGCATCCTGTCGGCACTTTTATCGTCGATTTCTACTGCCATGAGGCAAAGCTTGCGATCGAGATCGACGGAGGGCAACACGCGGAGGAAAACCAGTCGGTTTATGACGAGAAACGCACTGCGGATCTCCAGGGCAAGGGTATCACGGTGCTCAGATTCTGGAACATTGACGTGCTGCGAAACGTTCAGGGTGTGTTGGAGACTATTGCTGAGGCGCTGTCTACCCTCACCCCAACCCTCTCCCAGAGGGAGAGGGAGCCGAGAGTTGCGAGTCGGTGGGAGAGGGAGCAGGAGGCTGGAGATGGCAAGTAGTCCCCTCTCCCTCAGGGAGAGGGCTAGGGTGAGGGGACGCAGATGCAGTGCCCCGTACTGTTACGCCGAGGGATTCTCCTGCGAGTCCCGGTGACACTTTTCCGCTACCATCCGGTTGGCCTTGAGCAGCCCGTCAAATGAAGTTCCTGCGTCCGTCCACCACCCGTCAACGATGCTGTAGCTCATCTTATCCTGCTCGATATAGGCGTTGTTGACATCGGTTATCTCGAGCTCGTCCCGGCCGGACGGTTTCAGCGTCTTTATTATGTCAAACACGCTGTTGTCGTACATGTAGACGCCGACAACGGCGTACTTGGAGGCGGGCTTCTCCGGTTTCTCTTCTATTCTGACGATCCTATCCCCGTCTATAACGGGTACGCCGAACCTTTCCGGATCGGGTACCTCCTTGAGCAGTATCCTGGCCCCGTCCTTCTGCTTTCTGAATTCGCTCACGGCGTCACGGATACCCTTTTCCAGGATATTGTCGCCAAGAATAACCACGATGGGACCATTTTCCGCAAAGTCTTCTGCCAGAGCGAGCGCAGCGGCAATGCCGCCTTCACCCTCCTGGTAGGCGTAGCTGATGCGGTCGAGATCAAACTCCTTTCCGTTGCCGATAAGTCGCAGAAAGTCGCCGGCATTGTTCCCGCCGGTAACCAGCATTATGTCGTTGACGCCCGCATCCACCAGTGTCTGGATCGGATAGTATACCATTGGCCTGTCATAGACCGGGAGAAGGTGCTTGTTGGTCACCTTCGTAAGGGGATAAAGCCTCGTGCCGAGCCCGCCTGCCAAAACTACGCCTCTTGCCATGTTGCAGCATCTCCTCCTACCGCAGTGTGCTGTGAACGGGGCTCACAGCGTACCGTACTGTTTGTTATAGTACTCGAGGTACTCGCCCGATCTCAGCGGCCGCCACCACCACTCGTTCTTCACGTACCAGTCGACCGTTTCCTTGATCCCCTGCATGAACTCCTTCTGAGGTTTCCAGCCCAGAGCCTTTATTCTGGAGGAATCCACCGCATATCGCCTGTCATGTCCCGGTCGGTCGTTGACGTAGCGGATCAGATCCTCGCTCTTTCCAAGATGTCCGAGAATGCTACGGGTAATCTCGATATTCGTGTGTTGGTTTCCGGCGCCCACGTTGTAAACCTCTCCGGGTTCACCTTTATCTATCGCAACCTGGATGCCTCGACAATGGTCCTCGACGTGCAGCCAATCGCGCACGTTCAGGCCGTCTCCGTACAGAGGGAGAGGCATGTCGTCGATCGCGTTAGTGACGAACAGCGGGATGAGTTTCTCCGGATACTGGTACGGGCCGTAGTTGTTCGAGCCGCGCGTGACGACGACGGGCGTCCCATACGTGTGGCAGAAGGCGCCGGCGAGCAGTTCGCCGCCCGCCTTGCTGGCTGAGTAAGGGTTGCGCGGGTTCAGCCTGTCGTCTTCGGCAAACGCGCCTTCCTCGATGCTTCCGTAAACCTCATCGGTAGAGACGCACACGACCTTTTGCACACCGGCCTTATGCGCCTGTTCGAGCAGGACGAATACGCCCTTGACGTCGGTGTCGATGAACGCGCCTGCGGAATGTATGCTCCTGTCCACATGTGTTTCAGCGGCGAAGTTCACTATGACGTCAACGCCTTCTACAGCTTGGGAAACGATTTGCGCGTCGGCGATGTCGCCCTTCACAAAGCTGTAGTTTGGAAGGGCTTCGACGTCTTTGAGATTGGCGAGGTTGCCCGCGTAGGTCAGTTTGTCGAGATTGATAATCTCGTAGTCGGGATGCTCTTCGAGCATCAGATGGATGAAATTGGCGCCTATGAAGCCTGCCCCGCCCGCTACCAGAAGTCTCATATTCAGTGTTTTCTCCCGGATATGGTTTGCCCCGACACCGTTGATTAATCTATACGAAGGTACACTGAGTATATCATAGCGGTTCGCACTGGTCAATGTCGCACAGCGCGTGCCGCATTTGACGGGAAACGTGCGGGTGCCTATAATGTAGCACCGGGTGGTCAGCAGCGAGGTGACGGGACGTGTTGCTTGAGGTTGTTCGAGAGACACTAATGATCGCGGGCTTCGTGTTCGCGATGATGGTTGTTGTAGAGTACCTGAACGTCGTGACGCGCGGCGGGTGGCAGAAGTCGGTCTGCGCCACGCGATGGCGACAGTACTCCACTGCCTCCGCCCTCGGCGCTATTCCCGGATGCCTGGGTGCCTTCACGAATGTTACGTTCTACACGCACGGAGTGTTGTCTTTCGGTGCGCTTGTTGCCGGCATGATCGCTACGAGCGGCGATGAGGCTTTTGTAATGTTTGCGATGTTCCCGGGCAAGGCGATCCTGCTGGTGGGCGTTCTGCTTGTCGTCGGATTCGTGACGGGGGCTCTGACGGACAGGCTCAGCGGGGTCGATGCGGCTGAGATGTCAGAGAAGTGCGCGCGACTCGAGATTCACGAGGAGCACTTCACCGACCTTTTCCGTCCCGCGGATATATGGGCGCACTTGCGCAGGTGTTCTCTGCAAAGGGGCGTTCTGCTTATTGTACTGGCGGTGTTCGCGTTCGCGCTGTTATCAGGTGAGGTGGGAGAGGATGAACCGAGCTGGGTCCGGATGACGTCGCTTGTTGTGTCGCTTGCGGGGCTTTTCGTAACGGCCACGGTGCCGGAGCATTTTCTCGAGGAGCACTTGTGGAATCACGTTGCACGCGTCCACTTGCCGAGGATACTCCTCTGGACATTTGGCGCGCTGCTTCTCATCACATTCGGCACGCATTACCTGCAGGTCGAGAACTGGGTCCGATCCGGTCCGCTGGTGGTGCTTCTGATCGCTTGTCTAATGGGGCTCATTCCCCAATCCGGACCGCATCTCGTGTTTGTAACGCTTTTTGCACAAGGTATGATCCCGTTCTCGATACTTCTGGCGAGTTCGATCGTTCAGGACGGGCACGGCATGCTGCCCCTGCTGGCTCATTCGCGCAGGGATTTCTTCAGGGTCAAGGGAATCAACTTTGCGGTGGGATTGGCTGTCGGGCTCGTGGGGCATCTGCTAAAGTTCTGAATGGTGTGAAGGTGAAAGCATAGCTGGAGAGACTACTATGCACGAACATTACGACGTTGTGATTATTGGAGCAGGACCCGCAGGTCTGACCGCGGGAATTTACGCGGCACGCGGCGGGATGAACGTTGCCATTCTCGAGAGGGCGAGTCCCGGCGGACAGGTCGTAATCACCGATCTGGTCGAAAACTACCCCGGTTTCCCGGACGGGATAAGCGGCTTTGACCTTGCGGAACTTGTGAGATCCCAGGCGGAAGCGTTCGGGGCGGACATAGCGACTGCTGAAGTTGTCAAGATAGAGGATGATGCCGCCACGGAAGGCAAGATAATCCGCACGGCATCGGGTTCTGCTGTCTCAGCGCTTGCCGTCATAATAGCGACAGGAGCCGTGTACCGGATACTGGGAATACCTGGCGAGGGCAAGTTGCTGGGAAGAGGTGTATCCACGTGCGCAACGTGTGACGCACCGCTATATCGGGACAAGCATGTGGTGGTTGTAGGCGGGGGGAATACGGCAATTCAGGAATCGCTCTTTCTCGGGAAGTTTGTCAACAAACTGACACTTGTTCACCGCAGGGACAGGCTGCGCGCCGCCAAAGTACTGCAGGATCGTATCTTCAAGCTGGGACCGAAGGTCGAGTTCCGGTGGAACTCGGTCGCTACCGAAATCACTGGCGAGGCCACGGTTTCCGGTGTATCGATAGAGAACGTCCACACAGGTGAGAAAGAGACGATCGGCTGCGACGGGGTCTTTATCTTCATCGGTTTCACTCCAAACAGCGAGTTTGCGCGCGGTTATGTCGACACCGACGAGTCCGGTTACATAATTACAAACGAGAGGATGGCTACCTCCGTCGAGGGTGTGTTTGCCTGTGGCGACGTGCGGAAGAGCCCGCTCAAACAGGTTGTGGCAGCGTGCGGCGAGGGAGCGGTCGCGGCATTCAGCGCACAGCACTACGTTGACGACAAGAAGGGCGCAACTTACCCGTAACCGTGGCGTCCGCGGCGAGCAGGTTCCTCTGTAAGCCAGTCCGGATTCTCTTCCATCTCAGTACGCTCTTCAACATGCGTGGACAGGCCGGCGTCCGCATGGTAGAATGGGAGCATCATGCACGCTCTGGCAAAACCCAGGAACTGGAAACACGTATGCGTCTGCGCGGTTGACCTCGCGAAGATACTCTGCTCCAACGTGGGTCTCTCGAGGAAGAAGCCGGACTACGAGAAGGTGTTTAGCCATTGCGCGGCACTCTTCGGGATTATCTGGGATACCGAGAACAAACTCGTTGTGTGCAATAGCGAGAACATCGTCCGGGAAGGACCCGCGATATACGTAGCCAACCACATCCGGAAAGCCGATGCGCTCACGGTAGCGTACGCGGTTTACCTGCACGCAGCCGGCCGCCACCTCCACGTTATGATGAGGGACGACTTTTTCGACGACAAGAGTTGGGCGAGAACGCGTCTTCTCAACGTGGATAAACTCGCTGTTTCTTTGGGCGCTATTCAGGTAAGCCGCCAAGCCGGCGCGTACTCCCAGATGAAACGTTTCATAAGACTGTTGCTGGACGATGGTTGCCTCATAATCTTCCCGACCGGATCGAGGTCGAGAAGCGGCCATGTCATGGAGCTTCTGCCTCAGATGCTCGGACTTGGGCAGATGTCGTTCTTCGCCGTGATGGCGCAGCGCGAGCGTTTCGGCAAAGATGGGGGCGGCCGCGTACAGCCCGTGCCGATGGTACCTGTGAGCATGAGCTGCGACCCGATCAGCGGGAGAACCAAGCTGGTGTTTAGCGAGCCGGAGTATCTCGCGCCCGATCCGCCCGACGCGAAGACCGACAGGGCGGTTCTGAGCGAGTTCGACCAGCAGCTTGTCCGAACCATATCGAGGCTCGTCGAGATCAACCTGTCCCATATCGCCGCCCTTTACATCCTCCATTATGCTTGGCACTCGGGAGACCTTCCGGACCGCAGCGGGAATAAGATCGTCCTGAAACGGAGCGCGTTCACCAACGATCTCACCGAAATAGTGGAACAGATCAAGGAAATGGACGGGTTGTTGCTCAGCGATTCTGTCAGATCGGGGCTCGACTCCGAACTGAGACGAGTCGAGAGGCTGTTTGCGCGCCGGGGCATGCTCAGGACGGCGGGAGAGGAACTTCTGTTGCTCAAGAACCGCATTCTCAGCGCGCCTCCAGTTGACCACCGCTACAGGAAACGTAACGCGGTAAAGTATCTTGCCAACGAGGTTGCGCACTTCACCGAGATCGTCAGCATGGTTGAGGCGCGCGTCCTGAGGACCGTCGGCACCCGTCACTAACGTTCGCGCGGGTCCGTGACACGTTCTCCCAATTCCCTGCCGCCTCATGAGAGCAGGCATGCAAAAGCGAGAGGGGTTCCATGTCTGAGGGGATCGCCCCACGCGTGGAACAGACCGGCCGAAGTTCTTGCCAGCTGAATAATTATCCAGTATAATGTTCAGCGGGTGGATGTTGCGCTGAGGCGTACTGCGGGAAATGGAAGGCGGGTCATGAAACGGCCGTTGACGAGAAGGCAGCGTGAGATACTGAGCTTTATCGAGGAGTGTATCGCCCGGGACGGTTTTCCGCCGACGATCGCGGAGATCGGGGTGCGGTTCGGGATCAGGTCGAACAACGGTGTGAACGACCATCTTGTTGCGCTGGAGCGTAAGGGTTACATATCTCGTTCCCCGAAAGCTCGTTCGATCCGCGTCCTTCGCCCGCTCAGAGCCGCGACGCAAGATGTTGCCGGGGTACCGTTGTTGGGGAGGATAGCGGCCGGCGAACCGCTGCTGGCGGTCGAGAATATTGAGCGTTACGTACCGGTTTCGTCTGACGTGGCGGCGCGTCCTGACTTTGCCCTGAAAGTGACGGGCGAGAGCATGATAGGCGAGGGTATACTGCCGGGTGACACTCTACTTGTCCGGCGGCACGACACGGCCGACGACGGACAGTTGGTCGTGGCGCTGGTGGACGATGAAGCTACCGTCAAGCGGTTTCATCGGGGCAAGAAGGCCGTCGAACTGCGTTCAGCTAATCCCGACGTGCCGACAATGCGTGTAGCAGCGCGGTGCGTGAGCATACAGGGTGTCGTCGTGGGCTTGCAGAGAACGATAACGTAGGATTGCCGCCGCGTACGAGAGCTTTCCTGTTGCGCGCGAACCATACTCATTTCGATTCCCGAACTAAAGGTTGACTGTGTTCGATCCACACACTGGACCTTGAGTTTCTTGAGAATTGGCGGCGCAAAATGGTATATTGAGCGGGGCAGGGAGTTGTGGAGGGAAGCTGGTCCAGTCGGTGAGCGAGAAGATATGAAAGTTCCTCTTTTAGATTTGCAGGCTCAGTACGCCGCGATAAAGAGTGAGGTGGACGCGGCGGTCCGCGACGTCCTCGACCGGCAGCAGTTCGTGCTCGGGGACAAGGTGGAGCAACTCGAAGAGCAGGTGGCGGGCTACGTCGGCACGGAATACGCCGTCGGGGTGGCTTCGGGAACGGATGCGATTCTGTTGTCTCTCCGGGCGTTGGGCATTGGTGCGGGTGACGAGGTTATCACGACTGCCTTCAGCTTCTTCGCCACGGCGGGCGCGATCGTCAATGTCGGTGCGACGCCGGTTTTCGTTGATATTGACCCTAAGACGTTCAACATTGATCCTTCGCTGGTCGAGCGTGCGATTACCGACCGGACGAAGGCGGTCCTGCCGGCGCACATCTACGGTCAGTGCGCCGACATGGAGCCCATCGTCGGACTGGCCGAGAAGCACGGACTGAAAGTTGTCGAGGACCTGGCGCAGGCGATCGGGGCGGAGTATAAAGGGCGGTCGGCGGGCAGTATGGGCGATTGCGGCTGTTTGAGCTTTTACCCGACGAAGAACCTCGGCGCGTACGGCGACGGCGGTATGGTCGTGACATCGGACCGGCAGGTTGCTAAGGCGCTGCGTATGCTGCGGGACCACGGTTCGCGCGGGAAGTACGAGCACGAACTGGTCGGCACGAACAGCCGTCTGGACGAGTTGCAGGCGGCCGTCTTGCTGGCGAAACTGCCGTGTCTTGACGAGTGGAGCGATAGCAGACGCCAGAATGCCGCATATTATGATTCGAAACTGGCCGGTTTGGACGGCGTCCAGACGCCTTACATCGCGCCGGAAAACGTCAGCGTCTACAACTGTTACACGATACGTGTCCGGGAACGAGACAAAGTTGCTGAGCACCTCAAACGCGAGGGGATAGGCTGCGCGGTACATTATCCGCGACCGCTGCCGTTGCAGGAATGTTTCAACTATTTGGGATACAAGGCGGGTGACCTGCCGAACAGTGAGCAGGCGTCGAAAGAGGTGCTCTCTATACCGATGTATCCGGAGCTGAATCGGAAGCAGATGGACGCGGTGGTCGGAACATTGGGGGACGCACTGGAAAGCCTTTAGCCGGGGCGGGGGGCCGACCGATGAAGAGCAAGATTGAAATCGTCGAGCGTGATATCACCAAGCAGAAGGTGGATGCCGTAGTGAACGCAGCGAACACCTCGCTGCTCGGCGGCGGCGGCGTTGACGGTGCGATTCACAAAGGGGCGGGTCCGGAGCTTCTTGCGGAATGCCGCACGCTCGGGGGGTGTCCGACAGGTGAAGCGAAGATCACGAAGGGGTACAACCTGCCCGCCAAATGGGTGATCCATACCGTGGGGCCCGTGTGGTCCGGCGGCGACAGGGACGAGGACGCGCTGCTGGCCGGCTGTTACAGGAACTCCTTGAAGGTGGCGGTTGAGAACGGCGTGAAGAGCGTCGCCTTTCCATCCATCAGCACTGGCGCGTACGGTTTCCCGCTGGAGCGCGCGACCGGAATCGCGATCAAGGAGGTTCTTGGTTTCCTGGAGCGGGAGCCGTCCATCGAGAAAGTCGTCTTTGTCTGTTTCGGGGAACGCGCGTACAGCACCTATCAGAGGACGTTTGCCGAGACGGGCAAGTAAAGATGCCCCACGGGAACACATGTGTTCAGCGTGACCCAAAGTTCCACACGCAAAGGTAGGGCGGGCATCCTGCCCGCCGTGGGCAAAATCCCGCTGGCTTGGTATTGTCGGGCAAGATGCCCGACCTACCGACAATAATGTAGGGGCAGGGCTCGCTCTGCCCCTACAATCAGGTGTAAGCCGGGCGCAGCAAGCGGCGCCCCTACGGCGCTCTTGCGCCGGCTCAAACACGCTGAACAGATACGCCGGGGCGTCTCTACGTGCCGTAGCGCTCCGAATGCACTATATCCTCGAGAGGTTTCTTCTCCTTCTGAACAGGTGTGACCGCCGGTCTGCCGATTGGCAGGAGAATGATGAGGCGGCGGTCCTCAGGGACGCCGAGCAGCTCTTTGGCCCACTCCTCATGTCTGAGCAGCGTTCCTTCCACCCAGCAGGATGCGTACCCGAGCGCGGTGATCGCGAGCAGCATGTTCTCGGCGGCGGCGGACGCGTCCTCCAACCAGTACTCTGAGCTCTTGTCGGCGACTATAGCGATTATGACCGATGATTGTGCGATGAAGGGCTGGACCCTCTCCAGTTTCTCTATCGTGGCCGGATCTGCAATGACAACATATTCGAGCGGCTGAAGGTTCCTCCCTGACGGCGCACGTCGTCCCGCGTCGAGAATCTTACGGAGGTCCTCGTCGCTGATATCCGCCGACTCGAGCTGCCTGACGCTCGCCCGTTTTTCAATGGCTTCAAAAAGGTCCATTTGCATCTCCTTGGGTTGTTGTATGGCGTGCCCGGAGGGAGTCGAACCCTCAGCCCTCGGCTTAGAAGGCCGATGCTCTATCCTGTTGAGCTACGGGCACACGGCAAGGTCTTCCGCTTAACCATCTCAATATTAGGTGGAATATCTGTGAAAAGTCAAGCAGAAGGGAGCATGAATCGATGCGATGTGTACGCGGGCCGGACATGTTCCGGTATGTGTGCGCGGTTCCGGATAGCTGCCTTTTCTATTTGACATGACGTGTGGACTATGTTAACTTCCACGAAAGAAACGGGTTGCGGGACGGAAAACAACGACGTGGAGGTAACAGCGATGAGTGTTCGTATGCGTCAATTAGCGCTGATGGCAGCGTGTTCGGCTTTCATGCTTCTCTCGCCTTGGAACGTTGCAGGGGCTGAAAGCGACCTTGAAGGGATTGAAGATCTTTTCGGCAAGGATTGGTATGGACTGTATATGCTCGGTCAAAAGTTCGGATATGCGGTGACTGAACTCGGTGAGACGGAGCTCCAGGGCGAGAAGGGGTACAGGCTCCATGTTGAGACGCACCTTGCGCTTGCCATGTTCGGCACCGCGCAAGAGCTTGACAGCATTGAGACCAGGATATACGGACCGGACGGCGGGCTCAGACAGCTGAAGTTCAATATGCCGCAGCCGATGGGAGAGCCGATGGAGTATCTTGGAGAGGTTGTTGACGATAAGTTTCGGCTTACGAGAAAGGTAGCCGGCCAAGACCAGGTCACACTGGTTGATATTCCCGAGGAGACGCTGCGCGACGCCCTCGAGGAGCTTGCGATGATAAACGAGGACAGTAAGGTAGGTGATTCTCGCGTATCTCACGTGTACCAGCCGCTCATGGACGACAAAAAGGCGCTGGAAGCAAAGAGCGTGATCACCGCTGTGGAGGAGACTCTGTACAACGGTGTGCCAACGCGCGTATTCCTCGTCGAGACGACAATATTGCCGGTGGGGATTAAAGCCGTGTCCAAGATCACCCCGGACGGCGATATGCTTGAACAGCAGTTTGGCGGGTTCACGATGCGCCTGGAGACCGAGGAGCTGGCAAAAGACAGCCAGTACGTAGCGGATATGACAATCTCGAGCGCGGTCCTTACAGCAAAGCCCATACCGAACCCGGGTTCGGTAAACAAGATGACCGTGCGGGTAAAGGGGATTAAGGACGAGGCTCTAATCATTAAGGATGCACGGCAGTCGTACTTGCTCGACGTGGACGAGAACGATGAGGAGGAGGCCGCGGCCGGCAGGGCGTCACGGCCGCAGGAGTCGTATCTGCTTACCGTGAGAAAGGACAATCTGGACGATGTCCGTCCCACCACGATACCGATGAGGCCGGAGAGATTCGGGTCAGAGCTAAAACCGAGCGCTTTTGTCCAGAGCAATGACCCTAAGATCGTGCAGCAGGCGAAAAGCATCGTCGGTGCGGAGACGGACGCCGTTAAAGTGATGAGAATGCTCAACCGATGGGTCTACCGTAACCTCGATAAGCAGTACACGGGAGCCGTGTCCAACGCGCTCGACACTCTCGCGACAAAGAGCGGCGATTGTACCGAACATTCGGTCCTGTTTGTGGCGTTGGCGCGTGCCGTCGGTCTTCCCGCGCGGGAGGTGTCGGGCATAGTGTATTCCGAGGAGTACGGCGGTTTCTTTTTCCACCAGTGGGCGGAAGTCTTTGTTGGTAAATGGGTTGCGACGGACCCGACGTTCGAACAGCCGATAGCGGACGCGACGCACATCAAGCTCAGCGAGGGCGAACTGCTCAAGCAGGTGAGGGTAACGAGCGTTATCGGACGCCTGAAAATCGAGGTGCTCGACTTCACGCACGAGTAGGCCGCCCCGGCATTCTTCCACCGTGGCAGACAGGAATGTCTGCCCCACCAACATTAAACGATCGCGGGTACGCCACAGCGACCCCTGCCACTGCTTTGCCACAGAGTGCACGGAGGACACCGAGACAATCATATTCGATTCGGGTGACGTTGTCTGTGTACTCTGGGGTGGCCTTGAAGGGCGGAAGTGGAACGTATGGGAAGATCATGGACATTAAGGCAAGGGTATACGGCTGATAATAAAAGTAGGGGCGGTTTGCGAACCGCCCCTACACAATCCGTTCAGTAATCGTCAGAGAGTCAAACTGCGCTTGCTTTCCGTTTTCTGCGCACACGCGATAGAGCTTATTGCCGCGCCCGCCAGGAGTGCCGTCACGGCCAGCGGGAACGTCATGGTCAGCTTCGCGAGGGCCACTATCGGAGTCAGTACGACGCGTACCGCGGCTCTGAGGAGTTCATGGTTAGCTATGAACCGCGCTATCGGCGGACTGAACCGGTAGTACGTTCTTACAAACGCGGTTCCCACGCGATTGGTCAGGAGATACCTATCCCGGAAATCGGACAGGATGCCGACCTCTCCAGCGAGCGGTGTCCCGTAAGCAGCGCTAGCGATAAAACACGGTCCGCCGGCACCGCCGCGTCCACGCCCAACAAACTCAGCCGGTTGCTCAGCCCGCTGCACGAAATAGCCGATGAAATCCTGGTCGATCTGGTCTGCGTCAAGAGGTGCGTACTCTCTGTTGCCCGGCTCGAACCTGTACCGTTGTTGCCCAGTTGGCAGAGGAAGGTTTGGAAGCAACGGCATGACAATGTAATTGCCGGCCGGTAAGTCAGTGAAGGCGTACGAGCCGTCCTCACTCGGACTCATTGAGTCGATCGCGTCGCCTCTGAGTTCGAGCACCACATCGCCTGGTGTGGCGGTCCCGCCTTCCAGCGTAACCGTACCCGATATGCTGAACGTCCCCGGTACGTATGTCCCGAGGAAATCCTGGTCGATCTGGTCAGCGTCGAGCGGCGAGTACTGTCTGTTGTTCGGTTCGAACGTGTACCCCGGCAGAGACGGTACGATGATGTAGTTGCCGGCAGGTAAATCGTTGAACGCATACGTTCCGTCCTCAGCAGGACTTACTGAGTCGGTCACGTCGCCCTGCAGTTGCATCGTCACATCGGTCACGGATGCCGTCCCGCCTTCGAGGGCGACCGTACCTGAGATGTTGAATGTCTCCGGCGTGTACGTTCCGACGAAATCCTGGTCGATCTGGTCGGAGTCGAGCGGCGAGTACTGTCTGTTGACCGGTTCAAAGACGTACTCGGCCAACGAGGGAGTCACTGTGTAGTCGCCCGTCAGCAGAGTCTCGAACGCGTAAGTCCCGTCCTCTTCGGGATTTATGGTCGCGATGGCGTTGCCGCTCAGCAGCATCGTCACATCGGTCGCAGAGGCCGGGCCGCCGATGAGGGTGACGTTACCCGAAATGCCGTACGTTGGCGGTACGAAAGTGCCGACGAAATCCTGGTTGACCATGTCGGAGTCCAGGGATGCGTAGTCTCTTTGCGCCGGTTCGAACGTGTATCCCGCCAGACTTGGCCTGATGAAGTAGTCGTAGTCGTCCTCCAGGTCGGTGAAGGCGTAAGTGCCGTCCCCATTCGGGGATATCGTCTCATCGTAGTCGCCGCCCAACATCAACGTAACGTCCGTAACGGAGGCGGCACCGCCGACCAACGAGACGGTACCCGAGATATCGTGCGTTAGCGGCACGAACGTTCCGACGAAGTCCTGGTCGGTCATGTCGGCATTCAGGGGGTCGTAGTCTCTTTGCAGCGGTTCCCAGGTGTACCCGGCCAGAGAAGGTGTCACAGTGTAGGTGCCTTCCTCAAGGTCGGTGAGGCTGTATGTGCCGTCCCCACTCGGGGATATGGCTTGGCTGGCATCACCGCTCAACGTCAGTGTGACGTCCGTCACGTCAGCGGTTGTGCCTACCAGTGAGACGGTGCCCGAAATGCTGTACAGCGTCGGACCATCAAACTTAGCCGCGAAAACGTCATAGCCGCCCACCGAAGTCAGGCCGGTCTCGTTATCCTCTCCCGGACCGAAAACAACGCCGCCCGGTTCCTGTACGGATTCGCCCCTGTAAGTGCCTGTCGCCACGGAGGTACCGTCATCAAGTGCCGCGACGCCGTAGCCATAGGCGCCGTCAGTGCCGGTGCCGCCCGCGCGCCTGGCCCACCTGAGCGTTCCGTCATCATTGTACTCTGCCAGGAAGAAGTCCCGGTTGGCCGAGGTGGTGAGAGACGTCTCGTTGGTCTCACCCGCGCCGAACGTCGCGGTGCTCTCAAAATCTCCTGTCACAATCGATCTGCCGTTCGGCAGGACAGCGATTCCGCGGCCATAGTCGTAATCATCGCCGCCGGCGTGCGTCGCCCACTCGAGTGTGCCGTCGGAATTGTACTTGGCAACCAGAATGTCAGGATAATCGCCGCTGTCCAAGATCGTTTCATTCGGGTCGCCGGGGCCGAACGTCGCCACACCCTCGAAATTTCCCGTGATGAGCGAGCTGCCGTCAGCGAGCGCCACGATGTCCTCGCCTTCGGCGCTCCGGTTGCCGCCTGATCTCATTGCCCAGACGAGGTCGCCATCCGGGTCGTATTTTGCCACGAAGATATCCCAATCGCCGGCGGAACTCAGAGTAGTCTCGTTAGCTTCGCCAGCACCGAACGTCACGTCGTTCCAGAAGGCGCCGGTCACGAGCGAGCTGCCGTCGGTAAGCGCTGCAATTCCTTGCCCATTGGCGTCGGCGTTATCGGTACCGCCGGCTTGTGTAGCCCAGGCGAGCGTTCCGTCCGAGTTGTACTTTGCCACGAAAAGGTCGTTCTGGCCGGCTGATGTCAGGGGAGTCTCGTTACCTTCTCCGGCGCCAAACGTTGCCGTGCCGGCGAACTGTCCCGTCACGAGCGCGCTACCGTCCGCGAGTGCCGCGACGGCATGGCCCTCGGTCGAGGTGTCCCCGCCGGCGCTCACGGCCCACGCAAGAGTACCGTCCGAGTTGTATTTGGCCAGAAACAGGTTCACGGGCCAGGCGGGCGCGGTTAAGGAGGTCTCGTTGTCCTCGCCGTCACCGAATGTCGCCGTGAACTGGAAGCGCCCCGTCACAAGGGAGCTGCCGTCGGCGAGCGCGGCGATGCCGTATCCCTGATCGACACCGGTACCGCCTGCGCTCTCCGCCCAAGCAAGAGTGCCGTCTGCATTGTATCCCGCCACAAAGATGTCAAACTCGCCGGCGGAACTCAGGATAGTCTCGTTATCTTCCCCTGCGCCGAACGTGGCCGTGTATGTTACTCCCGGATCCATGACAAAGGCTCCGAAGGTTCCGGTCACGACCGAGCCTCCGTCCGACAGTACTGCAATACTCCGTCCTTCGTCCGTTAAAGTACCTCCGGCACTTACCGCCCACAGGAGGTCACCGTCGTCGGCCATCGCGACGTTTCCCGGCAGGACAATCAGAGCTGTGCTGAGCATCAGACATAGAAAGGCAACTACAATAGACGACCTGCGGCTGATAGCACGGCTGTTCTTTCTTAAGAAGTTCATTTCACACCTCCCGTTAGAGCTTTGTCACACATCGTTGCGTACGTGTCCGAAGCGAGAACGGAACTCGTTCCGCTTGGCTTGCTTTCCCTGTTCAGTACCGCTCGGTCAGGGATATACGCGCACGCATAAGGTACAACAACTCTTCTCGGACGAAGTACTCGTCCACTCCCCCTCGGCAAGAGACACAGTGCGCAACCAATGCCACGCACAGGATCGCCTCGAAAACCACCTTATGAAATGGCGATTCTGCCGTCTCTTATCGAGAATCCAGAATCTATGTTAGCAGAAGGATGGCGAAAGTGTCAATGACAAAATCGCATTTTATGCTTGGAGTGACCGTGTCGCAACAGACAGAAATCCGTGGCATCCCTCTCGTCCCTCAGCACTTGACCGAGCTATCCAGCCCCGGTCCCGCAATCTCCGGTGTGGGATCCGGTTAAGCAAGAGCCGCCGGAAGCCGGCAAGTGCCAGTTCAGGAGCGCGTGTTCGAGTCAAAGGTAGGCGGGCGGAAATGCGCAGTCTGAGTGCTGGATATCCCCTCCAAGAAATATTATATTCGGAATGGTGTTCCTTATTGTTCCGCATTGTATCGCTTTACTCCTAATTGAGGTGTATTATGCGTTGACAAAATCGCCCAAATATGGTTCAATATACATGCAAGTTAGGCGATTATTTAGTAGGGCAGAGGTCAGAGAGAGTAGGACGGAGGCCCGGCAGAAACTGTTATGTCTGCCGGGCATTATTGTTTCATAGAGGAATGTTGCAGACAGACCATAAGTCAGTCTGTCGAACAGGGAAAGGAGATGGTAACGATGAGGAGAAGAATTGCTGTTACACTGGGCCTTGTAGCATGCGCCATGTTTATTGGTGCTAACGCGGCGGACGCGATATTGATCACCTTTACTGAGAATAGCTGGACATACGATGCACCGCCGCCGAACACGCAGAACACTTCGCTCACGTCGGACGAGTTTGTGGCACAGGGCATACTCATACAGGATGTCTATCAGTATGCAGATGACCGCGATGTGTGGAACACCTTGGATCCTGTCGGCCTGGCACCGTCGACCAGTGACACGCCCGGCGTGATAGCGTTCGTGGTCCCCACTAACGCTGTGACGGTTGAGTGGTGGTTCCAGAGCTTCGATGAGAGGACCATACACGTGGAGGCGTACAACTCAAGCGGTGACTTGCTGGACGAGTTCGAGTACGGTGGCGAGGGTCCTATTAACGGTACAGATACGCTGACAGGGTTTGAGATCGCAGAAATCCGCTTTTTCGACCACACCGTCGGCGCCTTTCCGGGTATCTCCTCTATTGACTTCGAGCCGGTTCCGGAGCCGGCGACGATACTCATGCTCGGCTGCCTGGGCGCTGGTCTGGCCGGTGCGACGAAGCTGAGAAGGAAGAAGAAATAGTCTGAAAACGAGTCAGCATTGAGCGGAGCGCGGTCGCCTCGGTGACCACGCTCCGCTTTTTCTTTTTCACGAATCGCCTGTGCCGGAGAGCCGGGTTGGCGTGTGGGAATTCCCCATGATTTCTAGCGGGTTGCCTTGTTGACTAGTCTGGCGCGGAAGGTTTTTTCCAGACGCACTTTCCGGCCACGATTGTGGCGATTACGTCCAGATTCTCGTCGACTATTGTGATGTCGGCGTTCATATTCGGGGCGATTCGGCCTTTCTTGTCGTCAATCCCCAGCATCCGCGCCGGGTTTGAGGTGACCGCCTTGAGGGCTGCGAAGATGTCTGAGCCGGTGAACTCGCAGAAGTTCTTCACAGCACTGTTGAGCGTCAGGGTGCTTCCCGCGAGGGTTCCATCGGCCGTCCGGGCGATGCCACCCTCAACCGTTACCGGGATGTCGCCGAGCGTGTAGTCTCCGTCGGGCATCCCCGCTGCTGCCGTGGCGTCTGTTACGAGAATGATTCTGTCGATACGCTTCGCCTTGGCGACAAGGGCGACCACCGGCGGCGCGACGTGGTGACCGTCAACGATCAGCTCGACTGTGATCTCGTCGCGTACCAGTGCCGCTGTGGCCATGTTCGGCGATCGATGATGGGGCGGCGGCATAGCGTTGAAAAGATGCGTAATGTGTCTCATTCCGTGGGCCAGGGCGTTCACTGTCTGTTCGAGCGTCGCCTGGCTGTGCCCCCCGCACGCGACAATGCCGCGTCGGCCGAGCTCCTCGACAAGCTCGACGGCACCTTCAAGCTCGGGCGCGAGGGTCATCGCAGCAGGCGGCTCGATGCCATCGAGCAAATCGTGTGCGTCAAGGGCAACGGTCTCAAACACGTCCGCCGGTATCGCGCCACATCGCGCAGGGTTGAGATACGGGCCCTCGAGATGGACGCCCAGTATCTGCGCCCCGGGTACAGGTTTTCTGCGGGCTTCCTGCAGCTTCTGGACGACCGGTCCCATATCATCGCGGCCCACACCGGCGACAGTCGCGAGAAATCCGGTGACGCCGGTCTCGGCGAGGCGTTTCTGAAGGTGGGCGATCTCTTCCGGAGTTGCTTTGACGAGGTCTATCCCGAAGGAACCGTGTGTGTGCAGATCGATGAATCCCGGCGCGACATAGTGCCCGCCGGCTTCGATCACGACACCGTGCCGGGCTTCGCCGCGCCCGACAACATCTTTGATCACGCCATTCTCGATAACCAGATCGTTATCGTCGGCTATGCCCTGTTCCAGAACGAGTTTACCGCCGGTGATGACCAATTTGTCGTCGTTGCGCGTCATCTCTAATCGAATACCCCGAGAATCAGTGCCCAAATCTCCTTTATTCCCAACGTTACCAGGCTGACCACGATCCCCGCAATGCACACGCCACACGTTATTGCGAGCAGCGACCGACCCTTTTTGAGTCCGCAAAGGTGCGCGGCCAGCGCGCCGGTCCACGCGCCGGTCACCGGAAGCGGAATCGCCACGAACAGTATCAGCCCCAGCAACTCGTATTTTCGCACTTTCTCGCTGCGGGCGCGCGTGCGTGCGAAAAGCCAGTCCACGAACCTCTTTCCGGGAGCCACGCGGCTGATCAATCGCGTGCCCGGTTCGAGAAGGTACATGATGAACGGTATGGGGAGCATGTTGCCCAGGACCGCGATCGGAAACGCCTGGGCCAGCGGAAGCTTGCCGAGCGTCAGCGCATACGGCAGCGCGCCGCGCAGTTCGAATATCGGCAACATCGCTACCACAAACGTCACCACGTGCGGTGAAAGGAATCTTGACAGAAACTCGACTATTGCCTCTCGCATCTGTTCGACCGGAGTCCTGACGTGCCTAAAATGCGTTAACCTAAGCCCCGCTGCAAATGAATGTGCTTCCTGGTGCGTGCGCCAGATTATATCAGACCACGCCGGGCGGTTCAATGCCGGTCCGGATGCGGCGCGTGAAGCTCTGCAACGGTTGACATTTGCCGCCGGCCCTTGCTATACTAGCGCACTAACTCACACCGCAGGTGCGGACGAGTCCTCTTAGGCGCCAGCGGCTGCCGTAGCGCTGGGAACGTCGGGGAAAGCGCAACTATAACTGGTCACAGGTAGAAGCAAAAGTGGAGGAACGTTGAAGTGGCATCAAAAGAGCGGGTACTAGTGACAGGTGGAGCGGGATTCATAGGTTCGTTCATAGTTGATGAGCTCGTGGAGCGCGGTTACGAGGTGAGGGTTCTGGACAACCTCGAGCCGCAAGTACACGGTGCAGGAGGTGCTGTACCGGGATATCTAAACGCGGGAGCTGAACTCATCAAGGGTGACGTGCGTGACGAGGATGTGTTGCGTCGGGCGCTGGACGGTGTGGAGGTGCTTTTCCACCAGGCGGCAATGGTGGGTGTAGGGCAGTCGATGTACCAGATACGTCGTTACACGGAGGCTAACGCTGTGGGAGCGGCGTCGATCCTGGACGTGATAGCCGAGGGCAAGACGAGCGTTGGGAAGATGTTGGTGGCGTCCTCAATGAGCATATACGGTGAGGGTAAATACGAGTGTAAGAAGTGCGGTTTGGTTTACCCCAGGCTGCGTTCGGTGGAGCAGTTGGATGCCGGTGTATGGGAGATGCAGTGTGCGGTATGCGGCGAGACCGCCGGCCCGCTGCCAACGGACGAGGATAAACCGTTGTTTCCGACGTCGATATATGCGGTTAACAAGCGTGACCACGAGGAGATGTTTCTGGCGGTGGGCACGGCATATAAGATCCCGACGGTGGCGTTGCGTTATTTCAACGTATACGGACCGCGTCAGGCGTTATCGAACCCGTACACGGGAGTATGTGCGATATTCTCGAGTCGGTTGCTCAACCGCAAGAGTCCGGTGATATACGAGGACGGTTTGCAGAGCCGCGATTTCGTTCACGTTACGGACATCGTGCAGGCTAACATGCTGGCGATGGAGAAGGAAGAGGCGGATTACGGTGTATTCAACGTAGGTTCGGGCAGGTCGCTGGCGATCCTGGACATAGCGAAGATCCTTGCCGAGAAGATTGCGCCGGATTGCGGTATAGAGCCGGAGATCGCCGCCAAGTTCCGCGAGGGCGACATCAGGCACTGCTTTGCGGACATATCGCGTATACGCGAGGTTTTAGGGTACGAGCCGCGCGTGGAGTTTGAGGACGGCATAGATGACCTGACGCAGTGGGTGAAGACGCAGGTCGCTGAGGATAGGTTCGAGGAGGCGAAGAAGGAGCTGGAACAACGTGGCTTGACGACGTAAGGATGGAGTGCATCGGAACAGGTGCCTGATGCATGAAGCCGTTTCATCAGGAACTCGCCCTCTTGGAGAAGAAGATCACTATAGATGTTTAGAGAAATGAGAGGAGAAAGATGTTAATAGAACCGCATGGAGGTGTGCTTGTTGACAGAAAGCTTGAAGGGGATGAGGCTAAAAAGGCTCTGGAAAAGGCGCGCAATCTGCCGCAGATCAAGCTAGCGTCGGAGCTCGCTCAGGATACCGTTAATATCGCAAACGGCGTATTTAGCCCGCTCACCGGGTTCCTCTGCAGTGAGGACTTCGAGAGCGTTCTCAAGAACGGGCGACTTGCCAACAAGACGCCGTGGACGATTCCTCTCGTGCTTGACGTTACAAAGGAGCAGGCCGACAAGATCGAGGTGGGCTCGGATGTCGCTCTCATGGACGCTCAGGGTGAGCCGCTGGCGATACTTCACGTCGCGGAGAAGTTCCCGTACAACAAGGAGGAGTATGCTCAACAGGTGTACGGCACCACAGACAAGGCGCACCCCGGCGTCGTGAGGACGTACTCGCTCAACGAGATACTTCTGGGCGGCGAGATCGACCTGGTGCGCGAACCGGTCCACCAGTTCAGCGATTACAACCTTTCGCCGAAAGAGACCCGCTTGCTGTTCAACGAGAAGGGGTGGAAGAGCGTGGTGGCGTTCCAGACCCGTAACGTTCCGCACACCGGACACGAGAACCTGCACAAGAGTGTATTGGGTCTCGTCGACGGGCTGTACATACAGCCGATCATCGGGAAGAAGAAGCCGGGCGATTTCAAGGATAGCTTCATACTGAAGTCTTACGAGGCACTGCTTGCCAACTACTATGTCAAGGACAGAGTAGTGTTCAGCATTCTGCCTACGGAGATGCGTTACGCGGGTCCGCGGGAGGCAATACAACACGGGATCATGCGCAAGAACTACGGTTGCACGCATCTGATAATTGGCAGGGACCACGCGGGCGTGGGAAACTTCTATCATCCCGAGGCCGCGATAGAGATTTACGACGAGTATCCGGATATGGGTATAACGCCGATAAGCATTAAGGGCGACTTTTTCTACTGTCGCGTGTGCGAGCAGATAGCCAGCGACCGCACTTGCCCGCATCCCGCCGAGAAACACATCCCGTTCAGCGGCACGAAGATCAGAGGCATGATCAAAGAGGGCAAGGCACCGCCGAAACAGCTCATGAGACCAGAAGTGTTTGAGGCGTTGAAAGGCGAGGAGTCGCCTTTCGTAGAGTGACGTTCCGCGAGTGACTGCGACAGCGGGCTGCTGGGAGAGGTGATGGACAAGAAGAAGGTTGTTGTCATAGGGCTTGATTGTGCGTCGCCGGAGCTGGTGTTCGACAGGTGGCTGGACAAGCTGCCGAACATGAAAAAGTTGGTTAACAGCGGCATTCACGGCCCGATCGAAAGCTCGACGCCGCCGATTACCGTCCCCGCTTGGATGACGTTCGTCACGAGCAAGAACCCTGGTCAACTTGGGTTCTTTGGCTTCCGGAACAGGCGAGGCTTTTCGTACACGGACATGTTGATCGCCAACTCCACGGCCGTGCGTGAACCGACTGTTTGGCAAATACTGTCGGCCGCCGGCAAGAAGGTGGGAATACTTGGTGTTCCGCAGACGTACCCGCCAAAGCCGGTTAACGGGTTTGTGGTGACCAGCTTCCTGACGCCTGATACCAGTTGCCGGTATACTCACCCTGAGGAGCTCAAGGGCGAGATTGAAGGGCTTGTCGGGGACTATATGCTCGACTGCGAGAACTTCAGGACCGAGGATAAGAAGGTATTGCTCGACCAGGTTTACAGGATGACCGAGCAGAGGTTCAAGCTTGCGAGACACTACCTGAGCAAGGGCGACCTTGACTTTTTCATGATGGTCGAGATGGGTCCTGACAGGCTCCATCACGCTCTGTGGAAGTACTTCGATGAATCGCACAGGAAGTATGAGTATCATCCGGAGTATACGAGCGCCATCGAAGAGTATTACGTCTATCTTGACGCCAAACTTGGTGAACTGCTGCCGCTGGTGCAGGAGGAGGCGTACGTGATAGTAGTGTCGGATCATGGTGTCAGGAGGATGGACGGTTGCATTAACATAAATGACTGGTTCATCAAAGAGGGTTACCTCAAGCTGAAGTCCAAACCGGAAGGGGTAGTCAGACTACGAAACGCGGACGTGGACTGGGAGAACACGGTAGCTTGGGGGTGGGGCGGATACTACAGCAGGGTCTTTCTAAATGTAAAGGGGAGAGAGCCGAACGGGACGGTCGATCCTGCGGACTACGAGAGGGTCCGGGATGAGCTTGCAGAGCGCATTATGGGCATACCGGACGACAAGGGGAACCGGATGGACACGCGAGCTCTTAAGCCGCAGGACATTTACACGGGAGAGCATGTGGATGAGGCGCCGGACCTGTTGGCGTTTTTCGGTGACCTGGCATGGCGCGTCACGGAGGATATAGGTCACGATTCCGTATACGGTTTCGAGACGGAATTGGGACCCGACGATGCGGTCCACGCGCAGCATGGCATGTTCATCTTGTCTGATGGCGTAACGGCTAAACCAAGACGTGTGGACGGTTTACGGCTCATCGACGGCGCGCCGACGATACTCTCGCTAATGGGGTTGCCGGTACCTGAGGATATGGAGGGTAAAGTCGTGAGCGTGCGCTGAAGTCGGCGCGCTCGTGAGGGAAAGGTCAACTGTCAAATTGACGTGTAAAGGAGAGAGAGAGGGAATTCGATGGATACAGGTTTTGTAGTATGGTTCACGGGTGTACCCGCGACGGGCAAATCCACGGTGGCTATTATCGTGGAGCAGGAGCTTCGCTCGCGCGGGTTGAAGGTTGAGAACCTCGATTCGGACGAGGTTCGGGCGAACATCAGCCCGAACTTGGGCTACACGTTGGAGGCTCGCGATGAGAACACGAAACGGCTGGCGTTTTTGGGTAATCTACTGTCGCGCAACGGCGTAGCGGTGCTGATCACCGCCGTGTCCAGTCTGCGGAAGTTCCGGGACAGGGCCCGCTCGCAGATAGACAACTTTGCTGAAGTCCACGTGAAGTGCCCTCTGGAGGAGTGCCAGAAACGGGACCCGAAGGGGTTGTACAAGAAAGCCGAACGAGGCGAGGTCAGTGACATAGCCGGAATGCATCAGCCCTACGAGGAACCGCTTAACGCTGAGGTGGTGCTGGAGACGCACTCGTGCACAGCGGAGGAGTGTGCCAGTAAAGTGGTGGAAGCCCTGCGGGATCTGGGGTACTTGTCGTGTTCGGGTGAGGCGAAAGCGCCCGAAGGGGAGGTCTATTCGGCCGAGGAAGAGGAGAAGATAAAGAAAAGGTTGATGGACCTGGGCTATATGTGATTCACGGGTTGGGCCGTGGCTTCTGACGGTCCGACTTGCGTGACGCAGTTCAAGGCAAGACGATGAAACTCTTTGGAAAGATCGGGGGTAAAGGCAAGCCCCCTAAAGTGTTCGTGCTAGGGCTTGACGGCACGCCGTATTCGCTCCTGACCAGGATGGTGAAGGAAGGGAGGCTGCCGAATTTTGCCAGGATATTGAAAAGCGGCTCCCTTGTGAAGATGAATTCAGTGGTGCCGACGATCTCGGCTGTTGCGTGGGCGAGCTTCATGACCGGGAAGAACCCGGGCAGACACAACATTTTCGGGTTCGTGGACCGTCGCCTTGATCCGTTCGAGCTTTACGTGGTCAGCGCTGATATGTTGCGCGGCGATACGCTGTGGGATTTACTGAACTGCGAGGGCAAGCGAACGATCGTCATGAACGTGCCCGTGACGTATCCACCGAGGGAGATAGATGGAATACTCGTGTCGGGATTTCTGTCTCCCAGCATCGACAAGGCGACATATCCCCCGGAGTTTGCCGGTGTCCTGAAGAAGGCCGGCTACATAATCGACGTTGACCCGTGGCTGGCGAGGGAGTCGCACGAGAACTTTCTTTCGCAGCTGCATCGAGCGTTGCGCAAGAGGTTTGAGGTGGCGTTCAGCCTCCTCAAGAAGCAGAAGTGGGATCTTTTCATGCTGCACGTGATGGAGACAGATAGGCTCCATCACTTTTTCTGGCGCCAGATGGAGGACGACCATCCCGTTGGAGCCGCCAGGTTCTACAACCTATACACCGTTCTTGACGATCTGATCGGGGAGCTTAAGAACAGGCTGCCGCGGGAGGCGTCACTGGTTGTGCTTTCGGATCACGGATTCTGCCGGACAAAACGCGAGGTGGAGTTAAATTACTGGTTGATGGGCCAGGGCATGTTGAAGTTCACGACGGATGACCCGCAATTACTGGCTGACATTCATCCGGAATCTCAAGCCTACAGCGTGATACCGGGGCGGATATTCATAAACCTGGAAGGGCGAGAGCCCAAAGGTTCTGTGACAGCGGGTCGTGACTACGACACTATCAGGCAGAAGATAGTCGGGGGCTTGCTTGCCTTGAGGGACCCGGAGGATAGAGTCCCGTTATTCAAAGACGTCATACTAAGAGAACGACTTTACGCGGGTCCGGCCACGGCGAACGCAGCCGACATCGTCGCTGTGCCGAACAACGGGTACGAACTGAAGGCGAAACTCAATGCGACCGAGCTGTACCGCGCGAGCGAGCTGGCGGGAATGCACACTTACGACGACGCGTTTCTGTTCGTGGAGAAAGGTGCGGCCGCCAGAGCTGGGCTGAACGTATGTGACGCGATGCCCACGATCCTGGATTTGATGGGTTGCAAGATACCGCGAAACATTGATAGTGCAAGCTGTCTTGCCGAGAAGCCGTCGAAACTCGAAGCGTTCCTTAAGAAACCTTAGGAAATCGGATCGAGGTCCGATTGAATCGCATACTGATATCAAGAGAGGTAGCGGTGTAGGGCGGGCACCATCACGAAGACCTGCCATTCCGGATTCCGTAGGGACGAGACATGTCTCGTCCGCACTCAATAGGAGAAATTGCTGTTGAAAGAGGCACCGATAGATCTGCACGTGCACACGACGTATTCCGATGGCACGGCGTCTCCCAGCGAGGTTGTGCGCCTGGCCGGGAGCGCCGGGCTTCGCGCGATAGCCATCACGGACCACGACACGTTACGCGGGAACGCGGAGGCGATTGATGAGGGGCGGAAAGTCGGCGTGGAGGTTGTTCCCGGGGTCGAGGTAAGTGTGGATATGCAAGGCGGGACGATGCACTTGTTGGGCTATTATGTAGATTTCAATAACGCTTCCTTGATCGAGGTGCTTAGAGG
Organism: uncultured bacterium; assembly: GCA_965603355.1. Classification (GTDB taxonomy): domain Bacteria; phylum Hydrogenedentota; order CBFDCQ01; family CBFDCQ01; genus CBFDCQ01. The sequence goes on from CBFDCQ010000004.1 coordinate 76,929, forward strand.
GATCGAGGAGGGTCGTCACGAGCGCAACGAGGAGATTCTGGGTAAGCTGGGTGACCTTGGGATAGCGCTGGACTACGAGGAGATCAGGGAAGCCGCCAGCGAGGGTCCTGTCGGAAGACCTCATATCGCCCAATCGCTGGTGCAGCGTGGTCACGTCACGAGCACGCGCGAAGCGTTTGACAAGTATCTGAAGAAGGGTGCGCCGGCGTATGCGGAACGGCTGAGGTTTTCCGAGGCTGAAGCAATCAGGAGTATTCGTGAGGCGGGCGGGATCGCCGTGTTGGGTCATCCGAACAGCCTCAATTGCGGCAATGACAAGGCTCTCTCGGCCGTCGTAAAGAGACTCGTGGCAATGGGCCTCCAGGGAATTGAAGCTCAGTACCCGTCGCACTCGCCTCGGATACGGCGTGAAATCGAGCAATTGGCCGCGCAACATGGGATTCTGGTCACCGGCGGAACCGATTTTCACGGTGCGCTATACCCGGAAGTCAGCATTGGGTTTGGCTACGGCGACCTCTATATACCGTATTCGCTTCTCGAAGCCATGAAGGAGAGACTTGCGGCGAACGAGGATGGTTGCGCGCCCGATTAGATGGTCTTCTTAACTGGATCGGGACGTTCGCTTAGTTGTGGACAGGCTAGGCGCGTGTTTAGGGCGCGCTTCACAGAAGCTCCGCCCTCATGAAGCCGACGTAGGATGCGAAGAAAAAGCCTATGGTATAGGCTACCAGCACGATAACATCCCACATGGAGTATGTTAGCCGACGCGTGAACGGCTCTTCCTGGTAGGTAAAGGTCGGCATGTCCGACACGTCATAATTCTGGTCTCCTCCGTGGAAAGACCGAAAACCTTTCCTGAAGTCGATTGCACTCGTTTTCTCGTCCACGTATTGCTTGAACTCGCGCTGGTACTCCTGCAGCAGTTGAAAGAAGTGTTCTTGTTTTCTCGTGCCTGTTGAGGCGATGTCCGTTGCTGCGTAAACGTACGCGGCGATGGGCGATATTCTCGAGATCTTCTTGGTCGCGTTCACCTGCCGGTTCTGATCTATGGTGAACCTCCTCAGTTTACCCTGCTCAATCTTGTCAACTTCGGCCATCATCTCTTTTCTCGCCTTGAGCATCTCTTCCATAAACTTCTGACGCGCCGCATCCGCCTCAGGGCCGCCGCGTCTGAATGAGCGCCCCCCGCCTCTTCTGTGTCCCCGCATCTTCCTGTATAATCTCTCCCGCGCCTGCCCGGTTTCCTGAGCGATCTCGCTTTCGACAGCGCTGAACGGCACTACGGGTTCCGTCTCGGCGGCAACGTAGGGGCTCATGTTCGGCACAACCAGCACGAACACCACCCACACGAGGATCAGAACGGTTATTGATGTGGATGAGTATCTGCACATACACGAAACGAACAGTCCTATCGAGAACGTCGCGGCGAGGAAAAGCAGAGAAAGACCGACCAGCAGCCCTAACGCCATCCAGTCTTCTGCGCCGAAGTCGACGTTCCAAAGTAGTATGATAACAGACCCTATTGCCGCGGATATCAGAAACGGCACCGCGAGGCTGACGTACCCTCCGAGCCATTTGGCGAGTATCAATCGGGCGCGCGGCACGCTGTACGACATGAGCAGCTTAATCGTCTCTTCTTCTCGTTCACCGGATACGGCATCGTAACTTATCACGAACGCCAGCAGGCTGAGCACAGTGGCGACCACGAAAAGCACGTCAGCTACCGGGAAGAGCGATAGCAGCGGATTCATGTACAACTCATGAAGGACCTTGGGCGCCCCGGCTACGCGAACAGCGGCCGTCTTGTCGGGGTCCTTTTCCAACCCGTAGGCGGGTATCTGCAGTTTGGCCGGCGGACGGTCGACCTTGGTTCCCTCGCGGGAAAGCCCAAAGTAGCTACCTTGCTGTTCCGCTTCGCTCCTGTAGGCGCTCATGTTCCTTTGATAATCGCCCCGCCTTGCTATGTAGTCGCCGGTAAGTACAATGACGCTCATGACCATCAGGAGCAGACACAACGCTGCCGATATTGCGAATCGGAATCCCAGCAAGTGGTTGAGAAACTCTTTCTTGAACATTGTCATGAACATCTGCTGCGTGCTCCTTTCTACTCACATACGTCGTACCGCATGAACTTGATGTAGCCGACGAGAACAAAGGCTATATTGAATATCCCCAACAGGCCCACGTCGAGCATGCTGCGCTGCAGACTCCGCTCAAAGGACTCCGTCGGAGGCCTGAACTCAGGCAATCTGCCGACGTCGAAGGCCGTCGTACCGATTGTGTCCTCCACTTTGCGCTGCTGCCCTCGAGACGAACGTCGCCTCTCGCCGCGGCGAAATTCGTCAACAACGCTGCGGAACTGGCTTCCGTACGATTTTTCCGCGTAATCAGACAGGTTGCGGAAGTCCTTCACACCGGTCCCGGAGAGATTCGTTGCCGCGTAAACGAAGCTCGCCGACGGGGACACGCGCGAGAGCACTTCGGCCAGTTCTATCTGCGCGTCAATCTTACCCCTGTAGTCATTTTGGATCTGCTCCAGCTCACCGGAAACATTTTCCTTCGTCTGGTCACGTATTTGTCGCCGTTGGCTATCCGTTGAGGCAGCGCGCATTTGTTTCCGGATGTTTCGCCATTGCTCGTTTTCCACGGCTTCCCTCCGTTCGGACATCACTCCGCTCGAGGGAATGCCGACGATCTGCCGTGCCAGTATCGGCACGACGTTGGGGATGGTAACGACGATGACGACCCATACAAACAACGAGGCCATAAGGGCTGTTGACGACCTGCGGTTGAACGTCGAGATGAGCACCCCCAACGTGAAGAAAACCGATATGTAAAGCAGGGACAACATCACAAGCCCTCCTGCGCGCATCCATGAGTCAGGGGCGGGCGTTGAACCGGTAACGAGCAGCGATACCAGCAGACCTACGCCCACGGCCAGGAGAAACGGTACGGCCAGCGCGAGGTAACCGCCCAGCCATTTCCCGACCAGGATGGTGTGGCGCGGGACGGAGTTCGCCAACATCAATCTGAGCGTGCCATTCTCCTTCTCACCGCAGATGGTGTCGAATGTGAGGAGCAGGGCCAACAAGCTTATGACCACGTTCACGATATAGGAGAGGTCGGGAGTGGAGAACAGGGCCGAAACCGGGTTCGTGTACTGCCCTGCGCCCACCTCAATACCCCGTCTGCCCGACACGGTGAGAGAGCGCGACATTTCCTTTTCGAGCCCCATCGAGAACGGGGTCATCTCGCTCGGTGCTTTCTGCACCATGGCGCCCTGGTGCCTGAGGTCATCAAGGTTCTCCATCGAGCTGAAAATCTCATGCTGCCGCTGCTTAGCCTGGGCGTAGTTTTCCTGCTGGGTGCGGTAGTTCGCAGAGAGTATTGCCATACTCAGCACGGTCACAAGGAAGAGCAGCCCGTAGATTACGGCAAACCGCAGCGTCAGTATATTGTTCCTGATTTCCTTAAGGATTATGAGAAGAAGCATGAGCAAACCTTCGAAACACCGAGTAATCCACAGCCAATCCCATATTTATTAAACACCAAACGGCCAAAAGAGTTCCAATCCTTTTCCAACGCCTGTTGGGGGACCCAGAGGTACCTGCCTGGCTCGTTGTGAGCGCTGATCATACTACCAGAGAATCGGCCTCAAGGCAACATGGACGTGTCCAGCTATAGCGCGGCAGCAGGGACCGGGCCGAAAAACCGTCTGCAGATCTCTTGCGCACGGGCAAGAGGCGATATGGTATAATACTGCAAAGACGGTAGCTGAGCGGTTGAACGGTTCCAGCACGATCGGAGGTGATGGTATGGGTTGCGGAAAGTGCGGAAAGAAGAAGGCCGCGAAAAAGGGTAAGAAAGCCAAAAAGAAGAAATAGCGGTCCCGGATGGGGAGGCTTGTTCAGGCCCTGACCGACGCGTCACTCAGGTATGCCCTCCGCGGCGAGCACGGCGAGTCTGACTGCGCGTACCTTTCTGTAGACTTCCAACGGCGAGCGCCGGGCGCCGTCCACGGTCAGTAGATCCCGCTCGATGGAAATACCGAAGTATCGCTCGTTGGCTTCCAGATAGGGTAGAATGAGCTGCCAGTCGTCATCGGTCATATCGACGAGTTCGCCTCCGTTAAGCTGTTCGGGCACGACCTTTCTGTGTGGGTCGCGCACGAATATGGCGCCACCGGATGCCAGCGAGAAGAGGTTGGAACCGGGGTAGGGCGTCTGCTGGTCTCGGACCTGTCCTCGGTCGTCGAACTCGATACCGTTGAGTATCACGAACCCACCGCCGCTGTGAGGATCGCCTGCCATGAACGCTTCAGCCAAGTAATCGAGGCAGGTGCCGTTGATCACGACCCGGGGTCTGCCCACGGCGTTAATGAGCGGCCTGCCAGCAGCGTTGCCCATCAGGAAGACCTCGCCGCCCTTAGCGCCGTACATGAATGCCTGGCCTACATCCCCATAAACCACTAGCCGTCCGTCCTTCATGATCTGTGCCAATTGGTCCTGGCCGTTGCCGTGAACGCGGATCTCCATACCGTCAATTCCCGACGCAAGGTAGTCACCGGAACTGCCGTAGACGTCTATACGCACGTCATCTGTCTGCGACCCGAACCCGCAACCGGTGAACCGTTGACCTATCAGACCGTACACGATGAACCGTCTCCACCCGAGCTGATGAGCCTTGACGAGAAGTCTGCTGTCGCTGTCCTCGCCTTCCGGAGGGAAGTCCCGGGCTGAGACCACCAGGACGTCTCCAGGGTTCTCCGGAGCGCTAAGCGCGTCGCGAGTGTCCCAGTCGATCCGCTTGAACCGGCTTGTGCCAGCGTCCGTGACGGAGGGAACAGCGTCAAGAAGATGGTTGATACCCTCGCGGACAAGCTGTAGAACCGCGCTTCGCCTCATGTCGCCGCAGTCGTACCGCTGATCGTTCAGCAGGGTGAGTAGAGCTAGCGCATGCTCGAGCCTCACATCGTCCGTCCGGGCAATCCGACAGATCTCGTCGACCAACCAGTGGATTTGGACAAGGTGCCACGAGACAAGAGCGCGCGTGACGCGAGCAAAAAGCTGTTCGACCTCACCTGCCGATATCGCGCTGTCCATGTTATCGGCCAACTCGGCCGCGTCCGCCGGCGGCTGTGGTTTGTCGCTCCGGCTGATAGCGTACTCGCCGGGCGGCGCTTCGATGATCCGACCGAACTTGTCCGCACAGGCGAGCCTGGATGCGCCGTTGTCCCTTTGTACGGTGAACGAAAAGGCTCCGCCGTCGGTATGGCTGCCGCCGCGCGCGTTCCAGTACCTGTCAGCGACGAGCCTGAACCGTTCATCCTCTTGCGCGAGAGAATGAAGGGTGGCGTCGATCGCCTGTTTTTCAGAGGCGACAAGCCCGATGCTCACGTCTCCCTCCTGCAGCGCGAACACCTGCGGGCGGAGCATCGAGGTGTCGGTGATACCGAGGAGCTGGAACTGATCCTTGTCGGGATCGCTCCGGGCGATTATGAAGAACCATGGTCCATCGGGTGAGCCGTGCATGTGCATTGACTGGATCGCACCGTATATACGCTGTTTTTCTTCCGGCAAATTATCGAAATCCAGCTCGGTTGTGGGAGCCATGGCCTCGATCACGTACTCCAGTGGGTAGCCGTAGACCCGGCTCCAAAGGTCGAAGAGGAGCACGGAAACCTCCGTATCGGTGAGAAACTGAGAAGCGATGTTGTGCTGGCTCAAATACTCGCAGACGCTGAAGTAGTTGGCGAAGTCGCCGTTGTGCACAAGCGCCTCGTTCATCCCGATGAACGGGTGCGAACCCGCGGGATGCCAGACGCGCCCTTTGGTGGGGTAGCGCTGATGCGCGATCCACACCTGAGCCTGCGTATCCTCCAGCCCGTAATACTGAACCACGTGCTCCGCGTGTCCTACGATCTTAAAGAGCACCAGGTTGCGCGCGTGTGAGAGCACAAACGCCCGCTTCTCCCCCAGGGAGGCATAGAAACGCTGGTTGAGCCGGAAGCTGTTCTGGTAGACGAACTCGTCCTCAACGGCCCGCGCCGGTAAATCCGCCAGGTTGTTCTTTTCGGCAAACTCCGCCAGCAGGTCCTGCTTAACGCGTACGAAGTAGCGGACGACGTCCGGAGGCTTCACGTCGAGGCCCAGGTCGCGATAGTCGGCAGCCGGCGCCAGTCTTGCCTTGTGGTCGATCCTGAATGGAGAGGTGATGCAGGCTTCCTCGACGTCGTTCTCCGCCGCATCGTCCAGGAGCGCGACCTGCAGGAGATAGTCGTCGCGCAGAGTGTCGGCGTCGACGCCCAGCTGTTCGGGCACGAGACATGCTGCGGCAATGCCGCCGCCTTTGCCGTTGCCGCGGTTGTGCATCTGGATTGCGGGTTCGAATATGTGCCTGCCGCGGACCGGAACGGTGCAGGCGAAGCCGACTACGCCGCATCCGCCTTCCTCGGCGGTTTTTCTTTCAGGGACCGTCGGCCGGCCGGCGACGAGCGCGGCTCTTGCGGCAAGGATGCGTTCTGCCGAGCGCGTTCCTGAATCTTCTGTTTGTGTTCCTCTTTTCATTGTAACTCTTCCAGAGTCCGCTGAGTTCCGCGTGTCATTTTTCTGAAACTCCCATAGCGGTACCGCTCTTCACGTAATCGCAGTGGGTCAACACGTCGGTCCGTCCGACAAGATCGCGTACACTCCTCATTCCCAACTGCCAGAGTATTCCCTGGAGCTGGACGCACCAGGAGTGGAACAGGTTGATGAGCCTCTGAGCGCCCCAGTCGGCATCGTACAAGGCTGACAGTTTGGGATCGGTTGTGGCGATACCGCGCGGGCAGCCGCGGCCGCTCTCGCAGTTGCCGCACCGCACGCACTCCAGAGCGACCATTTCCGAAGTGCCGGTGACGACGGCGTCGGCCCCGAGGGCGATGGCTTTGGCGATGTCCCATGCGGTGCGCAAACCGCCGGAAGCGACCAGCGTTATTTTGTCGCGGATACCTTCCTCGACGAGGCACTGGTGCACCTTGGGTATCGCGTACTCGATCGGCATGGCGATGTTCTTCTTGGCGATATCCGGCGCCGCGCCGGTGCCGCCGTAACTGCCGTCGAGGTGTATGATGTGGGCGCCGGCGTAATAGCTGCCGACGGCCACCATGTCAACGTCGCTCGGCGTCGAGACCTTCACAGCCACGAGCGCGCTCGGGTTTATCGCACTGATCCAGTCAACGTGTTTCTTGTGATCCTCGACCGAGTACACGGAATGGAACGGGAAGGGCGAGAACAACGAGCTGCCCTCAACGGCTTCCCGCATCCTGGCCACGGCCGGGGTTACCTTGTCGCTTAGGAGGTGGCCGCCCAGACCGGGTTTAGCGCCCTGCGCGTACTTGAACTCGATCATGCGCACACGCTGGATGGTCTCCTCGCGCACGCCGAAAAGCCCGGTGGCTACCTGCGTGATGACGTTATCGTCATACTCGGTCAGCTCGTCCGGGTAGCCGCCCTCGCCGGTGCAGGTGAACGAGTCGAAAGCTTTGAAGGCCCGCGCGCGAGCGACCATTGTAGGAAGGCTTATGGATCCGAAGCTCATCCCTCCGCCATAAATGGGGAAGCCTATCGTCACGTGCGGCCGGCCGTCGTCTCTCCGGTTGAGCGGAACGCGCAGATCCACCTCCTCAGGCGCGAAATCCGTCCTGGGAGTACTGTCAGCAAAGGCGAAGTCGATGCTATCGAAACCTCCTCCAGAGGTGCCCACGCGGTACTCGATATCTCGATCCGGCGGGCGGCCGGTCTCAGCCTGGAGCCACGTGCCGACGAGCAGGTTGGCCGGCCATCGAGCGTCCCCGAACGTCGCCCACAGAGGGTTCATGCCGACTCGGATCGCGTTGACGGGGCAATGGTCAGCACAAAACGCGTCATTGGCGCGACACGCGTCAGGTCCCCGGCACATGTCGGATCTCGGCGCGAGCATGCGTTTCCCGCTTTTCACGTGCGCTCCGTACGCGCAGACCTCAGCGCACTTACCACAGGCGATACATGCCGATGTCCGCACTACATTAAACTCCGCGAGGGCTCGGCGGAACCGCGACCGACAAGAGTTCACGAGATTCTCAGCGGGCGGAAACCCCTTTGAGGCGGTCTCCGTCTGCGGCGGTGAATCCATATTTTTGGGGGCCTCTACCCGCTCGCCGAACAGTGGAGCGAAACATTCGTTTTCGAGATCGTCAAGGAACATTGCGCGGCCCGTTTCTCCGCGCAGACGGCGCACTTCCCTGAGTCCCATGGCACCGAGCACCTCGATGAGCTGCGAGTGCCACGACCCGATAAGGTTGACGATCCGCTGCGCCCCCCAGTCTACCGGAACTTGCTCGATCTGCACCGGGCAATCCGGCTCGCACTCGGGACAAACTCGACACTCGAGCGCGATCAGGTGTGCCAGGCCAACCCCAGCGCCGTCGGCGCCGCAAATGATGATCTTCGCCATATGTTCCGCCATGGCGATCCCGCCGGAGACGAGCAATGTCACTTGGTCGCGGACGGCATCTTTGACAAGTCTGAGATGAACCTCGCGGGTCAGTGTTGTGACGAACTTGCCGCGCGGTCCGCGCCCGGTGTGGTCCGCCTGAAGGTGAACGATCCCCGCACCTTGTGCGACCAGCCTGGACGTGCGGTCTGCAGCCTGTTCGCCCAGCGGCATCCGGACGGAAACGATGGTGTTGGGATTTGCCGATTTCACGCTCGCAACCGCGTCCATGACAGCGTCAGAATAAGCCAACTCCAGGATGGCCGCGTTCATAACGTGAGAGAGGTCGTCACGCTCCGGGTTACATTTCACTATCAGGTGTCTGAGGTACTCGGCGAGCGGGCCTAGGGCCTCCTCGTACGTGGCGACAGCAAGCGTTTCCAGTTTTTGCGCAGCCTGCGCCACGGCCTGCCGGGCAGTGCCCGCCGAGGGTCCGAAAGGAGATATGTCCAGGACTGCCGGGATAGGAATAGCGACGCACGGCGGCATCTTCGTGGTGAGCTGACCGGCACTGTCAAACTCCAGTCGAGCGGGCCGCCTTCCGAGGTCTATGACCGTACTGATATACTCGCGACCATGGATCCCGTCCCGCGTAGGTCTCACGATCTCGGACATGTCGGTCCAGAAGCTGTCGAAACCGGGCCCGGCGAACGGGCCACCGTAACCTGCGCCGGAGACCGGTATCCTGCCGGTCTCGGCCTGGTCCCAGATGTGCGCGATGAGGTCGGGTCCCCAGTAGTCGTTGCCGAGACGAACGTACCGGGGATTGACCGCCCGGGAGAGGATACCTTTCTTGCATTCCTGGACGCACCGCATACAGCTCACGCACATCTCGTCGCCTGTGTTGACTACATGCAGGGGATCGAAGGTGCGTTTAGTGTACACGTCGTACAAGCAGGATGTACGTTTGACGCACTCGAGGCACCCGAGGCATCCTTCGGCCTCGAACGAGGAGAACTTCGCCACTGATGGGAACCTCTGCGGCGCCGGTTGTATATTTGCATGATACTTTTTCGGCATCTTATTGAATTAACGCTGTGCTTGTTAAGATTTTGCGGCTGGTTGCTACTTATTCCCCGGTCTCGGCAGCAATCCGGCACGCTCGACAACCTCCGGCAGGAGCTGTTCGGCCTCGATGGCCTGCAGGTGCACGCCTCGAATCCCGGGGAGGGCGCGAACCGCTTCTATGAGCTCCACCGTTACAGCTATACCCTCAGCCCTGGGGTCCTTGGCGGACTTCATGCGTTGAATCAGGTCATCGGGCACGTTGACGCCCGGCACGTTGGCGTTCATGTACCTGAGCATGCCGGCTGAACGAGGGACTATGATCCCCGCCAATATGGCGGTCCGCTCCGTGAGTTCCATCTCGCGCGCGCTCTCAACCGCCGCAGCGAACCCGGGTACGTCGTAGACCGCCTGCGTCTGAATGAAATCGGCGCCGGCATCGACCTTCTTGGCAAGCCGAAGCGCCCTGAAATCCTCCGGCGGCGCCAGAGGCGTCCAGGCGGCTCCTATGAAAAGCGGCACCGGCTCGTCAACTGCGTCGCCGCTCTCCTGGACGCCCTGCTCTCTCAAATCCCTGAGAACCGCCAGCAACTGGATCGAATCGACGTCATAGACGTTCTTTGCTCCCGGATGACCCTTGAGCTTGCCGCCGGCTCCGGCTTTCTGGTGGTCACCGGATATGCAAAGACAGTTGCGTATTCCCAGCGCCCATGCTCCCAACAGGTCCGACTGGAGCGCAATACGGTTTCGGTCGCGGACGGTCATCTGCATGACGGGCTCGAGCCCTTCATCGAGCAGGATCTTGGCGCCGGCTATGCTGGACATGCGGACCACGGCGGTCTGATTGTCCGTGACGTTGTAGGCGTCGGCCACGCCGCGCAAAAATGAGGCTTTGCGGCGGATCGCCTCGGGATCACCTCCGCGCGGCGGCCCCACCTCAGCCGTGACTGCGAAGGTTCCAGCCGCCAGAACTTGCTCCAGGTTCGTGCCGACTCCCTTGGTCATGGGCGCAGTTCCTCTCGAAGAATGCGTTTGGGTCCTCCGTGGCCCGAGTTTGACCAGTCTTTGGCCTTCCGAAACTCCGTCAGCTCTTGCATCTTCCCTCGCGCTCGGGCGCGCTCGACGATAAGATTCCAGACGCAGTCTACGTCTTCATCGACCTCGCATTTACCGTCGCTACGGGTGCCGCCGCATGGGCCGTTCATGAGGCTCTTGGCGCATCGAGCGATCGGACACAGCCCGTACGTGTCGCCCAACACGCAGTCGCCGCACGCTGCGCAGCGGACAGCCCACAGCCCCGGCTCCTCCCTGATAGCCAGCGATGTGGTGTTCACGCCGGGGTACACGGGCAGGTCCGGGAACCGCTCGGCAAGAGCCTGTATTCCAATCCCGCAGGCGATGCTGATAATCGCGTCCACCTCAGGGACGATCTCGGCGAGCTCCTCGACGAACTCCCACTCGCACTGTCGTTCAAGCGTCTTGGTGCGGATCTGAATGGGATTGCCGTCGACCTGCATGGCCATACGCAACAAAGGTGCCAGAGTTTCGACTTCGCGCTCGCCTCCCGAGGCGCATTCCGCCACGCACGTAGCGCAGCCTGCCAGGAGGACCTTCTTATGGCCACGGAGCATCTGGACCAATTCGGCGATAGGTTTCCATTCCGCGACGATCACGGGCCTGTTGCTCCTTTCATCGGGTTAGGGCCGAGCGCTCGTGCGGCTGCTGCGCGGTGTTCAGCAATCTCCACCAACCGCGCCGCTGAGAGTTGACTTGCCCGGTCCATCCCGAGCCGTTCGGCGCCCATACGAATCTCGTCGAGGAGTCCACGCGCGTATTCAATCCTTTTTTCCGCCATGGTACTTCCTACGAGGAACCGGCACCGCTTCTCGGGGCAACCGACTACCGCGACACCGTCAGCACCCTGCTCGATAAGCTTGAGCACGTGCGAGGCTTCGACTTTGCTGCTGCACGGCATAACCTCGAATCGCGGCCTGAATCCCGAAACCGCCTTCGCGGCTGCTGCCACGTCAGCATCTTCAGCGACGCATTGTTGGCAGTACAGCACGACGATCTCCGGTTCGAAATCTACAGCATCCACGTTGCGCACCATAGAGGTTCCTTTCGGTTCTCAGTGGTTCCACACAGAACAGAGGAGACAAGGTCGCGCACTCGCTCGCCCTGGGCAGACTGTGCCTCGGGCGATCTGATTCCCCGCATCACATGCCGGTCGCGTGCATCCGACAGGCGTGTTCTGCGCTTCAGAAAGGACGTATGCTTTACCTTGCGGCCCGACTGCAACAATGATCCGCGTGATTATACTTTCTCGCCCGCGCGGTGTCAAGTACGGCGGCGGTGGGCTAAGGCTGATCAACCGGCTCTGCGGACTGCTTCTCGGCGAGGATTTGCCTCCTGAGACTCTCCAGCGGCGCATAGTCGGGCGCAACGCTCTTGCCCTTGTCGACAGTCTGAAGGGCGCGATCGTAATCCTTTTTGCTATTCAGAGCTAACGCCAGCTCGTGGTACGCGAGCCCCAGTATATCCACGTTTGACTCGCCGCTTTCGATCAGGAGAGTCAAGACCTTTTCCGCCTCATCGTACCGTCCCTGGAGACGGTACGATACGCCTGTGTGGTACCACGCCGCGCCGGCTCCCTCGAATGAGAAGCCGCGCTGAGCAAGGTAGGCGAACAACATGTCCGTGAGAGTTCTGACCCTCGGATCATCAGGCACGCTGCGTGACAACTGAATCAATAGCCAGGAACAAAGGTAGGGTTTAGGTTTATCGAGCCCTCGAAGACAGGCTTCTGCGAGTCTACGATACCCTTTCTGCATCGATTGGCTGGAAGCCAATTGAACCTTTCTGGCATGGAACAGATCTATTCCCGTCCTGAGGCTTTCGGCAGCTTTCTCGTACTCGTTCATCTCGAGGAGAAGTGATCCCTTCTCCACGTGCAGTTCCGGGGGCGGTGACCGGCCTGCCTCTATGGCCCGATCGAACTCCACGACGGCTTCTGCGGGCTGCCCCAGCTTGTAATGGCAAATCGCCATGTGCCGGTGGAGCTGTCGGCGCTGATCTTTGGGCACTTCGGTCGCCGCCTCAAACTCCTCGAGCGCCTCTTCCCATCTTTCCTGATTCATGTAGCACAATCCGATTACGTTGTGGCCCATCGCATACTTGGGCACTAGCGCAAGGGCTCGGCGCGCGGATTCCAGCGCTTTTTCAATATTGCCCGAGTTGACGCGGGCGAGTCCCAGGCTCGTGTGCGCGACAACGTAGTTCGGGTTGGCCTTCAGGGATGCTTCAAATTGTTCTATGGCCTTGTCATAGTCGCGCGTCGCTGCGTAGGCGCTGGCAAGTTTGTACGAAGCTTGCCAGTCCCATGGTGCATGCCGCACGGCGGACGCAAACTGGCGCGTTGCTTCCTTGAGATTTGCCCGGCTCGCGGCAACGTTGCCGCTGGTGATCCGCACTTTCGCGAGAAACGGTCGCGCTATCGACAACGCACCCAGCAACATGAGCACGGGAAGCAGCACCCAGACAGCTACTCTTGCGATCGATCCACTGCGTTCCCGCAGCCGAATCGCCGTCGAGCGCGGTTCCTGTTCAAGCCCCAACACATCGATCACGCCGACGAGGACGAAAAAGCTCAAGGCGCACGCAGGAGTCTGAAGGTCAAAATTGACCATAGAGTCCACGAGCACAGCCGTCATGGCCCACACAATGGCCAGCATAAGCGTGCGACGTTCGCCGGTAAGCTGTTTCTTCCAGAGAGATAATGACCGGGAACCTAAGCACAACAGAAACCAGATGAAGGCGCCGAACCCGACAATGCCGGTTTCGACAGCGATTTCTATGTACTCGTTATGCGCCTGTCTTCCCGCTTCAAGATGGTGGGCGTATACGTCCTTGGCCTTTTCCGTCCAGTAAGGGGGAGTTGCAATCTCGAAATTGCCTTTGCCGACACCGAGCAATGGCGCGTCGAGAAATGTGCGGAAAGAGCTGCGCCATATACTGGTTCTGGTGACGTAAGGTGTGTCGACGCCCCTGCGGAACTGCTCCAACATATCCGTTCCCTTCCCGCTTATGAGCAGGTACAATGCCATCCCTGCTATGACCGCGGCGAGAATGAGCCACCTTCTCATCCAAGAGTTCTTTTCCGAGGTGACGCTTAGCGGCTCGCCGGACCGCCTGAGCTTTAGCAGTCGCACGACTACAATGCACATCCATAGGAGGGAGCTGATGCCAAGTCCGATGACAGCTCCTCGGCACCTTGTCAGATTCAAATGGTACACCATTAGAAGCAGCGGGACGGTGTAGAAAACGCCGGTTTTCCACTTTTTTGCCGTCAGCACCATTGCACATGCAACGGGTATTGCAATAATGAGGAAATGGGCGGCAAAGTTGTTGTGGCCAAACGTGGCCGGACTTTGCGCAAGCGCCTCGACCGCCTTTTCAAAACTCGCTCTCTGGGGGAGCGTCATCGTGTCAAGGGATACGTTTTCCACGCCCCAACTGACGAAGTCCTTTCCGAAGTACTGAAAGATCCCGTAAATTGAGGCAATGGCTCCGGCGATAACGATTGCACGCAAGATCCCGGGAATGTCGCGTTCCGTAATATAGTGTGTAACAAGAAGATAGGCAAGGAACCAGAACAGGAAGACGCGCAACTCGAATAATCCGTATCCGACGTTGGCCGCCCTCGTGAGGGAGAGAGCCTGTGCGCCGAGCAGGACCACCAACGCCCAAAAAAGATGAGTCGTGTGGAAAACGAACTTGCGTTGTGCATTCATCTTCGCAAGCCAGAGGAGGCCCAGGAAGAGAAGTATAGTCTGGGCACAGAATATCTTCGGTGGAGTGGCCACCTTTAAGGACGCCCACCTGAACGCTACCGGGTCAGGAGTCCACCAGAACTTGAGCGCGGGCGGGGTGAAGACGAGCGTTACTGTTAAAACCAGCAGCACCAGTCCGGCTTTCACGATCCGGCCGGTGCGTCCGGCAGGTGCCGGCTCGCGCCACGGGACATCGTTCATTGGGTTCAACCTTTCGCGAAGTCGCCTGAAACGGTTTGTGAGACAACGCCGCCTGCGCCGCAAAACCGCAGTTGTACAAGGGCGAAAGTTCGGTTCGGGTGAGATTCTACAGTACGACTCGGCGCGGTGTCAAGAGCGGTATTGTTCGGGGCGGCTCAGGGCAAAAGAGTGTCATAACTCCGTGATAATGTCCTCTTGCCGACTCGGTAGAAATGTCCTCTATGGTAACCTCCTTTGAGAAGGAGGTGATTATGGAGGGAGATTTGTTGATGAGTGCGAAGGAGAGGCGTCGCAAGGTGGAGTTCGAAGGTATAGTAGAGGGTCGTATGACGATACTGGAGGTATCAGAGAAGCTGGGGTTGTCGTATCGGCAATCTCGCCGCAGCTATAAGCGGTTTCGTGAGGAGGGAGACACGGGTCTTGTGCACCGCAGCCGGGGCAGGAGGTCCAATAGTGCCAAGCCGGAGGAGTTTCGTCGCGCGGTGCTTGAGCGCTACAGGGAGCGCTATGAAGGATTCGGCCCCACGCTGGCCACGGAGAAGCTCGCTGGTGATGGGTATGAGCTTGGCCACGAGA
>CBFDCQ010000005.1:0-88002 GCA_965603355.1 uncultured bacterium
AGACAGGGGGATTTTCCGGGTACGGGCGCACCCCAAATCAAGGTAGGGCGGGCGTCTCGCCCGCCACAGGGCCATCGCTTCAACCAGCGTCATTCCCGCTTCCCGTTGCGTCATTCCCGCGCAGGCGGGAATCCAGGGAGGTCAATGGACCAGACCGGGGCCTAATAGAATGAGCCCCAGGAATGCGAGAATCGCCCAGATTGCAGCGAAATCAATCCATCGCCTCCGGCAGCGCTTATCTGGCAGGTTCCCGCCCCCGGTCCCTCGTTTCACTCTGGGCACCATCCTTGTATTGTGCCGCCATGCGCTTCCTGAATTTGTTTTCTAAACGCTGTAGTTCTTCTTCGGAGATACCCAGTCTTCTCAGGCACCTCGCCGAAGCTCTGAAACACACTTCCTAGTGTCTTGCCCTGTTCTCCGGAAGGTACGTTGAGAACTTGAACCGATGATGCAACATGTAGTGACACATGTCGTGAGCGATCACCGAAGCGTACAGCTCCACTCGTCGTAAGTATGGTGCTTTGACGCTTATCCCACGCACCGCTGTTTCCAGATTCAGTGTAGCCGTGTACCGAGGCTCGACAGACTCAATTCTCTTCAGGTATCTCTGGGCCCTCTTGTAGTTGACAGGATCACGTTCCTTCAGAAGATCTAAAGCATTCACGGTCCTTCTGACGAATTCCGAATCGCCAGAGATCTGAATGCCCCCCTTTTTGACAGGCGGTGTTCGTACGGTTGTCTTTGGAGCGCGACGTGTAGACCTCGCCTTTACCTCGGGGTTGTATTTTATTGTCTGGAGCACGAACGCCTCGAATTCGCTGTAAGCCGACATACGCGGGACTAACGACAAAACCTCGCGCACATCCTTTTGAGCAGGGGGACGGTCGTCCATGCAGCCGGCGCTTCGTTTGGGCTCTTTAGTGACGTCGAGACTCGTGTAATACCCCCTGCTCATTCCGAAAGTGTAAACGTAGTCACTCCAGGGCAATGCTCTCTCTTTTCTAACGTTCTTCCAGATTATCCCTCCGCCCCGGTACAGTAAACCTTCCGGAGTAAGCACAACTTGGCAAAAGACGTCATAAGCGAAGTAATCCACAAGGAGAGCAGAGGCCATCAGAACGCCGACAGCGATAAGGATGGGTCTGTCTTGGGATACGCAAAACCACACAGCTGCACCCGATAAAGCCACACCGGGCACAAAGACGAACACTGCAAACAGGCTTTTAGCGAGAAGGCCCCGGCGATAAACAGGGCAACTGGATGGCGATTCTATGTCGTTCATGGCAAGCAAGGTACCTCCCATGTCCCCGCCCGGCCCTCTGAACCTGAGAACGCCGGGAACAAGGTTGATCCCGCACTGCTATTTTAGCACCTCCTACCGCCCGTGTAAAGTGGCTGAAGGTGCGGTTGCTCCACACTGGTCGTCGGGGCGGGACTGCTCCCCCCTCAGAAGCGACAGCGCGATAATGATGGCCATACTGCCGAGGAAGCCGAGGGCGAGGGGATCTTTCAGGTACTCCCAACCTAGGGGGGCGTGTACGCGCGGCCAGATGTTGACGAAGAGGATGCCGAAGATCATCCCGGCAGCGACCGCTTCCTTACGCGTTCGCTTCCACAGTGCGCTCAGGACAAGCGCGGGGCCCAGACCCGCGCCGAGACTGGACCACGCACTGAACACCTGGCCGAACACGTTCGCCTTTCGCAGCGACACGGCGACTGCGAACAACGTGATTATCACCACGGCAACTCTCGACATGTGCACGGCACGTGCGGAGCTGAGAGGTCGTTTGAGCGTCTTCACGACGATGTCCTCGACTATACACGCCGACCCGACGAGAAGTTGCGAGTCCGCCGTGCTCATCATCGCCGCCAGCGCCGCCGCGCACACTACCGCGCATAACCACGCCGGCAGAAGCTTGTACGACATGGCGGGCATCACGTGTTCCGGATCGGCCAGGGACGCTTGCGTCAGTGCCCGACCGAGAAGGCCCAGCATGAATGCGCCGAATAACGCAAACACTACCCAGATTACCGAGATCGTTCCCGCTAAATAGACTTTCCGTTCATCGCGAATGGCCATGTACCGCGCAAGAATGTGCGGTTGACCGGGGTAACCGAACGCCCAGGAGGTGTTGCTCAGCAGGACGCCGAGGAAGAAGCCAGCGCCTGACTTGCCGAACGTGAAGGAGAGCAGCGTGTTCGGGTCGCCGGTCGCGCGCAGCAGCTCGAGCGTCTTGTCGATGCCGCCCATTGACCGCACGGCAACGATCGGTACAAGCGTCACGGCGAAAAGCATCAGCATACCTTGCAGCACGTCCGTCCAGGATGCCGCCAGGAACCCGCCGATGATAGTGTAGAGCATGACAATCGCCGCACCAATCACTATGGCGGCCGTGTACGACACGTTCAAGCCCGGCACGGAACCGGATATCGTCTCGAACAGTTTGCCTGCCGCGATGAACTGTGCCGAGACGTACGAGCAGTACGAGAACAGTATTATGAACACGGCGATGAGCCGCAGCACGTGCGTGCCGTCGCCGCCGAAACGCGCTTCGAGGTAGTCCGGGACGGTCAGCGCGCCGTACTGTTCGGTTTGGTGCCGCAAGCGTCTCGCCAGGACGAACCAGTTGAACACCGTACCGGCCGTGCACCCCACAACAACCCATATGGCGCTGAGACCGTCCCTGTATGCGATTCCCGGCAGCGCTATCACCAGCCACGCGCTCATATCGCTGGCCTGCGCGCTTATGGCGGATGTGAACGTGCCGAGATGGCGTCCCGCGAGCAGAAAATCGTCGAGCCGCTTGTTCCTGCCCCGCGCAATCAGCCCCAGCGTTGCCACACACGCGAAGTAGATCAGAAAGACGATCAGAAAAGTCACAAGTCTACCCTCTCCGTTTGCCCGGGGGTAATCATACAACTACTCGCGGTGATGATTCAATGATTTGTCGGGACAGGTGGTGCACGTAGGGGCACGCCGCGGCGCGCCCAGTGCGAGGCATGCCTCGCCCCTACGTAAGGCCTGCGCCGTTTGACAGGCAGGAATGTCTGTCCCACTAAGATTTGGGGCAAGATGGTGGGGCAGGCATTCCTGCCTGCCCGCCGAAGGCGAGCAGGGCCGTGTTCGGAAGGGCGCAGTCCGCTGCCGCGACTGCCCCTATGCCAGCGTTGCGTGCACCACCTCGGCCGACACGGGGGTCGGCCCTCCCTAATCCCCCGTATGCATCTTGAGGTAATACTCGAGATGGCCGGTCTTGAGGCCTGACATGTACTGAACGATGTCGAAGCTCGTAAGGATCGCGACGGGCCTTTTCGGCCCTGCGTGCGGGTCGATGATGACTAGATGCTCGAACTTGCGTTTCTTCATGAGGTCTATGGCATCTTCGACGGGCGCTTGGGGGTCAACCTCAATCTTGTACGGTCTCATGATCTTTTCGGCTTTGATGTCCTCGATATCCTTGCCGCAAAGAGGCAGAAGCTCCATGACCGAGATGACACCCCATACCTCGCCCATCTCGTCCACAACCACTACGGAACGTATCTCGTTGTCGTTCATTATGCGCGCGACGTCCTTGACGCTGTCCTCCGGGTAGCAGAAAATCACACCTTTATGCATCAGGTCGGATATGTTCATCGTCATTCACTCCTCAAGCTGTTGCCATCTGTCTCACAATATCCGCCGCGGAGAGGACACCGAACACCGCCTTGCTTCCCGGCCTATCAGATACCACGACTAGATGTTCGATCCTCCTTCTCGCCATCAACTCGATTGCCTCCTGCAGAGACGAGCTCGGCGTAATCGTGATCGTGTACGGTAGGAGTATGTCCCGCGCTTTCGTTTTGTCGAGATCCTTGCCAAATGCTTTAAGAATGCTCCTTGCGGAGATGATCCCTTGCACCTCGTGCTGGCCGTTGACCACAACGCAGTACCGCGAGCGGTTGACGACCATGATCTGGGCTACCTCGCGTATGCTCGTATCCTCCGCGCACGTCAGCGCACCTCGCCGCATCCGCTGCATCACTTTCTCTTCCATCGTTTTCTCCTCTTCTACTTCACTTTCCACTCGTGTACGCCGCCGGCGAAGTCTTCCTGCCCCTGGATTTCGAGTCGGAGGGCGTCGGTTTTCACGGTGTCGAAGGTAACGCTGTTGTACTTGTCTTTCTCCACACCGTAGTCATCCTCGGTGTCGACCGGTATCCATTCATCGCCGGATTTGTACATAACGCGCCACGACTGCGGCAGGCGGCACTCCCCGATGCCGGTGTCGTCGAACCAGTATACCTCGACAGAGGAGACGTCCGCCGGTTCCTCGAAATCGTACTGGACCCACTCCTCGGTCCCCTTACGCGGCCACCAGTGGAAGAAAGGAACCGAGTGGTCGATGGAACTCTTCGGTTCCAACCGATCGTTCACAGCGTTGGCGTTTACGCCGGCCGAGACGGTCAGTTTGCTGTTGAAGGCAATTGAAGAGCCCGCCAACGGTTTCGCCGCCGACTCGTCACGCGCCAGCCATACCGCCATCTCACCTTGACCCCTGTGCGCCCAGGCATAGTAAGGTATGGCCAGGAAGTCCTGTTCCGACTTCACGAGAGATTCGCCATCGTCGGCGAAGGTGACGCCGTAAGCCGTACCATGAATCACCTGTACGCCCTCGAGCATATCCTCACGGTACTCGCTCTTCAGAGCCGCGTCGTCCGGCAAGAGCAGGTTCCGCACGTGTCCATCCTTATTATCCGGCCATTCCGCACAGAACACAATTGGACCGCGCTGCAGCGCCGTCTTGCCTATGTCATCCTCGACCTTCTCGTGCGCCAGCACGCGCCGTACGGGCATCGGCAGGTCAATCTCGATCACGTCACCCTTCTTCCATTCGCGGCGAATTGTCGCGAAACCTTTTTCGATATCCATATCAATCGACGTACCATTTACCTTAATCGCGGCCTTCTCACCGGTCTCCTTCGCGAAACGATACAGGTCGCTCGGTACGGGCTTGTCCTGTGCCCAACCGGGTACGCGCACGTGAATCGCGAACTCCGCCGACCGTTCAGGGTTCACGGTCATCTTAACCGCGCCGTCCCACGGGTACCGTGTGTCCTGTTCTATTCGGACAGTGTTTTCTGCAATCTTGACCGTCGCGCCGCCCCCGACGAACATGTTCACGTAGAGAATATCGTCGCGGTGCGCGTAGACGTACCCGGGAACCGACGCCACGAACCGGGTGACGTTGCTTGGACAGCACGCGCACCCAAACCACGGGCTGCGGCTGTGCGTGCCGAACGATTCGAGCGGGTTCGGGTAGAAGAACAGGTTACCCTTGAGCGATATACCGGAAATCGAGCCGTTATATAGCGTCCGTTCCATCACATCAATGTACTTTGCGTCACCGTGCATCAAGAAAAGGCGATGGTTCCAGAACACGTTGGCGATCGCCGCGCACGTCTCGCAGTAAGCGGTCAAGTTGGGTAGCTGATAGCCATCCCCAAAGGCTTCACCGCCTCCGCGCGCACCTATCCCGCCGGTGACGTACAGCTTCCGCGATACAATGTCATCCCAGATGCGGTCAATCGCCTCGGCGTAATCCGCATCGCCGGTAAGAGCCGCAGCATCCGCCATACCTGAGTACATGTAGGCAGCGCGAACAGAGTGTCCGACCGCCTCAGTCTGCTCGATCACAGGTTTGTAGTCCTGGTTGTACTCGCCCCAGAGCTCGCGTCCGTCATGCGTGTGCCCGCGCACATCAAGGAAGAACTTCGCCAGGTTCAGGTACCTCTCATCGCCGGTCACACGGTACAGTTTGACCAGCCCGATCTCGATCTCCTGATGACCCGGCGGTATGCGTTTCTTACCCGGACCGAACACACGATCGATCAAGTCGGCGTTCTTCAGCGCAACGTCCAGGAACGCGCGTTTACCGGTCGCCTGGTAGTGCGCGACGGCCGCCTCGTACATGTGCCCGACGTTGTACAGCTCGTGGCCATGCGCCAACTCCGACCAGCGGGGCGCGTCGGTGCCACCCCTGGAAGGGCCAATCGTGCGGAACGTGTACAGGTACCCGTCCTCCTCCTGTGCAGCCGCAACCTTGGCGATAAGCTCATCGAGGTAGCGCTCGAGTTTCGGGTCGGGATGTAGGCTCAACGCGTACGCCGCCCCCTCCATGATCTTGAACACATCCGAATCGTTGAAATATATCCCCTCAAATTCGCCCTCGACGAGTCCGCCGGCCACTTCGAAGTTCCTAATCCGGTTCGTTTCCTCGCATTTCTTGAAGGTGTACGGGATCGTCACCGTTCGGTTGATCTCCATCCGAGGCAGCCAGAACTCGTCAGTGAAATGCACGTCCGTGAAAGGTACCGGCTTTACCGGGTAATCCCGTTTCATCTCAGCCGCAAACGCAAGGCTCGACGCCATTACGGCAAGAAGGACCATCACTATTCCCACAACGTGTTTGGATTTGCTCATCATTCTCCTCCCAACTTCACACTGGCCACAAAGCACATCACTTCATGCGGTCTCGGTCTCCTCCGCGATCTCTGTCGCAGAGCTGCCTCCCCGACGCGTACGGCTGCTGTACTGCTGCAATATTATACCAACTACAATGAAAACCAGCCCAACTATTGTCGAGGGCGATATTTCCTCCTTGACTACGATACGTATCCATATCAGCGACATGAACGGAGCGATGAATATCAGGTTGCTCACCTTCGCAGTTGTTCTGGAAAGCTTCAGGGCCATAAACCACAGCACGAAGGTAACGCCCATTTCAAACAAGCCCACGTAAGTTACCCCCAACAACCCTTTGATCTCTGGGACCACCATCCTGGAAGATAGAAGCATCGCGATCAGAATGAAAACGAAGCCGAACGCGAAATTCAGGAACAACTTCGCGACCTCATCCCTCTTGTCCCTCACGTTATACAGCCAGAACAGGGCCCAGATCAGTGAAGAGCTGAGCGCGAGACATACTCCGAAAGGATTCGAGAACTTCAGCGATGTCAGATCGCCCTTAGCAGCTACTATCACGACTCCGAAAAAGCCAATGATAATTGCCAGGATGCTCCTGGGTCCGATCTTCTGCCTGAGCAGAGGAATGGATAACAGGACGAGCATTATGGACCAGGTATAGTTCAACGTCATCGCCTCTTGAGCGCGCAGCAGCGAGTAGGCCTTGAGGAGAACAACGTAGTAGAGAAACGGGTTCAGAAGGCCAAGCAGCGCAGAGTGCAGGTAGTCTCTTATGGAATAGGTTTTAAGCAGGGCCACCTTGTTCTGCATCAGCAGAATCATGAAAAGAATTGCGATCGAAACGATTGACGCGTAGAACAGTAGCTGGAGGTAATCAAGGTACCTGAGCGTGAGTTTGAAGGCCGCCGCGGCAGTCGACCAGAACAGCACCGCCGTTATGGCGTAGGCATAAGCTTGCTTCTGTTTTTTCATTACCAGCGACCAATCTTCAGTGCCACATACGTCATTCTGAGCGAAGCGAAGAATCTCACATAGGGCGGTTCGCGAACCGCCCCTACGAATCGACACGTTTTTCGTAGGGGCGAGTCTAAGACTCGCCCGCAGGACCCTCCTCTTTCGGCCACAGTACACGGGCAGGTCTGAGACCTGCCCCTACGTTCCGTCCAGGTCGCAAGGGTACGGGATGAGGGCTGACTCTACAACGGTCTCTTTGTCCGGCGCTCCTCGTGGGTGGCAATTGCGACCTGGATGAGTCTGTCGAGCAGTTCCGGGAACGATATACCTGCAGCGGCGGCGGCCTGCGGTAGAAGCGAGGTCTCCGTCATGCCGGGGATCGTGTTGATCTCGAGAAAACAGATACCCTTTTCCGACAGGATCACGTCTGTACGGCTCATCGACCCTGCGCCGACGATTTTGTGGACATCAACTGCGGTCTTCTGCATGCGTTCGGTTGTCTCGGGATCGAGCTCCGCCGGGGTGATCTCACGTGACGCGCCGGGTGTGTACTTCGCCTCAAAATCGAAGAACTCGCTCGTGACAGGTACGATCTCCGTTACGGGCAGCGCGAACGGTTCCTCGCCGGGGAATCCGCCGAGCACGGAACAGGTCAGCTCCTTGCCGGCTACGAACTCCTCGATCATTGCCCGCCCTTCGTAGCTCAGACCTTCCGGCAGAAGCTCTCGCAGATCCTCCTCGTTCTTGGGTATGCTCATACCGACGCTCGAACCCTGCTCGATAGGTTTTACCACACACGGGAAACCTATCTCTTCACTAACGCGGGCCAACACGCGGTCGGTGTCGGCAGTCCAATCCCGTTCCTCGACGATCGCGTGGCGCGGGACAAGAATCCCGTGGTACGCGACGAGCTGTTTGCACCGCACCTTGTCCATCGCCAGAGCGCTCGCGCACACTCCCGAACCGGTGTAAGGGATATCCATCATTTCGAGCAGCGCCTGCACTTTCCCGTCCTCGCCATACGGACCGTGCAGCGCCACGAAGGCCACGTCCACCTCGTCACTGCTTATCCTTTTCACGGGACTTGCGCCCCCTGCGGGCGCCGACGGACCGCTTTCCGACTCGTCCCCGATCAAGGTGAGGCCGGTTTCCGGCAGAAGCCATTTACCCTCGCGACTGATGGTCACCGGTTTGACGTCGTACATATTCCTATCGAGCGCCTCGACGACCTTCTCGCCGGTCTTGAGCGATATATCGTGCTCGGAACTCGGACCGCCCATTAACACGATGACGTTAAGCCTGCGCTGCATGTGACCCTTTCCCGTAGACCTGTTCAAGCACCCTGACAAAACCCGACAGAACCTCGTTCACCGGACATTCGACATTGAGCTCCTTACCGTATCCAACTATCGCTCCGTTGAGCGCTTCTATCTCGGTTCTCTTTCCTCTCTTGATGTCGTCGAGCATGGAAGCGTAATGCCCCGCGGTCGCCGGTACCAGATTATCGTAGAACAATTGCAGGAACTGTTCCGGTTTGTCCCACATAAGTTCCACGCCACGGGCATCCGCCACGGCGAACGCCTCCTCGACCACCATATCCATGATCCGGCGCGTGCCGGGTTCCTCCGCCAGTTCGCCGTACGTGGCGTTCAATATCGCCGAGAGCGGGTTCAGCGCGCAGTTATAAAGCACCTTTGCCCAGATATGTTTGTCAATCTCGTCCGTGCCGAGCGTCGGTATGCCGGACGAGTTTATCAAGGCGGCGATCTTATCGACACGCGCGGGGTCGACGACGCCCGTGGGGCTGCCTACCTTCACCTCGGTGGCGTACACGGTAACGGTAACGCGTCCCGGCTCATCAACGTGGGCACCGAATATCACCATCCCGCCCAGGGTCCTCTCGACACCGACCGCATCAGCCACGATATCGGCATTGCCAAGCCCGTTCTGGAACGACACGGCGAGGCCGTCCGGGGCAACAAGAGGAGCCGCTTCCCCAATCGCCTGTTTAGTGTCATACGTCTTGACGGACAAGATGACCAGCTCGAAAGTTTCGCTGCCCAGCTGCTCGCACGATGTGACGGTGCGGAGATCGGTAACATGATGGTCGCCCCATATCCCGCCGATACGCAGCCCGTCACGCTCTATAGCGCTCATGTGCGCCGGTCTGCCAACAAGCGTGACGTTGTGCCCGCCTTCGGCGAGAAATCCTCCGAACACGGAACCGATGGAACCGGCCCCCATGATGAGTATTTTCATGCCTTCGCCCGCACGTCGACCTAAACCAGACGTGAACCTGCAAGAAACGGCGGCACAATCCGCCCTGTTGCGCACCCAACCGGTCTACTGCCGATCGTTTGTTCTCGGCGTCTTGTACTCTCTGTCGAGGTCGGAGGTGCCGCGGTACGGTGCCCCGTCAAAACCTCTCGTCGGCGGAGGCTGGAAGGCGGCTTCTCGTTTCCCTATCGCCTGTTTCTGACGTTCCAGCTCGCTGATTTGCAGACTGATACTCTTGCGTCGCCCGGGTCGGCCATCCGCTCGCAGCCTGCGGCGCAGCGTCGTGATTCTCCTGTCAAGCATCTCAGCCTGCCGAGTTCGTACAGTTTGCCGTGCCCTCAGCCCACGCCCTATGGCCTGATCAGGTCTCCCAGCGGTTGCGGTTCTCCTGTAGCGTCTTCTCGGAGATTCTATATCGAGTTCCTGTTCCCTCAGCTTCAACTCCGCGATTCGCGCTTCGATATTCTTCCGTCTGATCCGCCGATTCTCTTCTGCAACCCCTCTTTT
Source organism: uncultured bacterium (assembly GCA_965603355.1). Lineage (GTDB taxonomy): Bacteria > Hydrogenedentota > CBFDCQ01 > CBFDCQ01 > CBFDCQ01. Next base: position 10,202 of record CBFDCQ010000005.1, read on the forward strand.
CAGCTGCGCCATTCTCGCCCGGACAGCCTCCAGCTCGCTCCGCCTGTTTGCCTCTTCCTGGGCGAAACGTTTCGCCAACTCCGCCCGGACAGCCGCCGTATCCTTGGCATCAATCCCGGGCCGCGCGGCCAGCGCGTCACGCTTGCTGGACAGTTCCAGGATCTGGCGGTTGATGTTTTCCCGTCTCACCCTGCTGCCGCGCCGACGTTCCAACCGGCTCCTCAGCGCCGCGATCCGGACGTCCAAAGCCTGGATCTCGCTCGCCCTTTGCTTCTGCTCCCCGGTCAGATCCTTCGCGGTCACTCTGTTGAGAGTCTCGCCCGGCTGCAGCTTCCCGTCTTGCGACAACACGCTGCGTTCCGCCTCGATCCTCTTGTCGAGAACCGTTTTTTGACTATTGAGCTGCTGAATTCTGGCGCGAATGTCCTTGGCTCTACCGCGGCGGTTCTCCGCCTTAAGCTCATCTTGGAGAGCGCGTATCGCGCCGTCAATACGAGCCGCATTCTCGCTCATAACGCTTATTTCGCTCTGGCGCTCCTCCAGGTTTTTCCGATACTGATCCACCGGTTCCTGCGAGACCTGCTCCTTGTCACCCGCTTGCTTCTCCTGGGAGAAACAGACCGAACACACGGCAAGAATACCGACGCAGAGAACGACACACGCGAGGTGCAACATACGATTACTCATGAGACTCTGAACCTCCTCAAAACAGAAATGGCGACTCGATACTCATCGTTTCCGACAACTGGCGCACCGCCCGAGAATGCGCAGACTGTGCGACTCCGGCCGAAAACTGAACCGGCGACAGACACGACCTTGGAGTTCCTGCACGGTCGGGTCGTCGAACTCAACAACCTTGCCACATGACGTGCATATCAGGTGATCGTGGTGCGAACGTCCGAAAATCAACTCGAACGCCCTGTGCCCCTTGCCGAAATCCACCTGTCGGATCAGCCCGGCGGCGGTCAGCAGCTCAAGAGTACGGTACACCGTGGCTTTCGAGATACGTTTACCGTCCTTGCGGAGCGTGAAAAACAGGTCATCTGCGTCGAAATGGCCACGCGAAGCGAATATGGTATCCAGAATGGCCGCTCTTTGCGGAGTGAGTTTGAGGTTCTCCGATGCGAGATACTTCTGGAACGTCTCCAGGTAGCCCATCGGCGTTCATCTCCTCTCTAGCACCAAGTATACCAAGGGGTTATTACTCTGTCAAGCTGCGGCGTGTCAAGGATGTAATGGCAGGAACGCAGGGGACGGGTTTGAAACCCGTCCCGATACTAACACGGTCAATAGAGCCGATCCCATTATTCCCCGAACATGTGGGCTTTGTTGAGGTAGTCCAGCACGAGATTCATTATATCGAGCCCGACAATGTGTCCGAGCCCGCCCGTGACGCATTCCGCCTCGGTAAGCCTCTTGGCCCCGTCGGGCCGCACATTGGCATGGCAGAGAAGCACAGGCACGGGGTCCGACGTGTGACGTTTCGCTGACGGCGGTGTCGAGTGGTCCCCGGTGATTACCATCACATCGAACAGGTCGACGATGTTCGCGATCAGCTCCCCGTCGATCCGCTCTATCATCTGGGCTTTTTCCTTCGGCTTGCCGTCGTGCCCGCAAGCGTCGGTTCCCTTCACGTGAACGAAGACGAAATCGTGGCTGCCGAGCGCCTCTTTTATCGCGGCGGTCTTGGCGCCGAGATCCGTCTCGGTCGTACCGGTAGCGCCCGGGACATCCATAACGTCCATGCCGACGTACTTTGCCGCGCCCTTGTACAGCGCGCCGCCGGCTATGCACACAGCCTTGAGGCCGTACTTCTCAGCGTAACCCTCCGGCTTGAAGTATATCCCGGCACCTCGCGACAGTAACGCGTTCGCCGGCACTATGCCCTGTTCCACTCGCATCTTGTTCGCCGGATGTTCGGCCAGTATGCGCATCGCGTGCTCCGTGTACTGATTGAGCACGGACGCGGTCTTCTCCCCTTCCGGAGCGAGCGCTTTCGACGCCGCCATCTTGACCTCGGTCTCGTGCGGGTCGGTGTTCGATACGGCGGCGCTGAGTCCCGCACCGGAAAGCAGCAGCGCTCCCCTGTGTTCCACTGTGTGCTTCACCAGGATCTTGATACCGTCGATCTCCACGTTATCGATCGCTGCGTACAACTCGCCGAGCCCCGTAGAATCGCGACCGGCGCGTCTGTCCGTCACGACGCGATCCGCGTCCACCGTGCCCATATTCGTCCTGAACGCGACATCCTTGTCCCTCAGGTCGAACCCGGCGCCAAACGCTTCAAACGCGCCTCTACCCTTGTAGAAAACCTTCGGATCGTACCCGAAAATCGCCAGGTGCGACGTGTCCGACCCCGGTACGACGCCCCTGCCGAGCGGGTGCATCAGACCCGTGACACCGGCTTTCGCCAGCTTATCCAGATTCGGCGTGCGCGCGCGGCTAAGAGACGTATCCTTGCCTCGGTCGCCCACCCCGTCCATTATTAACAAAAGAGCTTTCATGCTTCGTTATCCTCCAATAGTCGAGAGATCCTCATTCACTGTGAACTCCCACACCCTGAACACCCTCGGACGTGCCCGATCATGTTATACGCGCGGCCGGCTGCTTGTCAACACACCCAGCCAGGATTCCCGCTCTCGCAACCAAAAGCTGGGGCGCGGCAAGCAGCGCCCCTACGTCTTCCGTTGGTGGGGCAGACATTCCTGTCTGCCACGTAGGGGCGGGTCTCAGACCCGCCCGTAGCGGAGGTACGCCCTGCTGACAGTTTGGGGCGCAGCCACACCTTCACACCGCTGGATTAGCGTAGCAATACAGACAACTGTGCAGGCACCGCTGATCGCTATAACTGCCGATATCAACACTCTTTGTGCACCCGCACATCTTCCTCTGGCTCGTATCGCGCCTTGTATCGCACGGCTCGCCCGCCAGTTCGGAGAGAAGTCCGCCGTCAATACAGTGCGCTTTCTCGACGTTGTCAACTCCCATGAGATCGTCGCCGCAGCAAACCTGCATGGTTATACCGAGACTCTTCGCGATTTGCGCAAGAGCGCCAGCGATCTCCAGCCTCTCGGCCAACGGCGGGTCGTAATAGTTGAACCCGAGCTTCCTGGCTCGCCGAACGCACTTGTTGTACCACTGCGCGAACGAGAATGTGCACCGACGAACGCCGAGTCCCGCCATGAACTCCGCGATCCGCTCGAAACTCCCGATATTGTCGCTCTTGCCGTCGTCCCAGAACACCAGCGGGTCGAACCGCCACGCCAACCTCTCCGCCCCGAACATCTTCACGATGGTTTCAGCTTGCGTCAACCGGTCCGGCAAAGGAGGGATGCGCGGTTCAAGCGTAGCGCAGTCGTTTATGGTGAAATGGAAGAACAAGTTCGGGTACTTCTCGAACCGACGCATCTCACGCAACAGCCGACCGTAATCTTTCGACCAGAAAACCAGCGTATGAACGTCCTCCGGACGAAGCGACACCGTGCGCCGCTGGGCCGGATTGAACGGGTTCACGACCTCCACCACGCCTTGATCGGCGCGATCGATAAGCCAATCAAGGTAGTGCGCCGGTATATCCGTCCGCCGCGATACGCTTATAACCTGCCTCATCCGTACCTTCTCTCATTCGCAACGGCGTGAAACGAAATGGGAGATTTGCAGCTTCACCTGGATTTCCAACATGTGCGGGTCTGTAAGAATCTCGTTCGCCTTCAGAACAGCAGGGATATTTGGAATCCGGTGACGGTGGTCTTGTTCTTCGGCTCCCATGACACGGCGTACGGCATGCCGTAGAGGGTCACGGCATCTCTGTCCGACCGGTCGATATCCCAGTAGCGAATGAAGGCCTCAAGCCCCAGCGAGACGTCCCCCAATCTACGTTTCACGTACACGGCGCCGCGCGCACCGTAACCGTCATCCTGGTCAACGGTCGGGTTGTTCAGAGCGCCGGTCACATCGCTGAAATGCGATTTCACTCTCCCACCCCAGAACAGGTCGTATTCACCCCGAATGCCCCAGATCCATTCGTCTCCCAGAGGCGCCGCGGTCTCAATTCCGATTGGGGTATACCAATACTGTACCTCTCGTTCGTAACCTGCCGGACCCCCAATGTCATCGTTCCAATAGCGATAGCCGATCCCCGTGTACGGGGTAAGGACGAAATCGGGCCACTCGTAATGGTACCCGATCAGCCCGCGGAGTCTCCAAATGAAGTCGTTGTTATTCTCTCTCAAGGGCACGCCCGACTGTGTCTGACCATCGTAATCGAGCTCACCGCCCACGAACCCCGTGGCGACGCGCAGCATCAGCCCGCTGGGTGGATGACCGGTCCAGGCCGCGCCTATCCCGAACAACGGCCCGTCCTCTTCCATGAGCTTCCTGCCCCACTCATGTTCGTCGTACTCGAGATAGTCGTACTCGAATCCGATCTCCCACGTACTCTCCGCCAACAGGGGTGGGGCATCGCCATGCACCTTGCAGCAAATACCACTCGCAGCCAGCAGTAACACCTGGAGTGAAACCGCCACTTTGCCCAACTTTACCCGCGAAAAGAGTCTGACTCTCCTCATTCTGCAGATCCTTTCCTTGTTCGTCGCACCGTGCGTAAAGTAAAGCAGCTTTCCGCCGCAACTGTCAAGGATAGTGTGCGATAAACGGCGACGACAGCGAGTTCAGTTGACAACGAGTAGCCGGGAGATGTATAATCATCGCGATTGAGACGCAATTGCAATCGGGGCTTCCAGAGCGCACAGAATAGGACTCTGAACATTGCAGACCCTTGAAGAGACCGACAACATAGCTGCCAAGGCCGGCGAGGGTGTCATCGCTCTTGTCGGCAACCCTAACGTTGGCAAGAGCGTCATCTTTTCGCTCCTCACGGGCAAGTACGCCACGGTATCGAACTATCCCGGCACGACGGTAGAGGTTTATCGAGGGGTGTTTCATCACTACAAACCCTTCCGCAAGGTCATCGACACGCCCGGCGTGACGAGCCTGGTACCGAGGAGCGAGGATGAACGCGTCGCACAGGACATACTCCTGTCCGACGAGGACACGGTTGTCATACAGGTAGTTGACGCGAAGAACCTCGAGCGCAGTCTCATGCTGACGACACAGTTGGCGGACATGGGTCTCCCGGTGGTGCTGGCGCTCAATATGATGGACGAGGCGCAGAGCGCCGGGATTGCGGTTGACACGGATCTCATGTCCGAGCTGATCGGAGTGCCTGTCGCAGCAACTGTAGCCACGGAGAAAAGGGGCATCCCCAAGCTCATTCACTCCATCAGAGACGCCCGACCTGCCCGCTTAGAGGTAAGGTACGACCCAAGGATCGAGGATGGCGCTCTGAGAGTAGCGGAACTGTTGCCGGACACCCTCGAGAGGAAGCAGGCTGTCGCAATGATGCTTCTCTGCGACGACCCGCCGTTGCAGGACCGTCTGCAGGAGCAGTTCCCGGACATCGACATTGACGCGATCAAACGGGTAATAACGGAAACGCAGACCCACTTCAGGCGTCCTTTGAGCTACGTTATCAACTGGAGCAGACGCAGGAAGGTACGAGAACTGTTTCGGCAAGTTGTCTCGCAAGAGACGTCCAGGATACCGTCGCTGTCGCGCTTCCTTGGCAACGTCGCGCAGCATCCACTGTGGGGCATACCGATACTTATTCTGATTCTGTACCTGATCAAGTTGATTGTGGGCAACGTGGGCGCCGGCATATGCGTGGATTTCATCGAGACGACAGTTTTCGGCAGGTTCATCAATCCAGCCACAACGTGGGTAGTGGAGCATCTTTTCCCGTGGAGTTGGCTGCAAGACCTGTTTGTGGGCGAGTTCGGTCTTGTGACTATGGGTCTGACGTACGCGATCGCCATCGTACTGCCGGTAGTGAGCTTTTTCTTTCTCATCTTCGGGATCCTGGAAGATACCGGCTACCTGCCGCGCCTGGCGGTGATGGCGAACAAGACGTTCAGGGCCATGGGACTCAGCGGCAAGGCTGTTCTGCCGATGGTACTCGGTCTCGGCTGCGTGACCATGGCGACTCTGACTGCGCGTATACTCGATACGAAGAAGGAGCGGTTCATAGCGACGCTGCTGCTCGCATTGGCTATACCATGTTCAGCCCAGCTCGGCGTTATACTCGGGATTCTTGGCGCGATGTCCGGCACCGCTTTCGCAGTGTATGTGGGTGTGATCGTGATGCAGCTGTTTGTGGTGGGGTTCATTGCGGGAAAGTTGCTTCCGGGCGAGAGATCCGACTTCATTCTCGATGTGCCGCCGTTCCGCATACCGAAGATGGGCAACCTTATCGCAAAGACATTCCACAGGGTGAAATGGTACCTGAAAGAGGCCGTCCCACTGTTCATGCTGGGTACGTTTATCCTGTACGTGCTTGATAAGACACATCTTCTCGATGCATTGCAGCGCGGCGCGCAACCTGTTGTGAACAGGCTCTTGAGGTTGCCGGTAGAGACCACCCAGGCGTTCATCATGGGTTTCCTCAGAAGGGACTACGGTGCCGCGGGTCTCAACGACCTTTTTCAAAAGGGCAGGCTGGATACCGTCCAGGCGCTCGTGAGTCTCGTCGTCATAACGCTCTTTGTCCCCTGTATTGCCAACGTGTTCGTGATCATCAAGGAACAGGGGTTGCGCAAGGCGATATACATTCTGTGTTTTATCTTCCCGTACGCGTTCGTTGTCGGCGCCGCGCTGAACCTCGTGTTGCGGTTGGTACATTTCGGCGGCTGAGAGGGGCAATAACGGGGTCCTTGCAGCGGGGTGCTTGATTAATCGCGCGGAATCAGGCACAATATGCGTCGAATGTCGGGGTGATACTGTAGAAGTCATCACGTTACCTCTGTCATTCTGAGCGCAGCGAAGAATCTCCAGCATTTGGGCGAATTGAGACCCTTCGCTTCGCTCAGGGTGACATTTGGCTCGGCTTGTTAGAAAGTCTCAACCACAAGTCCAATGTTTAAGGAGAGAAAGACCATGGCTAAGATCGATTTTGGCGGCGTTGAGGAGACCGTTGTCACGCGGGAAGAGTTTCCGCTGAGCAAAGCCCAGGAGGTGCTGAAGGACGAGACCGTGGCGGTGCTCGGTTACGGCGTGCAGGGTCCCGCACAGGCAATGAACCTCAAGGACAGCGGGATCAATGTGATCATCGGTCAGTTCCCCGGGGATAAGTTCTACTGGGAAAAGGCTCTGAAGGACGGTTGGGAGGAAGGCAAAACGTTGTTCCCCATACCGGAAGCGGTCGAGCGCGGCACGATTGTCCAGTACCTCATTTCTGACGCCGGACAGATGGCGCAGTGGGACACGGTGAAGTCGCATCTCAAGGAAGGTGATGCGCTTTATTTCTCGCACGGTTTCTCCATCGTGTACAAGGATCAGACGCGTGTCGTGCCGCCGGACTTCATCGACGTGATCCTGGTGGCTCCTAAGGGGTCCGGTACGACGTTACGGCGCAACTTCCTCTCCGGCGCCGGTCTGAACGGCAGCTATGCGGTGTTCCAGGATTACACCGGCAGAGCCGAGGAACGCACCTTGGCGCTGGGTATCGCAATCGGTTCGGGGTACCTGTTCCCGACGACGTTCGAGAAGGAGGTCCACAGCGACCTGACGGGCGAGCGCGGCGTTCTGATGGGTGCTGTCGCGGGGATAATGGAGGCGCAGTACAACGTGCTGCGCAAACACGATCATTCGCCGAGCGAGGCGTTCAACGAGACCGTTGAAGAGCTTACCGAAAGCCTTATCCGGCTCGTTGGCGAGAACGGGATGGACTGGATGTTCGCGAACTGCAGCACTACGGCGCAGCGAGGTGCGCTCGATTGGCGGCACAAGTTCAGAGAAGCGGTTGCGCCGGTCTTCGACGACCTGTACGAGAGCGTCCTCAAGGGCGAGGAGACCCGGATAGTCATCGAGGCGAACAGCAGACCCGACTATCGCGAGCGGCTCAAGGAGGAGCTCGACGAGATCGGGAATTCCGAGATGTGGCGAGCGGGCGCAGCGGTCAGAGGTCTAAGGCCGAAGGCGAAGAAGGAATAGAAAAGGACGCGTGATGCGACCGGCGGAGGAACGCAATGGAAGTTAAGGTCCACGCCGACATCCTAAAAGCTAACGATGTTCTCGCGCAACAGAACCGGTCGTTTTTCGAAGAGCACGGTCTGTACGTGGTCAATCTGCTCGGTTCGCCCGGAAGCGGCAAGACCACGTTGCTCGAAAGAACCGTCGAGGCGTGCCGGTCGCGCCCGGGACTGCGCATCGGTGTGATAGAGGGGGATATAGAGACCTCGAGAGACGCAGAACGAATCGCCAGGATGGGCGTACCCGCGATCCAGATCAACACGCGCGGCGCGTGCCATCTCGATGCGGCGATGATCGGCGGCGTGCTTGACGACGTCCCCACGGACGAGATCGACCTGCTCTTTATCGAGAACGTGGGCAACCTCGTATGTCCCGTGGGATTCGATCTCGGAGAGAACGCCAAGGTGACCGTGTTGAGCGTTACGGAAGGGGATGACAAGCCCGCGAAATATCCGGGAGCCTTCCGAAAGTCGCGTGCCACCGTTCTGAACAAGACGGACCTGTTGCAGTATACCGATGTATCGATGGAGACGGTGCAGCACGACATTCTCACAATCAACCCCGGGACGCGCGTCATCGCGGTTTCGAGCAGAAGCGGCGAGGGGGTTCCTGACTGGGTCGACTGGCTCGAAGCTACCGCGAACGAGTGGCGCGGGTCCCGCGAATAAGCATACCTCAGTACCGCCCTATCTCGGGCGTTTCTGCTCACCTTGAGAATGGGAGTTGCTGAACGGACGAGAACGCGCGTTGCCGGCTCGCGGAAGGGCAGAGCTACTGATCAAGCTGTTGGAGTATGTGGGCGGACCGTTCCGCTACAAATCGTTTCAGGCCTATGACGCGCAAGTCGTCCTCCTCGTCATCGGGAACGTCGCGCTCGATACTCTGGTCGAAATTCTCGCTCGAGTCCAGCTTATGCGGGTCGGCGTACACGTCTGATCTGATGAACGCGTAAAGTTCGTCAATGCGGGGATCCATGTTGGCTGAGTTGAAATGGCCCTCGACGAGCGACCGTATCCGCTCCTCGTACAGTGCAACGTATTCAGGGACCGCTAGAATACGGTCAATGAGCACGTGCTCCCCCTCCAGGCTCGTCGGATCGTAGATGTCCATATAAAGCATCCCCTCGGCACTGAGCGGGTATCCTTCCACCGACACTCGGTAGTTGCCGAACGCCATGTTCAAGTCCCACGGCAGAAACTCGAACAGGTCCGTGGCCGGGTTGTGGTAGACGTAGAAGTTGGCGTTGCGACCCGCAATTGAATCAAGGTTTGTAGTGGCCGTGTTCACAGCGAGGTAGTCCAGGAATCCTTCCACATTGAACACCGTTTCGATCTCCGTCTTGAACTGTTCGTCCGGCGTGTTGTTCAGCACGTCGAGGAAATGGATCAAGTCCGACCAGTCGTCCTCCTCCTGGTTCGTCTTCTTCGGGTAACGGTCCCGGTACTCCTCAGGATCGCCGCCGTACCACAGGAGGTCCGCGCCGGAGTCGCCCGCTTTGTACAGGTTGCCCGAGTCGTTGCCGAACCGCTCGGCGAGGTAAGTCGTGTCAACCTGCTCGACCATGACGTACACGCCAACGAGTTCGTGGTCATACTCTCCCGGCACAGTCAAGTACAGGTTGACAAAGCTCGTCCGGGATGCCGGACAGCCTGTCGCGGCGAACACCTCGTACGCAAGCACCTCCCGCATCATCGACGGATCGCTCCATGAGTTACCGAAGTTGAGCTGCCTGACACCGTAAAAGTCCTGCCCGGCAACGTACTCGTTGAAGTCGATCTTGTACGGTTTCTTAAGCAAGCGCCTTGTCGCAAAATAGGTAATGTATCCCTTATGGCGGATGCCGACGTTCTCGTAAGGTTCGTTCCCGATGGTCACAGTCCCGGGAACGTACTGGAACAGCTCTTCGTGGAGCGTCTCCCAGGCGGCCGCGGTGAAGGTCAAGTTGTAGTCCATTATCGCGTGTTGGTTGAAAACCCACGGGTAGTACGGCGGACCGGCATCATCGTCAGGCCACGATTCCGGACCCGTCAAGTAGGCGTTGGAGCTCTCGTTCGGCGCACCGGGCGAAGGCGGCTGCAAGTACCAGAACCCCGGTCGCCCCGCGTACCGACCGTACGAGAAGTCGGTCGCCTGCATCGGAAATGCCGGGTCAAAGACGCTCAACGGCTGCGGCTCGCCAACAAGGTTATACAAGCCGAGGTACTCGCCAAGCCTGTCCAGCCTGAAGTTCGTGTGAAGATTGTCACCATTTGTCGGCTTACGATCCTTGCCTGACGCGAAAACCACCAGGTACTCCCCGCTGTCGACGGTAATATCGGGGAACGTCCACTTGTTCCGGTCGTACACCATATCGGTCAGCGCCCAACCGGCGAGGTCGACCGGCGAATCTCCCGCGTTGTACAGCTCGATCCAGTCAGATGTATCGCCGTCCTCGTCCTCGAGACCCGCGTTGTTCGACGCCACGAACTCGTTGATGATAACGTATCCTTCCCTGTAGACGAGCGGGTCCTCCCCGTACCCGACCTCTTCACCGTCACCGACGTTGTCGCCGTCCGTGTCGGGAACCTCGGGGTCGGTCCCGAGATTGACTTCCGCCGCATCGCACAGACCGTCGCCATCGGTGTCTATGCTCTCGCCGAGCGCCGCTCTCACCACTAACTGGTAGTCCACCGCGTCAGTCTCGCCTGAACGGTCCACGTCTGTATCGTACGCTATGGACTCGCCGAGCGCGAATTCGGTTACAAACCGAACATCCATGTGGTCCACAGCGCCGGACAGGTTAATATCGCCTGCAACCGGCGCGCCGAATGCGCCTGAGGAGAACGAGGCAAGGATCAGGAGTATGGACAACGCACGAGCAGGCCGCTTGCGTCCAACAACGAACGCGGTAAGGATCAGCAGACACGCCAGTACTATCTGGGACAAGGGCCCGCCGGCCGGGACCGCCGGAAAAGTCACCTCTATCGCGCCGTCATTGAACCCCACATCTATTCTGGCCGCGTCGGGAGCGGCCGCGGAACCGTTCGCGCCCGCCAACGTAACGGTATGGCCACGGTGCGCACCGCGGAGCAACCTGAACCGCACGCGCAGGATCGCGCCGTCAGCCATCGCGTTCCCGTTCACCTCACCGACTACCACCTTGAGCTGACCGGGCGTCGGCACACCATGGGAGGCGGTCTTCCCCGCCGCCGTTGCCGCCGTGCCTTCCTGCACACTAACGACTTCAAGCTTGGAAGGATCGAACAGTATATCGAGGAAAATCGAGGCGGGTTGCGTCGCGCCGGAACTCAACTCGACCGGAACGGTTACGTTTGCACCCATATCTGCGGTGCCCGAGCCTATTGTCAGGGTCAGCTCGTCCGCCGTGACACTGTACGCAGCGCAAAGCATTATTGCCAGCGCCATCAGCGCTAGAAAGCGGCTGGGACGGCCCTGGATAGATGTTTCCATAAGCGCAGTTCCCCCGCTTGATAACGGTACCCGACTATGCTCAAATGCGCGCATAATGACCACTTCCATCCATATATATGATAACAGCAGCGACACCGAAGTGTCAACTAAAAACAAGCGCGTAACCGCTGTGCAACAAAGGTATTCTGGGAGTTACGGCGGGCTCTGCACAACGGATCTGCGACAATATGCCCGTCCTGCCTGCCGAGGATCTGCGCTCCTACACGCTCATCAAAGGGGATGGCATCAGACCGAACTGTTGGGTGGTTGGTAAGAAGCCTTTATTCTTGTCAACGACAGACCTCGCGTGCTATGCTATCCGAGTCCTGTCGGAATCAACAATATAGTCAAACGATAGCGTTCTGCTTGGGAGGGAGACAATGCGGAAGATGAACCGGCGCGATTTTGTAAGGGCCATGGGCGTGGGCGCGGCGTCGCTGGCGATGTCGAAAGGCGTGGGTGCGGGCAGCGGTGGGAAACGCCCCAATATAGTCTTCGTCTTCGCTGACGACTGGGGCTGGGGCGATCTGCGCTGTTACGGCAACCGCAGGATCAGAACGCCCAACATCGACCGGATGGCGCGAGAGGGACTGCTCTTCAAGCAGTTCTACGTCAACGCCGCCGTATGTTCGCCCAGCCGCGCGAGCATCTTGACGGGACTCTTCACCGACCGCCATGGGATCCACAGCCACCTGGACTCGACGCGAGCCAATCGGCGGCGGGGTCTGCCGCTCTATCTCGATCCGAACCTGCCGATGCTTCCCCGTATCCTCAAGAACGCGGGCTATGCGACGGCGCACTATGGGAAGTGGCATTTGACCTCAACAGACTATAAGGAAGCACCCACCCCGGACAAGTATGCTTTCGACGATCACAGGGTGACGGTCGGCAGCGGCAGTGCAGTGCACGAGATGCCCGGCGTTGTTCCGGGCTGGAACATCTGGGAAGGGTCTCGCGAGGGTCCGAACTGGCACGAGTTCCGGGCGCGATCCAGTGAGATGATAATCGATGAGAGCATCGCGTTCATCGAGAAGAACAAAGATCGCCCCTTTTACGTCAACGCATGGCTGTATGACACCCATGCCGTGCTGGTTCCGAATGAGGAACAGCGGGAGCCGTTCAAGGACTGGCCGTCCACGTACCAGACCTACTACTCGGCGGTACATGACTCCGACCGTCATATCGGCCGGTTGATCGACAAGCTCGAGGAGTTGGGTCTGGCGGACAACACCATCCTGATCTTCAGCAGCGACAACGGTCCGGAAGAGATCTGGCTGGATGAGGCGTCAGAGTTCGGAGTGGGCGATCCCGGCCCGTTCCGGGGCAGAAAACGCAGCGGCTACGAGGGCGGCGTTCGCATGCCGTTCATCGTTCGTTGGCCGAAAGGTACGCCCGCCGGAAAGGTCGATGAGACCACGGTGTTGAGCGGCGCGGACTTTCTCCCCACAATGTGCGCGCTGGCGGGGATTGAGCCGCCGCCGGAAGAGCAAGTCGATGGTCTCGACATGTCCAAAGCGCTGCGCGGCCAGCCTACGGAGCGATCCCGGCCGCTGTTCTGGGATCTGGGCGAAGATGTCATCGGGCCGGCAATCAACGTGAGCCCCAAGGTGATCGTGCGCGACGGAAAATGGAAGCTGATGATGCATGCGGACGGCACCGGGATCGAGCTGTACGACATCGTGGCCAACCCGCTGGAGGTGGATAATCTCGCGGACACTAATCCGCAGGTTGTGGAGCGGCTGGTGCGCCTGTTGACCGAACGGAACAAACGGTATGGCAACCGCGCGGACTGAACACGGCCGCAACAGGGAAGAGGGAGCATGAAGAAGGTCGTCATCCGAGGAGAACGCAAGGCTGAACTCGTGGAGGCGCCCACCCCGAAAGCCGTCAAGGACTGGGCCCTCGTGAAGATAGTTGTCGCGCCCTTGTGCACCGAGTACAAGGCGTACCGGGACGGTGAACCGAGCGAGTGCCTCGGCCACGAGGCGGCAGGCGAGGTCGTGGAGGTCGCCCAGCCGGGACACGTCGCAGTCGGCGACCGCGTAGTTGTCCAGCCGCAATATCCTTGTGGAGAATGTCCCCTCTGTGTCAGAGGCGAGTATATCCACTGCCAGCAAATTTACGACATAGAGGATTTTACCGGCTCGTGTGAGGGAGGCGCGACCTACGCGCAATATATTCTGAAACCTTCCTGGCTTCTGACGAAGATCCCCGACGGCGTGTCGTACGAGCATGCCGGGATGGTCTGTTGCGGTCTGGGACCTACCTTCGGCGCGATGGAGCGAATGAAGGTTGACGCGTTCGATACAGTCTTGATCACGGGCATGGGGCCGGTCGGGTTGGGTGGCGTGATCAACGGCGTCTTCCGAGGTGCGCGGGTGATCGCGGTGGTGCGTAACCCCTATCGCGCCAATCTCGCGAGGGAACTCGGCGCAGAAGCCGTCGTTGACCCTAACGACGAGGACGCGCTGCAGCAGATTCTCGACCTCACGGGCGGAGTCGGTGTGGACAAGGCGATCGACTGCGCAGGGGATGCGTCCGCACAGCGGTTGATGATCGACGCGACACGACGGCACGGTTCCGCCGCATTCGTCGGCGAGTCGGGCGCTTTGAGCATCAGGGTCAGCGACGATATGATCCGCAACGGACTGACGCTACACGGCATATGGCACTACAACCTGGGCGATGTGCCGAAGATTATGCAGGTCGTCCAGCGGTCGGGCGGGCTGTTGGACACACTGATCACCCATACGTTTCCGATGAGCAAGGTCGAGGAAGCGTGGGAGCTGCAGATCACGCGCCGGTGCGGGAAAGTGATACTGCATCCCTGGGAGTAGTTCTCGGAGGTATCCAAATGAGTAAGAAGGTTGACCGACGTGACTTTCTCAAGAGTTCCGGGCTCGCCGCCGCGGCGATGGCGATGTCCGGCCGAGCGTGCTTTGCACAAGGGGCAGCGGGTAGAAGCGATGGGCCTCCTAACATCGTATTCATCATGACCGATGATATGGGTATCGGCGACACGACGGTGTACAACCGGGAATCGAAGGTCTCGACGCCGAACATGGAGAAGCTGGCCGAACAGGGTACGGTCTTCACCGACGCTCATTCGCCGTCGTCAATGTGCACACCCACGCGGTACGCCTTGCTGACCGGGCGGTACTGCTGGCGCACGTGGTTGTGGCGCGGTGTGTACGGCGGGTACAACCGGCCGCTCATCGACAAGGGCCGTATGACGATAGCGTCGCTTCTCAAGGATCGCGGATACGGCACCGCATGTGTCGGCAAGTGGCATCTGGGTATGAACTGGGGGCTGAAAGAAGGACGCCGGCCCGACGAAGACGGAGACTTCAGCCAGTCGAACATCGATTTCTCGAAACCCATCACGGAAGGGCCGCTGGATCGCGGGTTCGACTACTTTTTCGGCACGTCCGGATGTACCACCGACGATCCGCCCATGTGCTTTATCGAGGACAACCGCGCGACGGTTATCCCGAGCATGATCTCTCCCATCGATCCCGCCAACGAAGGGCGGGAGCTGTATATGGCGCCTGGCTGGAAACATGAGGACGCCGATATCGAGTTCACCAGCAAGTCCATTCAGTTCATGGAGAACCACGTCAAGAGCAGGCCGGACGATCCCTTCTTCCTCTATCTACCCCTATCGGTGCCGCATATCCCGTGGTACCCGCCGGATATGGTAAAGGGCAAGAGTGGGGCCGGCCCGCGCGGCGACCAGGTGGTCCTGGCGGACTGGAGCCTCGGCGAGATCATGAAGGCGCTTGATCGCCTGAACGTCACCGAGAACACGCTGCTCATTTTCACCAGCGACAACGGGCCGCGCGCCGGGGTCCACGGGCACGAGTCGTCCTGGCACTATCGCGGAGAGAAGGGCGACCTCTGGGAAGGCGGTCACCGCATGCCGTTCATCGCACGTTGGCCCGCGAAGATCACCCTGGGAACAACCTGCGACGAGGTCACTTGTTTCACCGACATGCTGGCCACGTTCGCCGCGATCACAGGCGCGGAGCTTCCCAACAACGCAGGCGAGGACAGCTTCAACATTCTGCCCGCCCTGCTGGGCGAGAGACTTGACAAACCTATCCGCGACTCGCTCTTCCATCATAACGGCCAAGTGGCCTTTCGCCAGGGCGACTGGAAACTGATTCCCGGCATCCAGGGCAACGGTTCCAGCGCCGGACGGGGACGGAAAGCGTTGTTCAATCTCAAAGAGGACCCGGACGAGAAAAACAATCTCTGGGAGCAACACCCGGAAGTCGTGGAACGGATGACGACTCTGCTGAAACAACAGATGGAGCAGGGGTACAGCCGGCCGCTTTGAACCCGCGCCTGCTGTGAGGAAAAGCGATGAACAGATTGGAGGAGATATGAGCGGACATGGCACTTCGCGACGAGGGTTTCTGAGAACAGCGGGCGTGAGTGCAGCAGCGCTGGCGTTGCAGCGTTGTAGCAGAGTCAGGGAACAGGCACCCGCCGCACCTCCCGCAGGCACGCCGAATATCGTTTTCATCATGGCCGATGATATGGGTTACGGTGACACCACGGTTTACAACGCGGAATCGAAGATCCCCACACCGAACATGGAGACGTTGGCGAAACAAGGTGTTATGTTCACCGACGCGCATTCGCCCTCCGCTGTTTGTACACCGACCAGATACGGCCTTCTGACAGGACGGTACTGCTGGCGCAGCCGGTTGAAGGAAGGCGTGTTCGGTGGGTACAACCGTCCGTTGATCGAGAGTGACCGTTTGACGGTTGCTTCCATGCTCAAACAACACGGGTACGGTACGGCGTGCATCGGCAAGTGGCATCTGGGTCTCGACTGGACGCTGAAAGAGGGGGCGGAAGGCGACAGGCAAGGAAGAAGAACTATCGATTTCACGAAACCCATACTCAGCGGACCGACAGACATTGGGTTCGACTATTACTTTTGCACGGCTGGCAACCCGACGGACGATCCGCCGGAACTGTTCATTGAGAACCATCGGATTGAGTACATGCAGCCGGAGTGGGAGCACGAAAAGGCCGACACAACGTTTACGGAAAAGGCTATCGGATTTATCGGCCGGCACGTGGCCACTGCGCCCGATAAACCCTTCTTTCTCTATTTCGGTGTTGCAGCGCCGCATATCCCGTGGCTGCCGCCGGATTTCGTGAAGGGCAAAAGCCAGGCAGGACTCCGAGGCGACCAAGTGTTTCTCGCGGACTGGATTCTCGGCAGGATTATGGAGACGCTCGACCGGTTGAACGTGAGCGACAATACGCTGCTCATTTTCACGAGCGACAACGGCCCTCGCGAGGGCGTGAACGGGCATAAGTCCTCCGGTAACCTGCGCGGTCAGAAAGGCGAGATCTGGGAAGGAGGTCATCGCGTGCCGTTCATAGCGCGATGGCCGGGCAAGATCAAGCCCGGCACGACCAGCGACGAAGTGACTACTCTTACGGACTTGATGGCGACCTGTGCGGCAGTTGTCGGGACGAGACTGCCCAACGACGCCGGCGAGGATAGCTACAACATGCTGCCGGCGCTGCTGGGTGATGAATTCGATGCGCCCATCCGCGAGGCAACCGTGCACCACTCGGGCGCGGGCGTGTTCGCCATTCGCCGGGGCGAGTGGAAACTTATCCTCGGCGCCAAGCACGGCGGGTATCACGATGGGGGACCCGAGCCGGACGTGCCCGGGCAGCTGTACAACCTGGCTGACGACCCGTACGAAACGAATGACTTGTGGGATAAACGTCCTGAAATCGTGGAGAACCTGACGAGGTTGCTCGAAAAGTACAAGAGGCAAGGTCATAGTCGACCGCTAACCGGTTAACGATACGAGAGGATCTATCATGAAAAGACGCGACTTTCTGAAGGCGGCGGGTCTTAGCGCGGCATCGTTGGCGGTACCGGGATGTGTGAGCCGGAGTCGGGGCACTCCGGGCGGAGACAAACGTCCCAATATCATACTGATTATGGCAGATGATATGGGCTACTCCGATATTGGCTGTTACGGCGGCGAGGTGTACACCCCCAACATCAACAGCCTGGCGGCCAACGGTGTCCGCTTCACCCAGTTTTACAACACCGCCCGTTGTTGTCCCACTCGCGCATCGTTGTTGACGGGACTATACCCCCATCAAGGCGGGATTGGCCATATGACGCTCGAGGATGATGCGAGAAGGCAGGAATTCGATTATGGCTATCCCAGCTATCGCGGCTCGCTGAACCGCGAGTGCGTCACCATCGCGGAAGCGCTGAAACCAGCGGGGTATCATACCCTCATGTCCGGCAAATGGCACGTGGGCACGTTCGAGGGGATGTGGCCGACCGATCGGGGTTTCGATCAGTATTTCGGGATCATTCGCGGTGCCTGCAACTTCTTCAACCCATCGCCCGAAAGCCTCCTCGTCCACAACGAGCAGCGCATCAAGCCGGATGACAGTTTCTACACAACCGACGCGTTCACGGATTACGCGATCAGCTTCGTCTCTGACGCTTCCAAGGCCGACGACAACCCGTTCTTCCTCTATCTCGCGTACAACGCGCCCCACTGGCCGCTGCACGCCTGGCCGGAGGACGTAGCGAAGTACCGAGGCAAGTACAGGAAAGGCTGGGACGCTATCCGGGAGGAACGCTACGAGCGGATGATCAAAATGGGACTCGTTAAGGAGAAGTGGGCTCTGTCCGATCGTGACGCACCGGCCTGGGAGGATGTGCCAGACGAGAAGAAGGACGAACTGGACTACCGCATGGCCATCTACGCGGCGCAGATCGACCGCATGGACCAGAATATCGGTCGTCTGCTCAAGACACTGAAAGACCTGGGTGAACTGGACAACACGCTGATCATGTTTTTCGTCGATAACGGGGCGTGTGCGGAGGAGAATGATGAGAATGAGTTTTATGGCGGCGGTCCGGCCGAGCAACTGGGCACGAAAAGGGGATACTTCCTCACGTATGGCCGCGGTTGGGCGAACGCTTCGAACACACCCTACCGGCGGTACAAACATTGGGTGCACGAAGGCGGTATAGCCACACCGCTGATAGCGCATTGGCCCGACCGAATCAAGGACCACGGCACACTTCGACATGAGCCCGCACACCTGATCGACCTGATGCCCACATGTCTGGGATTGGCGGAAGCCAAGTATCCGAAACGCTACAACGGCTACAGAATCAAACCGCTTGAAGGCGTTTCGCTGGTGCCGGCTTTCATGAACAGGGCTCTGGACCGAGAAGCGATATACTTCGAGCACGAGGGGAACCGCGCAGTTCGCATGGGAAAATGGAAGCTCGTCGCCGCTCATAGAGAGCCCTGGCAGCTCCACGACATGGAGGCCGACCGCACGGAAATGCACGACCTCTCCGGCAACCATCCGGACCTGCGCGCCAAGATGGTAGGCATGTACGAGAAGTGGGCCGAGCGCTGCGATGTATTGCCTTGGCCGGTGCGGCGAAAGCCCGGTTTTCGGCTTCCCAGAAGGGTCTATCCGAAAACTTACAAAGACTTGGGGATGTGACCGCGTAATGGCGACGTCTGTCGAGGTTCAGGAAGTTACCGAAGCTGCCTCAGTCGTGACGGATGAACCTTTTGTCCCCACTGGTCGTACTAAATCAGGGAAACCAGAGGGAATAGCAGGAGGAGGAACTGATAATGACGCGGAAACGCAGGGTGATTAAGGAGATGCGCCGCAGAGCCTGTCTTTGCGGGCTGCTCGTTGTTCTTCTGTGCGCGATCCCACAACTGGCCGGATCGGCGGCGCGGCGAGTTCCGGCAGGCAGGCAACTCCTATCTCTTCTGAGGCGAGCGGATCGGCAGTACCTGGACGAATTCACGCTGAAGTGTCGCGCGGTTTACCCTTATAACCCGAGGCGGGGCTTTCCGTGCCGAGTTTTGCGCCAGCTCACCGCCACGCGTAGTGGCTACTCGTTGGTCACTGAGTCCGCCTTCGTGAAACAGCTCTTCCCGCTGGGAGATCCGAGGGGAGGGCGTAAGGTTGACACGATATCTCGTGACGGTCGAGAGTACATTGGCCTCAAGATAGAGATCCTGACTCTGCATGAACCCGATTTCGTGGGGGTTCTCGAGAGGGATGATCTCGAAGTCGTCGTCGAGGATGACGGTGCGTTGTCTCGCGACCCGAAGTCGACTGGCGGTTTCCGAGTGGCCCACCTGGCCATTCCGGATCCAACCAAGGGTCTCAGGACAACCGAGCACCTTCTGGCGCTTCTGACGGCGGGCCGCGATTTCTCCAGGCGCATCAAGAGAATCAGCGGCGTCCGCGAAGGGGAGGACGGTCTGCTACACTGCACCGCTGACGGAACCGCCTACAACAAGCCCTGCAAATGGGAGCTCGTCGTGGAACCGCGTGCAGGGTATCTCGTGCGCCGCGCTCGCGCCTGGGCTCCCAACGGTTTTGAGTACTTCAACATCGAGAATAGCGGCACGAAGCGGTTTGGCAAAGTCACATTCCCTGCTGAAGCAACCTTTTGGGCGGGCACTTTCCCTGATCGCCGCGACGCAGTGAGGCACAAGTATGAAGTTACTTTCACGTCCTACAAGGCTGCGGCGGATGCTGAACTGATCAAGCGTACCCGAAAGGTTCTTCGTCAAGAGATTCCGGTAGGAACGGAGGTAACCGATTTCCGAAGCGGCGAGCAAAATCCCCAGCCTTATATCGTTGGCGAGCCCAAGCGGAAACCTGCACGCGCAAAGTAAGGCGTGGAAAGAGCCGCATTACCGCCCGTACTGGGTCATGTCCGGACTTCTCTGGCGATTACCTCTATTCATCCCCATTTGCCTCCAACGCCGGCGCGCTGGAACCTCCCGGTTGCGGCTCCAGCCACCGATACAGTATGATACAGCTAGAATGCAAGGTGGCCGCCGCGGAGGGCCCGTACCGTGAGAACACACGCCGGACTGAAGAACCTTTTCCTGGGATCGTCCAGTTTGAGGTTGGCCATCTTCGCTGTGTTCGGCCTCGTTGTCGCCCAGTGCGACGTGCAACCCAGCGCCCCACCTCCAACATCTAGCACGGGATTCTACGTGTGGCAGCGGGCGTGGTCAGATTCCGTGACGGACTCGCTACGGGTGGCGGCTTCGCAGGCGAGCAAATTCATGATACTCGCGGCCGAAATGGGCGCGGAGACAATCTCTCCCGACTGGGGAGTCCTGGCAGAGCTGGCAATTCCGGTGACTCTGGTCGTCCGCGTACCGGCCTCGCAGGCATCCCGCATCACAGGTGACCCAGCCGACGAGAGTGCTACTCTCCTGGCCGACACCATCCGCGACGCGCGGACCCGCGCTGAAAAGCGCGGCGTGACCGTTGCCGACGTTCAGATAGACTACGACTGCGCCACTTCCAAACTGGCACAGTACCGGCGTCTGCTCGACGCCCTGAAGGAAGAACTCCGCGACACGCGCTGGTCAATCACGGTTTTGCCGACATGGTTGCGGGACGATGCCTTCGCGCCGCTGGCATCCGCCGTTTCCTACTTCGTCTTGCAGGTTCACTCCCTTGAAAAGCCCACGACCGTGGACGCGCCTATGACGCTCTGCGATCCGGCCAAACTGGGGGCCTATCTGAATGCCGCCGGCGCCACAGGCGTCCCGTTTTTCGTCGCACTACCGACTCACGGGTACCACGTGGCGTTCGACCGAGACGGCCGGTTCGTCGCGCTCAGCGCGGAGGGCCCGATGCCGGCCTGGCCGCCCGAGTACACCGTCCGCGAGGTCACCGCAGACGCGAAAGCAATGGCGGCCGTAGTGCGGGGAATGCGCGATTCTCCTCCCGAGAACTGCCTGGGGATTGTCTGGTTCCGGCTTCCGGTGGAGACAGACGTTCTCAACTGGTCATGGCCGACGTTGCAGGCCGTGATGGAGGGCAGGGCGCCGATGGTCGAGTACAGCGCCGAGACGCGCGCTCCCGACCCCGGTCTGGTCGAAGTGTGGCTGGCCAATACCGGAGAGGACAGCGCAGCAAGATTCGTCCGGATGGAGCTTCGTACATCCAATAGCGGTCTGGTCGCATACGACGTGCTTAATAGGTTCCGCGTAATCCCATCCGGCAAAGATGACGTTGTAGTATTAGAGGGGCCTGCGCCGAAAGATTCGACGCCTATCATGATCGCGTGGTACCGGATGTCAGGTGAGAAGGAGGCCCGAGCCGTGCAAGTCGGGCCGGTGGAGGTGGTGAAATGAGGTTTCGAAGGTCACTTACTGTGTTCGCGGTCGTTGCCCTCTGGCTGCCTGTCCTGCTTGCCTGCGGCCCGGAGTTTCCATCCGGCTACATCTGGCGCGGCACGGGCGAGAACATACTACTCATGCCGCGAGGCAACTTTTATCATGAACTCTGCGGACTGCTTGGCCTCCCCAAAGAGATGAGACGCTCGGAGGGACCGCGCGGATGGGCTGCAACGCTCGAGGCCGACATGGCCGACCTCGAGGAGGCCTTAATGAAATCGGACATTAAGGCGGAGACGGTTGCCGGAACCGTGGAACTCTATGGTGACTTGCGCAAGGCAATGAAGCTTTCCGCGGACGGCTCCACCGAGGATACGACCTTCTCCCGGGCGAAGCAGGCTGTGCCGAGGAGTCACTTCGGCGCTTACGAGGAGCTGCTGTTGGCCGCGCTGCCTGCTGAGTTCGAGATGTACGTACGCGGCGCTGCAGCATACCGCACAGAATACTATGAGGAAGCAATCGACCGTTGGTCGCAATTGCTGGATCTACCGGATGAGGAACGCCGCTATCGCAGTACATGGGCCGCCTTCATGTTGGGCAAAGCCTGGCTCCATCTCGACCCCGCCAAGGCAGCCCCCTTTTTCGAAAAGACGCGAGCGCTGGCAGGCCAGGACTTCCGCGACTCGCTCAATCTCGCAGGCTCGAGCCTTGGCTGGCAGGCACGTGCCGAGGAGGATAGCGGCAACCGCGCCGCTGCCATGCACCACTACGCCGAACTCTTTACGTCAAGTGTGGACCGTGAACGCCATGTCGGCCATCTTTCCCTGAGAATAATGTGCCGACGCGTATTCCGCGAGACGGCGATCTCACAGGATCTGATCGAAGACCCCTTATGTTGTCAGATCGTGACCTCCTGGCTCATATCGGGATCGCAATCCAGCCGCTCGGACCGGAAATGGCTGGAGGCGGTAAGAGCGGCCAAACCTGATGCCCAAATTCAGGGCGCGGGACGCCTTGCCTGGGCCGCTTACTCCGCCGGCGACATGGAACTCGCGCAGCAGTGGGTGGAGGTCGCCGAACCGCAGTGCCCCTACGTGCGGTGGGTACAAACGAAACTCCTCTTGCGGGTGGGCAAGCAGGATCAAGCACTCAGATTACTTCAGGAAATCAAGGATACCTTCCCCGCCACCGAGGAGTGGTACGTAATGGGAAGGGTGTATGGCAGGACCGTACCCAGCAAAGTGGTGCAGGGTGAAATGGGTGTGCTGCTCCTTGGCAGAAAGGACTACGTCTCCGCACTGGATGCCTTTGCGCGGGCGGGATACCGTGAGGACGCAGCGTATGTCGCCGAGCGCGTGTTGACAGCCGACGAGCTCGAATCCTACGTTGTCACACATGCCAATGACGCCGGACTCACGATGGCCAGAGAAGGACGGCGGGGAAGAAACCAGCCGGCGCCCATCGAGGAACTGCGCTACCTCCTGGCGCGTCGCCTCGCGCGTGACGGGCAATTTGACAAAGCCAAAACATTTTACCCTCCGCGCGAGCCGGTGTCCTGGTGGCACCGTTATGGTGCGCAAGATGCCGCGCCTGTGCGCGACCTCGCCAGCAAGTTCACAGAAGCCGTGAAGGCCGGGCGTGACAAGGCGCGATCACCACGAGTTCGCGCCGAGTACCTCTTCACCGCTGCACAGCTCGCGCGCAAGCACGGCATGGAACTGCTCGGCGCTGAACACGCGCCGGATTGGCATATGTGGAATGGAATGTTCCCTTTTCCCGATACACTGCGGCTCAACTCGTCTTGGGCGACCGACGACGAGAAACGGCGCGCGGCAGCACATCTGCCAACGCCGAACAAACGCTTCCATTACAGGTACTATGCCGCCGACCTGATGTGGGAATGCGCCGGACTGCTGCCGGACAACGACCCGATGACGGCACGGGCGTTGTGGCGCGGCGGGACCTGGCTTGCCAGGCGGGACCCCGCGAGTGCCGACCGCTTCTACAAGGCGCTCGTCAGGCGATGCCGTAAACTGCCCGTCGGCCGGGAGGCCGACCGACTCCGCTGGTTCCCCGAGGAGTTTTCGGAAGAGATCGTCGCGCTTAGCCCGCAATAACTAGTTACCGGCTGGCGAGGTAGTCAACTACGACCTTGCGCTGGGCGTCGGTGAGGCGTGCACCTGTCTTGACCATCCGGTCAACGGTCTGCTCCCATCCGGCTCTATCATGTCTGGCTTCGTCGATCCGCTCGGTGGTGTGGCAGACGGTGCACAGCGTCTGCACGAGCGCCGCCCCGTCCTGCACCGCGCCTTCGCTTGCCGGAACCGGTGGTGGACTCGTTTCCGAATCCTCTTTACCGCCGCATGCGGCGATGGATAACGACAGCCCCAGCAAGATAAGAGTGATTCGCCAAACCATGTTCTGGATCCTCCCGAGCTTGCGCTCGCCTATGTAAGCCTCAGTTGCTTAATAGCTTGAGCATTTCCCCGACATCAGTCGTCGGGAGTTTGCATTGATAGTTGACGCAGACGTAAGCGGTGGCCTTGTCTTTGATGCTCTTGTGATACCTCGTGAACTCGGCTAGGTCGGATATCTCCGGCGACTCAACGCCCGCGGGTCGGAAGAGCACCACCTTGTTCGGCACGAACTGCTCTCTGATGGCTTTCAACAAGGCATCCGTGTCGTCAGCACCTTCATCGCCAACCACCACCACCTCGTACGATGGCCCCACCCCGAAATCCAACGCTGCCATTAGCTGGGTGTACGCTGACGGGGATTGCAGAACCTGCATCGAGAAAGCGCGCCCGATCTGCGCCGCACGTTCCTCCAGGTCGGTATTCGCGGTCATCCGCCCGAGGCGCAGCAAGTTAAGCATAGCGACCGAGTTCCCGGAAGGAACGGCACCGTCGTAAATCTCCTTGTTGCGGAAGAGTAGGTTTTCGGCATCGTCGGCAGTGAAGTACAACCCGCCGCTTCCTTCATCCCAGAACCGCTTGAGCATCTCATCGTTGAGTTCCAGCGCCGCCCGGAAGTAACGCATCTCAAAGGTCGTCTCGTAAAGCTCGAGCAACCCCCAGACGAGGAAAGCGTAGTCGTTCACGAACGCCGGGACCGCTACTTCACCCTCGCGATAGCGGTGGGATAGCCGCCCGTTCGAGTCGCGGAGTGTCGTGAGGATAAAATCCGCTGATCTTGCGGCCGCCTCCGCATATTGAGGTTCATCGAAGACCTGCGCGGCCTTCGCCAACGCGGCAATCATCAATCCGTTCCAATCGGTCAGCACCTTATCGTCCTTATGGGGGCGCACACGTTTCTCACGAGCCGCGAAGAGCTTCTGCCGCGCCGATTCTATGCGATCCTGCAGGGCCACCTCTTCGATTTCCATGTCCAATGCAATTTCTGGAAGCGGTTTGCTGAGGAACAAGATGTTTCTTCCTGTCGCCTGTCCCGTAGCCTCTTCGGCAAAATTGCCCTTTTCCTCGACATTGAACACCTTCACTATCAGGCCGGCCTCCCCGGCAGGGAGCACCTGGCGGATCTCCTCCTCCGTCCATACGTAGAACTTGCCCTCTTCACCCTCGCTATCGGCGTCCTCGGCGGAATAAAATCCGCCCTCCGGAGCAGTCATGTCCCGCAGGACGTAAGTGAAGATTTGCCGTACCGTCTCCTCGTACTCGCTCTTCCCGGTCGCCTGATACGCCTCCGTGTACGCCATGGCCAGCATAGCCTCGTCGTAGAGCATCTTCTCAAAATGCGGCACCAACCACATATGATCGGTCGAGTATCGATGGAAACCGTAGCCGACGTGGTCGTATATGCCGCCCAATCGCATGGACTGGAGCGTTTTTTCTGCCATTTGAAGCGCGCGCTCATCCTCCGTTCGCTTCCAGTGCCGGAGCAGGAAAAGCAGGTTGTGAGGCGTGGGAAACTTCGGCGCGCCGCGAAATCCGCCGTGTCGATCATCGAAACTCCGCGCCAGTTGTCCGTACGCCGTGCTCAGGACTCCTTCTCCAAGCTCTTCACCAGACGCAGCGCCCTGCTCCTGTCCCAAGATATTCGCAACCCTTTCAGCCGAACTCAACAGAGCATCTTTCTGCTCTTCCCACGTCTGTTTCACTCTCGGTATCAGCCCCAACATACCCATTCGGCCGAACCGGGTCTCCTTTGGGATGTAGGTGGCAGCGAAGAACGGCTTGCGATCCGGCGTCATGATTATGGTGAGCGGCCATCCGCCGCTGCCGGTCATCATACGGCACACGTTCATGTACACGCCGTCTATGTCGGGCCGTTCCTCCCGGTCGACCTTGATTGAGACGAACGCTTCATTCATCAAGCCAGCTACCTCAAGGTCCTCGAACGATTCCTCCTCCATCACGTGGCACCAGTGGCATGTCGAGTAGCCGATAGACAAGAATATCGGTTTGTTTTCCTTTCGCGCTTTCTCAAAAGCCTCATCGCCCCACGGATACCAGTCCACGGGGTTGTACGCGTGCTGAAGCAGGTACGGACTCTTCTCGTTTATCAACCGGTTAGCGCGCCGTTCAGCGCTGTCGGCTTCAGAACTGCTACCCATCAGAAGACCTCCTATCAACAATATCACCGTAATCATGGTTTTATCCTTGGCGGAACGTCGATGCCGTCTTTCCAGGTCAACTCAGAAGTTGTATCGGGCGGCCAGGTATATGTTGCTGTTCTTCTCGAACTGGCCGAAAAACGTGTGGTCATCCTCTCCGACGAACACGTTTCCGCCGACTTCAGCGGCCCAGTGGTCGTCTATCCTGTAGTGGACGTTAGGACGCAGATACGCATCCTTGTCAGTAGGCGAGTAGTACGTGAAGAGCGATAACTTCAAGTTCTGGCTCATCAGCAGTTTTGTCAGACGCAACGTCAGCACGTGCCGGTTCTCGTCCGCCGACCGGACGCCCGGCGGCAGCGAACGTCTATAGGCGCCGTAATCCATCATCAGCTCGAGGTAATGCTGCACCGAGGCGGTGAAGTCGCGAGCCAGTTCCTGCTCATACCCCACGAGAAACCGGAACTCGCTGTTCCGCACGAACGCGTCGGCTCCGCTCCCGTCGTCTACGGAGTCATAGTATCCTACCTCAACATTACCGATCCCTTTGCCCACGGTACCTCGCACACTCGCGCCGTAGACGGACAAGTCGGGGAAAGTCGCCTTCCCTGTGAAGGGGTCCATCCCGCCGGGACTCTTCCAGTAGCCGCGATACCCGTAAACCGCCGTTTCGTACCCGGCGACGTTTCTGAACAGACGCAACGCGACCTCATCTTCATCAAACCAGTCGTTGCGTTCATCATCGTGCACGGGCGCATCCTTGCCGGCACGGCGTCCGAGCATCGTGTTCCAGTAAGAGACGCGCCTGCCGTCAATGAACCGGTCGGCGTCAAAGCGCGGGGTATATACAACATCCAGATTGGCCAGGTCGCTGTATAGCGAGATTTTGACCGCGTCGGACGGCGCTTTGAGATACTCCTCGTCACGTCCAATGAAAAACGCGTTCCAATCCTTCGGGAACAGGTCGTTGATGAACAGCATATCGCCCGTACCCCACGTCAGTATCTGACGCCCGGCTTTGACGTCCATGAAGTCCGCCGGCGTGAACGCGTAGCTCGCTTCTCTCAGATCGAGCCAACCGCGACCCTCTTCCAGCCGGAGCTCGTGATGGTCGAATGCCGAATCGTAAAGAATATCCGTCGTCACCTTCAGCGTGGACAACGCCAAACTCTTCTCCATCTCCAACTGGAGACGGGTCTCACCCAGCGATAAATCGTCCTCGTAACGGTCGCGCTGGGTTCGCACGCCGACACGCGTATCCAGGAAGCCGGTCAGGTCGAATGGAAGCTCGAGCCGAGCCTCACGACCGGTCTCCTCAGCCTCGCCCGGTTCCGCGGGTTCTTCTCCGAGCCCCGGCGGCAGCGCCGGCTCCTCTTGTTCTTCGCTGGGTGCAAGGCCTGGGGGTAGGGCCGGTTCTTCCTGCGCAGCGGCAATATGTGCAGCCAACCCCAACACCAAGACTGGTAGGAGCACACCGCACAACAACCTATCGAGTGCTGCTTTGACGGAGTAAGACAAAACAAAGGTAGGGCGGGCGTCTCGCCCGCCGTCGGGTGCGGCAAGCAGCGCCTCTACCACTTCGCCGGGATCTCTTTTGGCCTCACACGGCTTGATGGAAAGCATCCGGTCAGTCACCTCAAGTACTTGAGTGGCGGACGGCGCAGGTACCGCTCCGTAAAAAGATCCTCCGGCAGGTCGACGTCATACTTCACGTCGCTGTACTCAATGACCGTGTTCCCGCCTGTTCGCAGATCCTTCATTTGAGATTTCGTAACGGTCGGATATCCCTGGATGTCGGGTTTCACGTCGAGTGCCACATATTCCCGGTATTTTTCACCCTTCTTATCGAAATACTCCACCTTCACGGTAACGAACGTCTTACGATGAACCCACATCGTGTACTGGGCGAACTCCACACTTTCAGGGTCCTTCGGGGTGTTCTTCAAAACGTAGAAATCGTCGGTCGTCTTGACCAACTCGTGCTCGTCATCATTGATGTTACGTCCTGAAACGTCCTCGTAGAAAAACTCTGAGCCGACGAAACTCGTGCGTTTCTCCGCCGACGCGATACGTTTAACGAGATCCAGCGCGGGAAGATAAAGCCACCGGTCATCGTCCTTATCCACGTGCTTCCACACCATGAACACCATCTTGTTGACGTCGGCCGGCAGGCGGAAATACACGTAGAACTTCTGGTCGCCGCAATACGTGTCGGGTTCCACGTCGGGGCTCGGAGGGGGATCGTCTCTGCGCAGAATGACGAACTCGCGATTGCGCTTGCGTTCCTGGCTGTCGGTTATCGTCATGGCAACCTTGGCGCTGCCGTCCTTGCCCTGATAGTAAGCGACCTTGTTGCACTTTTCCGCAATCTGCTGCACTGACGGACCCGCATCAGTCTCCTGGGCGCGCGTGAACTGCCCCGCGGCGAGAAACAAGAAGGTTATCAGCCAAACACATACCACAAGACACGATGTTCGCTTCATCATTGTGCTTCTCCTTTTCCGGCAGGCGACGTTTCTACAAGGCACTTTTCGCGCCGCGACGTGAGACGACATATCACCGCGGCCACGACGATCACCACTACACTTATGCAGGTCAACGCCGTCCACCCCACTGACACGAACCGATAAACGTTGATGACAATCAGGGCTACAACAGCTACAGCGGAAATGATGCACGTCCCGCAGTGGCATGCTAACGACCGCCCGGATGTTTTCGGGAACAGCCACGCCTCCAGCACGGCGATCAGGGATGGCAGGATGAGCAGGGTCGCCACGCCCGCCGTAAGGAGTATCGCCGCTATGAAGAGCCCCACCGTCTGGTACGGAACCAGCGGCGCGGCCAGCAGCGGGAGGAACCCTACGCCCACAACAACGACGTTCCTCGTGATCGCCCGCGCAGGCTCGCCGAACACAGGCCCGGCAGTCTTGGCCCACGACCCGTGCATCTCGAAGAGTGCGCGGCTGCGTGACAGGAAGTGTATAGCGTAGTCAACCGCGAGTCCAAGGCTCAACGACGACAGGACCGCGACAGGCATGTCGTAGTCCTTGCCGACCAACCCGATCGCTCCGTAGATCGCTCCTATCGTGACGGTAAGCGGGATCATGCACAACATACCCCACAGGGCCGACCTGTACAGGAGCGTCATCATCAGGAACACGATAAGGAAACTGCCGAGAAACGCCTGCAACATGCCACTGACCATCTTGTTCTGCCATATTACATTGATGTATGTCAGACCGAACCAGTCGTGTTTGAGAGGCACGGGCGGAGGATTTGCCGCAACGTACTCGTCGACGGCCTGAGCAACTTTCGACATATCCTTGTTATCGCCGCTTCTGAGCTGAGCCCAGATAACGGTCTTCGTGTAGTCGGTGTTCGCGAAATGCCAGAGGTCGCGCGGGCGGTTACCGCTCTGGAACGTGATCAGGCACTGGCCGACCGCATCCGCCGTATCAGGAATCCTGAAGTGTTCCTCCTCACCCGATATCAGCTCCCGGTACACCGTTTTGACTATGTCGGCCAGCGAGTTGGACTTCCCGACAACTCCGGTAGTGATGAGATGCTGTTGCACGGACTCCACGTACCGCAATACTTCAGGCTGCTTGAACACCTGGTCCCGTTGACGTTCCCGGTCAATGAAAAGCGCCGCCTCGTACCACGCGTCGGACTCCTCCAACGGCGCCTCGTCCAGCTTCCCGTTCGCAAACGTCCCAAGCCGCTCGAGCAAATCCTCCTTCGAGGAGACCTCTCCACCCAGGCGGGCCGCCTCGCTTTGCAGCGACTCGAACACGGTGCTCGCGGACTCAACCGTTTGCGCCAGTTCCGCCGCTCGCTCTATCATCCGACGGGACACCGCTTGAGCGTATTGGTCCGGAGCCTGTTCCTCTTCCACGGCTGATAACGTCAGGTATGCCATGTACGTCCCGCCAAAATGCTCGTTCAAAACCGTATCGGCCACGCGAATAGGGTGCGAACGGGTGAACCATTTGATGGGATTGTCGTTGATCTCTATCCGATTGATGCCGCATATGGCGACACCTACCACTATTACCGTGAGTGCGAGGATCACTTTCGCTCGCTGATACGTTGTCCGACCCGTCGCCGACAGGACTCGCGTCATTACGGTGCGCGACGCTTTCGTATCCTCATCAGCGCCGTGGACCGCTCCGAAGTTCTCCAGTGAACGCTGCGGGATCAACATCACATACGCCGGTATGAACGTCACCGTACAGATCCACGCAGCCATCACGCCGAGTGCCACGAACAGCCCGAATGTCTGAACGGGAGGGATAGGTGTCAGCGCGAGCGAGGCAAACCCGACCGCCGTCGTGATCGACGTGTACAGCATCGGCGTGAACAAGGTTTCCATAACGTGGACGACCGTCTTGCGGCGGTCTTTCGTCTCCTGGTACCGGTCGAAGAAGTCCGAGAGGATGTGGACCGCATCAAGCACGGCGATCGGCACGATGAAAATCGGGATCATCGAACTCATTATATGGACGGTATTGCCGCTGGCGATGAGCAGCCCCATCGTGCAGATAACAGAGACCATCGCCACTATCATCGGCGAGATGACAAGAACGAGCTTGCGGAAAAATAAAAGCATCAGCAGGAAGATTATCACCATGGCGATCGGCGCCGAAATCGCCATCTGCTTGAACATCTCCGCTCCAAACGTGTCCTCCGCCACGGGTAGACCTGTAATGAAGTACTGTTCGTCGCCGGTAAAGGTGGCTATCTTCTGGCGCAGCTTCGAATAGACTTTGTAGCTTACGCCCTTGGATGTCAGCGGCAGATACAGACACAGCGCTTTGCCGTTCTCGGAGAGCAGCGTGCCGTTCAGGAAGGGGATACGTTCGGCCTTCTCGCGGACAGCCCTGGCTTCCTCGGCAGTCGTCGGGGGCGACTGCATGAGCCACTCGAACCTGACCGCGCCCGGTCCGGCCTGTTCGATATTATCCACCGTGGACGGCGCAAGTATATCTATTTCTATAACGCCGGCGTTGTCCTCTTCGGGCCAGCGAAGGGTCTTCGCGAATTCAGTGAGGTCAAAGATCTTCCGCAGCGACTCCGGGTTAAAGACGCCGTCCGGGTGAGCCTCGTTCACCACACCGAGAACCACCATGTCATGGAGCGACATCTCCTCCTTCATCTCATCGTGAAACACGCGCACGGGCTCATCGGCCGGCAACATGTTCTCGGGATCGGTATCAACGTTAAGTGGATTGAGCGCACTGAAGGTCGAGGGCCAAATTGTGGGAAGACCGGCAACAAGCGCCAAGCACACGGTGATAACCACCATTACCCAAGCTACAAGTTTCGGCCGACCGACAGAGAATTGAACGATATGCGAACCTGCATTCATCACAATGTCTCCTCGTCATTCCGGCGCGCGGCGCGGAGGTCGCTCTTGCGAGTCGTTCCACAGGAATGACTATGATTGTCCATGTTCGCAGACACTCACTCGCACCGACGCAATCCTAATTTCTGAACCACCCACATCATAGGGCACCAGTTGGTAAATCCCGATTGGAATAGATTCAATCCCACGAACGCGGTGAAGATCAGCCAATACCGGCTGTGGATCACAGACAAAGCCACGCTCACCATGATGAAGAACCCCGCGATCAGGCGAAGAGCACGCTCAACTGTCAATGAAAGTCACCTCCTCATGCAGTCGCCTTGCCTCCAGCAGTGCCATGTAACGGGAAGACTCAAGCGGGTCATGCGAGCTTCCTGGCCGCGGAGAACCCTGGTTCACGATCTAGCCGCCGACACGCAAAGGCCGAAGCAGCTTAAATCAGGATACGTAGGGATTCAAATATGCGCATACTTACTCTTCAACGAAGTGTATGGCCCCGTGTGGGCAAGCGGGAATGCAGATACCGTCCAGATCGCACTTTTCCCGATCGAGCACTGCACTGTCGCTCCCTGCAGAGATCGCCCCGCGTGGACAGACCTTCATGCACTTGCCGCTCAACCTGCACTTCTCAGGGTCTATTACGAGCTTTACGCTACCGCTATCTTTTCTCTCCTCCGTCATCAGCTACCGTCCCCATTCATTCAGTTTCTTCGAAAGCTTCCTTGCCCGCGCCGCACACGGGGCAGACCCAGTCGTCCGGAAGGGCCTCAAAGGCCGTTCCAGCAGCTATACCGCCGTCTGAATCTCCCTGAGCCGGGTCATACACGTAGCCGCATACCGAGCAAACGTACTTTTTCATAGTCTCACTCCTCCATTCTACAGTTGTCGCTTCACCCGCATATCTCACGCAGCCTCTGCGCAACCTGTTCTCCCAACAATCGGCACTTTTCCAGAGCGTCGCTGTCGGGCACGTATCTGGCCGTGACGGTTTCCCCCACGAGCTCGATCTTCATGGCCGTGAGCATTTCCGTCACATGTTTGACGGCTTCGCCGCTCCAACCGTACGAGCCGAAAGTCGCGCCGACAACGTTCCGCGGTTTCAACCCCTTGAGATACGTCAGCGCATCGGCGACGGTCGGGAACATGTTATTGTTCATGGTGGGTGACCCGACCAGCAGTGCGCCGGCGTCGAGTATCTCCGTGGCCACGTCACTGCGGTGACACGATTTGAGCGGCATCAGTCTCGTCACCGTTCCGCCCGCTGTGAGACCTTCGCCGACCGCTCTCGCCATGGCAGCGGTGCTCTCCCACATTGTATCGTAGACGACCACCGCTTTGTTCGTGGGTTTCTGAGCGGCCCATTTGGCGTACAGCTCGAGCGGCCTGTTGACGTCTTGTCGCCATATCGGTCCGTGGTCCGGCGCTATGATGTTAATCGTGATGCCGAGACCACCTACCTTCTCAAGAAGCTTTGTCACAAGAGGGGAAAGCGGTAAAAGGATGTTCGCATAGTACTTTGCCGCCTCGCGCTCCAGCAGGCTATCGTCGAGCTCGTCCGCAAACCGCTGGCTGGAAGCCAGGTGCATCCCGAAAGCGTCGCTCGAGAAAAGCAATTTCTCCTCAGCGAGATACGTGAACATGCTGTCCGGCCAATGGAGCATCTTCGTCTCCAGGAAAGTCAAATTCACGTTGCCTATGCTGAGCGTCTCTCCGTCCTGCACGGCCAGAATCTCGCGGTCCATGTGGAAATGGTCGGCAATAGCCTTCACACCGTTGACCGACGCGAAGACCTTCTCCGGTTGTATCGCTTCTATAACATAGGGCAGGCATCCGGAGTGGTCCATCTCCGTGTGGTTCGAAATGAGGTAGGTGATGTCTTGGGGGTCTATAACCGAGGCTATCCGAGAGAGCATTTCGTCCCTGAAAGGGGCTTTGACCGTGTCCACAAGGGTAATCTTGTCTGCGAGAATCAGAAAGGCGTTGTACGTTGTGCCGCGACTGGTCAGATAACCGTGAAAATCGCGCACGCCCCAGTCGACCACGCCCACCCAGTAGACGTTATCGCTCACTTTGACTGCCTTACAGGCATCCCTCATCGCACCCTCCGTTCTCGAGGTCAAGAGCCGCCCGATACACGTTGACCCACGTGTATATCGCGACCTAGCTCAACACCCTGATTATTTCCCTGCAGAAAGCGGGCAGGTCGGCCGGACATCTGGAGGTGATCAGACCGCCGTCCACAACCACCTCCTCGTCAACCCAGTCGGCGCCGGCATTCATCATGTCGTCCTTTATCGCGAAGTACGACGTTACCCTCTTCCCTTTCAGTACACCGGCCGACACCAGCACCCATCCGGCATGGCATATAGCCGCGACAACTTTGCCTTGATCAAAGAGGTTCTTGACAAAACCCAGCGTCGCCTTGCACCTTCTCAGCCTGTCGGGGGCATAACCGCCGGGGATTATGACCGCGTCGAAATCGTCAGGGTTAGCCTCGCTCGCCCTTAGATGTATCTTAACGGGATACCCGTACTTGCTTCCCACGACATCCGGGCTTGACGCGGCCCCTACGATCTTGACGTCGGCACCCGCCTCACGCATCCTGTGGTAAGGATACCAGAGTTCCGTGTCCTCATAGAGCTCTTCCGCAAGAATCGCAACCTTCTTCCCTTTAAGCTGCATACAAGCAACCTCCCCAAGCCGTCATCGCGCAAACGTAAAGGCGGTTCGCTAACCGCCTTTACTATGTGTTCGGCACTACTCCACAGCAACCTCTACAGAGTTGTCCCAAACGCCGTGGAGGCTGCAGTACTCTAACGCGTACAGCGTTGAACTCTTCGTGAGCATCACCGGCAGCGTGACCCTCGGTGCCGCGTACGTCGGGCCGAGATCGATCGTCGCCACATGCGCGACGGGTTTTCCCTCTTCCTTGGCGTAAAGCTGTATCCACTTGATGTGATGGGCAATCGTGTTAGGGTGCGCAATCTCCTTACCGACGATCACCGTCACCTCGAACGGTTCCCCGGCTTTCACCTTCGAGGGCGCCTCGATATGCGGGACGTGTTTCTCTTTTCCCTGTTTTTCGGGGGGAATGACGACATCGCCGAACCGTGCCATTGTGCTACCTCCTCGTTCTGCGGCCGTTTCCTGGCCGAAAACCGTACCTGTGGCTAATGCCGCAACCCCTGCCGCGGCGCCGCACCTGGCGAGAAACTCGCTTCGTTTCATTTTGGCCACCTCCCTTCTCCGACTACTCGTAGGCAAGCACTCTGACTATGCCTATTGTCGCGCCGGTATTGTCAGTGGTACATGCATCGCCGGCTGTCAAACGGCCACGACCTCCTTTATCTCCGGGACATCCTGTTTCAGAACTCTCTCAATGCCCATCTTGAGCGTCATCTGACTCATCGGGCACCCGCCGCACGCGCCGGTCAACTTCACCTTAACAACGCCTTCAGGGGTAACCTCCACCAACTCGACGTCGCCTCCGTCAGCCTGAAGCGCCGGTCTCACCTTTCCTAATGCGGCTTCTACTTTCTCTTTCACGACATCCTCCTCCTTCGCTAAGACAGTTCTCCTCGCAGGACACTCAGAGTACAGTCGAGTGCCCGCCAAAATCACTCTTTCACAGGGACGCCAACTCCTGGCTCAGCGTCGTAACGTGCTTCATCTCCTCCCTGATGATCCCGTCAATGTTGTCCCTGCCGAGGTTTTCCGGCACGCTCTCCCTGATTCCGAGGTAGAACGCGATGGAGTCTCGTTCCAGACCGATAGCCGTCTTCAGGATCTCCTCCATCGTTTCGCGCCCTGTTAGAAGTTCACTCGGATCCTGCTTAACGTCAAACACGTGTCCATCAGCGAACGCCTGCAAGTACGAGGCAGCCACGTCGTCCGGGTCGAACACGGTCGCGGCCCGCTCCTTGTCTGACAGTTCCGCCCGCATGTTGGCAAAGGTCTTCACGTGAACGGCCTCCATTGCGGCAAGGTCGAGCAGCAGCTCGCGGGATTGCGCACCTCCGGAAGATTCCGCAGCTTTCGTGTAGAACTTAGCTCCGTTTCTCTCGATCTGTTCCGCCATCTCGAAAATCTCGTCGGCGTTGAATTTTATGCCCATCCTTTCCTCCTTTCGTCATTGTCCGGGCGGTCAAGGCCTTCACTCTTGCCTTGCATCGCGCCCAGCCATCTCACCCGTCTCCAACAGCATCCTGTTACCCAGAGCCACATCCAGCTCCACTATCACGGTGAAACCCACCTTAGCTCCCATGTTAACCAAGTGCGCGTTGCCACCATATTGAGACCCGCGAATCACCTCTTCAAACCCGACGCGGCCGGCAACAACGATGGTACACCTTTACCCTCGGACATATCAATAGCCGGCGCTAAAAGCGACCAGTAACTTGCCGCAACCATTACGCCTCCGGCGAAGATGCTGCAAGAAATCCATCAATGTAGGACCTCTTCCCGTCTCAGTCCAACCACATACTCATCTAACCGGGCTCTAATTTCGTCTCTTACTTGTCTGAAAACAGGCAGCACTTCCTCTTCGCCGCCCTGTGCTTCCGCCGGATCGGGCAGCCCCCAGTGCAAGTGCTCCTTTGCCTCGCCCGGAAAGACGGGACACGTCCCATCAGCCTGGCTGCCGCACAGGGTTATGACATAATCAAAGTTCTCTTCAGCAAACTCGGCCAGCGGCTTGCTCCTATGCGCAGAGATGTCAATATCCATCTCGTCCATGACCTTCACCGCGAGCGGATTAACCGATGTCGGACGTGACCCTGCACTACATGCCTCAACGAGGTCGCCGTGCAAATGACAGGCAATACCTTCAGCCATCTGCGACCTGCACGCGTTCTCCGTGCAGACAAACAAGACTCGTTTCCTGTCACTCAACGTTCACTCCTGCTCAGGTAGTCAAAGGATGCAAGTGTGGCTTTCACGCCCTCGCTGCAGGCCACGATGATCTGTTTGCCATAGACGTCAGTGACATCGCCGGCAGCGAAGATTCCCGGGACGTTTGTCTCGCATCGACAGTTGACGATTATCTCGTCCATCTCGTTCTTATCCAAACCTTTAACGAAATCCGAGACCGGCACGTACCCGATCTCAACGAATACGCCCTTCACCGGGATCTCCTCCGTCTTACCCGATTTTGAGACGGTAATTCCCTCAACAAACTTCTCTCCGTATACCTTCTCCACCTTTGTGCTGGTATGAATTGAAACCTTGCCGCTCTTCTCGGCCTGTTCCACCATTATGGGATCAGCGCGCAGTTCGGGGTCGATCTCGATGAGGTGCACCTTGCTGGCGATCCGCACCGCCTGAAGCACCGCATCCAACCCGGAGTTCCCGCCGCCGATCACTGCAACATCAACGTCAGCGAACAGCGGAGCGTCACACGTGGCACAGTACGTGACACCTCTATGCTTGAACTCCTCCTCGCCCTCCGCGCCCAGCTGACGCGAGATTCTCCCCGAAGCAATTATCGCTGTTCTCGCCTGATACCTGCCCTGATCAGTTTCTATCTCGACAACGGCCCCTCTCTTCTCGACAAGCGTTACAGCCTCATCCTCCTTGATGTCTACATCGAACTGCTCCATGTGTTCCTTGAACTTCTCGACGAGTTCCGGCCCGGTTATGAACTTATAACCGGTGTAGTTCTCGATATCGGCGCTTATCGCCGCCTGTCCCCCGATATTCTTGGTGATAACGAGGAAATCCATCCTTTTCCGGGCGGCATAGACGCTGGCGGTTATACCTGCAGGTCCGGATCCTATGATGATCAGGTCGCGTACCGTCATAGACCCAGCTCCTTGGACAGAGCTTTCTTATCAAACCCGATGATTATCTGCCCATCAACGTCAATGGCCGGAACGCTCATCTGTCCTGTCTTCTCCATCATCTCCTGAGCTGCGGCCGTATCCTGCGACACGTCGACCTCCTCGAACGCGATGTTGTTATCCTTGAGGAAGGACTTTGCCATACTGCAGTACGGACACGTAGATGTTGAGTAAACCTTGACACTCTTGGCCATGATAGTGCCTCCTTTCCAACATTCATCCTTAGGACGAGGAATGTCCCGTCCCTCAGTGTTCCTCAAATTGCTCCTTATTTGCCGAACAGATCGGGCACTCGTCCGGCAGCGCGCCGTCGGACACGTACCCGCACACCTTACAGACGAAATACGTAGTCTCACGCTCCTCCATCAAGTGGCCCATGGCTTCCTTGTAGAGTTTCGCGTGGGTCTCCTCGACGTCGCGAGCCTGGCTGAAGGCCATGACGGCCTGATCGTTCCGTTCCTCGCCGGCAACCTTGATGAACTTGTCGTAGGCCACCTCGGCAACCTTAGTCTCCGACTCAAAGCTTGCTGCGAGATTCTCCTCCGTGCTCCTGCCCTCCTTAAGCATCTGCAGGGAACGCGTGCCGTGGATCTCTTCCGACCGCGCAATCACTCGAAAGAGCTTACCGACCTGAGGGTACCCCTCCTCGTCGGCTTTCGCCGCGAACAACTTCAGGCGCAATGCGGCCTTTGCCTCGCCGACATACGCTTCGTACAACGCGTCCTCGACTTTATCCATCGGCAGCTCCCTTTGGGAAGATGCGTTTCAAGAGCACCGCTGCGAATCAGCTATATCGGTCCACAACTCTCTTGAGCGCGTTCCGGTCTACCCCGCGCCCCACGAGCACTCCTCGCCCCAGGCGTTCCCCCAAGGCGGGGCGCTCATCCCTGTAGATGACGCCGACCGGAATCCGGTCACCCCATTCGTGGGCAGTTCTGACGGCCGACTCCCAATCGGTCGGGTCGTACGTCTCCGGCAACTCGTAACACCGCTCCTTGTACCACGCGAAGGTGTTGATCTTGTTGAAGGACACGCACGGTTGCAGAACGTCAACGAGCGAGAAACCGCGATGCGCGATCGCCTGTTTAATAAGGTCCGACAGGTGATCGACAAACCCCGAGAAACCGCGCGCTACGAAACCGGCGTGCATGGCTACCGCTACAGCGACCGGATTGAACGGAACCGACATCGACCCGTCCGGCTGCGCTTTCGTTACAAACCCTTCTACCGACGTCGGGCTTGCCTGACCCTTGGTCAAACCGTACACCTGGTTGTTATGCACCAGCAGCGTCACATCGGGGTTGCGCCTGACAGCCGCCAGAAAATGGTTTCCGCCTTCTCCGTAGTTACATCCGTCGCCGCTCTCCACGACGACCGTGAGCTCAGGGTTAGCGAGTTTGGCGCCGGTCGCAACCGGCAGCGACCTGCCGTGCAACCCGTCGAACAGGTTCGCGTTCAGGTAGTGCGGCGCTTTGGCCGCCTGTCCGATGCCGGACACGAACAGCACCTGGTGCGGTTCAAGTTCGCTGGCTACGAGTGCTTGCTTCACGGCCTTCAGGAGCGGGAAATTCCCGCACCCCGGGCACCACGCAGTCTCATACGTTCCATAATCCTCGACGGAAACCATGCATCCTCCTAACGAGCCCCGGTCACCGCCCGAGCTCACGCAGAATGAACTCCGGCGGCAGCGGCAGCCCATCGTACCTTAGCACCCGCTTCTCGATCTCAAAACCTGTCTCGCGACGAATCAACCGCGCCAGTTGACCGGTCGCGTTCCCTTCCACACAAACCACTTCGCGCGCCGCCTGCAAACGCGCCATGAACTGCTCCGGCGCCAGCGGCCAGACCTGCGAGAAATGCAGCGTCCCGACGCTCTCCCCATCGGATCTAAGCAGGCACGCCGCCTCTGAAACCGCTCCTTTGCTCGATCCCCATGAGACCAGCAGGAGGTCGGGTTTCTCGTCTCCACCGATATCAGGGGCGATCACTTCCGATCTAATCCCATCACCTTTTCTCAGCCGCTTCTCCATCATCACGTTGCGCACGGACAGGTCCTCGGTGAGGTGGCCGTCCTCGGTATGTTCATCACTATCCGCGACGACCAAGTTTTCGGTCAGACCGGGCAGCAGCCTGGGTGAAACGCCACTATCCGTAACGGCGTACCTGCGGTACGGTTGAGGCAGTGCCTCAGCATCGGTGTCGAGGCTAACCTGCGGCAACGATTCCACATCGAACGGCTTCACCGCACGATAAGAGTCCGCTAGGAACTGGTCCGTCAAGACAAACATAGGCCCTTGGTACCGTTCCGCCAGCTCGAACGCCTTGCGCGTCAGGTGGAAACACTCCTCGACGGTGCCCGGTGCCAGGATAGCTCGTGGAAACTCGCCGTGCCCTCCATACAGGATGAGCTCCAGGTCGCCCTGTTCCGTGCGCGTCGGTAGGCCGGTTGCCGGCCCCGGCCGCTGCGCCACTGCGATGACGACAGGGGTCTCGGTCATCGCCGCAAGGCTCACCCCTTCGGTCATCAGGGCAAACCCGCCGCCCGATGTGGCCACCATACTCGGTGCGCCGGCGAAC
Organism: uncultured bacterium; assembly: GCA_965603355.1. Taxonomy (GTDB): domain Bacteria; phylum Hydrogenedentota; order CBFDCQ01; family CBFDCQ01; genus CBFDCQ01. The sequence goes on from CBFDCQ010000005.1 coordinate 50,279, forward strand.
GACGCGCCGATCGCCATATTGATCGCGGCAATCTCGTCCTCCGCCTGTTCGACGACCAATCCCATGCTTTTCGCATGTGCCGTTAGATTAAGCACTATGGAAGTAGCCGGGGTCATCGGGTAGAACGAGCAGAGCTTCAACCCGGCCGAGAGCGCTCCGAGGGCGATGGCCTCGTTACCGTTTATCGTCAGCCGGTGCGGCGGATCGGAAACGCCCGGCAGTTTTGGAACACATGACGGCCGACCGGAACACCATCCAAATGATTCCGCCAACACCGCTCGGTTCTTCTCGACGACCTTCGCGGCTTTCTTTCCGAAAAAGTCGTTCATGGTACTGACAATCAAGGCCTCATCGAGTCCAACCAGCGAGCCGACAACACCCAGCGCTGCGACGTTTGAGAACTTGCCCGCACCAAACTGTTTGTACGGAACTTTGAGCAACGCGTCATCCGCGATGCCAAACGCCTCGTCAACGACCATGAGGCCCTGATCTGACATCTCCCGGCGATGCAGCTCGACCGTCTGCTCATTGAGCGCAACAAGCAGATCAACAGGCTCCTGCGGTGCGACAATCTCGTCGGCGCTCACGCGGATAGCGAACGTGTTGTGTCCGCCACGGATGCGCGAATGATAACTCTGTGTCACCACGATATGGTAGCCGCTGCGCACCAGGGTCTTGGCGAGTACCTGTCCAATGGTCACCAATCCCTGGCCGGCTTCACCGCCTATTAGTATGTTCAAGACGCAATTCCCCATAGGTTCTGCCCACTAAGAAGCGCAATATGCCCCCATGCTATCAAGGTAATTCGCAGCGGAGGGCACTGGCTGGCGACATTATCCCCCATCGAAGTGCCAGCCCTCCTCCACCATAAACCAGTCACCTGTGCTTTCAAGGTACTGTATCGTGTTTTCAAGAATCTCTCTGTGGAAGCTCTCCTGATCCGCAAGCGCGTTGCAGAGCTTGCACAGTTCATCGCTGTCGGTCTCATCCGCCCATTTGAGGTACGCGGCGCGCGATTTCTCCTCCATCTTAATGGCAGTGTTGATCGCCTCAACATCGTCCTCGGATGACGCAGCGGCATCCCGGAGTGCTTCCGACACGTCGGCGAATATGCCGCGCAGCCGCTCATAAGTCTTCTTCTTCGTCGCTGTAGCGACCTCCGCGTCCGGCGACAGCATCTTCTCTATCCACTCGACGTGTATCAGCTCGTCATCCGCCAGCGACTCAAACATCTGCCGCGCGAGGTCGCTGGAAGCCTTTCCAGCAACACCCAAATAGAACTCGTGACCGTCGCGCTCGAGCTGGACAGCCGCCTCGATTATCTCCTGCTTTGTCGTTGCCATATCCTCGCTCTCCCATAGAACCCTTATCGAAATCCGCCCGGATCAGTCCTCAGCCAGGACGTACTCGTCGTACTCGATCTCAAACCTGAGCTTATGTTTGGCCTCCTCCTGGGCCAGGCCCAGAAGCATCGCGCGCACGTTCTCGTCATCGGACGCCTCCGCAAGCTCCGTGTACATCCTGAAGGCCGCCTTCTCCTCTTTCATGGCGAGAGTGAGCGCCTGCGCGTAATCGCCGACGGCGCTCGGTTCGACATCCTCCAAATACTCGGCGATCTTCAGGTTCATAACCTTCTCTTCGGCTGGCAGCAGGAGCTTACCTTCCTTGATCTGGAGCAGTTTCTCCCTGTGACCGACCTCCTCGCGCGCGAAATCCTTGAAAAGCTTGCGCATGTACAATTTGTCCACCTTACCCGCGAGATCAGTGTACATCCCGGCGGCTTCTTCCTCTTTCCGAATCGCGAAATCCAGTATCTCACCAAGAGAATTGAACGTCATAGTCCCCTCCTGCGGGTAACATATTACCGCTTACGAACGCCCTCACCGTTGCTGACTATGTTATGCCTTCCACAGCCCGTGCAGATTACAGTATGCGCGCACGGTAAGCTCCGCCGCCTGGATATCGAACTCCGCCTCCGGCGCATCGCCCGGATTCAGGAAATGCCGGTACGCTTCTCCGTCAGCTACCACCTCTATCCACTCGATATAATGCTCCTCCTCCATCGGGTGGGGCACGCTGCCGACGCTGACCTTGACACCTGTCGCGGTCTTCTGAACTACCGGTACGTGTTTCTCCTTTGCAGCATCAACCGTGTTCTCCTCATAGAGCTTCATTGGTTGGCCGCAGCACACAAGTCCGCCTTTGCCTCCGTGCAGCACCTCAACAATGTTCCCACAGACCTCGCACTTGTAGATTTCCAGTTTCTTAGGCATTCTTCCCTCCTTTCGTGATAGCCCGCGCTTCAAATCACGCTTGCAATAACCGAGCCCCTGCCGAGCCAGCTATGAAAGTCCCAGCTTCTGCATCTGCTCTTCAACCTCATTCGCGCCTTCCTCGTAGAATTGCTGCTCATCCGGCGCAAGGTGCTTAAGAAGCCGCAAGAACTCGCCCGCGTGCACTCGTTCCTCGTCCGCAATATCCACCAGCACCTCCTGCGCCAGCTTATCGTCTATCGACTCGGCCAGCTGCATGTACAATTGCACTGCCTCGTACTCCGCAGCGACCATGAACCTAATCGCTCTTACAAGCTCCGGCTCCGTAAGCTTACGGTCCGCAGCCATGCCTGAAAACGCAGTTCCAAAGTCCGGCATGTTGTTTCCCTCCTCTGAGAGTTATCCCGAGGTCGCGGCAGATAGCCCTGTAGCTGACCCGCATCGCTTACTCATCTTGTCCCGAGACGATTCTTTCGATAGCGGCCAGCACCTCGTCAGGTCCGACTGCGCCGCTCATACGCAATTCCTGACGCTCAAGCCCGTCAGCCCCGAAAAACATGAGCGTCGGTGGTCCTATGATCTCGTATCGTGATTGTAGCTCGCCGTTGCGATCAATATCAACCTTCAGAGCGTTCACCTGCGACAGCGCGGCCACGACTGCCGGCGCCGATAGCGTCTTCTTCTCCAACTTCTTACAGATGACGCACCATTCGGCATAGATTTCCACAACTGTCGGGCGACCGGAAGACAGGGCCTCTTCCACTCTGGACGAATCGGCAAGCTCGAACGGCCCGGCTTCAACCGCGCGCACTTCCGCCGAAGACCCGGCAGGGCCCCTGCCGGTCAGCCCTCCTACGGAATCAATCAGCAACAGGGCTGCAAATATGAGGCCGCATATGCCGACCGTCCGTTTGAGGCGGTCTCCGAAACCACTGGTCTCGGATAGGGTGTCGAGTCCGCCCAAAAAGACGACCGCCGCCACGATGATTATACCGGAAATCAGCCCATATAAGGCGACGCCAATCACCGGCTGAAGGAAGTACACCGCCGCCCAGAGCATGGCGAACCCGAAAAACTTCTTGATCCACAGCGTCCACGGTCCCGCCTTAGGCAGAGCGCTGCCGGACAAGGTGCCGACGATGATCAGTATGACACCCATTCCCCACGCCAGCGTGAACAGCAGCCAGAAGCCCAGCAGCCGGTTGCCGGTCGTCGCAATAAACGTCAACACTCCCGCTATCGGCGCTGCGATGCACGGTGTCGCAATGATCCCTGCGACAAGACCCAGGATAAAGACATCCGCGACGCCCCTGCCCGAACGCTTGCCAGTGACTCGGCGCGTGATGAAGCCAGGCATCTGGACCGTTATCACGCCGAACATGCTCAGCGCCAGCAGCACGAAAACACACGCCACGGGCACAAGCACCCACGCGGTTTTCAGCCAACGCGAAAACGCTCCGCCCAGGGACGCGCTCAACACGCCGAGCACCGCGTAAACGGTTGCAAGCCCGAGCACGTAAACTAGGCTGCGTACCACAGCCGTGCCTACGCTTCCCTCGCCGGCTTTCTGTCCGCCGCCGACAATCGCCGCTGTTATCGGGATCATCGGGTAAACGCACGGACTCAGACTGATGAGCACGCCTATGCCGAACGCAGCCAGCAGACGCAGCAGAAAATCTTTGGCGCTCATAGTCTTAGCCGGCTGAGGCGGTGCTGCAGATTGAGCCTCGCGTTGAACTACAACTGAAGCAGCAGGCGGCTCTTCCACACGCACCACATCAGCCGGCTGGATCACGGGTATGTCGAAAGACAAGGCCTCTTTCATAGGCCGAAAACAGATTGTATCAGTGCATCCTTGATACTTCACCGCGCCGCGGACCCTTGCGGCGGTGCCGGCGGTGCCGGTGACAGTCAGAGGAAGGTTTATCGTCACCGCTTTCTCGTATACCTCGGTGAGAGTCTGTCCCGTCTCGTCCAGCGGGTCGGCGATTGTCCCGGCAGGAGGAAGTGCCGGCTGACCTGCTGTCACGCCTTCGAGCTCCTCCCAGGAGAAGGCCAGCTTGTCCTTGTAAAGATGAACTTTCTCGCCGAGCTTGAAGTCCACCTTGAGGCTGACCGTCTCTCCGGGACCGGCCGAGGTTGGCTCGATGGAGCCGGTCACAACGAAGTTCTGAGCCGGCGCAGGCGAAGCCCAGATCACCAGCCATACTATTGCGATGATCGATACAATCTTCTGCAATCTCGACAAGTTCATGGCGTTCCCTCACAAATGCACACGAGCTTTCACGCTGCCCGAAGCCGAGACGGAGCCAAGGCCCAGACATCGCAGGCTCCGTCTCGACTGCTCACCTCGACTATATCTTGCAGCAGCCGGGCGATCCTTTACTAAGCCCGCACTTCGGGCACAGCTCCTTGCCCTGGAGCTGGCAGCAGCCAGCTGAACCTTTCTCAAGCCCGCATTTGGGACAGAGCCCCGCCTGCGCGAGCTCCTCATCCGATTTGCAGCAACCCGGTGAACCTTTTACCCGCGTACACGCAGGACAACTCGCTTTGGGCGTACCGCAATTGGCAATACACTCCGCCGAGCCCCCAATGTTGCCACAGGCCTGGCACAGCACTGTCGCTTCCGTGGTGCCCTTCGTGATCTTGCAGCATCCCGGAGATCCCTTCGCGAGACCGCATTTCGGGCACAGCGCCTGACCGGGCTTGCAGCAATCCGCCGAGCCCTTGATCTGCCCGCACTGGGGACAAATAGCGACCACTTTCTCAGGCGTTACTCCCTCCTCGGCCATCTTCTTGAGGTACTTCTCCGGGTCCTTCTTGAAGGTCTCGACGCAACCCGCGCAGCAGAAGTATATCCTCTGTCCGTTGTGATCGACGTAGAGGCTCTTGTTTATCGCGCTGCCCATCACGGGACACGTAGTCTGCGCCTTGCCTGCGGTCGTCTTCGGCGACGGTTTTGCCGGCCGACTCGCCAGGGCGGTCCTGACCGCCTCACGCAACGTCGCGTGCGGGGTGAAGTTGCCCTGGTACGCGATCTCACCTTTCGGATCCACGACCATCACCACCGGTATGCCTTCGACTTTGTACGCCGTCGCAACCTTGCCGTTCTCGTCAAGGAGTACCGTGAGAGGCAGGTCCTTGACGTGTGGTGCAACCGTCTCGGCATCCTCCTCGATGTACACCTCGACTATCGCGAGGTCGCTCGGGTCAAAGTCCTTACGGAGTTTCACCAGTTCCTGGGTCTCCTGACGACAATAGCCGCACCAAGTGGCGCCGAGCTTCACCACGAGCACCTTGTTCTCGCGGAGCGTCGCGGTGGATACCTCCTTGCCGTCAAGGCCTTTGAGCGAAAAATCGGTGAAACTCTGTGCGGCGCACACCGAACTGTACGCCAGAAGCGCCAGAAGCGCGATGCTGTACGTTGTTCTTTTGACGTTCATCGTCTTACCCTCCATAGGCTGCATTAAACCTGGCTTCTTCAACTCCCTCTATGGTGTCGAGCCGACAAGCATTGACACCGGCTCAATCAATCACGCCTTTACCAGACCCCGCCCTGTCGCTTCCAGATGACACATGCAGCCACGGCCAGTGCCGCGTTCTTGGGCTCTAGCCGAAATGCTTCCGATAAAGCGACTCGAGCTGGGTCTGGTGGTTTTGCTCCTCCTTGATAACCTGATTTATGTATCCTCTCTGATTGCGGGGAACATACAGCCGCAACTGGCTCAGCAGAAAGACGGTATTCTTCTCCGCTTGAATCCCCATTACGAGCGCCCGCCGTTCATCAACGTTATGTCCGGCTTTCTCAGCCAAGTCGCCCGTCACGAACACTGTTTCCGACATCAAACGCATTACCTGTGCCGGTAAAGCACCTGTCAGGGCGTTATCGGCCGGATCCGAACTCGTGCGCGCCGCCTCCGCATATTTCGTGAACCTGTCGTAGTGGCGCTGTTCGGCCTCTACCATTACCTCCGATAACTCGCGAACCCACTCGTGTTGTGTGCCACGTGCAAGCCCCTTGTAAAACTCGATCCCTTCCAGCTCAATCTGCGCCAACCGGTCGAGCACTCCTGCCGCAGTGAGCGGCGTTCCGGGTCCGACCCATTCTTGACTTTTGACTCGTCGTTTCACGAAAACTCGACCTCCTTCCGGTCTACGCCTTACCTTCCGCAGCCGGCGGAGTGAACACGCGCTGACCCATCTCGCGGTCAAGCATGTACAGACCGCCCGCAACATCGCCTACGAGCTTGAGTTTCTGAACCACCTCATCAGCGCTCGCCTCCTCCTCAATCTGCTCTGTGACGAACCACTGTAGGAAAATGCTTGTGGCGTGGTCGCTCTCTGAAACCGCAAGGTTAACCAGGTCGTTGATGAGCCCGGTAACCTTCTGCTCGTGCGCGTATGCCGCCTCGAACACCGCCAGCGGCGAATCCCATTCCGCAGGCGGGCCGTCTATCGGGCGGAGGATCACCCTGCTGCCACGTTCGTTGACGTACGTGTAGAACTTCTGGGCGTGCGTCACTTCCTCCTGCGCCTGTACGCGCATCCAGTTCGCGAAACCGGGCAGGTTGACCGACTCGAAGTATGCCGCCATTGAAACGTACAGGTAGGCCGAGTACAGCTCCGCATTGATCTGTCCATTCAGCGCGTCTTGCATCTTCTCGCTCAGCATTTCTCTCAACTCCTCTCGCCGGAGGGACAAAACTCGTATCGTCCCTGCTCCAATCTCAGATCAACTCCTTGACCGCGTTCAACGCAGCCTCGTAATCAGGTTCGCTCGTTATCTCTTTGACCACATCGACGTACCGGACGATACCGTCGCGATCGACCACAAACACGGCTCTCGCCAGCAACCGCAGTTCCTTGATTAACACGCCGTACGACTCGCCGAACGATGCGTCGCGATGATCCGACAGCGCCTGAACCGCCGTTACCTCTGCCGCGCCGCACCAACGTTTCTGCGCAAACGGCAGGTCCATGCTGATGGTCAGTAGTGCGACGTCGAGGTCGAGCTGTGTCGCTTCCTCATTGAACTTTTTCGTCTCGAGGTCGCACACGGGCGTATCCAGAGACGGTACGCTCAGAATAATGCACACTTTGCCCCGGAACGACGAGAGCTTAACCGGCGCCAGGTCGTTATCGAGCACCTCGACGTCCGGAGCCGGATCTCGCGCACTAATCTCACTACCTAGCAGCGTAAGCGGATTTCCCTCAACTGTTATTACACCTTGTCTCTCTACCGCCATGACCGTACCCTCTCTTTCCTTGAAGCCTCAACGACCGTCAAGACGCGCGCCGTTGCAGTCCTACTCGATCCTCAGGAACTCTGCTTTGGCCGCGCCGCAGATCGGGCACTTCTCCGGCGCTTCAGCTTCCACCGTGTTCCCGCAAACCTGGCACACATAGTAGTCGGTTTCAGTAATCCCCTCGGCGTTCTCCAAAGCCTTCAAGGCAGCCGAGTAGAGTCCGTGGTGGATTTCCTCGACTTTGCTGGCCACCCGAAAGCTCCATTTTGCTCCTTTTGCGCCCTCTTCGTCGGCAGCCTTTATGAACCCCGGGTACATTGACTGGAACTCGTAGTGTTCTCCGTACACCGCTTTCTTCAGGTTCTCGGCCGTGTCGCCCACTCCGTTCATCGCCTTTAGGTGATTCAGCGCGTGAACCGTTTCCGCGGCGGCGGCCGCACGAAATAGTCTGGCTACCTGCTGATGCGCTTCCTCATCCGCCTTTCTCGCAAACGCCGTGTACATCCTGTTTGCCTTGCTCTCACCGGCGAACGCTTCTTCCAGGTTGTCCTTTGTCCTGCCCACTTTTCAGCCTCCTATAACTTTCTGCTCTAAGATCGGTTCCTACCAATTCTCGGCCAACAGCTCGAAATGCGCACGCTCATGCGCACAAGCCGGACACACCTCCGGCGCCTCCTCGCCCTCATGCAGGTACCCGCAGTTACGACACCGCCAGACAACCGTCTCCGATTTCTTGAATACCGTACCCGCCTCGATATTCGCCAGGAGGCCAACGTACCGTTTTTCATGCTGTTTCTCGGCCACGGCGATGGCCCTGAATATCGCTCCTATCTCTGCAAATCCCTCTTGGTCCGCAGCGTCGGCAAACCCGGGGTACATCTCCGTCCACTCGTGGTTTTCACCCCCGGCAGCGCCCTTCAGATTCTCCGCCGTTGTCCCTATGACGCCGGCCGGGAACGCCGCCTGAATCTCAACTTCGCCTCCCTCGAGCAACTTGAAAAGCCGTTTCGCGTGCTCTTTCTCCTGGTCGGCCGTTTCCGCGAAAATGTCAGATACCTGAACCAAACCCTCTTTTCTCGCCTGGCTGGCGAAGTAAGTGTAACGATTCCTCGCCTGTGACTCGCCCGCGAATGCCGTCAAGATGTTCTTTTCGGTCCTCGACCCTTTCAACCCCATTCTCTTCCCCTCCTCTCTACTCATCAAGCTTTGTCCACCGCATCCCAATCACCGTTTGCCTTGTGTGCCTCGCGTTCGCGTTCAGCTTCTCCGCGAATCTTATAAGCGCAGTCACGCACTACACCAAACAACACGATGCATCCGTCATCCTCAGTGCAAGCGTCCCCCTCATCGGCCAGCACCATCAATTCCTTCGAAATCTTCAGCGCTCTCTTAATCTGTTCGTTGCAGTCCTTCGACACTAGTAACCCTCCTCATACATTTAATCCTCATGTGCCCTCGCAATACAATAAGCACGAGTTGTGCCAAACCGTCGCTCCACGCGGGCCGGAAGCGTAAGCCTTTGGACGAGCTATATTTGCGTGAAGAAAAATTCAGCGGGACCCCGGCCGGACTGTCTCAGTAAGCAAGATTCAATGAGACATAGGGCTGGGGGCTCGACGGCGGCGGTTTGACGCCTGGTTGCATGAGGCACTACAATATATCGCTATATTTCAAGCAGGCATGGCCGTATGATGGGGATAAACGACGATTCTCTAGCGTCTCATTTAGGCTATATGAGACAAATCAGGTTAAGTGAGACAGCGAGACGTTTTATTAACGGTTCGCGGCGTTGCTGGACAAGCCGCTGTCGTCAAGGAACCTGTAGAGGGTAGCGCGAGAGACGCCCAACCTGCGCGCTGCCTCAACCTTGTTCCCCTTGGTCTCGTCGAGGGCGCGGCGCACGGCGTCGGCGTTGAGCTTGCGTTTCCGGCGCCTCCTCGGACGCGCTCCCGGGACCGCGTGAGCGCCTGCTACTGTCGGCGGCATATGCTCAAGTCGGAGCACGTTGCCTCTGCACTTCACGAGGGCATACTGAATAGCATTCTGGAGCTCCCGCACGTTGCCCGGCCAGTCATAACTGATCATCACATTCAGCGCCTCGGGTGATAGAGCCACCTCATCACGGTCGGCCTCCGCTAACGCTTGTCTCAGGATGTGCTCGGCGAGGAGCGATATGTCGTTCCGTCGTTCCCGCAGAGGCGGCAGGTTAATAGGTATGACACAAAGCCTGTAGAACAGATCGTCCCGAAACCGCCCGGCGGCAACCTCGCGCCTTAAGTCCCTGTTGGTGGCGCTAATTACCCGGACGTTCACCTTGATGGTCCTCTCGCCGCCGACGTGCTCGAAAGTGCCCTCCTGAAGTACGCGCAGGAGCTTGACCTGGATGGCCGGGCTCAGGTCGCCGACCTCGTCAAGAAAGATCGTACCGCCATCGGCCAGCTCGAACCGGCCTTTTTTATCACGGATAGCTCCCGTGAAAGCGCCGCGGACGTGCCCGAACAGCTCGCTTTCGAGCAGCCCTTCGGGCAGGGCGCTGCAGTTGACCGGCACGAAGAGCTTGTCGGCGCGCGGGCTCTCGCTGTGAATCGCCGCAGCAACCAGCTCCTTGCCGGTGCCGCTTTCCCCCTGAACCAGCACGGGCGCACTGACTTCGGCAACCTCCTCAATTGTCTCGAACAGCGCCAACACCTTGGGGTCGCGCCCCACAATCCCGGCAAAGCTCTGCTCCGTCTGGAGGCGCCGACGGAGTACGTTGAGCTCGGTTATGTCTTCAAGAATGACGATCGCCAGCCTCTCGCCTCCGTATTCTATCGGGGCCGCGCTCACAAGCAGGACAAAATCGTTCAGTTCCCCGTCAAGGCGCAATTGCACCTTTGCCTTGTTCCGGTGTATCTGTTTTCCTGCGAGAGCCTCGAGCGCCGTGTTTCTAACGCCACAGTTCTGGCAATAGGCGCCAAAACCGCAGCCCTCCGGGTTGTCAAACGCGTGAATGCATCCGAGGGCCTCGCCGCCGCGCTTGTGCATGACTTCAGCCCGGGAAACCCCGAAGGTTCGCTCCAGCAGATGGTTCACCGCCCGGACGCGTCTGTCTCCGTCAACGACGAGGATACCGCATGGGATCGACTCAAACAGCGTCTTCAGAAACTTGTCCTGGTCCAGCAGTTCCGCAATAGGATTCATCTGAAGCTCGCTTCGCTTGTCCGCTTGCGTCCCCAGCGCCCGACACGCCGGAGCTTTCGACTGAGACCGCAATGCAACACGCAGAACTCAACGCTCTGAAGACTATGGTATCACTTGCTTTGATGACTGTCAAACTGACGCACGCATCCGTTGACCGGTCGACGGCTCAGAAATCTATCTGGAACCGCATCTGGAAGATGTTAGCGTCTCCCGAGTACTTATCGCTGGGGTCGGCAAACACGTAGTTCCACGTGACGCGGGTATTCGGATTGAGGTACCAGTTTAACCCGGCGGCAACGGTGTCGAGTTCACCTCCCCGTATGCCCGAGTCGCTCAGATCAATATGAGAATACCGAGCGGCAACCTGCCACGCCCCCAAACCTCCCTCTTTGCCGAGGAAGTTGTTCTTCGGCCTCAACCTGTCAAACGATGCGGCTGAGCGCTTGTAGTTGCGGTGCTCGCCTGTCAGGAAATAGCTCGCCTCGACGTAGTATCCAGCGAAGTCCGGGTCGGTGCCGTTGTCGCCGTCCACCATAGCCTGAACGTACTCGGCCTGAATTGATCCGGGGCCATAAACCATAGCGGCCTCCAGGCCGAGGAGATCCATGTTGTCCGCATCAAACTCTCCCGTATCCACCAATCTTTCGGCCAGATGCGACTCAGGTCGTTCGCGAAACCGCAGATCGTTGTCCAGGTTCCTGTGGCTGTAAGCTATGCCAACGTGGGCCAGTCTGCCGCCCTCATCCTCATACACCGGCAAACCGGTCACGCGTGCTGTGACGTTGTACTCTCCGTCGCCGGAGCCGTCTCCGTAGCTGTCGGCATCGCGGAAAAGTCCGACCGCCCACGTCATGCGCTCGTCCAACTCGTGGTCTTGAAACATGATTCCCGTGTTCCGGAACGGAGGCAACCCGTTTGGCAAGCCTCTTTCCATGAACGTGTTGTATTTGGAGCTGGTCAGCACCTCGAGGCCGAAAGGCTCTTTGAAGTGCCCGACGCGGACGTTTCCGACAACCGGGAGCCTGTTGAGACCCAAATAGACGTCTTTGAATTCCGTCTCACCTCCCGCGAAGTCATACTGGATCTTGAAGTCGACCCGATCGTAGACCGTGCCGGATATGTAGAGCCTGGCTCTCCTGAACTCCGTGCCGTCCTGCATGTTTCCAACTTGGTTCTCCAGCCTGCGATCCTGCTCGAAAAACGCCCAGTCGTTCTGAATACGACCGCCGACCTTCAGCTTGAACGCCCCGTCCGTACTATCGAAACGCAGACCCTCCTTCCAGTATGCCCGGAACGTTCCGGCCTGAGCCTGCTCTTCCTCCATGGCACCCAGCCGCTCTTCAAGCTCCTGCACGGTCCGCTCGAGCTCGCCCACTCTCTCGTTCGCGTCGGGTTCCTGCGCTCGAGCCGCCGCTGTGCCGACAACAAGCAACAACCACAGCGCGTGAACCACCGCCAATCTGCCCACGTTCTTGCCTCCTTACGTTCTCTACTGCCCGTTCGCCGCCCGTCGCGAATATACTGCAACGCAGCACTCTTGTCAAATCGTCTTCAGCGCCCGCGTCCGTCCGCTCTGCGGACGATTGAAGACCTGTCCACCAGTTTGAAAGGCGCGCTACAATATGATATGATTCGGGCGGGTTGAGCGGTCCAAGGTGTTGTGGGGCGGGAGATTTTGAGTGTATGAGGCTACCTCACTCTTTCAAGCAGGTGCGACAGGGCTCGAGCGTCGCGATCGTGAGAGAGGACTTCGCGCTCCAGGTTGACGCGCTCGATCCAGGGCATGAACAACAACTTATAGAGGCGACAGGGCTCGTAGGACGCAGCTCGATCAAGATGCTGCGAGGGGTCGTTCTGGACGGTTCCAGGATTGTCGTGCGCCACGCCAGACGCGGCGGTCTGGTCGGGCGGATAATCCCCGACACGTTCTTCGGGAGATGCCGCCCGTTTCGCGAACTGCTCGTCGCCGAGAAAGCGCGCAACATCGGCATTCCAACCGCGGAGGTAGTGGCGGCCGTGCGAAGAGGCGCGTTGGGGCCGTTCCACCGAGGAGCCGTTTATACGAAGGAGGTAACGGGCGCGGTCGATCTGCTGAGTTATCTGACGTCCATGGCCCGGCATCCAGACCTCCGCTCATTGCGGACGAAACGCGACACCTTGCGCGAAGCCGGCCGCATCGTGCGTATGGCCCATGATGCCGGACTCCTCCATGCCGACTTACAACTGAAGAACGTACTTGTGCAGCATGACGGCAGGCCGGCCATTTTCCTGATAGACCTCGACAAGGCAAAATGGCATAAGCGCCTCCCGCGCTATCTGCGCATGATGAACTTGCTGCGTCTGGTGAGGTCGGCTGCCAAAGCGGCACGATCCGGCGTATCCATCAGCCGTACGGATATGCTAAGGTTTCTGATAGGATACATAGGTCAGGATGAACCAAGCAAGCTGAGGGCGTACTGGCACGCACGGTTGCTCAAGCCTATTTTCAAGGTGAAATGGGCGCTGTCCGACGTGCTGTACAGGCTCGTTGGCTCGAGGCCCGTAACAGGAGCAGGATGAAACGCCGTCTGTTAGACATCATAGACCGGTTTCACGAGTCGACGGTCGCTGTCATCGGCGATATGACCGTCGACATCTACGTTTATGCCCGGCCGCACAGATTGTCGCGCGAAGCCCCTGTGGTTATAGTGCAGTATGAGGACGAGGAGACCATGCCGGGCGGTGCTGCAAACGTGGTAAACAACCTGTGCGCGCTGGACGCTCAAGTGCTGCCCATAGGTGTGCTGGGGGATGACGAACCGGGGCACGCCCTCGCTGATTCGTTCCTGAGCGACAACGTGCGCAAGGAGGGGTTCATATTCGAGCCGGGGCGCTCAACCGTGACCAAGACGCGGATTCTCGCCGGCGACGCGCATACCTCGAAACAACAGGTTCTCAGACTAGATAAGGAATCGGCTGAACCGCTCAGCGAGGAAACAGAACGCCGCGCGCTCGCGATGCTTGACCTGGCCCGGCAGAGCGCCGACGCCATAATCGTCTCGGATTATGGATATGACGTCATTACTCCGGCCATTAAGTCGAAGTTGACCGATATTGCCGCTCAGAAGACGGTTCTGATCGATTCCAGGTACCGCGTGACCGAGTTCGAAGGCGCCACGGTCATCAAGCCAAACGAGTCCGAGGCCATAATCGCCGCCGGTGTCAGCGGACGCAGCGATGAAGATGTCTTTGAGGCGGGACGCCGCCTTCTTGAAATGGTATCGAGCAGGGCGGTGATGCTAACGCGCGGCAACAAGGGCATGATCGTCTTCGAAAGGGACAAGGAGCCGACAGTGGTTCCGATATGCGATACGGCTCATGTGACCGGGATCACCGACGTGTCCGGTGCCGGCGATACGGTGGCCAGCCTGCTGGGCCTGAGCCTTGCCTGCGGCGCGTCATATCTCGAGGCGGCGCACCTGGCCACATACGCGGCCGCAATCGTCGTCACTAAGAGAGGTGTCGCGGCAGCCACGGTCAAGGAACTCTTATCGATAATTGAGGGATGTCTTGGGAAGAATCGTTAAGGATCACACAGAACTAAAGGACATCGTCGACACAGCTCAAAAGGAAGGCAAAACCGTTGTCCTGACCAACGGGTGTTTCGATCTGATACACGTCGGTCACGTAAGGTACCTTCAAGGAGCCCGGGCGGAGGGCGATCTGCTCGTAGTCGCCTTGAACGACGATGAATCGGTGCGGCAGTTCAAGAGGTCTGACGGACCGCTCATGCCCGAAGACGAACGCGCGGAGGTCGTGGCGGCTTTCGATGGCGTGGACTACGTCACGTTCTTCTCCGAACCCTCGGCCGACGCGATACTCGACCTGCTGCGTCCGGATGTCCACGCCAAGGGCACGGACTATACGAAGGAGACCGTGCCGGAACGAGACACGGTGCTTGCGTACGGTGGCCGGATAGCGATAGTCGGCGATCCCAAGAGCCACTCCACGACGGAGCTGATGGCTCGTGTGGCGGACAAGCTGAAGACCGACAATGACGGCGGGTGAGACCGCAACCTTTTTCTCGCAGTGCCCGGCCGCACAGCGAGTACTCCGGCCAAGCCGCTGATCGAACATCCTCGTGAGTGAAAGGAACGGAAGCGTGCATGATCGCCCCTCGGAAGAGGATGGCCTCGCGAAACGCTGGCGTTGGCGCGTATCGAGCGCCGACGACGAACCGCTCGTCCAGCACACCATTGCCACTTTGAGGTGCCCGGAAAGCGACAGCGTGGAGGTTCTGAAGTCGAATCCGGCAAGAACGGTCATGTCGCTGGCGGGCGATATCCCCGTAATTGTGAAGAGGTACAACGTCCGTACCGCGGGAGAGTGCCTGAAGCACATTGTCGCACCATCCAAGGCAGCCGCCGCGTTTCGAGCCTTCCGGCTGTGCGCTGAGAAGGCGATCCCGGTGTCGCAGATTCTCGCATGGGGAGAAGACCGAAGCGGCGCCCTTCTTCGCCGGTCATGCATCATAGAGAGGCGGATTGACAACGCCGTCCCGCTAGGCGAGTACATTGCCGATCATTTCTCCGGAGCCGCCGGCGGCCGCCGGGCTTCAATAATGCAGGCTGTCGGCTCGCTTCTGGCCGAGATCCACGCGGCGGGCCTTTCCCACCCCGATTTTCACCCCGGAAACATCCTCGTACGCTGGACGGCTTCGGGCGAGCCGGAACTGTTCGTCGTGGACCTTCACCCGGTTCGCCGGCTCCGCCTGCTCCGTTCCAGAAGACGCGTGAAGGACATTGCCAAGCTGTACCATTCGTTGCGCCCGGTCGCCCAAGATGACGATCTCAAGGAGCTGCTGGCGGCATACTCGGAGGCGGCAGGGCCGTTTCGGGTACCGGAGGCCAGGATCGCTCGTCTTGCCCGAAAGTTGGAGAGCACGCGACTGAGAAGCAGAACCAAACGGTGCGTTAAGCAGAGCTCGCAGTTCACCAAGGAGAGAGTAAACGGGTTGACAGTTTATAGACGTCGCGACTGGCCGACCGACGAGCTTCAGGCCGCCCTCCGCGAGCACGAAGAGGCAAGAACGTTGCGCGATGCGCGCCTTGTAAAGGAGTCGCGCAAGAGTTGGGTAACCGTCGTCCCGTGCTCGGCTCGGCGATACTCCGAGAAGCTCGTCGTCAAAGAACCGCGGCTGAGAGTGTCTTTCAAGGGCCGACGCGGGACCGTGAACATCCTGCGTATGCGACGCGCGTGGATCGCCGCGAACGCGTTCACTGTGCGCGGTTTCTCGGTACCGCAACACCTCGCGCTCGTCGAGAAGAGGTTCTTGGGCATCCCACGTCGAGCGTGGCTCGTCTCGCGCTACCTCCAGAACGCGCCCGACCTCGATCGGTACCTCGAATCGCATCCGGATCTGCCGTCGGGGTTCCTCAACCAGCTCGCTGGGACTGTATCCAAGCTTTTCCGCAGTGGGATATACCATAACGATCTTTCTGGAAAGAACATACTTATCATTGAGCGACCGAAGGACCAATGGGAATTTCATTTTCTCGATCTCGAGAGCGTGACGCTGTGGCGGAGGTTGACGGCACGGCGGAAGTCCAATAACATAGCTCAGATCGACCGATCGTTGAGGGCATGGTGCAGCCCGCAGCAGAGGGAATACTTCTTTAGCAGAATGTCGCCGCAACCGTCTCACGCGCTTGATCGGGGAAGAGGATGAAGGTTCTCCATCTCTTCAGCAACACAAAGTGGACCGGCCCTGCAGAGCCGGTCGTGAACTTGTGCCGGGCGTTGCAGTCGCGCGGCATGGATGTAACTCTGGCCTGCGGCAGAGTACGAACCCCGCCGGTCGAACCGACCGTCGCGGATCGCGCCCGCGACGCGGGAGTCAACGTCATCTCGGACTTGTGGCTCCGCAAACACGCAAGCCTACGCCGCAACTACCTCGACTCTTCGCGGCTTCGGGAGTACGTCGAGGCGCAGCGGTTCGACCTCATTCATACCCACATGAAGAACGACCATCTCGTGGCCGCCCTGGCGGCTCGCCGCTCTAAGGTCTTCCCGCCGGTATTGCGCAGCAGCTATGAGGGCGACGGCCTCCGCCCGGACCTGAGAAACCGTATCCTGCTCAAGAGGTATACCAATGGCCTTGTTACCTGCTCACGCAAGGCGCGACAGAACGATATCGCGAACTTCCATCTTCCGGAGGAGCGCGTCTGGACGGCATATGGCGCGGTGGACACGGATCAGTTCAATCCCGAAAGAGATTTGCCGGACTTCCGCACCCGCTTTCGGTTGTCGCCCGATCTCTTCATCGTCGGTATTGTCGCGCGGATCCAGGTACGACGCAAGTTCGGCCTTCTCCTCGACGCAGTGGTTCGCGCCTATCGTGAACTCGACAATCTCCGCGTCATGATCATCGGTCGCGGCACGCAAATGAAAAAGGTCGCTGTCGAGCCCGCAAAGAGACTGCGCCTCGAGCGGTGCGTTCTTTTCCCGGGTTACTTTCGCGGAGACGACTATTTGGCGGCACTCAAGTGCCTCGATGCCAAGGTGTACCTGTACCCGGGCACGGACGGGACGTGCCGGGCGCTTCTCCAGGCCATGGCTTTTGGCAAACCGTGTGTTGCGTCCAAAAGAGGCGTACTGCCCGAAATAGTGATTGACGGTCTTAATGGGTTTGTGGTTGAGGATGATCCGGCCGCCCTGGCCGACGCCATCCTAAAACTCGCCCGCGATCCACAGCTGCGACGCACGCTCGGCGCGAACGCCAGGGCCAAGGCTGTCAGCGAGTTCTCCCTGCAGAAACTGGCAACGAGCATCGAGGTCGTGTACCGTGAGCTTATCGAACAGGCTCCACGCATGCATCTATAGCGCTCTGAGCCCCTTCTCGAGGGTGTACCAGGCCATGTTGATAACATGTCAACAACTCCGCGCACCGTGCCCACCGTGTCCGAGCGCCTAGGCACAGGGGCCGGCTTGGTCCGATCTGCGCGTCAATACTCGCTGTTCCGCGCTCCAACCCCACCGCCCGCGAAGATTCACTCACCGCCATGCACACCCAAACTACTATATACCAGTGACTTATACAATCAGCATCGCGTATAGCTCCAAATCGCCAATGATTTCGTCCGCCGCCACACACGTTTTCCGCTCGCACTCGCTCGCAACACAGGCCGCTCCGGATCGCCTTCTCAGAAGTCCTTATTAGCGTATGTGAGTAACTCCCGCTCCGACGGACACAAAGGTATTGACGGATTGTTGCCTTTGCAAAGAGGTATTGCTTCTTTGCTCGCTCTGTGTTAATATAGGGGACAAGGTGGCGGAGATATCCCCAACTTACCGACAGCGAAACTTCAACAGTATCGCTGCTCGACAGGGGATGTTAGGGTTGTCAACAGGGCTTACTATTACTAGTACGGTTATTCCTTTTACAAGAGTCTTATCACAAAAACCAGCGAGGTAGAAAAAGATGAAAGCGTCCCTAGCGAAAACGGATCTGCAGAAAGGAATTTCGTATGTTCAGAATGTGGTCCCCTCGCGTTCGGCCCTACCTATTATTTCAAACGTACTCTTGAATGCCACGAAAGGCAAACTCAAGCTGTCTGCTACCGACCTGCGTGTCGGAATAGAGTGTACAATTGACGCCAAAGTAACATCGCAGGGAAGCCTATCTGTTTCTGCAACGCGTCTGGGAGAGATCGTGCGCGAGTTGCCCGAAAAGGACGTTCTGATCCAGAGCACAAAGGAGAAGATGCTGGCGTTGACCTGCGACAAGAGCTTCTTCAAGATCATGAGTCTGCCGGGCGACGAGTTTCCAGCTCTGCCGGTCGTCGAAACCAAAACCCCGGTTAAGCTGGAACAGAGGTTGGTGCGAGAGATGTTTCAGAAAACGGCGTTTGCGATTTCCAGTGAACAGGCGCGCTACACGCTGACGGGACTGTTGTTCGACTTGGAAAAGGGCAAACTAAGGGTGGTTGCGACAGATGGAAGAAGAATGAGTTATGCCCACAGAGACGTGGACATTCCAAAAGATTACAGGGCGGCAGTGATAGTTCCCGACAAGATGATCACAGAAGTCCTGCGGTTGATGAAAGGTGACGGGGAACTTCTGGTAGAGATCGGTGAGAATCAGATTAATTTAACTTTCGACGATATCCGCTTGGTGTCGCAGTTGATCGAGGGCAACTTTCCGGATTATAAGGCGGTGATCCCGAAAAAACATGAGTGGGAAGTTGTAGTGGACACGTTTGATTTCACGATGGCGACAAGGCGCGCAAGCGCGGTCACGAGCAGAGAGTTTAACTCAGTGAAGTTGCATATATGCAAGGGGCTGATGATACTGTCGGCTGTAACTCCAGACGTTGGCGAGGCAAAGGATGAGATTGCCGTCTCTTACGAAGGGGACGACATCGATATCGTGTTCAACCCGGACTACCTGCTTGATGCGCTTGGCAGCATAGAGACCGACAGAACCGTGCTGCAATTAAAGGATGCTCTGAGTCCCGGTGTGCTAAAGCCGTATGAGAGCGAGGAATACGTATACGTGATCATGCCAATAAAGGTCTGACCAAGTGAAGAAAGTCGATTCCATCATTGGCGCGATGTTCAAGAAGAGTTCTCTTAGTAGAAGTGCCCGTTTAGGCGAGATATGGACGAGTTGGGAGAAAATAACCGGCCCCGATGTCGCCAGTCACGCTCGGCCAATAAAGGTTGTTGGGAGACGGCTTTACGTCGAAATCGATAGTGCGGCGCAGCATCATAAGCTCTCGTTTCTCAAGGACGAGATATTGAATCGAGTGCGCGCGTTTACGGGTGGAAGCTATATCGACGAGATTGTGTTCAAATCGCGGCCGAGAGCTAGCGGTGTAGTAACCACGCGCTAGCCCATATATAGACCTACCGGTTCCCAGACCACCGTATATAGTGCTCTTTAGCCGCCGATCGGACTACATTTTTTGTTTACAAAATGGCCGTTTTATGATATGATATATTGGTTAATTTGAAGGGCAAATCGCAGTGTGCCGCCGCAAGGGAAGAGACATTAGGATCAGAGCCTATGGGAAAGTCCAAGTCTACTTATTCGGCTGAGAACATACAGGTACTGGAAGGCTTGAGCGCCGTTCGCAAGCGGCCGAGCATGTATATCGGTTCGACCGGGTCGCGCGGCCTTCACCATCTTGTCTTCGAGGTGGTTGACAACGCCATAGATGAGGCGATGGTGGGGGAGTGTACCGAGATCAATGTCACGATCCACGTTGATAATTCGGTAACGGTCGTCGACAACGGACGAGGAATACCGGTTGACGTTCACGCGAAGACCCGAAAGTCGGGCGTCGAAGTAGTGATGACGAAATTGCACGCCGGCGCCAAGTTCGACCAGAAAAGCTATCGCGTGTCTGGAGGGCTCCACGGTGTGGGCGTGTCTGTAGTCAATGCGCTTTCCGAGTGGCTTGAGGTCGAGGTAAAAAGCGGCGGGAAAGCACATTTCCAGAAATACAAGCAGGGCGTGCCCGAAGGAGAACTCAAGAAAGTTGGAAAGGCGAAGTCACGCGGGACCAGGGTGACGTTCCGACCTGACCACACGATATTTGAGGAGACAGTATTCAGCGCGGACACGATTGTCAACAGACTGAGAGAGCTGGCGTTTCTGAACAAGGGAATACGGATTGTTCTCGTTGACGAGCGTAACGACAGACGCGAAGAGTTCCAGTACGAGGGCGGCATCGTGTCCTTCGTGGAGCACCTGAACAAGAACAAGAACGCGATTCATCCGAAACCGGTCTACATTGAGAAGGAGCGAGACGACATCAGGATTCAAGTCGCGCTGCAGTACAACGACGGGTACGCGGAGAACGTGTTCACCTTCGCCAATAACATAAACACGCAGGAGGGCGGGACGCACCTTATAGGGTTCAAATCGGCGCTCACGCGTGTGGCGAACGATTATGCGCGGAAGAACAACCTCCTGAAGAACGCTAAGGAGTCGCTGGCCGGTGAGGACATACGCGAGGGCCTCACGACCGTCCTTTCTGTGCACCTCCATGATCCTCAGTTCGAAGGTCAGACCAAGACCAAGCTGGGCAACAGCGAGGTCAAAGGCCTCGTTGAGTCGATCCTTAACGAGGGCCTTGGGATCTTCTTCGAGGAATCACCCGGTGTGGCCAAGAAGATACTGGACAAAGCCCTGAACGCGTCCCGGGCCAGAGAGGCTGCGAGACGAGCCCGGGAGCTGGCCAGGCGCAAGAGCGCTCTGGATGCCGGCACCCTTCCCGGAAAGCTTGCGGACTGTGCCGAGTGCGATCCCGAACTCGCGGAGCTGTACCTGGTGGAGGGCGAATCGGCGGGAGGAACCGCAAAGCAGGGGCGCGACAGACGTTTTCAGGCGATCCTGCCACTGAGAGGTAAGATTCTCAACGTTGAAAAGGCCCGGGTCGAAAAGGTGCTCAGCAACGAGACCATACGTGACATTATCACGGCGCTCGGTACCGGCATAGGCGATGAAGAGTTCCGTGTTGACAAAGCCCGATACCACAAGATCATTATCATGACCGACGCCGACATTGACGGCGCGCACATACGCACGCTGCTGCTCACCTTCTTCTTCCGCAAGACGCGGCAGCTCGTGGATAAAGGTTACGTGTATATCGCGTTGCCTCCACTGTATCGCGTGCAGAAAGGAAGGAAGGAGAGGTACCTGGCGGATGACGGTCAACTCGAGAGGTACCTGTTTGAACTGACGCTCGAGGAGAGAAAGCTGCGCGCCAACGGCGGGAAGAAGGAGACGAAGGTCGACATAGAAGCCTTTATAGACGCGGTTAAGGCGTACAGGGAAAGCGAGCGGTTGCTGAGACGGCTTGAGCGAATGTACGGCGTATCGCGCGAGGCTGCGAAGAAATGCCTGCGATTGTCCGGCAAAGCGTTAGGCAAACTTGACGCGCTATCGAACGAGGAGAGGGAAAAGATTTTCGGCAAAGGGGCACAGATCCAGGCCTCCCCTACCGAGCAGCAGGAGCTGTTCGTCGCGGGACCTCGACCAACGGGGGCCGGTGCCAAGAGAAAGCGTATTATAGATGGAGGATTTGTGCGCAGCCACGAGTTTGCACGGCTAAAGGAGCTCGATAAGAACCTGAAACTAGTGGGGAAAGCGCCCTACGTTCTGATGAAAGGCGACCAGGAGGAATTGAGCACACAGGATTTCGGCGAGCTAATCGAATACGTTCTTGCTGTTGGACGCAAATCTGTAACCATCCAGCGATACAAAGGTTTAGGCGAGATGACGGCAGAGCAGCTGTGGTCGACGACGATGGACCCGGAACGGCGCAGCGTGCTCAGGGTGACCTACGAGGACCTCGTCAAGGCGGACGAGATATTCACGGCGCTGATGGGCGAGACAGTTGACGCGCGAAGAGAGTTCATCCAGGACCACGCGCTTGAAGTGCGCAATCTGGATGTCTGATTTGTTGTAACGGGGCACGGGAGAGTTCCCAGATGTATGCACGAAATGAGCGTATAATACCTGTCCACATCGAAGACCAGATGCGGGACGCGTATCTGGATTACGCGATGAGCGTAATTGTCGGTAGGGCGCTGCCGGACGTGCGTGACGGGCTGAAACCTGTGCAGAGACGCATCCTTTACGCCATGCGCGAGCTCGGACTTGTCCACAGTCGACCTCACCGAAAATGCGCCCGCATCGTCGGCGAGACCATGGGTACATATCATCCGCATGGGGATTCGGCGATATACGATGCGCTGGTGCGGATGGGCCAGGATTTCGCATATCGCGGCATGCTGGTTGACGGTCAGGGCAACTTCGGTTCGATGGACGGGGATCCCGCCGCTGCGATGCGTTACACAGAAGCGAGATTGGCTAGTATTGGCGAGCTGATGCTCGCGGACATCGAGCGGCAGACCGTGGACATGGTGCCGAACTATGACGGCTCCGCGGAGGAACCCGTGGTATTGCCGGCGGCTTTTCCGAGCCTGCTGGTCAACGGGAGTTCCGGCATCGCCGTGGCGATGGCGACGCATATTCCGCCGCACAATCTCGGCGAGGTCGTAGGCGCCCTTGTGGCGTTGATCGAAGATCCCGACATAGAACTGGCGGGGCTGATGGGGCACATCAACGGGCCGGATTTCCCGACCGGCGGGGTGATCCTTGGCCGTGCCGGGATTGAGAGCGCGTACCGCACCGGCAGGGGGAAGATAATGGTTCGCGCCCGCGCCTCGGTCGAGCGCGCTCAACGCAGCAACAAGGACAGGATCGTCGTCACGGAAATACCTTTCCAGGTGAACAAATCGAGGCTTCTCGAGAGTATCGCCGATCTCGTCCGCCAGAAGAGGATCGAGGGGGTCGCCGACCTGAGAGATGAGTCTGACCGAGACGGCATGAGAGTCGTCGTGGAACTGAAAAGGGGTGAAGTGGCCGAGGTGGTGCTGAACCAGCTCTATAAGCATACGAGCATGCAGGAGACGTTCGGGGCGATTATGCTGGCTTTGGTCAACAACCGACCGGTCGTTATGGGTCTGAAGGACATGCTGCTGCGCTACCTGGACCACCGGCGCGAGATCGTGCGCAGACGCACCCTGTTCGAGCTGACACGAGCGGAAGAGCGAGCGCACGTTATCGAGGGGTTGATGATAGCCGTCGATCGGATCGACGAGGTCGTCAGCCTGATTCGCAAGTCGAAGAACGCCGAGGAGGCCCGAGCGGGGCTGGTACGAAAGTTCGGGTTGACGGAGGTTCAGGCTCGCGCGATCCTGGATATGCGGTTGCACCGGTTAACCGGGCTCGAGAGAGAGAAGCTAGCCCATGACCACAAGGAGCTCGAGGCGCGCATAAAGAAGCTTAAGCAAATCCTGTCGAGTGAGGAGAACATCCTGGCCGAAATCAAAAAGGAGCTTCTCGAAGTCAAGGAGAAACATGGTGACGCGAGAAGGACGGAGATCCTTACCGAGGCGGGAGAGTTCGAGCTGGAAGACTTGATCGCGGATGAAGATATGGCGGTAAGCATATCGGATTCGGGTTACATTAAGAGGATACCTGTCAGCACATACAGGAAGCAGCGGCGTGGCGGTAAAGGCGTGATCGGTATGGGCACGAAGGAGGAGGACTTCGTGGAGCACCTCCTGATAGCCTCCACGCATCAGTACCTGCTCTTTTTCACCGACCGAGGTCGCGTGCATTGGCTGAAGGTTCACCGGGTGCCGCGCGGCGGCAGGCTGGCGAAGGGCCGCGCCATCGTCAACCTGCTCCATGTGGACAAGGGCGAGTCGATCACCGCGTTTCTCAGTGTGAGGGAGTTCGAGGAAGGCAAACACATCTTCATGGCAACCGAAAGAGGGGTGGTCAAAAAGACCGCGCTAACCGCGTTCCGCAACCCGCGCCGAGGAGGGATCATGGCGATCCTCCTTGACGAGGGCGACAGGTTGATTGAGACGCTGATGACGGACGGCGAGAGCTCGGTCCTGCTCGCCACCGAGCAGGGTCAGGCCATAAAATTCGCCGAGAGCGACGTGCGATCCATGGGGCGAGCCACAAGAGGCGTGCGCGGTATATCTCTCGCGAAGGGGGACAGGGTTGTTGATGTGGCAGTGCCGCGCGACGACGAGACCGTGCTGGTCGTGACCGAGAATGGATACGGCAAGCGGACAAAAGTGCCCGAGTACCGCCTCCAAAAACGAGGCGGCCGCGGGACCATCAACATAAAGACGTCAAAGCGCAACGGGCGTGTCGTCGCGGTCAAACCGGTCCGGGACGTTCATGAACTCGTCATAATGACGGCACAGGCCAAAGTTATCAGGTCGCCCGTGAAGGAGATATCCATTATCGGACGTAACACCCAGGGCGTCAGGCTGATATCTCTCGCGAAAGGCGATAAGGTGGTCGGCGTCGCCATAGCCACAACCGAAGAGGACAAGCCAGCCGCCGAGGAGCCCGAGGAAGCTGCCGGCAACTCGCGGGATTCGGAACCAGCGGAGAATTGAGCCCCCCCTTGCTGTCTCGCTGCAATACGCGTCGCAGTCCGCGTGGCCGATCACAGGCGAACGCGTCGCAACAGAGTCGGTGGAGGAGTATGGTACGCAAGGTAGTGTCCTTGGTATTGGGGATCCTCCTGATTATTGTGGGGATAATCGGGCTATTCCTGCCGATTCTGCAGGGGATCGCGTGTATCGTTGCTGGTTTAGCCCTCGTCGGTTATGCGAGTCCCGCAGTGAAACGCAAGCTCGAACCTGTTGTCAAACGTTGCGAGACGTCTGCTAAGGAGTTGGGCGAGCGCGTGTCAAGACGGATACGACGGAAGTAAACTGGAGCGGGATGCGGTTCGCGAAGGCAACGGCGGCCTTGTTTGCGGAAAGGTACGCCTGATATAATCTGCAGTAAGCGTGGTGGTGCGAGAGGGGGCTCACGTCATGTTAAGTGGTATGCGGCGGATCCATTTCGTGGGAATTGGCGGGATCGGCATGAGCGGTCTCGCGGAGATACTGCTCAACCTTGGATATAGGGTCACGGGGTCGGATCTCAGGCGGAGCGATATCACGGACAGGCTTGTTCAGCTTGGCGCGACTTTCTTCCAGGGCCACGTTGCGAAAAACCTCGGCGACGCGAACGTCGTAGTCAGATCGACAGCGATTTCGGAGGACAACGTCGAAGTTCAGGCTGCGAGACGGCGCCGGCTTCCCGTGATACCCCGGTCGCAACTTCTCGCCGACCTGATGCGACTTAAACAGCATGCCATAGCCGTCGGGGGCACGCACGGTAAGACCACCACGACCTCCATAATGTCCGCCATACTCGAAAAAGCGGAAGTCGAGTCGACGGCCATCGTTGGGGGCATCCTCACCAAAAGAAACAGCAACGTGGCGTGGGGCACGGGAGATTATCTCGTAGCGGAAACCGACGAGCACGACGGATCCTTCCTGAAACTGTATCCGACAGTGACCGTCGTGACGAATATTGATCCGGAACACATGGAGTACTACGGCACGCTCGACGCGCTCAAGGCGGCCTTTCTCGATTTCGTCAACAGGGTTCCGTTCTACGGTTTCTCGGTAGTCTGCAGGGACGACGCGAACGTGCGGTCCATCATTCCGGAGATCACGGCGACATACATCGCCTATGGTCTGCGCCGGGGTGCGGATGTTTTGGCTAAAGACATCTCGCTCAAGACGCCGGGGAAGAACCTGGCTGACGTTGGGCGAATAGAATCGAAGTTTACGGTGCATAATGAAAACGAGCGGTTGGGTAAGACCGGTAAGCTGGGTACGGTCAGCATCCGCGCGGTCGGCAAACATAACGTCTTGAACGCGCTCGCCGCTATAAGCGTCGGATTGGGTCTCGGCATGAAGTTCGCGGACATCCGCGCCGGGCTGAAGCTGTTCGGCGGCGTCAAGAGACGGTTTGAGCTGAAAGGCAACGTTTCAGGCATTGCGGTATTCGAGGATTACGCTCATCATCCCACGGAGATTGAAGCAACTTTGGAGGCCGTACGGTCCCTGCGTCCGCGCCGTATAGTGGCGGTGTTCCAGCCGCATCTTTACAGCCGGACGAAGTTCTTCTGCGACGATTTTGGGCGCGCTTTGGCGAAGACGGACCGGCTCGTGGTGACCAAGATTTACGGGACGTCGAGGGAGGAGCCGATGCCCGGCGTGTCGGGCATGAACGTTGCTAAAGCCGCACGCGCAGCTGGACACGACGCGGTGGAATATATCGAGGACAAAGATGAAGTTCCGAAACTCCTCGCAGAATCGTTGCGCCCGGGTGACGCAGTCCTTTTTCTGGGAGCGGGCGACATCGGGCGCGTAAGCGATCAGATGGTAAAGCTGCTCAAGGGGCGGAAAGGAGCTCTGTGAGGGTGGTTTACACAGGGGACGTCCGCTCGGAACAAAACGCGGATCGCGACGCTGCGTACCGGTACATAGAACGTATCGCGCCTAAGGACGCGAGGAGGAACGAACCGTTGTCCCGTCACACGACGTTGGGCGTGGGCGGTCCCGCGGACCTCTGGATCAAACCGCGTACAGTCGGAGCGGCGTTGGACGTCCTATCCTTCTGCCAGAGAGAGTCGGTACCACACATGGCATTGGGCAGGGGCTCTAATGTGCTTGTGTCTGACTCTGGATGGCGCGGCGCGGTAGTCAATCTGTCGCGCTGTTTTCGTCGGTACAGGCCGGTTGCAGGGGGCGTGACGTGCGGTGCAGGACTTAGCCTTCCGCGTCTTGTGCGAAGGCTCGCGGGCGACGGTTTTTCCGGCCTCGAGTGGGCGGGAGGAATACCGGGCACAGTGGGTGGAGCGGTCGTCGTGAACGCCGGGGCGCACGGCGCGGAGATGTCCGGGGTGGTGAAGAGAATCGTCGCGATGGTGGAGGGTGAGAGACGGCTGCTTGGCAAAGAAACCATCGCGTTCTCGTACCGCGCCGCCGAAGCGCCCGGCATAGTGCTCGAGGTGGAGTTCGAGTTGAACGAGGCTGTTCCTGAACTTGCGCGCGAGAAGATCGAACATCTTATGAGTGTGCGCGAGAGAACGCAGCCCCTCTCTAAGAGAACCGCCGGGTGCATATTCAAGAACCCGCCGGGAGATAGTGCCGGCCGGATCATCGATTCGCTGGGCCTGAAGGGCGTTGTCGCCGGCGCGGCAAGAGTGTCGGAACTTCACGCCAACTTCATCGTCAACGAAGACGATGCGACCGCTGCCGATGTGTTCTCGCTGATACGGCGGGTGAAAGAGCGGGTTAGGGGAGAAACGGGCGTACAACTCGAACTTGAGGTGGAGCTGATAGGGGACTTCGCGCAGTGAGAAAGTCGCGCAAGACCAGGGGTAAACGAAAACCGATCCCGCGTCGCCGCAAGATACGTAACATCAAACGGACGGCGCGGATCGTTATCCCACTGATAGTGTTGGCGCTTGTCGGGGCTGCCATTTATGTGGACTTGAAGAGGTATCTGAAAGATTCCGAGCGATATCGTGTGGAATTCATAGAGGTTGCCGGCACGAACCGCGCCTCCGAGGATGAGATCATCGAGTATTCGGGCATACGCCCGGGTAACCCGATCTTCTCTATCGGGCCTGAAGAGGCAGCCGAGCGCATCGTGGAACACCCTCGAGTGAAGTACGCACAGGTCGCGGTGACCGTACCGAGCCTCGTATCAATCCGCGTCGTGGAGAGGGAGCCGCTCGCGTTGGTAGTGTTCGATAAGGCATATGAACTTGATTCTGAAGGGGTTATGCTCGGTGAGTGCAAGAAGGGTGTAGCCCCGGAAGGCGCCATAATCAGCGGCGTCAAGAAGCCCGGGTTTCTCAGAACGGGCGCCCGGCTGACGGACGACGGTCTCAAAGAGGCGCTCGAGCTGTGGCGCATCTTCTCCTCGGACCCTATCGCAAAGGAACTGACCGTGTCCGAGATCGATATCAGCGAGCAGAAATCGCTGATCATGATTCTGGCGAACAGAGAGTACGAGATTCGGTGGCCCAGAGAAAATCTCGATGGGTGCCTATACAGATTGGCGCTCTTATGGAAGGAAACCGACGGGTTCCCGGCAGTTCGCCAGTATGTTGACCTCAGATTCAGCGACCCAATCCCGACACGCTGACCAACCTTCTCTTTGGGTCCGCCGTCACTTTGGAGCGAATTCCTGTAACCTTTTGGTGTTCACATCCGTATGATACCATGGTGGGTGTTGTTGCAGCCATGGTGGTTCTTTCGTGAAGTGTATGCCTGGGCCGGGAATGGCGACGAAAGGTGGTTCCAGGTTGGATGAAGAGTTGCTGCGGCACCTTCAACGGAACCTTCCGGGTAACTCCGGCGATTATCATGGATAGTGACGGTAGGGGCAAGCCGGTTACATTAGAGAGGGGGTAGCATCATGACAGTTCGTGGAAGCGGTGTACAGAAGAGCATTTCGCTGGCGATGGTATTGTCACTGCTGTTTCTTGCCACGGGATGCATCGTCGGAGCTGGGTCGTCGCGCGCGAGGGAGGAGGAGCAGCGCGTCTCGCTGAAGGGTAGTGCAGGCGAGTTTGCGCGGGGAGTTGCTAACGTTGGCTTCTGCTGGCTCGAGCTACCCAGCGAAATAGAGGCGCATATTCGGGAAAACTCTCCGGGCAATCCGTTCGGTATCATATCGCCTGTGTTCGCAGTCACGTTCGGGACGATCAGTGGGACGTTTCGGGCCGTCGAGAGGGCGGCCGGAGGGGTGGTCGAGGTCGCGTTGAGCCCGTTTCCGCCGTACGAGCCGCTGATGGACCCGGCGCTTCCGCCATACCTGGCTTCCATCAAGCTGCCGTGTAAGAAGAGTTGTACCTGCAGTCGTTGCGAGGAAGCCCGTGAGGACGATGACGATGACGATTACGACGACGATGACGATGACGATGAAGAGGACGATGACGACGACGAGTAAACGACCCTGAAAGGTGATGCCGATGTGCGGGCGGTCGCCGTTGCGGCGGCCGCCCGACCTCCATAGCACAGTCCCGCGCGATACACTGCCATCGCGAGCGCGCCGATTGCGCTTGCATTCTGCCGCTCATTTGATTATAATGGGGCCGAATTGAAGCATAGCATGACCTCTTGAGACGAGCAGGCGCTGAAACGCGCACAACTGGAGGTGGAATACACATGGAAATCGTCTACGCCTTCTGGACTCCGGGTCCGGTGGAAATGGTCCTCATAGTGCTTGCCTTGTTGATAGTATTCGGCGCCGGCAAGCTCCCGGAAGTTGGGAAGGCCCTTGGGAAAGGGATCAAGGAATTCAAGGCAGCCAGAGAAGCCCCGCCTGATGACGAAACGGAAAAGCCCTCAGGAGACAAGGGCCAAAACGCCTAGCCCGGACACGCTCCCACCAGTCCTCGCCGTCGTCGGTCGCAGCAAAACCGGCAAGACCACGCTCGTCGAGCGTCTGATCCACGCCCTCGCCGAGAAGGGGTATTGCGTCGGGACGATGAAGGATGCCCGGGGAGGGTTCGAGATCGACCTCGAGGGTAAGGACAGCGATAGGCACTACCGTGCCGGCGCGCAGGCGGTTGCCGTGCTATCCTCGGAGCAGGAGAAGATGGCCTTTTTCGGCCGTCTGTCGGTGCAGACTCCGATTGATGAGATATGTCGACGGCTATTCCCGGACGTCGACCTGATAATACTCGAGGGCTTCAAGACGCTCCGTTTCCCGAAGATTGAGACTACGCTCGGGGAGTCGCTGTCCTGCTACGGCGACCCGGATCTGCTTGCCGTAGTGGGAGAAGCGCCGGGCGGTACGGCGGATGTGCCGTGCTTCAGCCTCGCGGATGCGCCCGCAGTTGTCGCCCTGATCGAAGACAGGCTCAACCTCAATACACGGCGGCCCGGGTGAATCCACGGCACGGCGCGGTTGTAACAGTGAGACAAATGTGGTAATATGAACACGCGCGGTAACATGGACTTGCGCGAAGGATTTTCGGAAAGGGGATGAGGTTGATGTGGAGTAAATTGTTCTTGTCGATATGCCTGTTGGCAATTGTCGTTGGCGTGCTGGCCGGCCTCGCCGAGCAGGCGTGGGCTGTCGGCGGTCTCGACGACCTCAAGATCAAGGGTGGTGACAAGAAAGCCAAGAAGGTGATCACCGCCGAGCCTCCAACAAAGAAGGAAATTGCTATCGGCGTTGGAAGCGTCGTTGTGGCCATACTCGTGCTGAAGTACCTGTAAGCGGCGCGCCGGCGTTCAGCCGCAAGAACGGAGACCGGCTTTCAGACTGCCTAAGACCGGTTCTTCACACACGGAACCAGAAGTGGATAAGCAGGGCCTTGCGAAAACGAGGCCCTTTTTTGATCTCGTGTCGTGGGCGCTTGGCAATCGACTCCTGGTCGCTGACGTTTGCCGGAATAATTGCTTACTCGATGCAACCGACCAACACTGGACTAAGGCGCGGCGAATTGTTAAACTTGGGGGGCTGAGCGTATGGAGCGGAGATGCGGCTCGTCATGCGGGGCCTGTCTCTTACCCGCATTGTTGAAGCGAAAGGGAGCGGCGGATAAGCTATGGCGTGGAATCTATTTCTGAACCTGGCGTTTGGCTTCTACATTCTCACGGAAGTGGCCTATATTCTAGACGCGTTTGTACGCAAATGGCGGCTCGACACGTTGATCTCGGTGCTGTTGCGTCTGGGCCTGTCCGCCCTGACCATATCTATCGTGTTCAGATGGATACACGCGGGCCATCCGCCGTTCACGAGCATGTACGAGTCGGTCGTGCTGTTCGCATGGGCGACAACGACGGCTTTCCTCGTTATGAAAAGCCGCGGAGCCCCGTCATGGCTTGGCGCGCCGGTGACGGGTATCACGATACTTGCTCTCGGATACGCCTGTTTGCTCGACGACGCTATCGCACCGCTTCTTCCCGCGTTGCGCAGCAACTGGCTCACAATACACGTCTTCTCGTACTTCCTGGCTTATGGAGTTCTTGCGGTCTCGTTTGTCGCCTCCGCCATCCTGCTTTTCGGCCGGAAAGAGCCTCGGGCTCCCGATCAGACCGAGACGGCCTCTCAGACGGGGCAGTTGGATGATATCGGGTACCGCGGTGTTCAGGTGGGATTTCCGCTCCTGACGATCGGCCTTATAACCGGCGCAGTATGGGCTGACCGCACGTGGGGAAGGTATTGGGGTTGGGACCCTAAGGAGACCATGTCGCTTGTCTGCTGGCTGGTCTACGCGGCATACCTGCATGTTCGACTTGTGCACGGCTGGCGCGGTAGAAAGGTGGCGTTCGTGTCGTTCCTGGGCTTTCTACTGGTATTGTTCACCTTCCTGGGTCTGAAATTCCTGCCTATGGCTCTCGAGAGCCTTCACCGGTACGTCTGACCGGGCTTCGAACGGTTCGGCGTGATCGCAGGAGGTGCGGAATGTCAGGCGGCTGTTCCGCGAGCGCGAGCAATGACTTCACGCGCTCGGTCGGCATCCTCGTGTCTGACGAGAACCGCGACCTCTGCTAACCCGTCAACGGTGATTCCGTGGGTAAGCCGTAACGACTCACCGCGCAGCACGCACTCTATGCCGTTAGCCTCAAGCGCGCCACGGATTACCTGCGCCTCTGTTTCATCTCCCGCACGACAAGCCTCTACGAAATCCGCTTCCGGCGGATGCTGCTCGTTCCGTTGAGGACGTTCGGTGGCGATTTCCGCACCGCAAACCGCACATTTCATAGCAGCACCAACATTATCTGAACCGCATACCGGGCAAAACCGCATCATAGCTAGTTCCCTTAACCCTTCGAACCGCAGACTGTAAAGTCCATACAGCCTTTCAGCATCATTATACCACACGACGCTTCCAGCCCTCGTCAGAGAGTATTCATGCCCGGCACACGGCCCGTCGCAGCGACGTGTGCAAACATTAAGTGGCCGGCACCGTGGGCGCGCAAGGAGCCCTTCAGAGAGAGTGTGTGCGTTCTTCTCCTCCAATGTCATAACTGTAAATGGCTCAATACCTGGCGGTCCAAGCGCGGACTTCCACGCCGTATGCCGCCTCACCGACTGACCACAACACAGAATGAAGCGTTGACAGCGCCTGCCAGCGTACGTACAATGGCGAAGAATAGGGTCGCGGCAGGTTCCGTAAGGGAAGTCTCAGCTAGTACCGCCGAGAGGCAGAACTCCGGCTCAGGGCAACGCCCTTCAGTCGAGGTTTGAGAAGGGGACCCTGAGCACCGAGTACGGCGTATGGTTTCGGTCGGCGCAAGCCGTAACAAAGGTCTTCCGTGTCTACTAGCACAATCGAGTCGGCACAGGCTGGTGCCTAAACCGACTCATTATGTAAGCTACGAGTATGCTGAGAAGAAGCTCTGTCGACATCGGGAAGGCACAGTTAGTCCCGATGCTATCCAGACCGGTAGATGAGGTTTCGAGACGTGAACGTATTGTTGATCTCGCTTCAGAGAGACCTGGACGTAATAGGGCTGAAATGCCTGCACTACTACCTGCGGGAAAACGGTCATAGTCCACACCTACTCTATCTGCCAAACTTCAGCTCGGGCCAAGATGCCTTGAAGAACATTGGAAGGCTCATCTCCGACCTATCTCCCAAGCTCATCGGCGTCAGCCTGATGTCCGTCGAGTACCATAGGGCGTGTGATCTCACCAAGTACCTAAAAGTCAATTTCAAATCCGTCCCAGTTCTGTGGGGAGGCATACATCCCACAATCGCCCCGGAAACGTGTCTGGATTACGCCGACTATGTGTGCATTGGAGAAGGAGAAGGGACAATACTCGACCTGTCAAACGCCATTGAGAGGGGCGAGGATGTCACGGGTATAAACAACCTCTGTTTCCGGCTGGACGGTCGAATGGAAAGGAACCCGCTGAATCCACTTATCGACAACTTGGATGAACTGCCCGTCTATGATCACATTCCCGTCAATGCTTTTATTCAGGTTAAGAGCAGGATATCGCCGCTCACAAGACGGCTGTTCAGGAAATATACAAGATACAGGGGAATAACATACAGCGTGATCACTTCAAGAGGCTGCCCGTTCTCTTGCACGTATTGCTGCAACAACTTCGTCTCGCGTTTATATCAATCCCGGAAGATTAGACGCAGAAGCATACGAAACATAATCTCCGAGCTTGAGAGAGCCATGCGCGACAACCCGGAACTCGAGTACATTAACTTCCAGGACGACTGTTTTCTCGCTTGCGGCGATGAGTACCTCGGCGAATTCTGCAAAGGCTATAAGGATAAGATAGCAAAGCCTTTCGTTGCCAGAAGCATCCCTATATACATTACCAAAAAGAGGATGAACTGGCTGAAGGGCGCTGGCCTGGCCTGGATCAGCCTGGGGCTGCAGAGCGGGAGCGACCGCGTCCTGAAGGACATCTACAAGCGGAAATCGCTCGCGGGGGATTTCCTCAAGGCAGCGAAGATCATCAAGGATTTCAATGTTGCCGCATTCTACGACGTAATACTGGACAACCCCTTTGAAACGGAGGAAGATAAGATTCAGACAATACAAACCCTCATGGATACGCCTAGACCATTCTATACCCAGTACCTCTCATTAGTGTTCTATTTGGGTACCGAACTGTACGAGAGGGCGTCGCGCGAGTGCCCGGAGCAGATAGAGGATATACTGACCAAGGACTACTTCATTTACGACAGAAACGTTCTCAACGACATGATCAGACTTGCTACCTTCCTGGGTAAACGACACATGAACGCAATTGTTCGCTTATACAAACAGGGTCCTTCAGGGTTCAGGTTCAGGAGCCTTCTGTTCATTTCGAGATTGCTTTCTCTGATCGTTCATGAACCTGTCACATACTTTCAGGTCATAAGACTGTCAATGGGCGGTTCTCTGTACAAAACGCTGAGGGTTATGCCAGGGTACTTTGGAGAAGGGCTCATGCGCTATTTCAGCCAGTTCAAGGGCCGCAAAGGCGCCTCCTTCTGAATCAGGGTGCTAGTGCAAGAAACGGTGCCGTCATTCCGAGATCGGTAGCTGGACGGAGCAACCAAGGCACACACGTGAACCAGCGCGGTGCGCCCATGCCAACCTTTCCATAAGCTCGACCTTCCAAAACGCCCCGCGGGCATCTCTTCGCCAAAGTCATAACTGTAGGCGGCTCACTCTGTTTTCGAGTTGACGTACTAGTATGCATGTGCTACCATAACGCACTAAACGCAAACAGGCGTCCCTTCTATTCGTGGATCTGCAAAGGAAGATTGCCGTGCTGACAGAGCATCAGGTTCTGCGTTCGGAATACCGCTTTCCTCTCGCCATTTCCCTCGTGTTTATCATCCTGGGGATGATACCGACCGTACTGGGAATCCTGAACAGTTCTTCAGAACAGGTATTCATCCACACCGCCGGACCGGCGTTCGAGAGCTGCAACGCCTACTTCATGCTCGCCCGGCAGGCGCAAAACGGGCACAACCTGTTCACCAACAGGCTCACGCCGGAGCTGCTGCCGTATGCCTTGTTCAGTCCCGAATGGTGGTTTTACGGGAAGATCTGCCGCTGGACAGGTTTGCCTATAGAAACGGTGCATCATCTCGACCGCATAGTGACCGTACCGTTTCTCCTCTGTTCTATATACTTTCTGTGCACGATTTGCCTGGAGAACCGCTTTCAACGGCGATTCGCGCTGATGGTGATAGTATTTGGAATGGGTTTGGGGTGGATTCCATGGCTCATCACGCGCATGGGCCTGGCCAATTTTCCACCTAGTATGGACATTCGGGGTTTCACAACATTCGGCAACCTCCTGTGGATGCCGCATTTCATTCGTGTTCAGGCTGTCGAAATCCTGTTCATCGCATTCCTGATTCTCGGCACGCAAACGCGAAAACTGAGGCCCTTCGCGGCCAGTGGCGTAGCGTTATTAGGCTTGATGTTTCTCCGCCCTTATCACGCGCCGGTAGCCTGGGCTACCTGCCTTCTCGCGATTGTGCTGATGAGCGCGCGCGACCGCCGCGTTGACCTGGCTCTGTCAAGCAAATACATCCTGGTGATACTGATCTCGTTGCCA
This sequence comes from uncultured bacterium, assembly GCA_965603355.1. Taxonomy (GTDB): domain Bacteria; phylum Hydrogenedentota; order CBFDCQ01; family CBFDCQ01; genus CBFDCQ01. Next base: position 85,456 of record CBFDCQ010000005.1, read on the forward strand.
ATGGCGCTATACCATCTTTATGTCAAGCTCTCAGGAATAATGGGGGTGACCGACCTCGACACTCCCCAGGCTCTTCTGTTTGGTTTCATCCTGCATTTCGGACTTCCGTTTCTACTATCGCTGATCTGCTTCGAAGGGTTCGTCCGTGTGCAGGAGCGCCAGATCAGCACGCTGATCCTGTCGTTATGGTGTCTCGTGACAATTCTGGTTGCACAGGCCTATCCTTATTGGCGCAGCGGTGGCGAAGCGTGGTCACCTTTTCAGATCGCTCCGGCCATCCTTGCCACCGGGGGCCCGTTGAGGAGGCTGTACGGATGGTTAACGCGTCATCGCTTACTGGACGGTTTCTTTCCCGTGAGAATGAAGCAGGAGAAGCGCAAGCTTCTCCTCGCGTGCCTATTCATGGGGCTGGCCTGTCTATCTAATATCATATTCTTCGGGGGGTTGGTCGGCACTGTGAACGCGCAGCAGTACCCGTCCTTCATCTCTGCTGACATGATGAACGCGTATGCTTGGCTCGACACCAACACACAACCTGACGAGGTAGTGCTTTGCCGATCGTGGCCGTCCTTCGTACCACGATACTCACACAACAAAGTCGTGAACGGGAGCTGGGCTATGACGGTGGACTTCGAGAAACGGTGTCAGGAGACCGATCGTTTCTATCGAAGGCAGGCGGATGACGCATACAAGCGTGATCTGGCGCGTCGCTACAGAGTTCGTTACGTATTGAGTAGTCCCTATGACGATATTGCCGGTGGCATGGATTCAGAGGATCACCCCTGGCTAGTTCCGGTATACAGGAGTGGCCAGGTCACTGTATATGAGGTACGCGTGAGGCGCTCTTCAGCGTCTGCGCCATATCCCCAGAACGAAGCTGGTATGTAGACAAAATGTTAAGACAAGAAGAACGGCAACTGTTATCGATACTCATGGCCGTTTACAACGAACGGGCCTTTATCAGGAAATGTGTGCAGAACATCCTGGATGCTTCTCTGCCCGAGGGGCTGGAAAGCGAGCTTGTTATCGTGGACGATTGTTCGACCGACGGCACGTTCGAGATCCTTCAGGATCTCGAACGTGAGCATCCGGAATCAATTCGGCTGCTCAGGCAGGATCGCAATCGCGGCAAGGGGGCCGCCATCCGCAGGGCGATCAGCGTGATGCGCGGCGACATCGCCGTCTTTCAGGATGCCGATCTGGAATACGACCCGAATGAATACTCCCGGCTCCTTGAGCCGATTCTAGACGGCCATGCTGATGTGGTCTATGGCTCCCGTTTTGCGCTATCAACGCGCCGCCGCGCGCTGAACTTTCATCACTTCCTCGGAAACCAGCTCATCACCTTCCTGTCCAACCTGTGCACGGGTCTGACGCTTACCGATATTGAGACATGCTATAAGGCATTTCGTGCCGACATCCTGCGGACGATCCCCATCAGGTCAAACCGCTTCGGTCTGGAACCCGAGATCACCGCCAAGGTCGCCAAGCGGAACTGCATTGTCTACGAGATCCCCATCAGCTACTACGGTCGCACCTACCTCGAGGGGAAAAAGGCAAACTGGAAAGATGGGATCGCGGCCTTGTACGTGATCCTGAAGTTTAAGCTCCTAGATGATTGCTATGAGGAACGTCTCGGTCACGCCATCCTTCACGAACTTACTGCGACGCGAAGGTTCACGGCATGGCTGACAAAATTTATAGCGCCCTGGTTAGGCCAGCGAATACTCGAGACCGGCTCGGGGATCGGCAACATCTCGCGACAATTGCCGAAGCGGGAACTCCTTACGGTGAGCGACTGTGACGAACAGTATATTGAGATCCTCACGCAGGCCTTTCGTAACTACGGTATGGTAAGGGTCGCAAGGCTCGACGTTACCCGAGAAGAGGGGTTTGACGAGCTGGCCGGTCAATACGACTCTGTGGTGTGTCTTAATGTGCTTGAACACGTTCAGGGCGATGTAGATGCCCTGCGCCGGATGGCCACTGCTCTGTGTGAAGGCGGGCATCTGATCGTGCAGGTTCCGCAATATAGGTTCTTGATGAGCAGATTGGACCGCGAGCTGGGACATCTCCGGCGGTACAGCAGACGGGAAATCGTCCAGAAGATGGAATCGGCGGGCCTGTCGGTCAGGCGGGTCTTCAACGTTAATGCTCTGGGCGTATTAGGATGGCTTGTAAATAACCGTCTTCTGGGGCGAACCACTTTTGGCAAGTTTCAACTGAAAATCTACGACATGCTGGTACCCTTCACCGGTATGCTCGAGAAACTGCTCCCTCATCCTGGTCTGTCGATCGTCGTTGTCGCGCAGAAGCCTCCCGCCGAGCGGTTACCCCAACCGGAAGATGAGTAACCGCCGCGCCGAAATAGACGGTCACTGTCTTCTGATGATGGCGCGAGCTTGTACCAGCCCTCCTGAAACCCACTCGGTAGAACGGGCTGCAACGATCGAAAGCACGCCTGTGTGCTTTGATGTCCCGCCCGAACCTACTCTGTCAAGACTCTTTAGAAATGTCCTCTATGTTAACGCATTAGAAATGTCCTCC